>NZ_JBIBZN010000024.1:0-88224 GCF_043084305.1 Streptomyces sp. NPDC014656
GCCACCCGTCCTTCGTGATGTCGAACTCCTTCGCGGACCAGACGCTGGCCCAGATCGAGCTGTTCACGAAGCCGGAGCAGTACCCGACCGACGTCCACACGCTCCCCAAGCACCTCGACGAGAAGGTCGCCCGCCTCCACCTCGACGCCCTCGGCGTGCGCCTCACCACCCTCACCGCCGACCAGGCCGCCTACCTCGGCGTCCCCGTCGACGGCCCGTACAAGCCCGACCACTACCGCTACTGATGTGCACGGACGGCACCCGCGACCCCTGGCTCCCCGACCGGCTCCTGCGGACGGAACGGGACCTGCTGATGCCGCTGCTGCGCCGCACCCCCGAGGAGGCGTACGAGCTGCGCACCGCCTGCCCCGGCTGGACCGCGCGCCAGGTCCTCGCGCACTGCGGCGCGGCGCTGGTCCGGATCGTGGAGGACCGCCTCGAAGAGGGCGTCTTCCTCCCCGAGGCCAACGCCCGCGACGTGGCCGAACGCGAGGACTGGCCGCTCGGCCGGGTCCTCGACGAACTGGAACGCGGACTCACCGAGGCGGGCCCGGTGATCGCCGGGCACGAGGACGGACGGCTCGACGCGGTCGCCCTCGGGGAGTGGGTGCACGCCGGGGACGTCCGGGAGGCCTTCGGCGAACCCGGCGCCTACTGCGGCGAAGCCCTCTCCCTCGCCCTCCCCCTGCTCTCCGTCACCAGCCGGAGACGGGAGACCCCGCGGCTGGTCGGCCGGCTCGCCGGCCACCCGGGGGAGGTGGCCCTCGGCAACGAGATCGAGGGCCGCCCGCCCGCCGTCTTCGTCGGCGACGCCGCCACCCTCATCCGCATCTACGCGGGCCGCCCCCTGGTCCGCACCCGCTACGCCCTCACCGGCGCGACCGAGGAGGAACTGCTGATCTACCGCTGAGCCGTGACGTCCTCACGAGCGCCGGCAGGCCGGGACGAAAACCCTTTGCGGGCGCGGGGGCCGGGCGACGACCCTTCCCCCATGAGCCATCCTTCCCCGCGCCCCGTCGCGGACCTGTTCTCCGCCGAGGGACGCCTCCTCGCGATCCCGCGCCGGCCGGCGCGCCGCGAGGCGCTCCTCGCGCACCTCGCCGAGACCCTCTTCGACCTCGGCCGCGTCTACCGCGAGACCGAGGTCAACGAAGCGCTGAAGACCGTCCACGAGGACTACCCGGCCCTGCGCCGCCACCTCGTCGTCGGCGGCCACCTGGCCCGGACGAAGGACGGCGCGGCCTACCACCGACAGCGCACGGCCCCGGCCCCCGGAGGCGCGGCCCCCGCCGTCGCGTGACCTCCGCGGCGGTGGCCGGCCTGCTGGCCGGCTACGGCATCGCGATCCCGGTGGGCGCCGTCGGCGCGCACCTGGTGGCGGTCGCCGCCCGCAGCCCGTGGCGCACGGGAGCGGGCGCGGCGCTCGGCATCGCGGCGGCGGACGGGGCGTACGCCCTGCTCGCGGTCGCCGCAGGGGCCGCCCTGGTCCCGCTCCTCGCGCCGGTGGCGACGCCCCTGCGCTGGGCGTCCGCCCTCGTCCTGCTGGCCCTCGCGGCGGCCTCGGCCCGTACGGCGCTCCGCGCGCACCGCGCCGGAACCCCGCCGGAGGAGCGGCCGGTGACCGCCCCGCACCGCGCCTTCTGGACCTTCCTCGGCATCACGGTCCTCAACCCGATGACGGTCCTCTACTTCACGGCCCTCGTCCTCGGCGGCCACGCCACGAGCGGCCGGGCCGAGGCGGCCGTCTTCGTCACCGCGGCCTTCGCCGCCTCGGCGAGCTGGCAACTCCTCCTGGCCGCCACCGGCACCCTCCTGGGCCACACCCTGACGGGCCCCCGCGCCCGACTCCTCACGGGCCTGGCGTCGAGCGCCCTGATCGCGGTCCTGGCGGTGGGGCTGGTGGTGTGAGAACCGCCTAGTAGGGCTGGGCCAGCACGTGCGCGGCGCCCGGGATGCCGGTCTTCAGGAGCTCGTCCTCCTCGGGGGTCGTCGGCGTGCCCGTCTCCTGCTTGAGGACCGCGCGGGACAGCGCCTGCACCCACAGGGCGCGGGGGCGGCGGCGGGCCTCCCAGGCGGCGAGGGCGGCGGGCACGGTCTCCTCGTCGCGCAGCGAGTCGGCGAGGACGAGGGCGTCCTCGACGGCCATCGCCGCGCCCTGGGCGAGGTGCGGGGTGGAGGCGTGGGCGGCGTCGCCGGCGAGGACGACCCGGCCGACGTGCCACGGGTCCTCGACGGTCACCTGCGAGATGCGGGTGTAGACGACGGACGCCGGGTCGGTGACGGAGGCGAGCGCCTCGGCGACCGGGCCGGAGAACATCGCGAGCCGCTTGGCGAGCTCCTCGTGGGCGGTGTCGGCGCCCGGCCGGAAGTCCTCGTCCTCGGGGAACACCGCGCCCAGGTACATGAGTTCGTCGGTGATCGGGGTGAGGAGCGCCTTCGCCTCGGGGCCGGCCATGCACATCACGACGCCGCGCACCCGCGGGAGGCGCGGGACGGTGACCCGCCAGTTGGCGAAGCCGGTGTACTCGGGGGTGTGGCGGTCGCCGTAGAGGCGGGTGCGGAGCGGGGAGCCGATGCCGTCGAAGCCCACGACGAGGTCCCAGCGGCCGGCGGAGCCGTCGGTGAGGGTGACGTCGACGCCGTCGCCGTCGTCGGTGAGGGCGTCGACGGTGGCGCCGTACCGGAGGGTGGCGCCGGCCTCGCGGGCGGCGTCGGTGAGCAGGCCGGCGAGCGCGGGGCGGGGGATGCCGTTGGAGGGCGGGGCGCCGTCCATGCGGGGCTGCGGGATCTCGGCGCGCGGGGTGCCGGCGGGGTCGGCGATGGTGAGGGTCTCCCACTCGAAGCCGGCCGCGAGGCAGGCGTCGAGGAGGCCGGCCTCGCGCATCACGTGCAGCGCGTTGGAGGGCTGGATGATGCCGACGCCGAGCGCTTCCGGCTCCTCGCGGACCTCGACGACCTCCACGGTGTGGCCGCGGCGGGCGAGCAGGGTGGCGAGGGTGAGGCCGCCTATGCCGCCGCCGTGGACGAGGACGCGCAGGGGGGTTGTCATCTCGGGTGCCTCCAGGGGCTGGTGCGTACGGAAGGAGGAGGTGGGGGGAGGGTTCGGGCGGTCAGGCCGGGGCCGGGAGGCTCATCAGGTGGTCGACGAGGGCGAGGAGGGCGTCCTTGCCGAAGGCGCGCTGCCGGACGTCGCCGATGAGCAGCGGCACGTGCGGGTCGAGGTCGAGCGCGGCCCGGATCTCCTCCGCGGTGCGGGTGTTGTGCCCGTGGAAGCAGTTGATGGCGACGACGAAGGGGATCTCGCGGCTCTCGAAGAAGTCGATGGACGCGAAGCTCGTCTCCAGGCGGCGGGTGTCGGCGATGACGACGCCGCCGAGGGCGCCCTGGACCAGGTCGTTCCACATGAACCAGAAGCGTTCCTGGCCGGGGGTGCCGAAGAGGTAGACGACCAGTTCGTCGCTGACGGTGATGCGGCCGAAGTCCAGGGCGACGGTGGTCGTCTCCTTGGCGGCGACGCCGGCGAGGTCGTCCACGCCGACGCTGGCGGTGGTGAGGTACTCCTCGGTGCGCAGCGGGGTGACCTCGCTGACCGAGCCGACGAGGGTGGTCTTTCCGACGCCGAAGCCGCCGGCGACGAGGATCTTGACGGCGGCGGGGGCCGCGGCGGGGCTGGTCATGGGTGTCAGAGTCTCCGGATTCCGTCGCGGACGGCGGCCAGCAGGTCGTGCCGGGCGCCGCCGGCGGCCCGGGCCATCGAGAGCGGGGCCCGGGCGGTGAGCAGGCCGAGGCCCACGAGGTCGCCCAGCAGGATCTTGGCCACCGATACGGGCAGGCCGAGGGCGGCGGCGACCTCCGCGACGGCCATGGGGCGGCGGCAGCGGTCGAGGATCAGCCGGTGCTCGGGCTGGAGCCGCTGGGGGCGGAGCGGCCGGCCGAACTCGTCGAGGGGTTCCTCGACGGTGGTGATCACCGTGATGAGGGTGAAGTCGTCCCGCTCGGGCGCGGTCCGGCCGCGGGTGACGGTGTAGGGGCGGACCATGGTGCCCGCGGCGTCGTCCTCGTAGTCGTCGTGGGCGTCCTCGTAGCCGCTGGTCATCCGCGGGGACCGGGTGCGCTGCCGAAGGCGTCGAACTCGGAGCGGGCGGGCGTGCCGAGCTTCTGGCCGACCTGCTGGACGAGGTTGTGCATGGCGAGCGACATGACCTCCGCGTCGACCTCCTGAGAGGCGACGACGGCGAGGTGGGTGCCCTGGCCGGCGGAGACGATGAAGAGCCACAGCTCGGAGAGCTCGACGATGACCTGGTGCACGGCGCCGCCGTCGAAGAGCTGGCCGACGCCGCGGGCCAGGCTCTGCTGGCCGGTGCAGATCGCGGCGAGGCGCTCGGCGGAGGCCCGGTCGAGGGAGCGGGAGTGGCTCACGACCAGGCCGTCGTCGGAGAGGAGGACGGCGCTGCGGGTCTCGGCCACGGACTCCACCAGTCCGTCGAGCAGCCAGTCCAGCTCCTGATGGGTGGCGGTGGTACGGGTGGTCATGACCAGTCTTCTCTCGTGGAGGGGGCGGGGGAGGGAGCGGGGGAGGGGTCGGTCTGGGCGCGGGCCGCGCGGGACCGGCGCTGGAAGGCGCCGATCGTCGCTCCCGCGCGGCGGGGCGCGGGGCGCAGCAGCGGGTCGGTCCGCCAGTCCGGCGGGGGAGCGGCCGGGGTCCTGGGGGCGCCCGGGTCGACCCGCAGCTCGTCGACGAGGCTCGCCTGCCGCACCCGGCGCGGCAGCGGCGCCGAGTCCGCGTGCGGCGCCGGCGCGGCGGCGGGCGTGACGGGCGTGACGGGCGGGAGGGGCCCGGGGAGCGCGGGGGCGTGCGCGGCGGGGTGCGGCTCGGGCGCGTACGGGGTCGCGTACGGCTCGGGGAAGGGCTCGATCACGGGCGGCGCGGCGTACGGCTCCGGGTGCGCCTCCGCGTACGGCTCCGGGAAGGCGTTCGGGAAGGCCTCCGGGAACGGCTGGCCCTGCGGCTCCGGGTGCGCCTCCGGGAACGGCTGCCCCTGCGGCTCCGCGTACGGCTCCGGGTGCGGGAACGCCGTTTCGGCCGGGCGGGCGTGGTGGCCCGTGACCTCGGCGAGGGCCTGGCCCCGGCCGCGGCTGGGCAGGGCGCCCTCCTCGTACACGTGGCTCACCGGGCCGACGGGGGCGGCCTGTTCGGCCGGGCGGGGCAGCGGGGTGA
Source organism: Streptomyces sp. NPDC014656 (assembly GCF_043084305.1). NCBI lineage: Bacteria > Bacillati > Actinomycetota > Actinomycetes > Kitasatosporales > Streptomycetaceae > Streptomyces > Streptomyces sp. NPDC014656. The sequence goes on from NZ_JBIBZN010000024.1 coordinate 5,219, forward strand.
CGCCCTGGGGGACGGCGGGCGCGGTCTCCTCGGGGCCGGCGAGGAGCTCGTGCGGGACGAGGACGACGGCGCGGGTGCCGCCGTAGGCGGAGGAGCGGAACTCGACCCGGAGGCCGTACTGGGCGGCCAGGCGGGAGACGACGTGGAGGCCGAGGCGGATGTCCTCGGTGCGGGCGAGGAGGTCCATCCGGGGCGGACGGGCCATCAGCTCGTTGAGCTCCGCGAGCTGTTCCTCCTCCATGCCGAGGCCCCGGTCCTCGATCTCGACGGCGAGGCCGCGGCTGACGTGGGCGGCCCGGATCTCGACGGGGCTGGGCGGCCGGGAGAAGGAGAGGGCGTTCTCGATCAGCTCGGCGAGGACGTGGGTGACGGGGCCGACGGCGCGCGGCGCGAGCCAGGGGCTGCCGTCGAGGTCGAGCATGACCCGCCGGTAGTCCTGCACCTCGCCCTGGGCGGAGCGCATGACGTCGAGCAGCGGCACGGGCCGGCGCCAGCGGCGGTGCGGGGAGCCGCCGGCGAGGATGACCAGGTTCTCCTCGTACCGGCGCAGGCGCGCGGTGAGGTGGTCGAGGTCGAAGAGGTCCTCCAGCAGCCGGGGGTCCTCGTGCCGGTGCTCCAGGTCGTCGAGCTTCTTCAGCTGCTGGCCGATGAGCTGCTGGGTGCGGCGGGCGATCCGCTGGAGCAGCCGCTCGAAGCCGCGGTGCTGGTCGGACTGGCGGACGGCGGCTTCGAGGGCGCTGGTGCGGGCGAGGTTCAGGGCCTCGCCGAGGCGGGTGAGTTCGTCGTCGGCGTGGTCGTTCTCGTCCTGCCGGACGCGCTGCACCTCGGCCTCGACGTCGATGCGTTCGCCCTGGCCGAGCCGTTCGACGATGTCGGGGAGGCTGCGCTCCAGCGCCTCGGCCTGCTCGCGCAGCAGGTCGATGCGGTGCCGCAGGGTGCGGGTGAGGCGCCAGGTGACGGTGATGACGGCGATGATGGCGAGCAGGCCGATGACGGTGGTGAGCGCCATCCGCAGCAGCAGCGACATCACGCTGCCCTTGCCCTCCTCGACGACGAGGGCGGTGCGGTGCTGGAGCAGGGCCTCGACGCGGTCGTCGAGGGCGTCGACGGAGGCGCGCCAGGTCTTCTCGTCGGCGGTGAGGGGGACGGAGCCGGTGGAGGTGGTCCGGGCGGGGGCGAGGACCGCGTTCTCGGCCGAGGTCTTCGCCTTCCACTCCGGGCTGTCGACGATCGCGTCCCACAGGGCCTTCTCGTCGTCCGGGAGATAGGGCACCACGGAGGAGGTGTAGGTGAGCTGCTGGGCGGAGACGACCTGCCGGAAGTCGGCGAACTCGCGGGCGCTCAGGCTCCTGTCGGCCCAGCCGCGGGCGAGCAGGGCGTCCGACCGGGAGATCATCTCCTTGACCCGGAAGAGGTCGACGAGAGGCTGCGACAGGGTGGTGATGCGCCCGTTGTCGACGTGGCTGAGGGCGGCGAAGAGGTCGAGGTCGACGGAGATCAGGTCGGTGTAGTAGTCGTACACGGCCTGCTGCTGGTCGTCGTCGCCGCTGTCGACGAGGGAGCGCTGGGCGTCGAGCCGGGCGATGGCCGCGCGGGCTCCGGCCACGGCGTCCAGGACCTCCTGGGGGGCGCCGTCCTCGGAGACGTCGGAGAGGGTCTGGAACTGCCGGACGGCCTCGTCGGTCCGCCCCCGCTGCTCCTTGAGCGCGGCGGCGGCGCCGGAGCGGCCGGACAGGACCTCGGCGCTCAGGCGCCGTTCCTCCTGGAGGCTGTAGTAGACGAGGTTGGACGGCTGGCCCGCCTTCTCGGCGAGCAGGCCCTGGCCGGCCTGGCGCTGGAAGTCGAGGAAGACCTGTCCGCTGGTGACGGCCCACAGGGCGATCAGCGCGAGGGCGGGGACGAAGGCGATGACGAGCAGGGTCCGGCCCAGGGAGAGGGAGGACGTTCTGCGGGTCCGCTCGGATATGCGCTTGCGCAGGGCATGCTCCTCGACCGGGAACGGATGTGACCGTTCCAGCACCACACGTACATCGACGCGTGCATATTAGTCACCTCTCGATCACAACTGATCGGGAGGTATGCGGAATAGCCCATTCCTGCATGTCAATTGATGTGCGATCAGACAGAACGCCCTTCCGGGACGCTCCCGGAGGACGGTTCGGGGCCGCCCGGACGGGGGCCACCCGGACGGGGGCCACCCGGGCGGAGGCCGCCCGGACGGGGGTCAGGCGCCGGTGGCGTACCGCGCCAGGAAGAGATCGACTCCCGAGCCGATCACCCGCTCCAGCTCGGCCCCCTCGATCTCCTCCTCCGGGGAGAAGGTCCGCACCAGCTGCGGCACCCCGACCGTCGCCGCGACCAGCTGCTGCACCGCCAGCTTCGGGTCCGGCACGTCGAGGACGCCGCGCGCGGTCAGCTCGGTGAACGCCTCGACCAGCGGCCCGTTGTTCATGTCGTAGCTGACGCGGTACCAGAGCTGCCCCAGCTGCGGGAAGCGGTCTATCTCGCCGATCACGAGCCGACGCAGCGACATGATGTCCGGGCGCAGCAGGATCCGCGCCCAGTCGGTGGTCAGCCGCACCAGCGCCGAGCGCAGGTCGGGAGCGGCGGCGATGGTCGAGTTCTCCGGCTCCAGGTCCGCGTACGTCTTCGGCAGCACGCCGCCGATGACCGCGAGGAACAGCCGCTCCTTGCTGCCGAAGTGCTTGTAGATCGTCGCCTTCGACACCCCGGACCGGGCCGTGATCGCGTCCATCGACGCCGCCGAGTACCCCTCCGCCAGGAACTCCGTCAGCGCGGCGTCGATGATCGCCTGCCGCTTGCGGGAGGCCGCGTCGGCGGGGTCGGGGATGACCGGGATCCCGTACTCGTCGAGGACGTCCTTGCCGGCTGCCATGGGTGCGTCCTCGGAGTAGGGGGGGCGGAGGTCGGGGGGTTCCAGTATATGAACTGAACGGTTTGGTCTGCAAAGAAGTGGTGAAGACCGGTTCCGCTCAGACGAAGAAGCTGTCGTGCTTCACGAGGAACGCGGCCCGCTCCTCGTCGCTGAGCCCGGCCAGCCCGCCGACCTGCTCGAAGTACTCCTCCCGGGGCGCGCCCGGCGCGAACAGCATCAGCATCGACGCCGGTTCTCCGGACTCGTTCCGGAAGGCGTGCAGCCCGCCGACGGGCACGTAGAGGTGGTCGCCGGAGCGGGCGTCCACCCAGCGCTCGCCGTCGAAGAGCCGGACGGTCCCGGAGAGCACGAAGAAGGCCTCGGACATCGCCTTGTGGAAGTGGGTGCTCGGGCCGGCCGACTCGGGGCCCATGTCGACCCGGTAGAGGCCGTACTCGCCCTGGGTGGACAGGGTGGTGGAGAGGTAGTGGTACGCGGCGGGCGCGGCGCCCGTGGCGACGAAGTCCGGCGGGGTGTCGGCGGACCGGTAGCGGGCGCTGACCTCGCCGTGCTCGCCGGTGTAGCGGACGGCGGGGTACGCACGGGGGTCGGGGTACGACATGGGAGGGCTCCTGTCCGGAAGGCGGGTTCGGTGGGGTGACGGGTCAGAGGAGGGCCGCGGCGAGCGCCGGGCCGACGGCGACGCCGGTGAGGAACGCGAGGTTGAACAGTCCGACGGCGGAGTCGCGCAGGGACTCCGGCAGCCCGGCGGCGGACGCGCCGGTGAGCAGCCCCTGGCCGCCGGCCGTGGCGAGCGAGCTGACGGCGGTGCCGAGCAGCACCGGCCAGGCCCAGGGGCCGGCGGCGAGGGCGACGGCGAGCACGGCCCCGGCGGCGAGCACCGCCCGCACCCGCGCCGCCCCCAGCCGGGGGCCCAGCCGCACGAGGCCCCACGAGGCCAGCGCTCCGGCCAGGGCGGCCAGGGCGGCGTACGCCCCGATCGGCACGGGGCCCCAGCCGGTCAGCGCGGCGACGCGGGCGGGACCGGCGTACATGAGCCCGAAGTTCACGGTGGAGAGCGCGAGCATCAGCCCGGCGGCGGCCAGGAAGGGGGCGGAGGCGAGGATCCGCCGGGTCCCTCCGCCGCCGTTCCGCGTCCCTGACGGCTCAGGCACCCGCGTCTCGGTCGTCTCGGTCGCCTTGGTGGCTTCGGTCGCCCCGGTCGCCCCGGTCGCTTCGGGTGCCGGTGCCTGAGGGCCGGTGGGCCGGGTCGCCGCCGCGTCGCGCAGCACCGGTACGAGCGCGGCGAGGCTGAGCAGGGGGAGGACGAGCGCCGCCCGCCAGTCGACGGCCGCCGCCACCGCCGCCCCGCCGAAGAGCCCGGCCGTGCCGCCCGCCGCGCTGCCGATCGCGACGAGCCCGGCGGACCGGCCGCTGCCGTCCCGGCCGGCGAGCTGGAAGGCGGCGACGTTGAACCCCGCCGCCCCGGCCGCCAGCAGGGCCCGCCCGGCGAGGGCGCCGGCGAAGCCGGGCGCGACGGCGACGACCGCCGCCCCGGCGAGGACGAGACCCGCCGCGACGCGCAGCGTCCCGCCGGGCCCCCGGCGCCGCCCGGCGGCGGCGAGCAGCGGCGTACCGGCGGCCATGCCGATCCCGAACACCGTCAGGAGCCAGGCCGCCGCCCCGGCGGACACCCCGAGCGAGGCGGCCGCCTGGGGCACGACGAGCGCGGGCCCGGAGACCCCGGCGGCGGCGGGCGCGGCGAGGGCCGCGAGCAGTAAACCGCGTCTTCGTTCCGCCCCTTCGCCGGTTCGGGGACGGGGACGGGGCTGGAGGCGGGGGCGGGAGCGGAGGCGGAGGCGGGTGCGGTCGGTGGCGAGGGCCGGTGTCGTCGTCATGCGGCGAGAAAACTACACCGTTCGGTTCACTGTCAAGACTGAACTGTTCCGTTGGCAGTCTGAACCGTTCGGTTTAGTTTCGTGGTCGTCGGGTGGACGGAAGCCCCCCGCCCCGCCGGGGGACCAGTGCCGTCACGGCCGCGGCGGTGAGGGCGGTGCCGGCGGCCGTCGCTCCGCAGCGGGACCGCCAGGACAGGGCCGACCGGCGGGACTCCGCCGAGAGGACCGAGCCGATCGACAGGAGCGAGTTCCGGGAGCAGAGGGACCAGCGGGAACCGTCGGCGCTCATGCCCCGCTCGTAGGCACGGGCGCCTATCCGGCGCAGGCCGGCAGGAACTCCAGTCCCTCCGGCGTGCCGAAGCGGATCACGGCGAGATACGCCTCCGGGTACTCGCAGCCGACCTCGGTCCACCGCAGCGCGAAGAACGTCCACACGGCGAACCCCGCGAGGAACCACCAGCCCCAGCCCTTTGACATGTACGGCCCGTACCCGTCGCGCCGCCGGAGGAACCGGTTCCCCGGCGGCGCTTCGCGGGGCGGGTCAGCGGCGCGGGGTGACCGAGCCCGCGTAGACGTTCTTCGGGGTGACGATCCCCGTGACGGCGCGGGCCACCAGGGTGGAGGGCTCCTGACCGCCGCTGAGGGAGTCGGTGTTGAGCATCAGGACGAGGGTGGCCTTCTGGGACGGGAGGTGGACGGTGACCGTCTCGTACCCGGGCAGCGAGCCGTTGTGGCCGATCCAGCCGTTCGTGTTCAGGATGCCGAGGCCGTAGGAGGTGCCGGGGAAGCCGGTCGGGAGGGTCTTGAGGCGCTGCGCCTGGGTGGCGGGGCTGAGGAGTTCACCGGTGGCGACGACCCGGGCCCAGCGGCGCAGGTCCTGGAGGTCCGAGATCATCGCGCCGGCCGCCCACGCCCAGCTCGGGTTCCAGTCCGTCGTGTCGGCGACCGCGCCGCTGAGGGTCTGGTCGGTGTAGCCGTGCGGATGCGGCAGCGGGAACTCCGCGCCCTTCGGGAGGAAGGAGTGGCGCAGCCCGGCCGGACGGACCACCCGCTCGTGCAGCACCCGCGCGAGCGGCCGGCCGGTGACCTTCTCGACGACCAGGCCGAGCAGCACCAGGTTGGAGTTGGAGTACTGGAAGGTCGCGCCCGGCTGGAAGGTGTTGGCGTGCCGGTAGCCGTAAGACAGCAACTCCCACGGGTTGTACGGCCGCTTCGGCTCGCTCAGCAGGTCGTGGAGGAAGCCGGAGTCCGAGGTGTACGGGAACAGGCCGCTGCGCATCCCGGCCAGCTGCCGCAGGGTGATCCGGTGGCCGTTCGGCACCCCGCGGACGTAGTCGTCGATCGGGTCGTCGAGGCCGACCTTCCCCTCGTCGACGAGCTGGAGCAGCGCGGTGACGGTGAACGTCTTCGTCTCGCTGCCGATCCGGATGAAGCCGTCGGGGGACATCGGCTCGCCGGTCCTCTTGTCCGCGACCCCGGTGGCCCGGACGTAGCAGCCCTTCCCCGGCATCCAGACGCCGACGACGAGCCCGGGGATCCCGGCGTCCCGCCGGACCTTCTCGACGGTCGTGTCGAGGCGCGAGGTGAGCGCCGGCGGAAGGGTGCTGCCGCCCCCGTCCGCGCAGCCGCCGTCGTCGTGGCGGTCGGGGCCGGCGAGCGGTACGGGAGCGGGTCCGGGTGCCGCCGAGGCCGGCAGCGCGGCGGGCGTCAGGGCGGCGGCAGCGAGGAGCAGGACGGTGGCGAGGAGCCGGCGGTGGGGGGTGCGTCGCATGAGGGGGCGCCTTCTGGGTGCGGGGCTTCGGGCCTTGGATCCCGGATCCACGATCCCGGATCCACGATCCCGGGCCTTGGATCCCGGACCCCGGATCGTGGATCCCGGGCCCCGGATCGTGGGTCGTAGATGCCGGGTTGTGGGTCGTAGATCCCGGGTTGTGGGTTGTGGGTCGTGGAACCCGGATCGTGGATTGTGGGTCGTGGATCCCGGGTCGTGGATCCGGGATCCGGGATCCGGGATCGTGGATCCCGGGCGTACGGGCGCTGCCAGATCAGCACCAGCACCCGTACCGGCGCCCCGCCCGCCGCCGGGAGCGGGCCCGAGTCCACTCGTTCGGCGCCGCCGACCCCTTACCGCCCACCCCCGGTCGGCCCAGCGCCCGCCCACCGCCGCCCAGCCCGGAACGCTCCCGCCCGGAACGCCCGTGGCCGCCGGCGACCGCAACCACCAGGAACCGTCGACCGTCCTTCCGTGCATGATCGAGAACATGGCGGACCGTTACCTCTACCTCACCCGGCACGGCGAGGCGACGCCCGACGAGAGCGGGCTCACGGACGCGGGGCGGCGGCAGGCGGCGCTGCTCGGCGAACGGCTCCGGGGCGTCCCGCTGGCCGCCGTCCACCACGGGCCGCTCGCCCGCGCCGCCGAGACCGCGCGGCTGGCCGGCGAGCGGCTCGACGGCGTGCCCGTGCGGTCCTGCGAGGCGGCCGGCGACTACGTCCCGTACCAGCCCTCCCGGGAGGAGCTGCCGGCGGAGATCGCCGACTCCATGCTCGGGTTCCTGGAGCAGTTCCCGGCGGAGGAGCGCGAGCGGGGCGCGGAGCTGGCGGCGGAGGCGGTCGCGCGCTTCACCGGACCGGTGCCGGGGGACGAGCCGCGGCACGAGCTGGTCGTCACGCACAACTTCCTCGTCGGCTGGCTGGTGCGGGGGGCGCTGGACGCGCCCGCGTGGCGGTGGATGGGCCTCAACCACGCGAACGCGGCGCTCACGGTGATCCGTTACGCCCCCGGCCGCCCCCCGTCGCTCCTCCTCTTCAACGACACCGGGCACCTCCCGGCCGACCTCCGCTGGACCGGCCTCCCCCCGCACCTCCACGTCTGACCCCGGCCGCCGCGCGCGCGGTCGCGGGCGCGGGTCAGTCGATGCGGACGGTCTGGAAGGCCTCGGCCATGCGGCCCGCGGGGAGGCCCGCCGCCCTGGCGTGCTCGGAGAGCCAGGTGCGCAGCAGGCCCGCGAGGTCGTCGAAGTGGGCCGTCTGGGAGGTGTGGAGGCGCAGCGCCTCCACCTTGCGGTCGAAGACGGGCGTGACGTCGACGTACTGGTTCGGCGTGGGGCCCGTCATGAGCCACAGTTCGTGGACGGTCCACGGCTCCAGGCCCTCCTCCTTGAGGAGCGAGGGGTGCGCGAAGGGGTTCCGCGCCTCGGGGTACACCGCCCGCAGGCACGCGTCGCCGACGGCCCGGTGGTCGGGGTGGAGGTCGGCGGCGCGGGCCCAGTTGATCTCGGGGGAGGGGATGACGGCCCGCTGCGGCCGCACCTCCCGGATGACCCGGCACAGGTCCCGGCGCAGTTCGACGCTCGGTTCGACGAAGCTGTCGGGGTAGCCGAGGAAGCGGACGTCGGCGACGCCGCTGAGCTTCGCCGAGTGGACCTGCTCGGCGCGCCGCAGGTCGGCCATGGCCTGTCGGGGCAGCAGCGGGTCGTATCCGCCGGCGTCGCCGTCGGTGACGATGCAGTAGGTGACGCGGGTGCCGCGTTCGATCCACCGCATGACGGTGCCGCTGACGCAGAACTCGATGTCGTCCGGGTGCGCGGCCACCACCAGCAGTGATTCCGGCGCGCTGCGGTCGGTGGGGTGGTCGGTCGCCAAGTCCTCCATGTGTCCAGCCTGTTGACCGAGCGGGGGTGCCGCAAGGCCGGGCCGTGGCGTGAACAGGACATGGCACTTACGCGCCATTCAAAAAGTTGGTAGATTCAAATCACTGAACTGCTCATCGATGGTTTCGGATGACCCGGAGGCGACCGGCATGTGCAGGATCCTCGGCTCCTTCGCCGCGAGCGCGGCCCGCCCCGACCCGGCCGCGCTCGCCTCGGCCTCGGCCCGCCAGCGCCACGGCGGCCCCGACGAACACCGGGTGCTCAGCGGCCCCGGCTGGTCCCTCGGCTGCGACCGGCTCGCCGTCACCGACCCCCGCGGCGGACAGCAGCCGTACCGCCTGGCCCACCTCCCGGGCGTCCTCGCCGTCCTCAACGGCGAGATCTACAACCACGCCGAGCTGCGCCGCGCCCTCGCCGCCCGCGGCCACCGCTTCCCCGACCGCTGCGACGGCACCCTCCTGCCCGCCCTCTACGCCGAGCACGGCCCCGCCTTCGCCGAGCACCTCGACGGCATGTTCGCCGTCGCCGTCCTCGACCTGCGGCCCGGCCGGTCCCGACTCGTCCTGGCCGTCGACGACATGGGCATGAAGCCGCTCCACCTCCACCACGACCCGGAGGACGGCTCCACCCGCTTCGCCTCCGAGGTCCCCGCCCTCCTCGCCTTCGGAGGGGTGCGCTTCGCCCCGCGCGTCGACTCCCTCGACACCGTCCTCGCCACCCGCACCTCCTTCTCCACCGGCACCGCCCTCGACGGCGTCAGCGTCCTCCCGCCCGGCGCCACCGCCCTCGTCCGGCCCGGTGCCGCGCCCGTCGTCCGGCGCCGCGCCCCCCACCGGGCCGCGCCCCTCGGCGACACCCAGGACGTGCTGCGCCGCGAGGTCCGCAGGCTCGCCGGCGCCGACGTGCCCGTCTGCGCCGTCACCAGCGGCGGCCTCGACTCCGGACTGGTCACCGCGCTCGCCGCCGAGCACGCCCGCGAGACCGACGCGGAGCCGCCGCACACCTTCCACCTCACCTACCGGGGCAACTGGCCCGGCTCCGAGGCCGCCCACGCCCGCTCCGTCGCCCGCCGCGCCCGCACCGTCCACCACGAGATCGCCCTCGACCCCGAGGAGCTCCCCTCCCTCCTCACCCGCACCGTCCGCCACCTCGGCCAGCCCAACGCCGACCCCATCGCCCTCTCCACCTACGCCCTCTTCCGCGCCGTCCGCCAGAAGGGCTTCACCGTCGCGCTCACCGGCGACGGCGCGGACGAACTCTTCGGCGGGTACGACCGGATGGCGGCGGCCCTCGCCGCCCCGCCCGGCACGGACTGGGCCGCCGCCTACGCGGACGCGCTCTCCGCCGCGCCCCGCCTCCTCCGCGAGCACCTCTACACCGCCGACTACCGCGCCCACATCGCCGACACCGGCTCCGCCGCCGACCGCGTCGAGCAGGAGCTGCGCTCCGCCGAGGCCGCCGGGGCCGACCGGATCACCGCCACGACGGCCCTGGAGACGCGGTGGCGCATGCCCGCCTACCACCTGCGGCGGGTGGACCACCTGGCGATGGCGTGGGGCGTCGAGACGCGGCTGCCCTTCTGCCAGCCCGCCGTCGTCGCCCACGCGCGCGCCCTGCCGTCCGCCGCGCGCACCGGCAAGCGGGCCCTGTACGGGGCGGGCGCGGAGCTGCTTCCCGCCGCCGTCCTGCGCCGCCCCAAGCAGCCCTTCACGCTGCCCGTCGAAGCGATGATCGCGCCCGGCGGCCCGCTCCTCGACACCGTCCGCGAACTGCTCTCCCCGGCCCGGCTGGTCCTCGGCGGCAAGGTCCGCGCCGACCGGGTCGCCCGCCTCCTGGCCCGCCAGCTGGACCGCCCCAACCGCCCCGACGCCCAGGCCCTGTGGGCCCTCGCGGTGCACGAACTCTGGACCGAGGTCCACCGCACCCTCCAGGTCCCCTCGGACTATGCGGCGGCCTGACGCGCGAGCCCCGGAGGGCGCCGCTCCGCGCGCCCGCCCGTTCCGCCCCGCGGAGCGACCGCCCGCACGCGGCGGCGGCGCGGGCACCGCGCTCCTCGTGCGGGCCCACGACGCCCCCGGCCCGACGCTCGCCGTCCCCCTCGGCCAGGTGCCGGGCGGTCTGCTGGGACTCGGGGACGAGCTGGCGCGGCTCCCGTCCGCGTACCGCAAGATCGGGCTGTACGGGGACGACGGCGCCGGCGGCCTGCGGTACCGGTTCGTGCAGCGGCTGCCCGGCGGACGGTTCGACTTCCGTGCGGGCTGCGGGCATTCGCTGCTCGCCTGCGTGGTCGCGGCCGGCCGGCCCGGGCCGGTGCGCGTCCGCGCGGTGACCACCGGCGACACCGTGCTGTGCGAGCCGGAGCGGGACCCGGGGGCGTACACCCTGCACTTCCTGCGGCCGCCCGACGCCCCCGGCACGCTGCCGACCGGCCGGCCCCGGGACCGGCTGCTCGGCGTGCCGGTCAGCCTCGTCTCGTACGGGAACCCCTACGTGTTCGTGGACGCCCGGCACGTCCGCGCGCCCGCCCGGGCGCATCTGCTCGCGCTGCGCGCCGAGGCCGCCCGGCTGCTCGGGCACCCGCCGCACTCCGCGCTCCCGAAGATCGCCGCGGTCGAGGCCGTGTCCGCCGGGCTGTCGGTCCGCGCGCTCACCGTCGGCGGCTGGCATCCGCGGCTGGCGGTGACGGGCGCGGCGGCGCTGGCCGCGGCGGGGGTGCTGGACGGGACCGTGGTGCCCCGGGTCGACGGGCCCGTACGGACCCCGGGCGGCACCGTCACCGTCTCGGCCCGCTCCGACCGGGTCAGCGTGCACCACAAGCGGGCGACGGTGCTGGGCGCCTGCCCGCTCCCGGGGCGCTGGCGTGTCCACGCAACGGCGTGAACGCGCAGCCTTTTCGCAGGTCCAGCGCTTCCTTCCTCTGCCACGCTGAAACGGACCGGCCATTGGCAGCCGTATCCGTGGGGAGAGCAGACGCACATGAAATTCGAGAATCTGCGTGTCGTCGTGACCGGCGCGTCCCGCTCCTTCGGCCGTGCGCTCGCCGTCGGGTTCGCCCATCTCGGGGCGGAGGTCTACGTGTCGGCGCGGACGGTGGAGGCGGCGGAGCGGACCCGTACGGAGGTGATGGGCTCGGCCCGTGACCGCATCCACGCCTTCGGGTGCGACCTCTCCCGGCCCGCCGAGATCCGGGAGTTCGCCGCGCGGGTGGGCGAACGCACCGACCGGGTCGACCTGTTGGTGAACAACGGCGCCCGCTGGCTCGACGGCATGGACCTGGAGGCCGCCGGCGACGCCGAGATCATGGAGACCATCGAGTCCACGGCCGGCGGCACCGTCCTCATGGTCAAGCACTTCCTGCCACTGCTGCGGGGCTCGCTGCGGCCCGACATCGTGAACATGGTGGCCGTGCGGGACGCCGGGGGCGCATCCGCGGCCGCCGCCGGCGGGGCGCACGAGGCGTTCTGGGCGGCGAAGAGCGCGCAGGCCGGCTTCGCGGACATCCTGGCCCGCCGGCTGCGGCCGTCCGGCGTGCGGGTCTTCTCCCTCTTCCCGCCCGACTTCTCGACCGCCGACCCGCGGTTCGCGGAGTGGGACGGCGTGCGTCCGAGCGGCGCCGAGGCCGACGACAAGCTGACCACGCAGGCGCTCTTCGAGTGCATCGTCTACGCCGTCGAGCAGCCCCGCGACTGCTTCATCCGCTCCTTCCACTTCGAGCCCCGCTGACCCCCGGACCACCTTCCCGCCACGCTCAGGAGGCTTCCGTGAGCACCCCCGTCTGGATCACCGCGACCCCGCCCGCCACCCACGGCGAACTCCACATCGGCCACCTCGCGGGGCCGTACGTGGCCGCCGACGTCCTGACCAGATACCTGCGGGCCGAGGGCGAGCCCGTCCGGTTCACCACCGGCACCGCCGACCACGCGAGCTCCGTCGAGCTCCGGGCGCGGCAGCTCGGCCGGAAGCCGGAGGAGGTCGCCGAGGGGTACCGGGCGGCGATCGCCGCCGACTGGCTGCGGTCCGGCGTCGAGTTCGACCACATCGTCCGGCCCCGCCGCGACAAGGGGTACGGGCGCTGGGTGCGGGAGCTCTTCGCGAAGCTGTACGCGGAGGGCGTCATCGTCCCGCGGACCCGCCTGCTGCCGTACTGCGAGCCGTGCGAGCGGTGGCTGCACGGCGCGCACGCCACCGGCGCCTGCCCGCACTGCGGGGCGGCGAGCGACGGCGGGATGTGCCACGAGTGCGCGCGGCCCAACGACGGCGGGGACCTCATCGGGGCGCGCTGCGCGCTGTGCGACACCCCGGCGGTGGCCCGCCGCTGCCGCCGGCTGTACATCCCCCTGGAGCCGTTCCGGGAGACGCTCGCCGACTACTGGGCGGCGGCCGGGCTGCCGCCGCGGCTGGCCGCGCTGTGCGAGTCGCTGGTGGAGGACGGGCTGCCGGACATCGCGGTCGGGCAGCCGGCCCGGTGGGGCCTGGCGGTCCCGGTGGAGGGCTTTCCCGAGCACCGGATCGACGGCTGCTTCGAGGCGGCGGCGATGCACCTCTTCGGCTACGGCGCCGCGGAGCCGCTGCCGGCCCGCGCGATCCACTTCTGCGGCTTCGGGCACTCCTTCTGCCACGCGGTGCTGCTGCCGGTGCTGCTGCTCGCGCAGGGCGTGAAGCTGCCGCAGGACTTCAACGTCAACGAGTCCTTCGTGATCGAGGAGGGGGTGCGGGAGGGGAACGCGTGGGCGTTGGACCTGCTCACCGAGTACGGCTCCGACACCCTGCGCCGGCACGTCCTGCAGGCCCGTCCGCTGGGCCGCCGCACGGTCTTCCGGCGGGACCGGCTCGCGGCGGCGCGCCGCGAGCTGGACGAGAACTGGAACAGCTGGCTGTCCCGGCTCTTCGCCGCGGTCCGCGAGGAGTGCGACGGGCTCGCCCCGCAGGCGCTGCCGGGCGGCACGGGCTGGGAGGTCCTGGAGCGGCGGCTGCACCGGGCGGTGGACGACCTGCGCGAGGCGTACGGCCCCGACGCCTTCGACCCGCGCCGGGCGGTGGCCGTCCTCGACGAGATGGTGCGTTCGGCGGCCGACTTCGGGCACGTCAACGCGCACGAGCGGTGCCGTCCCACCACCGCGTGCCGCCATCTGCCCGCGCTCGCGGCCCAGTTGGCGGTCGCGTCGGCGCTGACGGCGTGGTCGCGGCCGGTGATGCCGGAGGGCGCGGACCGGCTGGCGGCGGCGCTGCGGGTGGAGCCGGGGCGGCCGGTGGACTGGCACGCGCTGATCCCGCCGCTGCCGGGCACCCGGCTGGCCCCGCCGTCGGGACCGGTCTTCGGCTTCTGAACGGCGCCCCCGCCGGATCCGTTCTCCCCACGCACGGAGAAGCCCGCTGGGCCCCGCCGCGAAGCCCGCTGGGCCCCGCCGCGAAGTCCGCTGGGCCCCGCCGCGAAGTCCGCTGGGCCCCACCGCGAAGCCCGCCGGGCCCCGCCGCGAAGCCCGACGGGCTTCGCAGAGAAGCCCCACGGACCCCGAGAAGTCCCACAGCCCTCCCGAGAAGTCCCACAGCCCCCCGAGAAGTCCCACAGCCCCCCGAGAAGTCCCACAGCCCCCCGAGAAGTCCCGAGTCACCGACCACCCCCGCCGCGTGCGCCGGCGCGACCCGCGCGGGGGCACGCGGCTCCCCCACCCCTCAGGAGCCCCTCGTGTCCCTGCGCGTCGCCATGCTCAGCGTCCACACCTCCCCGCTCCACCAGCCCGGCACCGGGGACGCCGGCGGCATGAACGTCTACATGGTCGAGCTCTCCCGGGCGCTCGCCGAACAGGGCGTGGCCGTCGACCTGTTCACCCGCTGCCAGGACGGCGGCGCGCCCCGGCTCACCGACCTCGCGCCCGGGGTGCGGGTCCGGCACGTGGTGGCGGGCCCGCGCCGGGCGGTGGCCAAGGAGGCGGTGCCCGGTCTGGTGCTGCCCTTCGCGCTCGGGCTCTTCCGGCACGAGCGGGCCTACGACCTGGTCCACTCGCACTACTGGCTGTCCGGGCAGGCGGGCCGGATCGCCGCCTTCGGCTGGGGCACCCCGCTGGTGCACACCGCGCACACCCTGGCCCTGGTGAAGAACGCCCACCTCGCCGAGGGCGACGCCCCCGAGCCCGGGGCCCGGATCCTGGGCGAGCGGCAGCTGGCGGCGGAGGCCGACCGGCTGATCGCCAACACGGCGGACGAGGCGGAGGCGCTGCGGAGCCTGTACGGGGCGGACGCGGCCCGCACCGAGGTCGTCCGGCCGGGGGTGGACCTGCGGACCTTCGCCCCGGGGCCGGGTCCGGACGCGGGGCGGGCGGCGGCGCGGGCCCGGCTCGGGCTGCCGGCGGACGCCTTCGTGCCGTTGTACGCGGGCCGGATCCAGCCGCTGAAGGGGCCGGACGTGCTGGTCCGGGCGGTGGCGGAGCTGCTGCGGATGGCGCCGGGGCTGCGCGGCCGGCTGCTCGTGCCGGTGATCGGCGGGCACTCGGGGGCGGGGGAGCGGGGCACGGTGGCGCGGCTGGCGGCGGAGCTGGGCGTGGCGGACGTGCTGCGGCCCTGTCCGCCGGTGCCGCAGGAGCGGCTCGCGGAGTGGTTCCGGGCGGCGGACGTGCTGGTGGTGCCCTCGCGCAGCGAGTCGTTCGGGCTGGTGGCGGCGGAGGCGCAGGCGTGCGGGACGCCGGTGCTGGCCTCGGCGGTGGGCGGGCTGCCGACGGCGGTGTGGGAGGGGGTGACGGGGCTGCTGGTGCGGGGCCACGACCCGGTGGAGTACGCCCGGCGGCTGCTGTGGCTGGCCCGGCATCCGCGGGCGCGGGCGACGATGGGGGCGGCGGCGGTCGGGCACGCCCGGGGGATGAGCTGGCGGGGTTCCGCCGCGCGGACGATCGAGGTCTACGAGGACGCGCTGGCGGCCCGGGGGCCGGCGCGGGCGGCGGGGGGTCAGGGGGTGGGGCAGGGGCGGCGGCACGCCCCTGCCCCGGCGGCCCCTCTCTCCTGGAGGAACGAGAAGGCCGTAGCACGAGTCTAGCATCTCTTTTGGTTCGACCAAAGATTAGGGACGCTACGGACCGGCCAATTCCGTTGATTCGGCGGCCGATTGACGCACACACGCCATGGCGGGTCCACGCATCGGAGAACCATGGATTCGCCAACGGGGCCCCGACAGAATGGAGTTGTCTTCAGGGAGAGCCCGGCGGCACGGGCCCCCGGAGACGGGAATCGGCACCCCGCCCATTCGTGACTCCTGGAGGAATCATGTCCGTCGCGCAGAACTCCGGAATGCGGAAGACCGTCCGACAGTTCCTGGTCGCCCTCACCGCGTGTCTCGCGGTCGGCGCCGGCGCGGCCTTCGCGGTCGGCCCCGGCAGCGCCCCGGAATCCCCGGTTCAGCACGCCGGCGTCACCGTCGACTGGCCGCACGCCACCGCCACCGCGACCCCCGCCCCGCCGGTCGACTGAGACGCCGGCGAAGGGAAACGCCGAAAGCCCCGTGATCGCTGCCACGATCACGGGGCTTTCGCGCGCCCGGAATCGCCGTGCGGGAAATTCAGTCGAGCCAGCCGAGCCGCACCGCGCGCACCCCGGCCTCGAATCGGCTCGACGCCCCCAATTCCTGCATGAGTTCGGAGAGCATGCGGCTCACCGTGCGCAGCGAGACCCCGAGATTCCGGGCGATCTTCTCGTCCTTCATCCCGTCCGCGAGCATTTGGAGGGCCGCCCGCTGCTGCTCGGACAGGCCGTCGCCGCCCCGCTCGGGCGCCACGTCGTCGCCGTACGGGGTGGCCGTGTGCCAGCAGTGCTCGTACAGGCTCAGGAAGGAGCCGACGAGGAGCGGGCCGCGGGCCAGGATCGCGCCCCGGCCGGGCTCCTCGGGGTGCAGTGGCACCAAGGCGTACTGCTGGTCCACCAGGACCATGGTCATGGGCAGTTCGGGCGCGATCCGGACCTCGACGCCCAGCTCGGCGCGGCGCTTGATCACGGCCGCGGCCTCGGGCCGGACGGCGTCCTGGACGCGGTAGGCGGCGCGCAGCCGGATGCCCTGGGCGAGCTGGCGGGCGTCCCGCTCGAAGATCCGCTCGGGGACCTGGCGGCTCGGGCCCGTGGGGTACATCGAGCAGGAGGCCTCCTGGGTGACGTCGACGATGTCCTCCAGGGCCTGCTGGATCCGCCGGTAGTCGGTGATCGCCTCGACCGCGATCTCGGAGCCGGACAGCGAGCCGGGCTGGAGGAAGGCGCCGGCCAGCGTCTCCAGGGTGCTGTACGCCTGGTCCGCCTCGGCCAGGTGCTCGCGGAGCCGGGCCCGCTCGCGGTTGAGGATCCGCAGCAGCGCGATCTCCGGGTGCACCGAGGCGACGGCGCCCTCCTCGGGCCGCCAGTCGGCGTTGCGCAGGTCGGCGGCGGTGGCGTGCCGGCTGGTGGTCGGGACGATCAGGCCGAGGGAGAGCAGTTCGGCCCGACATCGCTCGTGCTCCTCCGGCGCGAGTCCTAAGCCGGCGGCCACCTCGGCGTAGTTCGACACCCCGCGACGGCGCAGCTCCTGATAGAGCGTCACCAGGAGTCCGGTCCCGCCGTCCTCCGTGCCGCCGTCCGTGGTGACCATGGCGAACTTCCCCCTCGTCGTCGCGAATCGACCGTCCGGACCGTTCAGGCTACGCGGTGTGCCGCGCGGCCCCGAGGCCCTCGGGACCGCCCTCGCCGTCCAGCAGGCCCAGCCGGGCCGCCTTCACGCCCGCCTCGAAGCGGCTGGCCGCGCCGAGTTCGTGCATCACCTCGGAGATGAGCCGGCTGACCGTGCGCAGCGACACCCCCAGGGTCCGCGCCACCTGCTCGTCCTTGATGCCCGAGGCGAGCATCCGCAGCACGGTCCGGTGCTGCTCGGTCAGCCCGCCGCCGTCCTGCCCGTCGGTCTCCCGCCGGTCCCCGTACGGGGTCGCGGCCTGCCAGCAGTAGGCGTACAGCGCGCGGTAGACGCGCACCAGGCCCGGGCCGCGGGCCAGGATCGCGGGGGAGGCGGGGTCGCGGGGGTCCGTCGGCAGCAGGGCGAAGGAGTCGTCGGCGAGGACCATGTTCATGGGGACGACGGGGGAGAGGCGGATCTCGGCGCCGAGCGCGGTCCGGGCCGCGAGGTGCTGGTCCATCTCCGGCACCTGGCCGACCCGGGCGCTGTACATGGCCTGGACGCGGACCCCGCGGGCCACCCGCTCGCGGTCCCGGTCCAGCTCCAGGGCCATCTCCTCGCGCCGGACCGAGCCGGTGGCCATGGAGTGGACGGAGCCGCGGGCGGTCTTCGTCAGGTCGGCGAGTTCGCGCCGGATCCGGGACGGGTCGTCGACGATCTCGACCTCGACGTCGGAGCCGGGTTCGGCGCGGGCCCGCAGGAAGGGGCCGGCGAGCGTCTCCAGGGCGGTGTGCGCGCGGCTGGTCTCGGCGAGCCGGCTCTCCAGCCGGTCCCGCTCGTGCCGCAGCAGTCCGAGCAGGGCCACGTCAGGGGCGATGACCAGGGGGGACGGCGCGGTCGTGTCGATCAGGCCGAGCGTGGTCAACTCGTCGCGCGCGCGGTCCCGTTCGGCCCCGGTGAGCTCCAGCTGGCGGGCCGCCTCGTCGAGCGGGGTGCCCGGCGCGGCGCGGAGGGCCTGGTAGAGGGCGAGGGCCTGCTCGCCTCCTGTACGTGCTCCGGCGGCGTTCTTGGACACGGCGGCAGCAGACTCCCCTCGGATCGCGCGGATCCCGTTGAAAAACGCCCCGGCAGACCCTGCCACACATTCGAACGTTCCGCACGAGGTTCACGGACGAAGCCGGAAGGAGCCGGACGAAGCCGGAAGGGTGCGGATGAAGCCGGAAGGGCTGGATGAAACCGCGCGAGCGGGATCAGGCGGACTCTTCCGAGCAATCGGGGCACAGCCCCTTGAAGACCAGCTCGGTCTCCTCGGTCCGCCAGCCGGGCAGGCCGCCGCGCGGCGGCGCGGGCGCGGGCGCGTCGACGTTCTCCACCCGTCCGCAGCGCACGCACAGGGCGTGCTGGTGGCGGGGGCCCGAGATCTCGAAGACGGCGGGCAGGCCGGGGCGGTCGAACTTGCCGACCAGGCCGGTCTCCTGGAAGTGCCGCAGCATCTCGTAGACGGCCTGGCTGGTGAGCGAGCCCAGCCGCTCGCGGGCGGCCGCGGTGATCGCCTCGACGTCGAGGTGGCCGCCGGCGGCGAGCACCGAAAGGACCTCCAGGCGCGGCCCGGTGACCCGCAGGCCCACGTCCCGCAGGCGCTGGATCACCGCCTCGCGGCCCGTCAGCTCTTCCACGACTGCCCTCTTCTCCGGCCGCCGCCCGGTCGCGTCCCGGCCGGCCGCCGGGCGCCTTCTGGTCGGCTCAAACGTTTGCGGGCATCGTACCTCTTGCCCGCCCGCCCCGACAGGCGGCGGCCGGTCGGTCGTCCGCACGGCAGACCAGCAGCACCGACTCCGTGCGCTCGTCGATCCGCTGCCGCCGCCGGCCCTCGATGTGCAGGCCCGCGGAGTGGAGTTCGGCCGCCAGCCGCTCCTGGTCCACGATCCACTTGTCGGTGGTCAGCACCGTCCGCTCCGAGGAGAGCTTGCCGGTCCTGGCCGTGTAGTAGGTGATCCGCTCGCTCATCGACCCCAGGTCGAAGACCTGCCGGGCCACCACCCACTCGTCGATCCCGTCGAACCGCGGCACCTGGAACGCCCAGGTCCGCCGCGGCTCCGCCACCAGCCCCGGCCGCAGGTGCGCGGTGTAGTCCAGGGCCAGCGCCCCGCCCGCCTCCAGATGGCCCGCGACCTCCCGCAGCAGCCCCGGCCGCCGGGCCGGCGGGACCGCCGAGACCATCGTGCCCGCGAGCAGCGCCAGCCGGTAACTCCCGCGCAGCCGCAGCTCGGTGAGGTCCGCGCGGTGCGTCGCCACCAGACCGGCCACCTGCGGGCCGATCCGCCGGGCCCAGCCTTCGAGGCGCTCCAGTGCCGAGGCGTCCCGGTCCACGGCGTCCACGGCGAAGCCGTGCCGGGCGAAGGGGACGGCGAGCCGCCCCGCGCCGGAGCCGAGGTCCAGGACGGGTCCGCCGGTGGAGCGGGCGAGGCCGAGATAGCGGACGATGTCCGCGCTGTGCGGGCCGAGCAGGGCGTCGTGCAGCCACACGGACCCCTCGTCCATCGCGGAGACGGACTCCAGTCCGGGCAGCGCGTCGGGGGCGATCCGCACCCCGGCCCCGGCCCGGGGCGCCCGCTCCCGGTCGTATCGGGACGGCAGGACCGGCGCGAGCGCTGCGGGCACGGCGGGCAGGGAAGTGCCGCTCGGGGTGTGCATCGCTCCTCCAGGGGCTCGCGCGGTCCATGCCGTCCGGGCGGGGCACCCGTGCCGCCGGGACCGCGCCGCTGCGCCCATCCTGACCTGCGGAAGGAACCCCGATCCACCGGATCGGGCGGCGTGAACACGCGATGGCGTGGATCTGCCACGAACCCTTGTACGGGCCCCGGGCGTACCGCCCCCGGCCTGCGGGACCCCGACGCAAGGGACCCCGGCATACGTGATCCCGGCCCACGGCCCGGCGTGACGGGTCTCCTAGACCGCGCGGCCCCAGCGCTTCGGTCCCAGGGGCGTGAAGCCCTGCCCCCGGTAGAACGGGAGCGCCGGGTCCGCCTCCACCGGCAGCTGCACCCGCTGCTCCCGCGCGTCGTAGCCGCGCGTCCGGTCGGTGGCCGCCGCCAGCAGGGCCGTACCGATCCCGCGCCTGCGCGCGCCCTCCTCGACCGCCAGGGCGTACAGCTCGCCCTCGCCCGGCACCGGCACCCCGCACGCGGCGGCGCCGACGAGCCCGCCCCCGGGGCGTTCCGCGACCAGCCAGCCGAGCCAGCCGGGCGCGCCTCCCGGAATTTCTATTTCCGCGCGTATGCGGGGCAGCGCACATTGTGTGGAGATCAGCCGGCGCAACGGGATTTCGTCCAGCATTCCGGCATAGCTGCTCCGGATCGCGTCGGCGAGCAGCCGGGATATCGTCGTCGCGTCGCCGGCGGCTGCCGTACGGACGCCAGCGAGCTGCATTGGATCTGTACCCTTCGCCGTGCCGAGCGCCGTGGTGGACCGGAGCCCCAACGTACCCACAATAGCGACCGATTCCGGGGCGTGTGACCGATGCGAAATCTACGAATTCACTTAGTAAATAGCTGAGTTGGTTCAGGCATTAGGCCGGGAAGGAACAGCAGGCGACCACGAGCGGAGCCATCGCGAGAGCCGCCGCGCCGATCGTCAGCAGCCCCCGCAGCACGGGGTGTCCGGCGCTGTGCGGAGTGAGGATCCGGCGCATCCGGAGGGCCGCGGAAGGCCCCCCGGCGGCGAACGCGGCGCGCGGCGCGCGGCCCGCCGCGAGGGCGTAGAGCGCGGTGGCGAGCGCGTCCCGGGTGCAGCGGCGCAGGGCCCGGTCGTCGGCGGCCATCTCCAGCAGCAGCGGGACCGCCGAGGAGCCGTGCCGGGCGAGCGGCAGCCGCCGGAAGACCGTGCCGAAGGCCTCGGCGGCGGCGACCAGGAGGTGGTGCCGGCCCGCGATGTGTGCCCGCTCGTGGGCGAGGGCGGCGCCGAGCTGCGCGGGGGTGAGGGTGTCGACGGCCCCGGAGGAGACGACGACCCGGCGGGTGCGGCCCGGCAGGCAGTAGACGGCGGGCCGGGCGTGGTCGAGGACGGTGGCCCGCAGCCCGGCGTCGTACCGCCCGATCAGCCGCAGCACGCCCGCGTGCTCCCGCCGGGCCCGGCGGGCCCGCAGCAGTCCGCGGGCGAAGGCGCCGGCCGGCACGGCGAGGACCGCGACGGCCACGGCGAGCGCGGCCAGTTCCCGCCCCCGCAGCGCGAACAGCTGTCCGGGGAGGGGCACTTGAAGCGTCAGCACCATGTCGGCGAGACGGTGGCTGGACGCGCCGGGCAGCAGCAGCTGCGCGGGGAGCAGCGCGCTCGCGACGGCGAAGACGGTGCCGCAGGCGGCCCAGACGGCGACCGCGAGCCGGGGCACCTGCTGCGCCCAGCGGGCCCGGACCAGCAGCCAGGGGACGAGGAAGCCGGAGAGCAGTCCGAGTCCGAGGGGGATGAGGGCGTGGTGGTTCACGCGCGGCCTCCCGGCGCGGCCTTGGCGTCGTCCTCGCCGCGGGCCGCGCGGAGGGCGGCGTCGAGGGCCTCGACGTCCTCGTCGGAGATGGCCTCGACGAAGCGGAGCAGGGCGGCGGGCCGGTCCTGGCTGTCGCCGAGGGCGTCGCGCATCAGGCCGGCGGTGTACTCCTCGCGGCTGCGGACGGGTTCGTACAGCCAGGCCCGGCCCGCCTTCTCGCGGCGGAGCCAGCCCTTGCGGTGCAGGATGTCGGCCACCGTCATGACGGTGGTGTAGGCGACCCGGCGGCCGCGGTTGATGTCGTCGACGACCTCGCGGACGGTGGCGGGCCGCTGCCAGGCCCACAGCCGGTCCATGATCTCGGCCTCCAGCTCTCCCAGCCGGCGCACGTGCATCCCCTCCCCTCGCGGGCGGCTCATCGTACGGGTCGCGCACCCGCCCGAGGTATACCCCCTGGGGGTAGGTTGGCGGGTTCCTGACGGCCCCGGGAACGGCCGCCGCCCCCGTGCGGCGGCCCGCTCGCGCGGGCCCCTCGCACGGGGGCGGTGCCGGACTCCGTCAGGTCGGGCCGGGTCCGGTTCGGGTCCGGGTCAGGTCCGGATCAGCCGGGCGATCGCCTTCGACGCCTCGCCGACCTTGACCTTCGCCTGGTCCCCGCCGGCCGCGATCGCCTCCGTGACGCAGCAGCTCAGGTGCTCGTCCAGGAGGGCCACCGCGGTGGACTGGAGGGCGGCGTTGATGGCCGAGACCTGGGTCAGGACGTCGATGCAGTAGACGTCCTCGTCGACCATCCGCTGCACCCCCCGGACCTGTCCCTCGATCCGCCGGAGTCTTCTGATGATGTCTTCCTTGTGCTGTACGTAACCGGCCACGGCGGGCTCCCGTCACATCAGTGGAGAGGGGGAGGGGGTCACTTGTCCGCGGCCTGGAAGCCGCGCAGCCGCAGGCTGTTGCCGACCACGAAGACCGAGGAGAAGGCCATCGCGGCGCCGGCGATCATCGGGTTGAGCAGTCCGGCCGCGGCGAGCGGCAGGGCGGCCACGTTGTAGGCGAAGGCCCAGAAGAGGTTCGAGCGGATGGTGCCGAGGGTCTTGCGGGAGAGCCGGATCGCGTCCGCCGCCGCCCGCAGGTCGCCCCGCACGAGGGTGAGGTCGCCGGCCTCGATGGCGGCGTCCGTGCCGGTGCCCATCGCCAGGCCGAGGTCGGCCTGGGCGAGCGCGGCGGCGTCGTTCACGCCGTCGCCGACCATGGCGACCGAACGGCCCTCGGCCTGGAGGCGCTTGACGACGTCGACCTTGTCCTGCGGCATGACCTCGGCGATGACCTCGCCGATGCCGACCTCGGCGGCGACGGACTCGGCGACCGCCTTGTTGTCGCCGGTCAGCAGGATCGGGGTGAGCCCGAGGCCCTTGAGCCGGCGGATCGCCTCCGCGCTGGTCTCCTTGATCGCGTCGGCGACCTCCAGGACCGCGCGGGCCTCCCCGTCCCAGGCGACCGCGATGGCCGTCCTCCCGGCCTTCTCCGCCGCGTCCTTCGCGGACTTGAGGCTCGCCGGGAGGGACATCGCCCACTCCTCCAGGAGCTTCTCGCGGCCGACGAGGACGGCGTGCCCCTCGACGACGCCCTGGACGCCGAGACCGGGGACGTTGGCGAAGTCCTCGGGGGTGGGCAGGGTGCCGACCCTGGCGGCGGCGCCGGTGGCGACGGCCTGGGCGATCGGGTGCTCGGAGGAGTGCTCCAGGGCGCCGGCCAGGCGCAGCACGTCGGTCTCGTCCGTACCGGCGGCGGTGTGGACCTTGAGGAGGGTCATCCGGCCGGTGGTGACGGTGCCGGTCTTGTCCAGGACGATGGTGTCGACCTTGCGGGTGGTTTCCAGGACCTCGGGGCCCTTGATGAGGATGCCGAGCTGCGCGCCGCGGCCGGTGCCGACCATGAGGGCGGTCGGGGTGGCGAGGCCCAGGGCGCAGGGGCAGGCGATGATCAGGACGGCGACGGCGGCGGTGAAGGCGGCGGTCAGGCCCTGACCGGTGCCGAGCCAGAAGCCGAGGGTGCCGAGCGAGAGCGCGATGACGATCGGCACGAAGACGGCCGAGATCTTGTCGGCGAGGCGCTGGGCGGCGGCCTTGCCGTTCTGCGCGTCCTCGACGAGCTTCGCCATCCGGGCGAGCTGGGTGTCGGCGCCGACGCGGGTGGCCTCGACGACGAGCCGGCCGCCGGCGTTCAGGGTGGCGCCGGTGACGGAGTCGCCGACGGAGACCTCGACCGGCACGGACTCGCCGGTGAGCATGGAGGCGTCGACGGCGGAGGAGCCCTCGACGACGGTGCCGTCGGTGGCGATCTTCTCGCCGGGGCGGACCAGGAAGCGGTCGCCGACCTGGAGTTCGGCGGTGGGCACGGTGGTCTCGCGCCCGTCCTTGATGACGGTGACCTCCTTGGCGCCCAGCTGCATCAGCGCCTTGAGCGCGGCTCCGGCCTTCCGCTTCGAGCGGGCCTCGAAGTAGCGGCCCGCGAGGATGAAGGCGGTGACGCCGGCGGCGGCCTCCAGGTAGATGTTCCCGGCGCCGTCGGTGCGGGCGATGGTGAACTCGAAGGGGTGCGTCATCCCCGGCGTGCCGGCGGTGCCGAAGAACAGCGCCCACAGGGACCACAGGAACGCGGCGATCGTGCCGACCGAGATCAGCGTGTCCATGGTGGCCGCGCCGTGCTTCGCGTTGGTCCAGGCGGCCTTGTGGAAGGGCCAGGCGGCGTAGACGACGACCGGCGCGGCGAGCGTGAGGCTCAGCCACTGCCAGTACTCGATCTGCAGGGCCGGGACCATCGCCATCGCGATGACGGGCACGGCCAGGGCGACGGCGGTGACCAGCCGCTGCTTGAGGGGCCGCAGCTCCTCGTCGGCCTTCTCCTCGTCGGTCGGGCCCTCGGGGCCGCCGGCGGCGGCCGGGCGCTCCGGCTCGGGCTCGGCGGCGGTGTAGCCGGTGGCCTCGACGGTGGCGATCAGGTCGGCGACCGGGATGTCGGCGGCGAAGGTGACCTTCGCCTTCTCGGTGGCGTAGTTGACGGTGGCCTCGACCCCGTCCATGCGGTTGAGCTTCTTCTCGATCCGGGCCGCGCACGAGGCGCAGGTCATGCCGCCGATGGCGAGCTCGACCTGGGCGGTGCCGGGGGTCGTCGTGGTCATGAAACTGCTCCCTCTTTCTTTCCTGTGCACGGGGGCCGGGGCCCGGGCGGGGTTACGGGACGGGCCCCGGCGGCCGGATCGGTCAGGCGCGGCCGGTCAGGTCGTAGCCCGCGTCGTCGACCGCGGCGGCGATCGCGGCGTCGTCGGGCGCGCCGTCCGTGGTGACGGTCACCAGGCCGCCGGCGACGTCGACGTCCACGGAGAGGACGCCCTCCAGCGCGCTGACGGAGGTGGTGATCGCGGTCTTGCAGTGGCCGCAGGTCATGCCCGAGACCGCGTAGACGGTGCTGGTGGCGTCGGCCACGGCGACCGCGGTGGTGGTGCCGGTCGAGCAGCTGTTGTCGGGGGTGCAGCAGGAACCCATGTCGTCCTCCATCGTGTGTCCAGGTGGACCGGATACCCTCGGGGGGTATCGGCGGTGTGGCTCCATGTATACCCCCCAGTGGTATCCGGTGCAAGTGTCGGACCGACTTGACTTGATACCCCCCAGGGGTATGGTGAAGTGCAGAGAGCAAGAAGAACCCGTCACCGCGCCGGCCCACGCGCCGACGCGCCGGCCCACGCATCAGGGAGAGCAGCCATGAACACCGGAGTGAGGATCACCGCCTTCGCCGCCGCGCTCGCCGCGACCTTCGGCGCCGCGTACGGGGTCGGCAAGGGCGTCGGCCCGGTGGACGAGCCCGTGAAGGCCGGGCACGGCGAGCACGCCGCCGCCACCCCCGACCCCAGCGCCTCCGCCGGCGGCCACGCGGGCCACGAGGAGACCGCCCCCGCCGGCGCCGCCGAGCTCCCCGGCGGCCTCCAGGTCTCCGACGGCGGCTACACCCTCGCCCTGGAGACCCCGGCCCCGCCCGTCGGCCGCAGCACCCTGAAGTTCTCCATCCAGGACGCCGCCGGGAAGAAGGTCACCGCCTTCACCACCGAGCACGGCAAGGAGCTGCACTTCATCGTCGCCTCGCGCGACCTGACGGTCTTCCGCCACCTCCACCCCGAGAAGGCGCCCGACGGCACCTGGACCGTCGAGGCCGACCTCCCGGCCGCCGGCGGCTACAAGGCCTTCGCCGACTTCAAGCCCGCCGCGAAGGGCGCGAAGGGCCTCACCCTCGGCGTCGACCTCGCCGTCCCCGGCGCCTCCGCCCCCCGGCCGCTCCCGGCCGCCGCCACCACCGCCACCGCCGGCGACGGCTACCAGGTCCGCCTCGGCGGCACCCTCGACCCCGGCAAGGCCGGCGAGCTGCGCCTCACCGTCTCCAAGGACGGCGAGCCCGTCACCGACCTGGAGCCGTACCTCGGCGCGTACGGACACCTGGTCGCCCTCCGCCAGGGCGACCTCGCCTACCTCCACGTCCACCCGAACGAGGGCGGCCCCGGCCCCGACGTCTCCTTCACGGCCACCGCGCCGAGCACCGGCACGTACCGCCTCTTCCTCGACTTCCAGCACGGGGGCGAGGTCCGCACGGCCGCCTTCACGGTGAAGGCGGGCGTCCCGGCCGCGTCCTCCGCCCCTTCCGGGCCCCCCGCCGCCACGTCCACGGAGACGGCCGAGCACGATGCGGGAGGCCACTCGCACGGTTAGTCTGGTCATTGGACTAGACCTGTAGCCGTCATTCATGGAGGAATGGGCGCAATGAGCAACCGTGCTGTCCTGGAGGTGATCGCCCTCGACGAGCAGGACGCGGTCGCCGCCCAGACCGGGGGCGCCGACCGCCTCGAACTCGTCACCGACATGGCGGCGGACGGCCTCACCCCGTCGACGGCCGGCTTCGCCGCCATCCGCCGCGAGGTCGACATCCCGCTCCGCGTGATGCTCCGCCTGGCGGACGGCTTCGCCGCCGGAGACGTCGACGCCCTGGTCGCCCGCGCCGGGGAGCTGCGCGAAGCCGGCGCCGACGAGTTCGTCCTCGGCTTCCTCACCCCCGCGGGCGAGCCCGACCTGGTCGCCGTCGAACGGCTCGTCGCCGTCCTCGACGGCGCCCGCTGGACCTTCCACCGGGCCATTGACCGCGCCGCCGACCGCGACGGCCTCCGCAAGCGCCTCGCCGACCTCCCCGGCCTCGACACCTACCTCACCGCCGGCGCCGCCACCGGCGTCGACGACGGCCTCCCGGTCCTCGAAGCCGAAGCCGCCCGCACCGGCGAGCCCGGCTACGAGCCCCAGATCCTCGTCGGCGGCGGCCTCCGCCTCGACCACCTCCCGCGCCTGCGCGCCGCCGGCCTCACCGCCTTCCACATCGGCGGCGCCGCCCGCCCCGGCGGCTGGACCGCCCCCGTCTCGGCGGACGCGGTCAGCACGTGGCGCGAGGCCGTGGACGCGCCGCGGGCCTGACCCGAGCCCCGCGCCCCCGCGCGGAGCCCGGCCGCGCGGCGGTGCGCGGCCGGGAACCCGCCTCCCGTGGCGCGCCGTCCGCCGCCCGCGAGGACACCGGCCCCGGAAAAACGCGATGCGCCCTCCGGGCCCCCTGGCTAGCCTCCGGGCATGACGGACGCACCCGCACCCGAGCCCGGAGCCGAGCCCGGCGAAGAGCTGGTACGCCGGCTGGTCGCCTCCCAGTTCCCCCGCTGGGCGGGACTCCGGGTGCGGGAGCTGGCCTCCGCCGGGACGGACAACGCGATGTTCCGGCTCGGCGACGAGCTCGTCGTCCGCCTGCCGAAGGCCCCCTGGGCGACCGGACAGATCGAGAAGGAGCGGCGGTGGCTGCCCCGGCTCGCGCCCGCGCTCCCGCTCCCCGTGCCGGTGCCCGTCGGCGCGGGCGTCCCGGGGGAGGGCTTCGGCCGGCCCTGGGGGGTCTACGCCTGGCTGGACGGCGCCGACGCCTGGTCCGCGCCCGTCACCGACCTCGCCCACGCCGCCGAGGAGCTGGGGCGCTTCGGGGTCGCCCTGCGGGCGGCCGACGCGACCGGCGGGCCGAGGTCCTTCCGGGGCGGCCCCGTCACCGAGTGGGAGGGCGGCGCCCTCCCGGCGGCCGTCGCCGCCCTGGCGGCCGCCGGGCTCCTCGACGCGCGCGCCGCCCTCGACGCCTGGGACCGGGTCCTCGCGCTCCCCGCCTGGGACCGCGACCCGGTCTGGCTCCACGCCGACCTGCTGCCCGGCAACCTCCTCACCCGGAACGGCCGGCTCAGCGCCGTCATCGACTTCGGCGGCCTCGGCACCGGCGACCCCGCCGTCGACCTGATGCCCGCCTGGACCCTCCTCACCCCCGGCACCCGCCCCCTCTTCCGCGCCGCCTCCCGCGTCGACCCCGCCACCTGGTCCCGCGGCCGCGGCTGGGCCCTCTGCTGGGGCCTCGTCACCGATTACTACTACGGCGGAGGGGACGCCCCCGGCACCGCCCCCGTCCCCAACCCCGTCCTCGCCTCCGTCGCCCGCCGCACCTGGACCCAAGCCCTCCCCGAATACGCCTGACGGCCCCGCCGCGCGCCCGCCGAAACCCCGTCCGTTTGACCGTCATGTGTGACAAAAGTGCAGGTCAGGGCCGTTGCTGAAGGGTTGACCTGGATTCCGGAACGGGTGATAGTGGCGCTCGCGGCCGGGCCCGTCCGGCCGGTTCACCAGGGTGGGGACTCTTGAACGACATCCGGACGCGCGCCGAGGCGCTCCTCGCCGCCGGACGCTTCGGCGAGGCGCGGACCGCCGCGCGGGACGCGCTCGACGCGGACGGGCCCGACGCCGGGCTCTCCCTCGTGCTCGCCCGCGCGCACATGGCCGAGGACGACGACGACCACGACGACGCCGCCGAGCGGGTCTTCCGGGAGGGCCTCGAAGCCTCCCCGGACGACATCGGACTGCTGGGCGGGTACGCCGAACTCTGCGCCCGCACCGACGGGTTCGAGCGGCCCGGACGAAGCGCCCGAGGTGTGGAGATCAGCGCCCGGCTGCGCGAACTCGCCCCGCACTCGGCGGAGTTGAGGCGCGCCGAAGCGGCCGGGAATTCCGTCTCCACCGGCTCCCGGGACGCCGTCTCGGCGCGCCGGGTGCAGAGCTTCGACGCGGCCGGCGCCTTCGCCGCGGCGCCCACGCCCGCTGACGCGGCCGAGCAGACGGCCCGGTGGGCCGCCCGCACCCCCTACGACCGCCGGCTCGCCGTCCTCGCCGAGACGACCGCCGCCCTCGCCGCCCCCGGCCGGACCTGGCTGCGCCTGCTGCTGTGCCGGGCCCCCGAGTACCGGCTCCTGGGCACCGCGCTCGTCCTCCTGCTCGCCGTCCTGCGCGGCACGGTCCTCCCGATGCCGTACGGCGTCACCGTCGCCGTGCTCGTTCTGCTGGGCCTCCCGGGCCTCGCCCTCCGCCGGCTCCTCGGCCAGGCCCGTGACCGGGCCGCCGCCCGCGCGGCGGACGCGGTGCCGGCCGGGCCGGACGGCACCGGGGAGCCGGACGGCTTCGGGCCGCCCGAGCTGCCGCCCGTGCCGCGCCTCACCCGCCGCGAGCTCGCCCTCGCCGGCGCGGGCATCGGCCTCGCGCTGCTCGCGGGCGGAGCGGCGTACGCCTCCTCCCTCGCGTACCCGCGCTACCAGGTGGTCGTCCACGACGAGTTCCGCGGCGCGGCGGGCGTCGACCTCGGCGCCCTTCGCGGGACGGCGCCGGTGGAGGGCGCCGAGGACTCGCTGCTCTGGACGTACGGCTCCGGCACCGACACCGACGACGGGGACCAGCTCGTCGTTTACGTCGCGGCCGGCGACTTCCACCGGGTGCGGGCCCAGGACGTGTCCGGGCGGTACGGCATGCTCGGCGGCCTGGAGGAAACCGTCGACGTCCGCGAGGACTGGAGCGCGGACGCCGGCGCCCGCGGCGGCTGGATGCACTGCGCCCGGGTCGCCGCCCCCGACGGACTCCGCAAGGCGGTGTGCATGTGGGCGGACAGGGGGAGCATCGGCTCGGCGGGCTTCGTGGCGGAGCACATGGGCCGGGCCGAGATCGAGGAACTGGCCGCGGACGTGCGCGGAAGCTTCCTCCGACCCGTCGGCGACTGACGCGCCCCCAGGTCTGTCGCACCCCCGTGGTACCCATGTCCCCATGACCCAGTTCCGCGACTTCAACCTCAAGCTGCTCGTCATCGAGGAGCTCATGTACTCGGCGGGGACGCTTCTCCCGGTCTATGACCTGGGCGAGGCCCTGGCCGGGCGGGGCATCGACGACCCCGCGTCCTACGCCCTGGAGAACGACCTCGTGGGGGAGGTGCTGCCGGAGCCCCGGGCCTACTTCGAGGCGCTGGAGATCCCCGCCGAACTCCTGGCGACCGTCGAGGAGCTGTGCTTCGACGCCGGGACGGAGGTCTTCCGGCACTGCGCCCCGGCCTGGGACGGCGAGGACGACCTCTTCGACGTCCGCTCCCTCGACGACCTGGACCTGCTGCCCGGCCTCCGCGAGGTCACGTTCGTGGAGGACGGCGTGCTCGCGGTGCCCGACGCGGCGGAGATCTTCGCCGCGCGGGGCATCGAGACCGACTAGGAGGCGGGACCGGCGGCGACCAGCTCCACCTCGAAGCCGTCCGCGTTCTCCAGGTAGGCCGCGTAGTGGCCGGGGCCGCCCGCGTGCGGGTGCCGGTCGGGGAAGAGGAGGCGCCAGCCGTGCGCGGGCGCCTCGGCGGCCAGCGCGTCGACGGCCGCCCGGCCGTCGACGTGGAGGGCCAGGTGGTTGAGGCCGGGCCGGTGCCGGTCGTGGGTGTCGCCGTGCCGGGCGGGGGACTCCTCCACCACCAGGTAGAAGGAGCCGAGCGCCCAGCTCCGGCCGCCTTCCCAGCGCTGGAACGGCACGTAGCCGAGCGCGCCGAGCAGCCACCCGAAGCTCTCCTCCGCGTGCGCCAGGTCGCCCACCCACAGTTCGAGGTGGTGCGGCAGCCCCGGCACCGGGGCGGTCACGCGGTGGCCTCCAGCTGCCCGGGCAGCGGCGCCGCGTGGACCACGGTCAGGCCGGAGACGGCCCGGGTGAGGGCGACGTAGAGGCGGCGCAGGCCGGTGCGCTCGTCGGGTTCGCCGTCGACGACGGCGGCGGGCTCGTCGAGGACCACGTAGTCGTACTCCAGGCCCTTCGCGAGCGACGCGGGGACGAGCGTGAGCCGCGACCCGGCGGTCGTCTCCTCGCCGGGGGAGAGGTACGCGAGCCCGGCCTCCTCCAGCGCCGCCGCCAGCGGGGCGATCCGCGCGTCCGCCGCGATGAGCCCGATCGAGCCCTCGTGCGCGAGCGCGTCCACGCAGGCCGCCACGACCGCCCCGTCCGGGGCCTCGCCCGCCGGCCGGATCTCGAAGGCCCCCGGGTTCTCCCGAACCGATTCCACCGGCGCCAGCCCCGGCGCCATGTGCGGCAGCAGCCGGGAGGCGTACGCGATGACCTCGCTGGGCACGCGGAAGCCGGCCGTCAGCTCCTCCACCCGGGAGTCCGGCTTGCCGAGGTGCGCCAGGGCGGTCCGCCAGCTCCGGGTGGCCCAGGGCGTGGTGCCCTGCGCCAGGTCGCCGAGGACGGTCGCGGAGCCGGTCGTGCAGCGCCGGCCCACCGCCCGGTACTGCATGGGGGACAGGTCCTGCGCCTCGTCGAGGACCACGTGCCCGAGCGAGTGGGTCCGCTCGACCAGGTCCTTCGCCTCGTCGATCAGCACCGCGTCCGCCGCCGACCACTTCGCGGTCCTCACGCCGCGGGCCGGCTTCGTCCACAGCAGCAGCTTCTGCTCCTCCGCGTCGAGGATCCCGGCCGCGTGCTCCGCCAGGAAGTCCGCGTCGCCCAGCAGCCGCAGCACCAGCTTCGCCGGGTCGACAGGCGGCCAGCACTCCTTGACGACGGCCTTCACCGCCGCGTCGCGGGCCACGGCGTTCTGCACCCGGTCGTCGGGCGCCTCGCCCGCCTGCTCCATCCGGACGAGGACGGCGTGCGCGATCCGCTGGGGCAGTGCCTCGCGGGCCGCCCCGTAACGGATGTCACGCTCCGTCAGCTCCCGGACGATCTCCTCCAGTTCGTGGACGGGCACCCGCCACCGCCGCGAACCGCGCACCACCATCAGCGGCTCGGTGGGCGGCGTCACGTGCGAGCGGACCGCCCGCCGCAGCACCTCCGCCATCCGGGCGTCGCCCTTCACGACCGCGGTCGCCGCCTCGTCCGTGCCGCGCACCTCCACGTGGGCGACGAGGTCGTCGACGGTCGCCTGCTTCACCTCCAGCTCGCCGAGGGCGGGCAGCACCTGCTCGATGTACTGGAGGAAGGAGCGGTTCGGCCCGATGACGAGGGTTCCGGTACGGGCCAGCCGCTCCCGGTGGGCGTACAGCAGGTAGGCGACACGGTGCAGGCCGACGGCCGTCTTCCCGGTGCCCGGGCCCCCCTGCACGCACAGCGTGCCGCTCAGGTCGGAGCGGACGATCTCGTCCTGCTCGGGCTGGATCGTCGCCACGATGTCCCGCATGGGGCCGACGCGGGGCCGCTCGATCTCGGCCTGGAGCAGCCGGCTGGTGCGCGACCCCTCGGCGGAGCCGGAAGGCGTCTCCGCGGCGGGGTCGGACAGGTGCTCGTCCTCGTAGGCGGTGAGCTCGCCGCCCGTGTAGCCGAAGCGGCGGCGCAGCCCGACGTCCTGCGGGTCCTTCTTCGACGCCTGGTAGTACGGCTGGGAGACCGGCGCGCGCCAGTCGATGACCATCGGGTCGCCGTGGGCGTCGTGGACGTGCCGGCGGCCGATGTAGAAGCGCTGTCCGTGCTGGGCGGGCGGCAGGTAGTCGAGCCGGCCGAAGAAGAGCGGGGTGTGGGAGAGGTCCGCGAGCGCCTTGACGCGGTCCTCGATCTGCCGTTCCAGGACGATCGAGTTGACCCAGTTGGCGGTGACGTCCTTGATGTCGAGCGCCTCCACCTCCTCGCGCATCGCGCGCAGGGCGGCGCGGGAGGACGTCAGGTGGGCACGCTCGCGCACGAGCGGATCGTCGGTGGGCACGGCTGCGGACACGGGGAGGCCTCCGGTCGGTACACGGACACGCGGACACGCGGACACGTCGATGTGGCCGCCGGTTTCCGACCGGGCGGCGGCGCGCTCCCGTGCGGGGACGGGAGGCGGGGAAGCCGGTGATTCTAACGGGGGCCGGGGGCCCGGGCGAATCGGTTTCCCGTAGGGGAGGGATCCGCCGTAAGGGTGAGCCCGGTTCCACCCCCAGGGCGATGTGCCGCGAATGTCCGGATTCCAGAATGGAGTCATGAGCGCGACGACCTTCACCCTCGTGACCACCGTCCCCCGCCCCCGTGCCGGCCGCCTGGTGGCGGCCCTGCGGGCCTTCGGCTCCGCCGCCGTCGGCGTCGTCCTCCTCGGCGACCCGGGCCCGGAGGAGGCGGGCGTCAGGAACCCCCGCCCTATGTACGCGCGGACCGGGACCGAGTACGCGCCCGGCCCCGACTGAGTACCCGCACGCCTGTCGGCGGCCCCGGCGCGGTGCTGGGATGGGGCCATGACGACCCGGCACCCCACCCCCGACCCGTACGCCCCGAGCGCCCTCGCCCTCCGCGCCTTCGCGGGCTTCGGCCTGCTGCTCGTCGCGGTCTGCGCGCTGGCGACCATGATGGTCACCCTCGACGACGCCGTCTCCGGCGACGGCGTCGGCGGCGGCTTCGTCACGGCCGGCTTCTGGGCCGTGGGCCTCGCCGCCGCGGTGGGCGCGGCGGCCCTCGTCGTGCCCCGCCGCGCCCTCGTCACCGCCCAGTACGTCCTGGCCCTCGCCGGCCCGGTCCTGGCCCTGATGGACTGAGCCCCGCGGGGCCCCTACGGCGCCAGCAGCTCGTCCGCGTCGACGATCCGGTACGCGTAGCCCTGCTCGGCCAGGAAGCGCTGCCGGTGGGCGGCGAAGTCCTGGTCGATGGTGTCGCGGGCGACCACCGAGTAGAAGTGCGCCTGGTGGCCGTCCGCCTTCGGGCGGAGCACCCGGCCGAGGCGCTGCGCCTCCTCCTGGCGGGAGCCGAAGGTGCCGGACACCTGGATGGCGACGGTCGCCTCGGGCAGGTCGATCGAGAAGTTCGCGACCTTCGACACGACGAGGACGTTGATCTCGCCGTTGCGGAACGCGTCGAAGAGCCGCTCCCGCTCCTTGTTCGTCGTCTCGCCCTTGATGACCGGCGCGTCGAGGTGCGCGCCGAGCTCGTCGAGCTGGTCGATGTACTGGCCGATGACGAGGATCTGCTGGCCCTCGAACTTCTTCACCAGCGCTTCCGTCACCCGCCGCTTCGTCGCCGTCGTCGCGCAGAAGCGGTACTTCTCCTCCGCCTCGGCCGTCGCGTAGGCGAGCCGCTCCGACTCGGTGAGGTTGACCCGGACCTCGACGCAGTCGGCGGGCGCGATGTAGCCCTGCGCCTCGATCTCCTTCCACGGCGCGTCGAACCGCTTGGGCCCGATCAGGGAGAAGACGTCCGCCTCCTTGCCGTCCTCGCGCACCAGCGTCGCGGTCAGGCCGAGCCGGCGGCGGGCCTGGAGGTCGGCGGTGAACTTGAAGACGGGCGCGGGCAGCAGGTGCACCTCGTCGTAGACGATCAGGCCCCAGTCGCGGGAGTCGAAGAGCTCCAGGTGCGGGTAGACGCCCTTCCGCCGGGTGGTGAGGACCTGGTAGGTGGCGATGGTGACGGGCCGGATCTCCTTCTTCGTCCCGCTGTACTCGCCGATCTCGTCCTCGGTCAGCGAGGTCCGCTTCACCAGCTCGTTCTTCCACTGCCGGGCGGAGACGGTGTTGGTGACGAGGATCAGCGTCGTCGCCTTCGCCCGCGCCATCGCCCCCGCGCCCACCAGCGTCTTGCCCGCGCCGCAGGGCAGCACGACGACACCGGAGCCGCCGTGCCAGAACCCCTCGACGGCGTGCTGCTGGTACGGCCGCAGGCTCCAGCCGTCCTCGGCGAGCTCGATCGGGTGCGCCTCGCCGTCCACGTACCCGGCGAGGTCCTCGGCGGGCCAGCCCAGCTTCAGCAGCGTCTGCTTGATCTGCCCCCGCTCGGACGGGTGCACGGCCACCGTGTCGGGGTCGATCCGCGCGCCGACCAGCGGCTGCACCCGCTTCGACCGCAGGATCTCCTCCAGGACGGGCCGGTCCGTGGTCGTCAGCACGAGACCGTGGGCGGGGTGCTTGGAGAGCGTGAGCCGCCCGTACCGCCCCATCGTCTCGGCGATGTCCACGAGCAGCGCGTGCGGCACCGGGTACCGCGAGTACTCCACCAGCGCGTCCACGACCTGCTCGGCGTCGTGCCCGGCGGCCCGCGCGTTCCACAGCCCCAGCGGCGTCACCCGGTACGTGTGGATGTGCTCGGGCGCCCGCTCCAGCTCCGCGAAGGGCGCGATCGCCCGCCGGCAGGCGTCGGCGAGCTCGTGGTCGACCTCCAGCAGCAGCGTCTTGTCGCTCTGGACGATCAGGCAGGACACACATACCTCCGCAGGCAGGTCGCGGCGAGGGAAACGTACAAGTCTACCTCGGCTCCGGGAACGGCTCCTCGATCTGAGTACGGGGAGCGGCGGGGAGATGAGTAGGCGCGCGGTGGGACGGACGCGGGCGGCCCGCTGGAATGACGGCATGAAGCCGCGCACCGCCCCCGCCCCCGTCCCCGCCGCCGGGGACGCCGCCGACCCCCGCTGGTGGGGGCCGACGCTGGCCGGGACGCTGCTCGCGCCCGTGCTGTCGTGCGGGGCGGCCGCCGCCGGGGACCTGTTCACGGCCCTTCCCGTGTTCCTCGTCGCCGGGTTCGCCCTGCCGCTCGCCGTCGTCGCCCCGGGGTGGTTCCTCGCCCGCACCGTGCGGCGGCGCCGGACGCGCGTCCGGCTCGCCGTCACCGGGTGCGTCCTGGCGGCGGCCTACCCCCTGCTGCTGTGGCAGTTCGCCTGGACGTACTTCCTCGTCATGCTCCTCACCGGCAACGTCCGCTCCTGACCGGCCTCAGACCTCCTCGTCCGCCAGTTCCGCCACGCCCGTGATGCGGTGCAGGGGGTAGGTGCGGACCTCGTCGGCGGTGTGGTCGTAGCCGGTGACGAAGCCGCCCTCCACCCGCACGGGGGCGATGACGCGCTGGCTGGCGGCGCCCTCGGCGTTGACGTAGCCGATCCAGACGGCCGTGCCGGTCATGGCCGCCGCCTGGACGGTGGCCAGGGTCTCGGCGGCCGAGGTGCGGGGGAGGCCGCCCGCCGTGACCGGGACCGAGGGCTCCTTGCGTACGGCCGTGGCCGCGTGGTCGCCCGCCCGGATGGCGCGGACCGCCGCCGTGAGCAGCGTGGCGTCGGGGGCCGGCGGGCCGTCGGGGACGGGGACGGGGGCCGTGCGGGGCGGGGTGCGGCGGGCGTCGGCGCGGGTGACCAGGACGTCGCCCGCCGCGGACTCGGCGGCCGGCGCGTAGCCCATCGCGCGCAGCCCTTCGAGGAGCGACTTCGGGTCCGTCTGCGCGGCCAGGACCGTCGGTGCGAGGCGGCGCAGCCCCAGGGCGGCGGAGCGGCGGTCGGCCAGGATCTCGCCGAGCAGCGCGTCGTCGTCGCAGCGGACGTAGGCGGACGCGGCCCCGATCCGCAGGTGCCCGTGCTTCCGGGCCACGTCGTCGATGAGGTAGGCGAGCGGCTGCGGCACCGGCGTGCGCGCGTGCGCGGCGAGGAAGGCGTGCAGGTCGGAGGCGGAGCGGCCGGTGTCGAGCGCGCGCCGCACCGAACCGGGGGTGAACCGGTAGACCGTCGCCCCGCCCTTCGACTCCACGTCCGCCAGGACCGCGAGCGCGTCGGCGAGCGGGCGGAGCAGCGGGCCGGGGGCGACGGCGGTCAGGTCGGCCTGGAGCAGGACGTGGTCGACCGCCCGGGGCAGCAGCGGCTCCAGCAGTTCCGCCGCGCGTTCCGCCGCGACCTCCGGCTCCACCCCGCCGCCCTCGGCGTCCGGCCCGGCGGCCTCGGCGAGCGGCAGGTTCAGCAGGGCCCGTGCGGGGGTGGAGAGGGCGCCGCGGCCGGTGATCCCGAGGAGTTCGGCGTCGTCGAGCGCCCATCGGGCGAGGCGCTCGCGCAGGTCGGCGGCGGGCCGCGGGGCCGAGGGCGGGGCGGCGGGGGCCGGGGGCCTGGTCTCCGAGGCCCAGGTGCCCGCCGCGCCGGGCTCCGTGCCCGTGCCCGTACTCGCGCCCGCCGCGCCGTGGGGCGCGGCGGCGGCCGGGGCCGCGACCGGGCGGCCCGTCGCGGACGTGCCGCGCGTCGGGCGCTCCCAGCGTAGCCGGGCCAGCAGCGACTCCGGGTCGGCCGCCGCGCCCGGCGGCAGGGTCGCCAGCAGGACGAGGACCCGGTGGCGCACCTCGGGGGCGGCGGCGCGGTCCAGGTCGGGCCCGAGCGCGGACAGCGTCCGGCCCTTCGCGTCCTGGCCGCCGACCAGCCCCGGGGTGCGGGTCGCCGGCAGCCAGGCGGTGACCAGCCGGGCCCAGCGCTCGGCCGGCGGCTGGTCGAGCCAGTCGTCGTACGCGGGCGTCGGCGCGTACCGCTCGTCCGCCTCGCCGTCCGAGGCCAGCAGCCCCGCTCCGTAGGCCAGCTCCAGCCAGAAGGCCGCCACCCGCTCCGGCACGTCCAGCGCGGCGGCGGTCCGCTTGAGGTCCCGCACCGACAGGCCGCCGGCCCGCAGCACCGCCGGACCGCCGTGGTCCCAGGACTTCAGCAGCTCCTCCACGGTGGCCAGCGCCCCGTACGCCTGCCCGGCGGCGGCGCCGTCCACGACCTGGGGACGGTACTCGCGGGTCACCACCGGCTCCGGCGCGCGCGGCTCCGGCGCCCGGTGCGCCCGGCCGCCCCGCAGGTGCAGCGCCACCTCGCGCGGCAGCACCATCGTGCGCGGCGACACCGGCAGCAGCAGTCCCCGGTCGCGCAGCCAGGTCACCGGCGCCGTCGGCTTGGAGGTCACCTCGCCGTACGGCGGCCCCCACACCAGCCGGTCCAGCACGGAGAGCGCCTCCGGCGGAGCCGTGTCGAGCAGCGCGCCCATCCGCTCCCGGTCGGTGAAGAGCGCGGTCAGCGCGGCCACCGCCGACACCGGGTCGTGCGTGGACGGCAGGCCGGCCGCCGCCACGATCTCCTGGAGCCGCCCCGGCGACATGCCCGCGGTCGCCTCCGCGACCGTCGGACCCAGCCCGGTCGGCGACGGGTGCTGCGGCGACGGCGACAGCAGCTCGCGCGCGGTCCGCACCAGCCGCAGCCGGTCGTCCTCGCCCCACACCAGCGCCTGCTCGCGCAGCAGCGCCACCGCGCGGGGCAGCGCCGCCTCGATCTCCGCCGCCTCGTCCCCCGCCGCCTCGTCCCCCGCCGTGTCCTTCCCGCCGCCGAACAGCCCGGCCAGCACGGGGTAGGGCGCCGGGTCCGGCGCCACCGCCAGCGCCTCCGCGACCTGCAGCGAGAAGCGGTCGAGCCGCTCCAGGGCCCGCACCACCGAGGCCCGCGTCCCGGCGCGGGTCGCCAGCTGCGTCAGGTCGTTGGGCACCGGGCCCAGCAGGTCGGGGCGGGCCCGCAGCAGCGCGGCCAGTCCGTCGTCCCCGCGCGCCCGCAGCGCCTCGGCCAGCGTGCGCGGGCTCGCCGCGGTCCCACTCGGACGTCCCTCGGGCACGTGCGCCTCCCGGTCCAGCTCGCCGATCCCCATCCGCCCCACGTTATCCGCTGCGCAGGCGCTACCGTCAGGACCGGGACGGCGTTCGGCCGGACGGTGGAGGGGCGGCGTGGGCATCGAGAGCGACCGGATGGTCATGGACTACCTGAGCGAGGTCGGCGACCTGGCCCAGCAGCGGCAGCTCCCGCCGGGCGACCGCAGCGCCCTCGTCGCCGGCCTCCGCGACGAGATCGACCGCCGCCGCGCCACCCACGGCGAGGAGTCGCCCTCCGCCGTCCGGGGCATCCTCGGCGACCTGGGCACCCCGGCCGAGGTGGTGACGAGGGCGAAGGGCGGGGGAGCGGCCGGTACGGCCTCCGGTCCCGCCGACGCTCCGGCTCCGGCTCCGGCGCGGCGCGGGCGGGCGTGGTGGTCCGACGCGGGCGCGCCACCCGGGGAGGAGCCCGGGGCCGGTGCGCCGCCCGGCAAGGCATCCCGCAAGGCGCCCCGCAAGCCCCTCGGCGAGCGGCCCGCCCCCGCCCCCGCGGACGCGCCCGCCCCCGTCCCGAAGCCCCGGAGCTGGTGGCACGGTGGCCCGGCCACGGACGCGGACCCCGGCTCCCACGGCCCCGACGGCTCCCACGGCCCGGACGGCTTCGGCTTCGCCCCGGCCCCCGACGGCTTCGGCTTCGCTCCCGACGGCTCCGCCGCCGACGACCTGATCGTCCCCGGTTTCGTGGGCGGGGTGGAGGCGCCCGAGCTCTTCCGCCCGCCCGAGCCCGAAGAGCCGGAGCCCGAGGCCCCCGGGGAGGAGCCGCCCCCGGCCGGCCGGGCCCGCCGCCTGGCCCGCCTGCTGCTGCGGCGCCGGGCCCGGGGAGGGGCGCTGGAGGAGGTACCGGAGGAGACGGCGGAGCCGGCCGCGGCCGGGGCCCGCGGCTTCGCGCACCCCTTCCTCCTCCTCGCCGCGCTGCTGCTGGTCGCCGGCGCGGCGTTCGGCTGGCTGCTCGCGCTGGCCCTCGGCTGGCTCGTCGCGTACGGCTCCCGCCGGCTGAGCCCCGCCCAGGTCAAGACGGCCGTCTTCGTGCTGCCCGGCGTGGCGGCGGCGGGCGGCGCCGGCTGGCTGTGGGGCAGGCTCCAGGGCCGCTGGGGCGACCCGGTCCCGGCCGGCGCCCTGGACACCGCCCTCGCCGAGACCTGGCCGTGGACCCTCAGGGCCGCCGCCCTGCTCTCAGCCCTCTACCTCCTGCGCCGCTCCCGCCGTCCCTGACTCCCCGTCCCAGGGCGCCCCCGGCACCACCAGCGGGGAGCCGGTCACCGGGTCGGGGACGACCACGGCGGGGAGGCCGAAGACCTCCCGGACCATCGCGTCGGTGACGACCTCGGACGGCGGGCCCTGCGTCACGACCCGGCCCGCCTTCATGGCGATGAGGTGGTCCGCGTAGCGCGCGGCCTGGTTCAGGTCGTGGAGGACCAGGACGACGGTGCGCCCGCGCGAGCGGTTGAGGCGGCGGACCAGGTCCAGCACCTCCACCTGGTGCGCGATGTCCAGATAGGTCGTGGGCTCGTCGAGGAGCAGGAGGTCCGTCTCCTGCGCGAGGGCCATCGCGATCCAGACCCGCTGGCGCTGGCCGCCGGACAGCTCGTCCACGGACCGGTCCGCGAGCGAGGCGACGTCCGTGCGGGCCATCGCCTCGGTGACGGCCCGCTCGTCCTCCTCGGACCACTGCTTCCACCACGCCTGGTGCGGCTGCCGTCCGCGTGCGACGAGGTCCGCGACGGTGATCGCCTCGGGCGCGACGGGCGTCTGCGGCAGCAGGCCGATCGAGCGGGCGATCCGCTTGGTGGGGAGCTTCGCCAGCTCCTCCCCGTCGAGGAGCACCGCGCCCCCCACGGGCTTGAGGAGCCGTCCGAGCGCCCGCAGCGTCGTGGACTTGCCGCACGCGTTGGGGCCGACGATGACG
Organism: Streptomyces sp. NPDC014656; assembly: GCF_043084305.1. Classification (NCBI taxonomy): domain Bacteria; kingdom Bacillati; phylum Actinomycetota; class Actinomycetes; order Kitasatosporales; family Streptomycetaceae; genus Streptomyces; species Streptomyces sp. NPDC014656. Next base: position 45,396 of record NZ_JBIBZN010000024.1, read on the forward strand.
GTCACCTTGCCGTCGGGGACCGCGAGGTCGAGGTCCTCGACGACGACCCGGTTCTCGTAGGCGAGGGTCAGCCCGCGGGCGGTCAGCCTGCCGCCGGGGGCCGCGCCCGTCTTCGTACCTTCGCTCATGCCTTCTCTCCCGTGCGGCTCCGGACGATGAGCCAGATCAGATACGGGGCGCCGACCGCCGCCGTGAGGACGCCCACCGGCAGTTCCACCGGTGAGAACAGCCGCCGCCCGATCAGGTCGGCGGCGGTGACGATCAGCGCGCCGAGCAGCGCCGAGCAGAGCAGCGGGATCTGCGCCGTGCGCGTGACCCGGCGGGCGATCTGCGGGGCGAGCAGTGCCACGAAGTCGACCGGCCCCGCGACGCCGGTGGCGACGGAGGCCAGCACCACGCCGACCGCGACGAGCCCGAGCCGCACCCGCCCGAGGCGGACGCCGAGCGCGGTCGCGGTGGAGTCGTCGAGGGAGACGGTCCGCTGGGCGCGGGCCGCCCACAGCACGGCGGGCAGCATCAGCAGCAGGGTCCAGCGGACCGGCGCCGACTCCTCCCAGCCGCGCCCGTTGAGCGAGCCGGTCAGCCAGATCTGCGCCTGCTGGGCGACGAGGAAGTCGCCCTTGGTCATGAAGAGGGTGATCAGGGACCGCAGCGCGATGGCGAAGCCGATGCCGATGAGGACGAAGCGGGTGGCGTGCAGCCCGCCGCGCCAGGCGAAGACGTACACGAGCGCGGCGGCGAGGACGCCGCCGGCGATCGACAGGTACGGCAGGACCGTGTACGAGGCGAGGCCGAAGGTCATCGCGGCGACGGTGACCGCGCCGGCGCCCTGGCTGATGCCGATGATGTCGGGGGAGGCCAGCGGGTTGCGGGCCACGGTCTGGATGAGCGCGCCGGCGATCCCGAAGGCGGCGCCGACGGCGAGCGCGGTGACGAGCCGGGGCTCGCGCAGCTCCTCGACGACGAACGCGGCGGGGGAGTCGCCGCCGGTGAGGATCGTGAGGACCTCGCCGGGGGCGATGGTCCGCTCGCCGACACAGAGGTACGCGACCGAGACGGCGGCCAGCAGCAGGAGCAGCACCGCGGCGGCGAGCACCGAGCGCCGGTGGACGAGGAAGGAGGCGGGGCCGGTGCGGACCAGCCCGTATCCGGCGGGCCGGGTGGCGGCGGGCCGCGTCCCGGCGGCCGGGGCGTTCTTCACGGGGTTCACGCCGGCACCGCCTTCCGGCGCACCAGGGTGACCAGGAACGGCACGCCGATGAGCGCGGTCATGACGCCGGCCGGCACCTCGCCGGGCGGGAAGACGATCCGGCCGGCGACGTCCGCGACCAGCACCATCACGGGTCCGACGAGCGCGGCCATCGGCAGCACCCAGCGGTGGTCGGAGCCGACGACGGCGCGGGCGATGTGCGGGACGGCGAGGCCGACGAAGGCGATGGGTCCGGCGGCGGCGACGGCCACGCCGGTGAGGACGGTCGCGCCGAGCCCGCCGACGATCCGGACGGTGGCGACCTTCTGCCCGAGGCCCTTGGCGACGTCCTCGCCGAGCGCGAGCGCGTCCAGGCCCCGGGCCACCGACAGCACCAGGACGGCGCCGAGTAGCAGGAAGGGCCAGATCTGCCCGATCGTGGCCGCGTCCCGGCCGTCGAGGGAGCCGATCTGCCAGAACCGGAACTCGTCCAGCGCGGCGGCCTTCGTCGTGAGCACGCCGGTCGTCACGGACAGCAGCAGCGCGTTGATCGCCGCGCCGCCGAGGGCCAGCTTCACGGGCGTGGCGCCGCCCCGGCCGCTGGAGGCGATCGCGTAGACGGCGACCGAGGCGAGCGCGGCGCCGGCGAAGGCGAACCACACGTAGCCGGAGAGGCCGTGCACGCCGAAGAAGGCGATGGCGAGGACGACGGCGACCGAGGAGCCCTGGCTGATGCCGAGGATGCCGGGGTCGGCGATCGGGTTGCGGGTGATGCCCTGGAGGGCGGTGCCGGCGAGCGCGAGGGCGGCGCCGACCATCAGCCCGATGACGGTGCGCGGCACCCGCAGCTGGCGGACCACCTCGGCGTCGTCGCCGGTCCCGCCGTGCAGGAGCGCGTCGAGGACGGTGCCGGGGGCGATCGGGCGGGCGCCGACGGCGAGGCTGAGGAGGACGGCGAGCAGCAGGGCGACGACGGCCGCCGAGGTCGCGAGGACCCGTCTGGAACGGAAAGCGGCTGTCATGAGCACCCATCGGGCGAGGCGGAGGTTCGGTAAGGCTTGGCTCAGTTTAAGCAAGGGCCCTATTCGAACACCCGGGCACAATGTCCCCCATGACGACGAACACATCCGGGGCCCCGCTCACCGTGGGCTTCGACCTCGACCTGACGCTCCTCGACACCCGCCCCGGCATCCGCGCCGCCTTCGTGGCGTTCTCGGAGAAGTACGGCGTCGCCGTCGACGCCGACCTCGTCGTCACCCGGCTCGGCCCCCCGCTGGAGCAGGAGATGGCGCACTGGGTGCCCGCCGGCCAGGTCACCGAGATGACCGCCCGCTACCGCGCCCTCTACCCCGACCACGCGATCGTGCCGACCGTCCCCATGCCGGGCGCCCGCGACGCCCTCGACGCGGTCCGGGAGGCCGGCGGCCGCACCGTCGTCGTCACCGCCAAGAACGCCCCCGACGCCCACCGCCACTTCGACCACCTCGGCATCGAGCCGGACGCGGTCGTCGGCCGCCTCTTCGCCGAGGCCAAGGCGGAGGCGCTGCGCGCCCACGGCGCCTCGGTCTACGTCGGCGACCACGTCGGCGACGTGCGCGGCGCGAAGGCCGCCGGCGCCCTGTCGGTGGCCGTCGCGACCGGCCCGTGCGACGCCGCGGAGCTGCGCGCCGCCGGTGCCGACGTGGTCCTGGAGGACCTGACGGACTTCCGCGCCTGGTGGACGGAGCACCTCGCGGCCCGCCCCGCCCAGGACGCCTAGGAAGCCCGCCGGGCCTGCCGCCGCTGGGCCGCGACGGAGCGGAGCACCCCGGCGGCGGCGAGGGCGAAACCGACGCCCATGAGCATCGACACCAGGTAGGCGACGGTCGGGAAGGGGTCGGTGCCGAGGAGGAGCGGAGCCACCGTGACCAGCGTCGCGAGCGCGCCGACCGCGAAGACGACGACACCCGCCTTGACGAGACCGTCGCCGGGCCCGGAGTCGTCCACGGCCGTGTCCACGGAACCGCTCGCCCGTCCTGCGGGGGTTTCACTGCGCATCCGGCCAGGGTAGTTCCCTGGCCGGGGGAACACCTCGGCGGCGTCTTGTCACCGGCTCCCAGCCCATTAGCCTGTGAGACGGCGGGCCGCTTGCGACCCGCTCTTTCTGCTACCCCGACGAGTCAACGAGGACGAGGACAGACGTGCCTACCGGCAAGGTCAAATGGTTCAACAGCGAGAAGGGCTTCGGCTTTCTCTCCCGCGACGACGGCGGTGACGTCTTCGTGCACTCGTCGGTGCTCCCCGACGGAGTCGACGCACTGAAGCCGGGCCAGCGGGTGGAGTTCGGCGTCGTCGCGGGCCAGCGGGGTGACCAGGCGCTCTCGGTGACGGTCCTCGACCCGACGCCGTCGGTGGCGGCGGCGCAGCGCCGCAAGCCCGACGAACTGGCGTCGATCGTCCAGGACCTGACCACGGTCCTGGAGAACATCACGCCGATGCTGGAGCGCGGCCGGTACCCCGACAAGGCGGCCGGCAAGAAGATCGCGGGCCTGCTGCGGGCGGTCGCGGACCAGCTCGACGTCTGACCCTCAGGGGAAGGACAGCGCGTCCGGGCCGAGGGGCGGCACGAGCCCCTCGGCCGCGGCGCGGGTGAGCAGCCCCCGGACCGCCGCGTAGCCGTCCTCGCCGAGGTCGGCGGTGAACTCGTTGACGTACAGGCCGATGTGCTGGTCGGCGACCTTCGGGTCCAGCTCCTGCGCGTGCTCCATGACGTACGGCCGTGAGGCGGCCGGGTCGTCCCAGGCCATCCGGACCGAGGTCCGGGCGGAGTCGGCGAGCAGCCGCAGGGTGTCCGCGCCGAGCGAGCGGCGGGCGACGATCGCGCCGAGCGGGATCGGCAGGCCGGTGGTGGACTCCCAGTGCTCGCCCATGTCGGCGAGGCAGTGCAGTCCGTAGGACCTGTAGGTGAAGCGGGCCTCGTGGATGACGAGTCCCGCGTCGACCTTGCCGTCCCGGACGGCGGGCATGATCTCGTGGAACGGCATCACGACGACCTCGCCGACCCCTCCGGGCACGGTCTCGGCCGCCCACAGCCGGAAGAGCAGGTAGGCGGTCGAGCGCTCGCTCGGCACGGCGACCGTCTTCCCGGCGAGACCGGACCCGTCCCCGGGCCCGTCCCCGGGCTCCCGGGTGAGCACCAGCGGCCCGCAGCCCCGGCCGAGCGCCCCGCCGCAGGGCAGCAGCGCGTACTCGTCGAGGATCCAGGGCAGGACGGCGTACGACACCTTCAGGACGTCGTGGCCGTCGGTGCCGCCCTCCGCCCAGCCGTTGGTGACGTCGATGTCGGCGAAGGTGACGTCGAGGTGCGGGGCGCCGGGGACGCGGCCGTGGGCCCAGGCGTCGAAGACGAAGGTGTCGTTCGGGCAGGGCGAGTAGGCGATCTTCAGCTGCACGGCCGGTCCTCCAGGGTGCCGAGGGCGGGTACGAGGGCCGCGGCGGCGGCCCGGAGCGCGGTCAGGGCGTCGCCGACGCGCCAGGCGGCGCGGTCACGGGGGCCCACGGCGTTCGACACGGCCCGCAGTTCGAGGACGGCGGTGCCGTGCGCGGCGGCGGCCTCGGCGACGCCGAAGCCCTCCATCGCCTCGGCGGCGGCCCCCGGGTGGCGGGCGGCGAGCTCGCCGGCGCGGGCGGCGCTGCCGGTCACGGTGGAGACGGTCAGCACGCCGCCGGTGGTGTGCGGGAGCCCGGCGGCCGCGAGGGCGGCGGCGACGGGCCCGGTGAGGGCGTCCGGCACGCGGTGCACGGAGCGGCCGAAGCCGAGCTCCTCGACGGGGACGTACCCCTCGGGCGTGTCGGCGCCCAGGTCGGCGGCGACGATCGCGTCGGAGACGACGAGGGAGCCGAGCGGGGCGCGGCCGGGGAAACCGCCGGCGATCCCGGCGGAGACGACGAGGCCGTACGGCTCGTCGGCGAGCGCGGCGCGGGTCAGCGCGGCGCCGGTCGCGGCGGCGACGGCGGCGGGGCCCACCCCGCCCACGAGGACGTCGGTGCCGCCCCGGTCCGTCTCGTAACGGCGCAGCACGAGGCCGCCCGGCACGGGAAGGTCCCCGCCCGGGCGGGCGAGGGCAGCGAGACCGCCGGCGACGGAGTCCGCCTCCGCCGCCACGGCCGTCACGATCAGGATCCGGCGGTGCACCGGAGGATCAGGATTCCTTCTTCAGCTTGAAGTGCCAGATGCCGGTGAGCGTCTTGCCGGTGTTCTCGACGATCGTCACCTGCGTCTCGTCCGCGGCGGCCTCGCCGGGGTTCTGGCTGGAGAAGAACGCGCTGGCCGGGATGGTCCGGTACGTCTTCTTGTACGGCTCCGGCTCGGCCTGCTGGCCGCCCAGGAAGATGGTCCAGCCGTTGTCGGCGATCTCCGGGTCCACGCCGAAGCGGACCTTGTCGTCCATGGCGACGGTGATCGACTTCTCGGCCTTCTTGTTGAGGCACTTCTGGACGTCGGACTCCTTGATGGGGTCGCCGTCGTTGTAGCAGGCGGCCTCGGAGTTGATCGATTCGGACCCGACCGTGACGGTCGCGATCGGAGTCGGCTTTTCGCAGGCGGTGAGGACGAGGAGCCCGGCGGAGACGGCCCCGAGGGCGACGGCGGCCCGGCGGCGCGAGCCGGAGAAGAACGCAACGGTCATGAGCCGAAGGCTATCGGGCCGCCGCGCCGCTGCCACGCGGGGGTACGGCGTGCCGTGCCGGGGCCGTCGGTATGGCGGCGGTCCGGGCCGCTCCCCGGCACCCGGAGGCGGAGCCGCGGGCACCGAGCCGGGTCAGGCGACCTTCGCGCGCTGGAGACGGCCGGAGGTGCCCGAACCGCGCGAGGACAGCAGGCCCCGTACGGCGAGCAGGGCGCCGATCGCCAGGAAGCCGGCCGCCGCCGCCATCCCCACCGTCCCGTTCAGCGGCATCACGATCCCGAGCCCGCCGCCCACCACCCACGCCATCTGCAGCGCCGTCTCCGAGCGCGCGAACGCCGAGGTCCGTACGAGCTCCGGCACGTCCCGCTGGATCAGCGCGTCCAGCGACAGCTTCGACAGGGCCTGCGTCAGTCCCGCCACCGCGCCCAGCACCGCGACCATCACCCCGCCGAAGAAGACGGCGGCGCACACCGCCGTCGCCAGGACCGTCGAGATCATCACCGCGATGATCACCTCCGGCCGGTGCCCCCGGTCCCGCAGCAGCCCTCCGGCCGCCGTCCCGCAGGCGTTCCCCACCCCCGCCGCCACGCCCACGATCCCCAGCGACACCGCCGCCGACTGTCCCGACAGCGGGTGCTCGCGCAGCAGGAAGGCCAGGAAGAAGATCAGGAACCCGGAGAGCATCCGCTGCGCCGCGTTCGCCTGGAGCCCGTGCAGCACCGCCGGCCCCACCGTCCGCAGGCTCGGCCGCTTCTCGCCGTGCGTCAGCAGGTGGGCCCGCCGCTCGCCCTTCGCCGAGTCCACCTTGTGCGGCATCCGCACCGCCCAGTACGTGCCCAGCAGGAACAGCGCGCACGCCCCGAACAGCGGCCACCGCGGCCCCACCATCTGCAGCCCCGCCCCGATCGGCGCGGCGACGCCCGTGGCGAGCAGCCCCGCGAGCGTCACCCGCGAGTTCGCCTTCACCAGGGAGAAGCCCGGCGGCAGCAGCCGGGGCACCACGGCGCTGCGCACCACCCCGTACGCCTTCGACGCCACGAGCACGCCGAGCGCCGCCGGGTACAGCTCGATCCCGCCGGTCGCGACCGCCCCCGACATCAGCACGGCCAGCACCGCCCGGGTGAGCATCGCCGCCGCCATCGCCGCCCGCCGCCCGTGCGGCAGCCGGTCGAGCAGCGGCCCGATCACGGGCGCGAGGAGCGTGAAGGGGAGCATGGTGATGGCGAGGTAGAGCGCGACCCGCCCGCGGGCCTCGTCGGTGGGCACCGAGAAGAACACGGTCGACGCGAGCGCCACGGTGATCATCACGTCCCCGGCGCCGTTCACCGCGTGCAGCTCGATCAGCTTCCCGAGCCCCGACTCGCCCGCGCCGTGCGCGTGCGTCGCCCGCCGGATCCCCTTCGCGGTCCCGGTGAACGGCAGGTGCAGAGCACGCCCCGCCGCCCGGCCCGCTCGGCGGAGCGGCCCGGGACGATCGTGGGATCGACCAGAGGACCGTGCGGCTGCCACCACCTCATAGTGCCCCACCCGCCCCCCGCCCGAACCGAGCCCGCGCCCCCGGGGGTGTCGGCCCTCCCCCGCGGCCCCTCCTCCCAGGCGGCGCGGAAGCGGGCGGGACGGGCGGGGGAGCGGGCGGGACCGGCGCGGGGAAGCCGGTACGACCGGCGGGAAGCGGGTCCGGGACACGCCGGGGGGCGGCCGGGGAGGGCCGGGCCCGGCGGGGGCTCCGGAGCCCGATACGGGTCACTTGGGGCGCGCAGGTGGGCCCAGGCCCGCGAACGGGGTAGCGTGCGTAGCGCGCCACCGGCGGTTCCTCTCGGCCGCGCGCCCCTTCGGCATCCCGCAGAATGGATGACGATAGGTGTGCCCGAGACGCGCGAGTTCCGGTCGGGTGCGGACGTCGATGCGGCCCCCAGGTCCGCTCCGCCCGCCCCGCTTCCGGAGCCTCGCTCCCGAACCTCGGCCGGCGCACCCGTGAGACGGCGTAGGAGAGAAGCGATACCAGTGAGTGCTGCGACGACGCGAGACCGTGCCCCGCGTACCCCGCGAGCCACGCGTACCCCGGCCCCCGACCGCCTCTGCGCCGAGGCCGTGGACCTCGCGCGGGAGGCCGCCGAGGAGGCCGCCGCCCCCGGCGTCGTCGGCGAACACTCCGGGGTCGTGGCGGAGGGCGACCGGGTCGTCACGCACTTCTTCGAGTGCAAGGAGCCGGGCTACCGCGGCTGGCGCTGGGCCGTCACCGTCACCCGCGCCTCCCGCGCCAAGAACGTCACGCTCGACGAAACCGTCCTGCTGCCCGGCTCCGACGCCCTCCTCGCGCCCGAATGGGTGCCGTGGAGCGAGCGGCTGCGCCCCGGCGACCTCGGCCCCGGCGACCTCCTGCCGACCGAGCAGGACGACCCGCGCCTGGAGCCCGGCTACACCGGCGAGGACGCCCCGCCGCCGAACTCCGCGATCTCCTCCGAGCTGGCGGACCACCTCGACGCGGAGGACGCCGAGATCACGCACCGGGTGCCGACCCGCGGCGCGATCGCGTCCGTCGCCGAGGAGCTCGGCCTGGGCCGGCCCCGGGTCCTCTCCCGGTACGGCCTCCGGCTCGCCGCCGACCGCTGGGACGAGGCCTTCGGCCCCCGCACGCCCATGGCCCAGGCGGCCCCGGCCACCTGCCAGTCCTGCGCCTTCCTCGTGCCGCTCGCCGGCTCCCTGGGCCAGTCCTTCGGCCTCTGCGCCAACGAACTGGCCCCGGCGGACGGCCGCGTGGTCTCCCTCGCGTACGGCTGCGGCGGGCACTCGGAGGCGGCCGTCATGCCGACCCCGCCCCGCCCCGCCGAGCCCGTCCTCGACTCCACCGCGGTCGACCCCTTCCCCCTCCGCCCGCCCACGGACTCCGGCTCGGTGGCCGCCCCGGACCCCACCTCGGACGACCTCGGCCACTCCTGACCCGCCGGAACCCGCCCCCGCCGACGGCACCCGCCCCGGCGCCCTGCCCGTCACCCCGCCGCCGACGGCGCGAGCGCCGGGCGGAGGCACGCCGTGGGGGTGCCGTGCCCGCTGGGGGGTAGGGGGCGGAGCGCGGTAACTTCGGCGCGGAGCCGAAGGCCGCCACGGCAGAGGCCGGCACAGCAGAGTGGAGTCAGACGTGAGCGTCACCGTCCGGACGACGACCGACGGAAGCGACCCCTTCGGCACCGCAAGGCTCCGCAGAGGCGTCCTGGACGCCTGGACCGCCTCCCCCGCCCGCTTCCGCGAGGACGCGAACGCCGAGGAGGACCTCGCCCTCGGCGGCTACCGCGACCGCCTCGTCGTCGAGCTGGCCCAGAACGCCGCCGACGCCGCCGCCCGCGCCGGCACCACCGGCCGCCTGCGGCTGACCCTGCACCCGGCGGACGCCGACAGCCCTGCCGTGCTGGCCGCCGCCAACACCGGCGCCCCGCTCGACGCGGCCGGCGTCGAGTCCCTGTCGACGCTCCGCGCCTCCGCGAAGCGCACCGAGCGGGACGCCACCGCCGCCGTCGGCCGCTTCGGCGTCGGTTTCGCCGCCGTCCTCGCCGTCTCCGACGAACCGGCCGTCCTGGGCCGCCACGGCGGCGTCCGCTGGTCCCTCGCGGAGGCCCGCGAACTGGCCGCGGACGTGGCCCGCCACGCCCCGGGCCTCGGCGACGAACTGCGCCGCAGGGACGGCCACGTACCCCTCCTGAGGCTGCCGCTGCCCGCCGAGGGCTCCGCGCCCGACGGATACGACACGGTCGTCGTCCTGCCGCTGCGCGACGCCGCCGCGCACGGCCTCGCCGAACGGCTCCTCGCGGCCGTCGACGACGCGACGCTGCTCACTCTTCCGGGTCTCTCCGAGATCGTCGTGGAGACGCCCGGCGGGGTCCGCACCCTGACCCGCTCCGAGGCGGACGGCTACGTCCGGATCGAGGACTCGGCCGCCGAGGGCCCGCACCGCTGGCGGACCGTCACCCACACCGGCCCGCTCGACCCCGGCCTCCTCGCGGACCGGCCGGTCGAGGAGCGCCTGCGCCCGCACTGGTCGGTCACCTGGGCCGTCCCCGTGGACGACGCCGGCGCCCCCCGCTACCCGCGCACCGCGCCCGTCGTGCACGCGCCGACCCCCACCGACGAACCGCTCGGCATCCCCGCCCTGCTCATCGCCTCGCTGCCGCTGGACACGGCCCGCCGCCACCCGGCGCCCGGCCCGCTGACGGACTTCCTGGTGCTGCGGGCGGCCGACGCGTACGCCGAACTCCTCGCCGACTGGCGGCCGGTGACGAGCGGGGCGCTCGACCTCGTGCCCGGCCCGCTCGGCAAGGGCCCGCTCGACGGCGCGCTGCGCGACGCGATCCTCGACCGGCTGCCGCGCGTCGCGTTCCTCGCCCCGGCCGTGCCGACGGAGGACCTTCCGGCGCTGCGCCCGATCGAGGCGGAGGTCGTCGAGGGCGCGGGCGCGGAGACGGTCGCGGTCCTCGCCGAGGTCTTCCCGACGCTGCTCCCCGCGGGCCTGGAGCGCCGCCCCGAGCTGCGCACGCTGGGCGTGGGCCGGGTGCCGCTGACGGAGGCGGTGGACCGGCTCGCGGGCGTGGAGCGGGCGCCGGGCTGGTGGCGGCGGCTGTACGACTCCCTGGCCGGCGTGGACCCGGACCGGCTGACCGGCCTGCCGGTGCCGCTGGACTCGGGGCGCACGGCCATCGGCCCGCGCCAGGTCCTCCTGCCGCAGGAGGGCACCCCGGCGGAGCTGGCCCGCCTCGGCCTGAAGGTGGCGCACGCGGAGGCCGCGCACCCGCTCCTGGAGAAGCTGGGCGCGCTCCCGGCGACGCCCCGCGCGGTCCTGACGACCCCCCAGGTGCGGGAGGCGGTCGCGAACTCGATGGACGCGGCCGACGCCTGGGACCTGGACGCGCCGGAGCTGGACGCCGACGAACTGGTGGAGACCGTCCTCGGGCTCGTACGGGACGCGGACCTGGAGCCCGGCGACGAGCCGTGGCTCGCCGCGCTCGCCCTCCCCGACGAGGACGGCGAGACGGCCCCGGCGGGGGAGCTGGTGATGCCCGGCTCGGCGTTCGACCGGGTGATGCGGGAGGGCGAGCTCGCCCACGTCGACGCCGAGCTGGCCGACCGCTGGGGCGAGGCCCCGCTGGCGGCCTGCGGCGTCCTCGCGGACTTCGCGCTGGTCCGGGCCACGGACCTCGTCCTGGACCCCGACGACCTGGAGCCCCGGGAGGGCGACTACCCGGAGCCGGACGACGCGGGCCTGCTCGACGCGGTCGACGTGTGGTGCGAGGACGTCCTGGACCGGCTGCCGGAGACCCCCGTGCCGCCGGTGGCGACGGAGATCGTGGCCGTGCGGGACCTGGACCTGGTCGACGACGACGCCTGGCCGCAGGCCCTCGCGCTCCTCGCGCGGCCGCCGTTCCGGGACGCCCTGACCCAGCCCGTACGGGTCCTCCTCCCGGACGGCACGACGGAGACGGTCCGCTCCTACACGGCCTGGTGGCTGCGCGACCACCCCGTCCTCGGCGGCCGCCGTCCGGCGGGCCTGCGCGCGGAGGGTTCGGACCCGCTCCTCGCCGGGCTGTACGACCCCGCCGACGCGACCGGCTTCGAGGACGAGCAGGTCCTGCGGGCGCTGGGCGTCCGCACCTCGGTGGCGGCCCTCCTGGACGAGCCGGGCGGCGCGGCGGAGCTCCTGGCCCGTCTGGCCGACCCCGCCCGCGAGGTCACCGGCCCCCAGCTGCACGCCCTGTACACGGCCCTGGCGGACCTCGACCCCGACCAGGTCACCCTCCCCGACGAGCTCCGCGCGGTCGTGGACGGCGAGCTGGTGGTGGTCGACGCGGCGGACGCGCTGGTGGCCGACGCCCCCGACCTCCTCCCGCTCACGGCGGGCCTGCCGCTGCTCCCGGTCGCCCCGTCGCGGGCGGCGGACCTGGCGGAGCTCCTCCAGGTCCGCCGGCTCGGCGAGGCGGTCGAGGCGGAGGTCACCACGGAGGGCGAGGAGCACGAGGTCCCGGCCTCGGTCCACGCCCTCCTAGGCCCGTCGACCCCCGCCACCTACTTCGAGCACGGGGAGCTCCGGGCGGGCGGCACCGAACTCGACTGGCGCCGCGCCCCCGACGGCACCCTCCACGCCGCCACCCTCGAAGGCGTGGCCGCCGCCCTGGCCTGGGCCACCGCCCAGTGGCCCCGCCGCTTCGAGGTCGCGGCCCTCCTGGAGGACCCCACCCGTACGACGGAGCTGGCCCGCGACCGCTGGTTCGACTGACGCGGCCCCGGCGCGGGGGCGGGGTCCGTCCCCTACGCCGGGAAGCGGTGGTCCACCCAGCGCCAGGCCAGTTCCAGGACGGCCGCGCCGGCCGCCGCGATGCCGACGGCCGCCCACGGCATGGTCGTGCCGACGAGCTTGAGGGCGAAGAAGTCCTGGAGCCAGGGGACGACGAGGACCAGGAGGAAGGCGCCGCCCATGGTGGCGACCAGGGCGATCCGCCACCAGGTGTAGGGGCGGGCGATGATCGCCAGGACCCACATGGAGACGAGGAAGAGGGTGAGGGTCGCGGCGCTGGTCTCGGCGCCGAGGGCGTCCGCGCCGCTGTAGTGGTGGCGGGCGAGGAGGTAGGTGGTGAAGGTGGCGGCCGCCGCGACGACGCCGCCGGGGATCGCGTACCGCATGACCCGCCGGACGAAGTGCGGCTTGGCGCGTTCCTTGTTGGGGGCGAGGGCGAGGAAGAAGGCCGGGACGCCGATCGTGAGGGTGGACAGCAGGGTCAGGTGCCTCGGGAGGAAGGGGTACTCGATCTGGGAGACCACGACCAGGATCGCCAGGAGCACCGAGTAGACCGTCTTCGTGAGGAAGAGGGTCGCCACCCGGGTGATGTTGCCGATGACCCGGCGGCCCTCCGCGACGACCGAGGGGAGCGTCGCGAAGGAGTTGTTCAGGAGGACGATCTGGGCGACGGCGCGGGTCGCCTCGGAGCCGGAGCCCATGGAGACGCCGATGTCGGCGTCCTTGAGGGCGAGGACGTCGTTGACGCCGTCGCCGGTCATGGCGACCGTGTGTCCGTGGGACTGGAGCGCGGCGACCATGTCCCGCTTCTGCTGCGGGGTGACCCGGCCGAAGACCGCGTTGCCGTCGAGGACCTTCGCCATCTCCTCCCGCTCGGCGGGGAGCGTGCGGGCGTCGACGGTGTGCTCGGCGCCGGGCAGGCCGAGCTTGCCGGCGACCGCGCCGACGGAGACCGCGTTGTCGCCGGAGATGACCTTGGCGGCCACGTCCTGGTCGGCGAAGTAGGCGAGGGTGTCGGCGGCGTCGGGCCGCAGCCGCTGTTCGAGGACGACGAGGGCGGTGGCGCGGGCGTCCTTCGCGACGTCGGGGGAGTCGAGCTCGTGGACGGTGCGGGCGAGGAGGAGGACCCGCAGGCCCTGCTCGTTCAGCCGGTCGATGTCGGCGAGGGCCGGGTCGCCGGCCGGGAGGAGGACGTCGGGGGCGCCGAGCAGCCAGGTGGACTCCTCGCCGTCGCCCTCGCTGAAGGCGGCGCCGCTGTACTTGCGGGCGGAGGAGAAGGGCAGCGACTCGGTGCAGCGCCACTCCTCGGTGTCGGGGCAGGCGGCGATGACGGCCTGGAGGGAGGCGTTGGGGCGCGGGTCGGACTCGCCGAGCGCGCCGAGCACCTTGCGCACGTAGGTCTCGTCGGCGCCGTGCAGGACGCGGACCTCGGTGACGTCCATGCCGCCCTCGGTGAGGGTGCCGGTCTTGTCGAGGCAGACGACGTCGATCCGGGCGAGGCCCTCGATGGCGGGCAGCTCCTGGACGAGGCACTGTTTGCGGCCGAGCCGGATGACGCCGATCGCGAAGGCGACCGAGGTGAGCAGGACGAGCCCTTCGGGGATCATCGGGACGATGCCGCCGACGGTCCGGGCGATGGAGTTCTTGAGGTCGTTGTCCTTGACGACGAGCTGGCTGATGATCAGGCCGATCGCGGTCGGCACCATCATCCACGTCACGTACTTGAGGATCGTGGAGATCCCGGAGCGCAGCTCGGAGTGGACGAGCGTGAAGCGGGACGCCTCCTCGGCGAGCTGTGCCGCGTAGGCCTCGCGGCCGACCTTGGTGGCGGTGAAGGCGCCGCCGCCGGCGACGACGAAGGAGCCGGACATGACGGGGTCGCCGGGGCGTTTGACGACGGGGTCGGCCTCGCCGGTGAGGAGGGACTCGTCGATCTCCATGCTGTCGGCCTCGGCGACGACGCCGTCGACGACGACCTTGTCGCCGGGGCCGAGCTCGATGAGGTCGCCGAGGACGATCTCGGAGGTGGAGATCCCGGCGGCGCGTCCGTCGCGCCGGACGGTGGGTTTCGCCTCGCCGATGACGGCGAGTCCGTCGAGGGTCTTCTTGGCGCGGAGTTCCTGGATGATGCCGATGCCGGTGTTGGCGACGATCACGAAGCCGAAGAGGCTGTCCTGGATCGGGGCGACGATCAGCATGATCACCCAGAGGACGCCGATGATCGCGTTGAAGCGGGTGAAGACGTTGGCCCGGACGATGTCGGTGGTGGAGCGGGAGCTGCGGACGGGGACGTCGTTGACCTCGCCGCGGGCGACGCGTTCGGCGACCTCGGCGGCGGTGAGTCCGGCGGGGCGGTGGACGACGGGCGGTTCGGTCTCCGCCAGGGTGTCCGGGGTGTCCCCGGTTCCGCCGCCGCCCGTGTCGATCTTCGCCCGCTGAGTCATGTTCTCGACGGTACGACCGGTCCTGGCCGTTCACCTGCCGAGAGGGGCGAAGATCCGACCGGGGGAGGAGGGGGATCGTCCTCCGGTGCTACGCGGCGGGGGTGCCGCCGGTGTCCTGGGCGGTCCGGGCGGCCTGCGCCGCCCGGTGCCGCTCGATGGCGGCGTCGCGCTTGCGGACGTACCAGATGCCGATGAGGCCGAGGCCGGCGCCGGCGAGGCAGGTCCACACCCACCAGGTGAGGTCGCGGTCGTCGAACCAGCCGTAGAAGGGGACCTGGACGAGGAAGAGGACGAACCAGAGGATCGTGCCGCCGGTGATGGTGCCGACGACGGGCCCCTCCAGGGGTTCGGGTGCCTCGTGCTTGGGTGTCCACTTCGCCATGGGGTCAGTCTAGGCGGCGGGGTTCGGGGGCCCGGAGGGCCCGTCCCGGGGCGCCTCCGTCCGTTCTACGCGCGGAGATGGACTCTCCCTCGTTCATGTGTTCATACTGAAACGGTTTGCCTATGGCGGGTTTCCTTCGTATGAACCGCCAAAAGGACTTCTGGACTTTCCCGAAGAGGAACCCACTTCCATGAGCACCACGGCCGCCGCCAAGGCCTCCGCCCCCGAGCCGCAGGGTCCCCAGGAACCCGCCTCGGCCCTCGACCGCTACTTCCGGATCTCCGAGCGCGGCTCCACCGTCGCCCGCGAGGTCCGGGGCGGTTTCGCCACCTTCTTCGCGATGGCCTACATCATCGTGCTGAACCCGATCATCCTCGGCAGCGCCAAGGACATGTACGGGCACCAGCTCGACGGCGGCCAGCTCGTCACCGCCACCGTCCTGACGGCGGCCTTCTCGACCCTCCTCATGGGCGTCATCGGCAACGTCCCGATCGCCCTCGCCGCCGGCCTCGGCGTCAACACGGTCGTCGCCCTCCAGCTCGCGCCCAGGATGTCCTGGCCGGACGCCATGGGCATGGTCGTCCTCGCCGGCATCGTCGTGATGCTGCTGGTGGCGACCGGTCTGCGCGAGCGGGTCATGAACGCCGTCCCGGTCGGCCTGCGCAAGGGCATCGCGATCGGCATCGGCCTCTTCATCATGCTGATCGGCCTCGTCGACTCGGGCTTCGTCTCCCGCATCCCCGACGCCGCGCACACCACCGTCCCGCTCCAGCTGGGCACCGGCGGCCACCTCACCGGCTGGCCGGTCCTGATCTTCGTCCTGGGCACCCTGCTCACCCTCGCGCTGATCATCCGCAAGGTGCCGGGCGCGATCCTCATCTCGATCGTCGTCATGACGATCGCGGCGATGGTGATCAACGCGGTGGCGGACATCCCGTCCTGGGGCCTGACCACCCCGGAGTGGCCGGGCAACCCGGTCGCCTCCCCGGACTTCGGCCTGGTCGGCGAGGTCAGCCTCTTCGGCGGCTTCGCGAAGGTCGGCTACCTCACCGGCGTGCTCTTCGTCTTCACCGTCCTGCTGTCCTGCTTCTTCGACGCCATGGGCACGATCCTGGGCGTCGGCGACGAGGCCAAGCTGATCGACAAGGACGGCAACTTCCCGGGCATCAACAAGGTCCTGCTGGTGGACGGCCTCGCCGTCGCCTCCGGCGGCGCGACCTCCTCGTCGGCCACCACCTGCTTCGTGGAGTCCACGGCGGGCGTCGGCGAGGGCGCCCGCACGGGCCTCGCCTCGGTCGTCACGGGCGGTCTGTTCTCGGTGGCGCTGTTCCTCACGCCGCTCGCGACCATGGTGCCGTCGCAGGCGGCGACCCCCGCGCTGCTCGCGGTGGGCTTCCTGATCCTGGCCGGGTCGGTCAAGGACATCGACTGGGCCGACTACACCATCGCGGTGCCGGCCTTCCTGGCCATGACGATGATGCCGTTCACGTACTCGATCACGAACGGCATCGGCATCGGCTTCATCAGCTTCAGCGTGCTGCGTCTGGCGGCCGGCCGGGGCCGTGAGGTCCCGGTGGCGATGTACGCCGTGTCGGCGGTCTTCGTCTTCTACTACGCGATGCCGGCGCTGGGCCTGACCTGATCGCGCGGGGCGGCGCCGGTGCCGGGAGGCTCCGGCTCCGCCCCGTAGAACTTCTCCGTCTCCTCGACGGCGGTCTTGAACCGCTCGTCGAAGTCCTCTCGAATGAGCGTCCGGACGACATAGTCCTGGACGCTCATTCCTCTTTTGGCGGCGTGACCCTTGAGCCGGTCGAGCAGCTCACTGTCGATACGCAGGCTGAGCACTGTCGATCCCATGTGCTCAGCGTCGGGGCTGTCGGGGCTTCTTTGCGTCACTTTCCGGATCCAGCTCACTCATTTGGGTGATACATGGATACCTCTCCGTGACCTGGAGCGATGTGACTCGTGCCCCAACGGGGGCGTGACATGTGCGACACGCGAGCATTCCAGTGGTCTTTAGCGAGAGTAATGAGTTAGGCTAACTACATGCCCGATCTGTCCCACGGCACCGCCGACGACGCCGCGGCCGTGAACGCGATCCGCTCGTCCGTCATGCGGCTGAGCCGACGCCTCAAGCACCAGCGCGTCGACGAGTCGCTGAGCCCGACCGAGATGTCGGTGCTCGGCACCCTGGCCCTCTGCGGCTCCGCCACCCCCGGTGAGCTGGCCCGCAAGGAGCACGTACAGCCGCCGTCGATGACCCGCATCGTCGCCCTGCTCGAAGCCAAGGGACTGGTCAGGCTGGAGCCGCACCCCGATGACCGCCGGCAGAAGGTGGTCAGCCAGACCGAGCGGGCCGAGGCCATGCTCGAAGACGCCCGCCGCAAGCGGAACGCCTGGCTGGCCTCCCTCGCCGAGGGCCTGGACGAGGACGAGTGGGCCGTACTGCGCGCGGCCGCTCCTGTCCTGGAGAAGCTCGCCCACCTGTGAACCGAGCGCCAAGGAGGCGACGCACTTTGAGCACGGGACCCGGAGCAGACTCCGCCCCCGTCCACAAACCCACGACTACCCCGAAGACCCGGGGCGGAGGGTCCCGCAAGGGAACCTTCTCCTCGCTCTCGATCCGGAACTACCGGCTGTTCTTCACCGGAGCGATCGTCTCCAACACCGGTACGTGGATGGCCCGGATCACCCAGGACTGGCTGGTCCTGAGCCTCACCGGCTCGGCCGCCGCCGTCGGCGTCACCACGGCCCTGCAGTTCCTGCCGATGCTCCTCTTCGGCCTGTACGGCGGCGTCATCGCCGACCGCTACCCGAAGCGGCGCCTGCTGCTCGTCAGCCAGGCCGCCCTCGGCCTGTGCGGGCTCGCGCTCGCCGCGCTCACCCTCACCGGACAGGTGCAGGTCTGGCACGTCTACCTGATCGCCTTCCTGCTCGGCATGGTGACCGTCGTCGACAACCCGGCCCGGCAGTCCTTCGTCTCCGAGATGGTCGGCCCCGACCAGCTCCGCAACGCCGTCTCGCTCAACTCGGCGAACTTCCAGTCCGCCCGGCTCGTCGGCCCCGCCGTCGCCGGCGTCCTGATCGCCGGGGTCGGCAGCGGCTGGGCCTTCCTCATCAATGGCCTCTCCTTCCTCGCGCCGCTGGCCGCCCTCTGGCTGATGCGCACGAGCGAGCTGCACAAGGTCGAGCGCGCCCCGCGCGGCAAGGGCCAGCTGCGGGAGGGCCTGCGGTACGTGGCGGGCCGGCCCGACCTGATCTGGCCGATCGTCCTCGTCGGCTTCATCGGCACCTTCGGGTTCAACTTCCCGATCTGGCTGACCGCCTTCTCCGAGGAGGTCTTCCACGTCGGCGCCGGCACCTACGGCTTCCTCAACACGCTGATGGCGGCCGGCTCCCTCGCGGGCGCCCTGCTCGCGGCCCGCCGCGGCTCGACCCGGCTGCGGATGCTGGTGATCGCCGCGGGCGTCTTCGGCGTCCTGGAGGTCGTGGCGGCGCTCTCGCCGTCGTTCTGGCTCTTCGCGCTGCTGCTCGTCCCGATCGGCATGATCGGCCTCACGGTGAACATCACCGCGAACTCCGCCGTCCAGATGGCGACGGACCCGGCCATGCGGGGCCGGGTGATGAGCCTCTACATGATGGTCTTCGCGGGCGGCACGCCGATCGGCGCGCCGCTGCTGGGCTGGGTCACCGACACGTACGGCGCCCGCGTCGGCTTCGCGACCGGCGGCCTGGTGTCGCTCGCCGCGGCGGCCGTCATCGGCCTCGTCCTGGCCCGCATCGGCAACCTGAAGGTGGCCATGGCCTGGCGCCACGGCCACCCGTCCGTCCGCTTCGTGCCGCGCGCCGCCCCGCAGCGGCTGGCCACGGCGGCCTGAGCGCCGGAAGCCCGGAGAGAGGGGCGGGCGGAAGTCACCGACTTCCGCCCGCCCCTCTCTCCGTCCCGGCCCCGTCCCGAAATGAACGAAAGGCCAACGGGATGTGGTGATCCTGTGTATGTTGAGCCGTCAATCACAGGCACCACAAGGGGGATTCCCTTGCGTACCCGCACCATTCGTCCCGTCATAGCCGCGGCCCTCGGCACCGGCGCCCTCGCCACCGTCCTCGTCGCGACCCCGGCCCAGGCCACCGAGTACTCCTCGTACCTGAAGATCGCCGGCGTCCAGTACGACGCCCCGGGCCGGGACAACAACAGCTGCACGACCGGCAACACCAAGGACGAGTTCGTCACGATCAGGAACTTCTCGCGGACCGCCCGGGTGAACCTCAAGGGCTACGTCGTGAAGGACGCGGTCGGCAACAGCTACACCTTCCGCCTGAACCACTACCTGGAGCCCGGCGACCACGTGAAGCTGCGCGGCGGCAGGGGCACCGAGTCCGACGGGGGCAACGTCGCCTACCGCAACAACTGCAACTTCATCTGGAACAACGACCGCGACACGATCAAGCTGATCAAGCCCGGCGGCGCCGCCGCGGACACGCACTCCTACACCAAGACCGCGAACGACCGCGACGGCAACGGCTTCATCACCTTCCACAGCTGAGCCGCCCCCGGGCCGGGGGCCTCACGCCCCCGTCACACCCGCATCTCCAGCACCTGGCCCGGCCAGTCACCGACCGTGAACGGGTCGGTGCGGGTGAAGCCCTGGCGTTCGTAGTACGTGACGAGGCGGCCCTCGCTGCCCGCGAAGCAGTCGACGCGGAGCAGGGAGACTCCCGCGCGGCGGGTCTCCTCCGCCGCGTGGGAGAGCAGGGCCGCGCCGACCCCGAGGCCGTGGAACCGTCCGTGGGTGGCGAGGTAGCGGACGTACCGCTCCGGCTCCGGGGCCGGCGGGACGTACGCACCGGGGTGCGGGGTCAGCGTGAGGGTGCCGGCCGGGACGCCGCCGACCTCGGCGATCCACGGGTCGCCCTCGCCCATCACCCGCCCCACGTGCTCCACGGTCTTCGGCCGGGCGGTGAAGGGATCGGTGCCCCACTGGGCGGTGATCCCCTTGCCGTTGAGCCAGACGACGGCGCTGTCGAGTATCCCGAGGACGGCCGGCAGGTCCGCCGGACCGCCCCGCCTGATCTTGATCGCGTTGTCCATCCGGCCGAGGCTATCCGCTGCCACACTGGCGGTCATGAGGCTTTTCGCCGCCGTCCTGCCGCCCGCCGGAGCGCTCGCCGAGCTGGGCGCCGTCGTCGACGGGCTGCACGCCCTGTCCGGCGCCGACGCCCTGCGCTGGACCTCCCGCCCCGGCTGGCACTTCACGCTCGCCTTCATGGGGGAGGTCGGGGACGCCCCGCTGCCGGAGCTCCGCACCCGGCTGGCCCGCGCCGCCCACCGCACCCCGCCCTTCGGCCTGCGGCTGCACGGCGGCGGGCACTTCGGCCGCCGCGCCCTGTGGACCGGGGCCGCCGGCGAGCTGGACGTACTGCGGCTGCTGGCCGAGCGCGCCGACGCGGCGGCCCGCCGGGCCGGGATCCCGATGGAGGAGCACCGCCGCTACCAGCCCCATCTGACGATCGCCCGGGCCCGCGGCGAGGGCGCCCCGATGGCCCCCTTCCTGGACGCGCTCGCCGGCTTCGAGGGCACCCGCTGGCAGGTGGGCGAGCTGGCCCTGGTCCGCTCGAACCTGCCGGTGAGCGGGGTGCCGGGGGAGCGGCCGCGCTACGAGACGGTGGAGGTCTGGCCCCTGGAGGGGAGGGGGGAAGGGGCGGGTTAACCTCGGAGGGTGGATCCGAAGACTCGTAACCAGATCATGGCCGGTGTGCTCGTATTGATGTTCGCGATCATCGCGGTGGCCTCGGTGGTCGGCCAGTAGCACCTCCCGCCCCCCCGGTAAGCCCTTGCTTCGAGTGTGCTCCAACGAGTTGGCTTGTGCCCCATGGAGTACACGCAGCTCGGACGCACCGGACTCAAGGTCAGCCGCCTCGTCCTCGGCACGATGAACTTCGGCCCGCAGACCGACGAGGCCACCAGTCACACGATCATGGACGCGGCGCTCGACGCCGGCCTGAACTTCTTCGACACGGCCAACGTCTACGGGTGGGGCGAGAACAAGGGCCGTACCGAGGAGATCATCGGCTCCTGGTTCGCGAAGGGCGACGGCCGCCGCGACAAGACCGTCCTCGCCACCAAGGTGTACGGGAACATGGGGCCCGACGGCGAGGCGTGGCCGAACCACGACAAGATCTCCGCGCTCAACATCCGCCGTGCCGT
The DNA here is from genome assembly GCF_043084305.1 of Streptomyces sp. NPDC014656. Lineage (NCBI taxonomy): Bacteria > Bacillati > Actinomycetota > Actinomycetes > Kitasatosporales > Streptomycetaceae > Streptomyces > Streptomyces sp. NPDC014656. The sequence continues at coordinate 66,563 of NZ_JBIBZN010000024.1, forward strand.
GGACGCCAGCCTCAAGCGGCTCGGTACGGACTACATCGACGTCTACCAGTTCCACCACGTCGACCGCTCCACCCCCTTCGACGAGGTGTGGCAGGCGATCGACGTCCTGATCGGCCAGGGCAAGATCCTCTACGCCGGCTCCTCCAACTTCCCCGGCTACAAGATCGCCCAGGCCAACGAGGCCGCCGCCCGCCGCGGCATGGTCGGCCTGGTCAGCGAGCAGTGCCTCTACAACCTCTACGAGCGGCGCGCCGAGATGGAGGTCATCCCGGCCGCCCAGGAGTACGGCCTCGGGGTCATCCCCTGGTCGCCGCTGCACGGCGGCCTCCTCGGCGGCGTCCTGAGGAAGGAGACCGAGGGCAAGCGCCGCACCGAGGGCCGCGCGGCGGAGACGCTGGCCGACCCGGTGAAGCGGGCGCGGTTCCAGGCGTACGAGGACCTGCTCGACAAGCACGGGCTCGCCCCCGGCGAGGTGGGCCTGGCCTGGCTCCTCACCCGCCCCGGCGTGACCGGCCCGATCGTCGGCCCGCGCACCCCGGAGCAGCTGGCGGGCGCACTGCGCGCGCTGGAGCTGGAGCTGTCGGAGGAGCTGCTGGCCGAGCTGGACGCGATCTTCCCGGGCCCGGGCCCGTCCCCGGAGGCCTTCGCCTGGTAGCGGGCGGGCCGGCCCTCCCCCAGGGGCTCGCCCCGCCGGGCCGTACGGGGCACGTCCTGCCGGGCCCGTACGGGCTATGCCCTACCGAGCCCGTACGGGCTGTGCGCCGCCGGGTCCCGTACGGGCTGTGCGCCGCCGGGTCCCGTACGGGTTGCGCGCCGCCGGGCCCGTACGGGTTGCGTCCCGCCGGGTCCCGTACGGGCTACGCCCCGCCGAGCCAGCTGGTGGCGTCGAGGCGGAACGCCGTCTCCTCGGGGACGACGTTCCGCAGGTCCGCCTCCAGGGCGCGGACGCGGTCGGTGCCGAGGGCGGCGCACCACTCGGCCCGCAGCTCGTCGAAGACGGCGGCGGAGCGGGCGAGGGCGTCGTGGCCGCGCGGGGTGAGGTGGACGAGTTTGCGGCGCGCGTCGGCGGGGTCGTCGGCGCGCCGCGCGTATCCGAGGGCGAGGAGCCGGTCGACGGTCTTCCCCGCGGCCTGCTTGGAGACGCCGAGCCGCCGGCCGATCTCGCTGGCGGTGGCGCCCCGGACGCCGATGGCCTGCATGGCGAAGCCGTGGGCGGGGCGCATGTCGGGGTGGCCCTCGGCGGCGAGCCGGGCGTGCAGCCGGTCGATGAGGGTGCGGAAGCCGCCGAAGAGGAGCAGGGGCAGCTCGTAACCGGGGGCGTCGGCGGGCAGCGGGGCGGGGGGAACGCCCGGAGTCCCGGGAACCCCCTTGCCCGAATCGACAACCTGGTTTACGTTTTCTCCATCGACATGGTCAACCATGTTGTCCATCGTAGTCCGCAGCAGGGGGAACCGTCATGCCGCACACCGCTCTCGCCGCCCGCACCGCCGAGGCCGTCGCCACCCTCAAGGCCCAGGCCCCGCAGGTCCTCGACGCCTTCCTCACCCTCTCCGGGATCTTCGAGTCGACCACCCTCGACCCGCACTCCCGCGAGACCGTGATCCTCACCGTCGCCACCCGCAACCAGTGCCACCTCTGCGTCGACGTGCACGAGGCGAAGTACGCCGCCCTCGGTCCCGCCCCCTCCGCCGAACGGCTCGACGCCGTCAGGGCGTTCACCCTCCAGGTTCTCGCCTCCTCCGGCGCGGTGTTGGACGCCGAGCTGGCCGCCTTCGAGGCCGCCGGCTACACCCGCCAGAACGCCCTGGAGGTCGTCCTCGGCATCGGCGCCTACACCCTCTCCACCTTCGCCAACCGGCTGGCCCGGGTGGCCTGATTAGCGAACTCCCTTCCATGGCAAGCCCGTTGGGCCCTACCCTGCTCTCGTCGGATCGTTCAACGATCGAACGGGGAAGCCATGACAGCGAGTTCCGCCCTGCCCCGCACCTACCGGATCAAGCCGGGAAAGATGACCGCCCTGTACGTCGCGGCGGGACTCGGCCTCCCCGCCGCACTGATCCCGCTCTACACCGAGGAGTCCATCCCCGCCTGGGTGAAGTGGCTCGTCACCTGGGCCGTCCTCGGCTTCGTCGGCTGGATCGCCTACGCGTCCCGGAACCTCTCCACCACCGCCGACCGGCAGGGCATCCGCGTCCGCGGCTTCTTCCGGCGGCGGCGGATCGCCTGGGCCGACATCCAGGACATCCGCGCCGTGCCCAACCCCTCGGCCGCCCTGGCCCAGGGCCAGCCCCAGGTGATCTCGTACGCCTACGAGCGCGACGGCCGCCGCGTCCAGCTCTACTACCTCGACGACCAGCACGTCCACGTCGAGCGGGAGATCGAGGCCCTGCGCGCCGCCTGGCAGCGGCTGCGCGGCGAGGACTGGACCGAGGACGCGGCGGCGGCCCGGCGCATCGACCGGCGCTCCTCCCGCGAGCTCGCCCTGCTCAGGGCCATGAGCTGGTCGATGTTCTCGGTGCTCGGCTTCACGGTCCTCTTCGTCGTCCTGCTGATCACGGACAACGTCTTCCTCGGCCCCGAGTGGATCCTCATCGGCCCGGTGCTCGTCTTCCTGGCGGTCTGGCTGGGCGGCAGCCTGTTCGGGACCGGCGACGACGAACGGTGACGGCGACGGACACTGACGGCGCCGGTCAGTGCGGGCGGTAGGGCCCGCCGTACCCCCACGCCTGGTGCATCGCGTCGGCGAAGGCGGCGGCCAGCTTGTGCTCGCCGCTCGGGCTCGGGTGCGTGCCGTCGTACGTGTCCGTCCGCAGGTCGTACGAGTCCGGCACCGACGCCGGCAGCAGCGGCGAGGCGGCCGTGTCGAGATCGGCGACCGCCTTGGCCAGCAGCTCGTTGAAGCGGGCGCACTCGGCGGCGAAGGCGGCGTCGTAGGCGGCCCGGACGTTGGGGATCACGGGCAGCAGCACGGCCCGGACCCGCGGGTTCGCGGCCCGGGCGGCGGCCACGAACGCCCGCACGTTCTCCTCGGTCTGCTCGCTGTTGGTGTAGAAGCCCAGGTCGATCAGGCCGAGCGAGACGAGGAGCACGTCGGCGCGGGCCGCGGCGACGGCCTCCCCGATGACCGGGGCCATGTGCAGCCACCCCTCGCCCCACCCGGCCAGGTGCCGGCGGGCGGCGGCCGGGAACGCGGGATCGGCGTACCCCTGCGGGTCCCCCGCCTCCCCCTCGGGCACGTACAGCCCGTCCCGGGGCCCGACGATCCCGTACCCGCCGGGCAGCACCCGCTCCAGGTGCTCCCACATGCGGTACCGCCAGGTCCAGTCGCCGGCGCGCCCGATGGTCATGCTGTCGCCGACGAACAGAAAACGCATGCTCCCATCATCCCGGACCCCGCCCGTGACCTGCGACGTGACGCGGGACACGGGCGGGACGGGAGCGGGGACGGGGAGCGGAACGGGGCTTAGAAGAAGGTCTTGTAGGTGGTGGAGTCGGTGCGCAGGGGGAGGGGGACGGCCCGCTCGAAGGGGCGGGTGGTGCTGTTGGCCCCGTAGTAGCGCGCGGAGCCGGAGGGGCCGACGGCGAGGACGTCGGTCACGGGGTTCCAGTAGTTCTTTCCGGCGGAGACGATCTGGGTGTACTTCTGCCAGCCGCCGCCGATCTTGCGGCGGGCGGTGAAGGTGCCGTCGCCCTTGCCGAGGTAGAGCCAGAGGACGCCGTCCTTGTCGCGGGCGAGGAGGTCGCCGCCGGTGGCTCCGGCGATGTTGCCGGGTGCGGTGAGGAGGTTGTACTGCCCCCAGCCACTGCCGACCCTCTTGCGGGCCTTGAAGGGGGCCTTGGCGTCACCCGTGGACGCGTAGAACCACAGGACGCCGGCGGTGTCGGTGGCGAGGAGGTCGCCGCGGCCGTCGCCGTTGAGGTCCGAGCCTCCGACGATCTTGTTGTAGATCTGCCAGCCGCCGCCGATCTTCGTGCGGGGCAGCAGTTCCTGCTTCTCGCTCTGGTAGAGCCAGAGCACGCCGTCGCGGTCGCGCCCGACGAGGTCGTCGGCCGCGCCGCCTGCCAGGTTCCCCGGAGTGGCCATCAGGGTGTACGTGTTCCACCCGCCGGTGCCGAGGAGCTCCGGGGTCGGCTTGGTGAGGGGCTGGCAGTCCGTCTCGTAGCACTCCAGGTCGGTCCGCATGCCCGTCAACTCGCTCATCTCGTAGGCGAGGAGCCTGCCGGAGCCGTCGCGGACGAGCGCGTCGGCGCCACCGTTGTCGTTGAAGTCGCGCGGCTGCGGGGGGCGGGCCATGGTGAGGGTGCCCGTCCGGACGACGGACGGCCCGAAGGGCTCCCGCGCCGGGGTGGCGAGCATCTTCCACGTGTACGTGCCGTTGTAGGCGCCGAAGTGACTGAGCAGCTTGCCGTCCCAGGTGACGGACGGCTCGGGGTACTTGCTGTAGATGGTTGTCGTCAGACCGGTGGCGGTGTGGGTCAGCGTGAAGCCGACGGTCGCCGACCCGTCGCCGAGATCCCAGCTGAACCTTGTGAAGCCGCTGGTCCGGCTCGGCACCGAAAGGCTCCTCAGGGTGAGCTCCTGGCCGTCGGGGACGTCCGCCACCATGGTCGCCTTCGGCTCGCCGTCCGTGCCGAGGTCGACGCGGAAGAAGCCCCAGTCGCCCGCCGTGCTGATGCCGCCCACGAGGAGCGTGCTGTCGGGGCCGGGCGTGACCTGGCCCGCGGAGTGGAAGGGCTCGACCGTGTGGCCGTCCTTCCGTGACCGGAGGACGAGCCGACCGGAGTCGTGGACCGCGAGCCAGTCGTCACTGAAGGCGAGCGTGGCCCGGCCGGGCACGGTCTCGGACGCCCCGGTGTGCCGGTCGACGATCTTGGTGCCGCTGTCGGAGGTCTTCCAGGCGATGTGATCCGGTGTCACCTGGGGCAGGTCGAAGGCGTAGCCCGTGTCGTACAGCCCGGTGACGGTGGCCGTGGGCACGTCGATCACGGCGTCCCGGAACCTGGCGGCGTCGTCGCTGCTCAGGCGGACCGCGATCGTGCCGGGAGCCGAGGAGGAGACGCCGGTGATTGTTCCGGAAGGCAGCCCGGTGACCTTGCGCTCGACGGTCTGGCCGCCCGGTTCACGGCTGACGAGGTGGAGGGTCCCGGCGGCCTTGTCGATCATCACGAGCGTCGAGCCGTTGACCTCGCTCAGGGCGTACGGGCTGTCGATGACGACCGGGTCGCCGCCCTTCGCCATGTCCCGGACGGTGTAGCGGTTGTCCTTGTACCCCACCACGACGTCGCCTGCCGTGGCGCCCATGTAGCGGGTCCCGTCGGTCCCGCCCGGGAGCGGCACGGAGGTCCCGTCGTACCGCGTCCAGGCGGCGGCGTATGCCGGGTAGTCGCTGTGGACGGTGAGGAAGCCGGCGGCACCGACGCTTTGGGTGAAGCTCTGCGCGGTGAGCACCGGCAGCGTCGTCTCGGCCGTCGCCTCCTGCGCCAGCGCGGCGGGCGCAGCCGTCGCGACGCCCGGACCGGCCACGGTGGCGGCGAGGGTGACGGCCAGGGCGGCGGTCAGCCGGAGCCGGGACGACGGGCGGATGCGGGTACGGACGCGGGCGCGGGACAAGACGGGGCCTCCTCGGACGGGGGAAGGGCGGGTGCGGGTGCGGGGCGGGCCCTAGAAGAAGGTCTTGTAGGTGGTGGAGTCGGTGCGCAGGGGGAGGACGTCCGCGGCTTCGAAGGGGCGGGTGGTGCTGTCGGTGCCGCGGTAGTGGGCGGAGCCGGAGGGGCCGACGGCGAAGATGTCGGTCACGGGGTGCCAGGGGTTCTTCCCGCCGGGAATGATCTGGGTGTACTTCTGCCAGCCGCCGCCGATCTTGCGGCGGGCGGTGAAGGTGCCGTCGCCCCTGCCGAGGTAGAGCCAGAGGACGCCGTCCTTGTCGCGGGCGAGGAGGTCGCCGCCGGTGGCTCCGGCGATGTTGCCGGGCGCGGTCAGGAGGTTGTACTGCCCCCAGCCACTGCCGACCCTCTTGCGGGCCTTGAAGGGGGCCTTGGCGTCACCGGTGGACGCGTAGAACCACAGGACGCCGGCGGTGTCGGTGGCGAGGAGGTCGCCGCGGCCGTCGCCGTTGAGGTCGGAGCCGCCGGTGATCTTGTTGTAGATCTGCCAGCCGCCGCCGATCTTCGTGCGGGGCAGCAGCTTCTGCTTCTCGCTCTGGTGCAGCCACAGCACGCCGTCGCGGTCCCGTCCGACGATGTCGTCGGCCGCGCCGCCGGCCAGGTTCCCCGGGGAGGCCATCAGGGTGTACGTGTTCCACCCGGTGCCGAGGCGCTCGGCGTCCGGCTTGTAGACGACGGGCGAGCAGCCCTCCTCGTAGCACTCCCGGTCCTTCATGCCGACGATCTGGCCGATCCCGTAGGCGGAGAGGTTGCCCGCGCTGTCGCGGACGAGCGCGTCGACGCCGGCGTTGTCGTTGAAGTCGCGTGCCTGCGTCGGGCGGGCCAGGGTGAAGGTGCCCGTCCGCTCGATGGTGCCGGCGGACAGCTTCCACGCGTACTCGCCGTTGTAGGCGCCGAAGAGGGTGCCCACGGTGCCGTCCCAGTTGACGAACGGGTTCAGGTTGTCGCGAAGCAGCTCGGTGCGTCCGGTGGCCTTGTTCGTTATCCAGAAGTCGGCGTCCACCTCCTGGTTGAACTCCCAGCTGAACCGCGCCCCGACGGTGGTGATCAGGCTCGGCACCGTCACGCTCCGCAGGACGAGGGGCGGGGGTTCGGGGAAGTCCGCCACCACGGTCACCGTCGGGGCGCCGTCCGCGCCCAGGGCGACGCGGAATATGGCGTCGCTCACCGTCGTCGTGCTGCCCCGCACGAGGAACGTGCCGTCGGACCCGAACACCGCGTCTCTCGTGTACAGGAACGGATCGACCGTCCGTCCGTCCTTCCGCGACCTGAGCGTGATCCGGTCGTCCTCCACCGCGAGCCAGTCGTCGCCCAGCACGAACTTGGCCTTGTAGGGGAGGGCTTCGGTCTCCCGGGTCTCCCGGTCGATCACGTTCGTCCTGCCGTCGGAGAACCAGGACACGTGGCCGGGCGTGATCTGGAGCCGGGTGGCGTAGGCGTCGGGGGTGTCGTACGACTCGACGACGGCCGCCGTGGCGACGTCGACCAGCACGAGCCGTCCGTCGTCCGATCCCACGCTGATCGCGACCGTGCCGGGGGCCGGTGAGGTGATGCTCCCGATCTCTCCGTAAGGGATCCCGGTCACCTCACGGTCGACGGTCTGCCCGTCCGGTGCCCGGCTGACCAGGTGAACCTTGTTGGTGTAGCTGTCCAACATCACGAGCGTCGAGCCGCTGACCGCCCGCAGCCAGTACTTCGCCTCGATGAGGACGGGCTCGCCGCCGTCCTTCGCCATGTCGCGGAGGACGTAGTGGGTGCCGTTGGCCTCCACCACGATGTCCGACCCGGGCGAGCCCCGGTACGTGCCGCTGATGCTCGGGAGCTCGACGGACGTGCCGTCGTAGCGTACCCAGTGGTCGACCCAGCCGTCGGTGAGGAAGCCGGTGGCACCGACATCGCTCGCGCTCCCCACTACCACCGGAACCGTCGCTTCCGTGCCTGCCTCCTGAGCCGCGGCGGCGGCGGGCGCAGCCGTCGCGACGCCCGGGCCCGCCACGGTGGCGGCGGTCGTGGCGGCGAGGGTGACGGCCAGGGCGGCGGTCAGCCGGAGCCGGGACGGGCGGATGCGGGCGCGGACGCGGGCACGGGACAAGGCGGGGCCTCCTCGGACGAGGGAAGAGCGGGTGCGGCGCCGGACGCCACACCTCACAGACCCGCCACCCGCCCGAATGGTTGTACGCCAGAGGGGAACGCCTACGCGTCCAGGAACTCCGCCACCCGCCCCGCGAACCACTCCGCGTCGTCGTGCCACGGGAAGTGCCCGCCGCCCTTCAGGACCTCCAGCCGGGCCGCCGGGAACAGCTCCGCGTACGCGGCGGCCGTCTGCGGCGGGGTGTTCGCGTCGCCCTCGCCGGCGAGGACCAGCACGGGCCGCCCGAACGCGGCGAACGCCGCGCGCGTCGCCTCCGGGTCGTAGGCGCCCTCGCCGCCGTACACCCCGGCCGCCTCGGCGTTCCGCTGCCGGGCCGTCTCCGCTTCCCGCTCGCGCGCCGCCTCGTCCCAGGTGCCGTGGAAGAACGGCATGACCTTCGCGAACGTCTCGCCCGTCCCGCGCCCCGCCGTCACCTCCTCCAGCGCCGCGTACGCCTCCGCGAACCACGGCTCCCCGGCCCGCAGCCGCGCCGCGGCCAGCCGCTCCTCCGGCGCCGTCACGATCCCGGGTGCCGCCGCGCCCGGCGTCACGAGCACCAGCCGCCGGACCCGCTCCGCGTGCCGGGTCACGTACAGCGCGGCCAGGTTCGCGCCCGCCGAGTGGCCGAGGACGTCGACGGCGTCGAGCCCGAGGTGGATCCGCAGCGCCTCCACGTCCTCGACGAGCCGGTCGCAGCGGTACGAGGCCGGGTCGGCCGGCACCGCGGAGGCGCCGGTGCCGCGCAGGTCGAGCCGGACCACCCGGCGGCCGGCGAGACCGTCCAGGTCCCCGAGGTAGGCGGAGTCCCGCATCGGGCCGCCGGGCAGACAGAGCAGCGGAGCACCGGCCCCCGATCCGGATTCGTGGTAGGCGAGGAGGGTGCCGTCGGGCGCGGAGAAGGTAGGCATGGCCGTGACCATGACAGCACCGTCCCCGCAGGTCAACCACGTTTCGCCGGGAAGGCGGGGTCGGGGGAGGGGCCGTCCCGGGGCCAGGGCCCGGCGGGCCGGGGAGGGCCGTGGCAGGCTGGGGGCCATGCGTACCGGATCCCGTGCCGTCCTCGCCGCCGTCGCGGCCCTCGCCCTGTCCGCGGCCCCCGCGTGCGCGGACCCCGGCCCCGCCGACCGGGACTTCACGATCCAGGACCCGCGGATCACCGAGTCCAGCGGCCTCGCCGCGAGCCGGGCCCACCCGGGGATCTACTGGACGCACAACGACCAGGACCAGCCCCGGATCTTCGGCATCGACTCCCGTACGGGCGAGACGGTCGCGACCCTGACCATGTCCGGGGTCGGCACCCCCCGGGACATGGAGGCCATCGCCGTCGGCCCGGACGGCGACATCTACGTCGGCGACATCGGCGACAACCTCGACGGCTCCTGGGACCACGTCTGGATCTACCGCTTCCCCGAGCCGAAGACCCTGGGCGACCGGACCGTCCGGGCGAAGCAGTACGTCGTGAAGTACGCCGACGGCCCCCGCAACGCCGAGGCGCTGATGGTCCACCCCAAGACCGGCCGCGTCTACATCGCCAGCAAGAACGAGGAGGGCGGCGGCCTGTACGAAGGCCCCGAGCGCCTCTCCTCCTCCGGCACCAACACCTTCCGCCGCATCGGGGAGGTCCCCTGGGTGACCGACGGCGCCTTCTCCCCCGACGGCGACCGGCTCCTGCTGCGCAGCTACTTCAGCGCCCGCGAGTACGACTGGAAGGACGGCCGCGTCGAGGGCGACGGCACCTCGCCCGGCGCCCCCCTCCAGGGCCAGGCGGAATCGGTGACGTACACGACCGACGGCTCGGCCCTCATGTTCGGCTCGGAGGGCGCGCACAGCCGCGTCGTCCGCGTCGACCGCGAGGACGCCGGGGGCCGCCCGGAGGGCGGGGCCTCCGCCCCGTCGCGGCCCGGCACCGGCACCCCCGCCCCCGGCGCCACGGCGGGCCCCGCCGACGCCGGCGCCGGTTCCCAGGGCAGCGCCACCACCGGTTTCCTCGTCCTCGCCGGCGGCACCGTCCTCGTCCTCGGCATCAAGCGCCTCCTGCGCCGCTGACCCGCCCGCTCCCGCCCCCTGCCGCCCTCGCCGCCCGGCCGCCCCGGGGTCAGACTGGAAGGAGACCGAAGAGGTGAGGCGGCATGACGGCATTCACGCGTGACGACACCCCGGTCGCCATGGAGGGCGGCGGCCTCGACTTCCGGAAGCGGGAGGCCGGAGGAGGCATGAGTGTCGCCTTCATCCACCTTCCCGAGGGCACCGACATGGCGCCCGCGCTCAAGGGCCTGGAAGGCGACCTGTGCCAGTGCCCGCACTGGGGATACCTGTTCAAGGGCCGGATCAGGATGCGGACGGCGGCGGGCGAGGAGATCTACGAGGCCGGCCAGGCCTACTACTGGGGCCCCGGCCACGCCCCCGAGGCCCTGGAGGACACCGACGTCGTCGAGTTCTCGCCGACGGCGGAGTTCGACGCCGTCATCGACCACGTGAAGGCCCAGGCCGGCGGCTGAACCGGCTCCCCCCCCGTGACCGGCACGAGGCGTGAGGGACCGGCCCCCGTGACCGGCCGGCGCGACACGCGGGGGCCCGGACCCACCGGCCCCCGCGACCTCACGGCGAAGGGCCCCGCGCCGGTCACGACCGGTGCGGGGCCCTTCGTACGAGCGGGTGGGGCGGTGATCAGAGCTTCTCGATCACGTGGTCGATGCAGGCCGTCAGCGCCCGCACGTCCGCCGGGTCGACCGCCGGGAACATCGCGATCCGCAGCTGGTTGCGGCCCAGCTTGCGGTACGGCTCCGTGTCCACGATCCCGTTCGCGCGCAGCACCTTCGCGACCGCCGCCGCGTCGATCTCGTCCGCGAAGTCGATCGTGCCGATGACCTGCGAGCGCTTCGCCGGGTCGGTGACGAACGGCGTCGCGTACTTCGACTCCTCGGCCCACGTGTAGAGCGCGTCCGAGGACTCCTTCGTGCGGGCCACGGCCCACTCCAGACCGCCCTGGCCGTTGATCCACTTCAGCTGCTCGTTCAGCAGGAAGAGGGTCGACAGCGCCGGGGTGTTGTACGTCTGGTTCTTCAGCGAGTTGTCGATCGCCGTCGGCAGGGAGAAGAACTCCGGGACGTGACGGCCCGACGCGTGGATCCGCTGCGCCCGCTCCAGCGCGGCCGGAGAGAAGGCCGCCAGCCACAGGCCGCCCTCGGCGGCGAAGGACTTCTGCGGGGCGAAGTAGTAGACGTCGGTCTCGGTGATGTCGACGGGCAGGCCGCCCGCGCCCGAGGTGGCGTCCACCAGGACGAGCGCGCCCTCGTCGGCGCCCGCGACCCGCTTCAGCGGGGCGGCGACACCGGTCGAGGTCTCGTTGTGGGTGTAGGCGTAGACGTCGACGCCCGCCTCGGCCACCGGCTCCGGGTGGGTGCCCGGGTCGGAGGAGATCACGGTCGGCTCGGCCAGCCACGGGGCCAGCTTCGCGGCCTTCGCGAACTTGGAGGAGAACTCGCCGAAGGTGAGGTGCTGCGACTTGTTCTCGATCAGACCGTGGGTCGCGACGTCCCAGAAGGCGGTGGAGCCGCCGTTGCCCAGGATCACCTCGTAACCCTCGGGCAGCGAGAACAGCGCGGAGATGCCGGCACGGACCTCGCCGACCAGGTTCTTGACCGGAGCCTGGCGGTGGGACGTGCCCAGGAGGGAGGTGCCGGTGGCGGCCAGGGCGTCCAGCGCCTCCGTCCGCACCTTGGAGGGGCCCGCGCCGAAACGACCGTCTGCGGGCTTGATGTCAGCGGGAATCTGGATATCGGCCACGAGCCGGAGAGTATCGGGTCGGCAAGGGCCGGAGCGCGCGATGTCCGCCGGATGAGACGAAGAACGAGACATCCTTGCGTGGTGGGAACAGACGAGAGAGTCGCGGGAAGGGGCGGGGCACTCGCCGCCGAACTGAGGTCCGCGGTCGCCGGAGACGTCGATTTCGGCGCCTCCGCGCGGGCGCTCGCCACCATGGACGCCTCCAACTACCGCCGCGTGCCCGTCGGTACGGTCGCGCCGCGCGACGCCGACGACGTCGCCGCCGTCCTGGAGGTGTGCCGGAGCCACGGCGTCCCGGTCGTCGCGCGCGGCGCCGGCACGTCCATCGGGGGCCAGGCGACGGGCACCGGCGTCGTGCTCGACCTCACACGGCACATGAACGGCCTCCTGTCCGTCGACCCCGCGGCGCGCACCGCCGTCGTCGCGCCGGGGCTCGTCCTCGGCCGGCTGCGGGAGGCCGTCCGCCCGTACGGCCTCACCTTCGGCCCCGACCCGTCCACCCACAGCCGCTGCACCCTCGGCGGCATGATCGGCAACAACGCCTGCGGGGCGCACTCGGTCGCGTGGGGCACGACGGCCGACAACGTGCGCTCGCTGGACGTGGTGACGTACCGGGGCGAGAGGTTGACGCTCGGGACGGCCGGGCGGGGCGCCCCGCCCGGCCTCCTGGACCTGGTGGGCCGCGACCTCGCCCTCCTGCGGACCGGCTACCCGCCCGGCCTGCCGCGCCGCATCTCCGGCTACGCCCTCGACGCGCTGCTCCCCGAGCGGGGCACGGACGTCGTCCGCTCCTTCGTCGGCACCGAGGGCACCCTCGGCGTGGTGACGCGGGCGACCGTGAGCCTCGTCCCGCTGCCCGCCGAACCCGTCCTCGTCGTCCTCGGCTACGCCGACGAGACGGCGGCGGCGGACGCGGCGGCGGGACTCCTCCCGTACGGCCCGCTGACGGTGGAGGGGATGGCGGCGGACCTCGTCGGACCGGCCGCCGCCGGACTGCCCCGGGGCGGGGCGTGGCTGTTCTGCGAGGTCGACGGGACGGGTGCGGCCCGGGACCTGGCGCGGGCGGCCGACGCGCTCGACGCGGCGGTGGTGCGCGACCCGGCCGGGCAGCGGGCCCTGTGGCGGATCCGCGAGGACGCGGCCGGCACCGCCACCCGGATGCCCGGCGGCGGGGAGGCCTGGCCCGGCTGGGAGGACTGCGCGGTGCCGCCCGCCCGGCTGGGCGCGTACCTGCGGGAGTTCCGCGCCCTGCTCGCCGAGTACGGCCTCCGGGGAACCCCGTACGGGCACTTCGGCGACGGCTGCGTGCACGTCCGCGTCGACTTCGACCTGTGGACGGGCGGGGGCGTACGCGACTTCCGCCGCTTCTCGGAGTCGGTCGCCGACCTCGTCGTCGCCCACGGCGGCTCCTTCTCCGGCGAGCACGGCGACGGCAAGGCGCGGGCGGAGCTGCTGCCGAGGATGTACGGCGACGAGCTGGTCGGCCTCTTCGGCGCCGTGAAGGACCTGTGGGACCCGGACGGCGGCCTCAACCCCGGGATGCTGGTCCGCCCCGAACCCCTCGACTCCGGTCTCCGCTTCGAGGGCCTGCCGCTGGTCGGGGTGGGCCGCGAGGCCGCCCGGTGCGTGGGCGTCGCCAGGTGCCGGGTCGCCGGGCCGGGCCAGGGGGACGCGGTGATGTGCCCGTCGTTCCGCGCCACGGGCGAGGAGAGGCACTCCACCCGGGGCCGGGCCCGCCTCCTCCACGAGATGGCCCTCGGCGAGGTGATCACGGACGGCTGGCGCTCGGAGGAGGTCCGCGAGGCGCTGGACCTCTGCCTGTCCTGCAAGGGCTGCCGCAGCGACTGCCCGGTCGGCGTCGACATGGCCGCGTACAAGGCGGAGTTCCTGGACCGGCACTACGCGGGCCCCGGCGGCTGGTGGCGGCGCCCGCGCTCGCACTGGACGATGGGCGGCCTGCCGCACTGGCTCGACCTCTTCGGCCGGGGCGTGAACGCGGCGGCGCGCCTGCCCTTCGCCGCCCGCCTCGCGGGCGTGACGCCGGCCCGCCCGCTGCCCCGGGTGGCCGCCCGCACCTTCACCTCCTGGTTCGCCGACCGCGCCTCGACCCGCCCGCCCGCCCTCACCCTCTGGCCCGACACCTTCACCGACCACCTGGCCCCCGAGGCGGGCACGGCGGCGGTCCGGGTCCTGGAGGCGGCGGGGCTGGGGGCGGAGCTCCCGGAGGGGCGGGTGTGCTGCGGGCTGACGTACGTGTCGACGGGCCGGCTGGCGGCGGCCCGGAGGGTGATGCGGAGGACGCTGGACGTCATGGAGCGGGAGACGCGTCCCCTCGTCGTCCTCGAACCCTCCTGCGCGGCGACCCTCCGCACCGACCTCCCCGAACTCCTCCCCGACGACCCGAGGGCCGCCCGCCTGGCGGCCTCGGTCCTCACCTTCGCGCAAGCCCTGGAGACCCTCGCCCCCGACTGGACCCCGCCCCGGATCGACCGCCCGGTGACCGGCCAGACCCACTGCCACCAGCACGCGGTCCTGGGCGACGCGGCCGACCGCCGCCTGCGGGAACGGGCGGGCCTGGAGGGAGACCCGGTGGGCGGCTGCTGCGGCCTGGCCGGCAACTTCGGCTTCGAACCCGGCCACGAGGAGGTGTCGCTGGCCTGCGCGGAGGACCGGCTCCTCCCCGCCCTGCGCACGGCCCCGAGTGCGGCGGAGGTCCTGGCGGACGGCTTCTCCTGCCGCACCCAGATCGCCCACCTGACGGACCGGAGGGCCCGGCACCTGGCGGAGGTGCTGGCGGAGGGGCTGGACGGGCCGGGCTGAGAGGACGTGGCAGGGTGCCGGGATGGAGAACTTCCCGGCCCTGGCCGACGACGCGTGGGAATGGTGGGGCGCCGCCATCGACGAGTCCCAGGAGGGCCGCTGGGTCCGCGACGACGTGGAGCGCGCGGTCGTCGCCGACGTCACGGCCGCGACCAACGCCCTGCACGGCGGCCGTCTGCCCCCCTTCACCGAGGACGACTGGTACGTCCGCATCGGCCGGATCTCCAACTGGGCCGGCGTCATCCGCCTCGCCGCCCGCGCCGGCGGCTGGGAACTCCAGCCCGTGGCGGGCCGCACCCCGCCCCGCCCGGCGGGCATGTCCGAGCTGCTGTCCGGGATCTACGCGATGGCCGAGCAGGCCGAGACGTGGATGCGGCAGCTCATCGAGGAGGGCCGGACCCCGCCAGAGAAGGACATGGCCCGTGCCGAGTGCTCCTTCTGCGGCCCGGGCACCATGGAGGACCTGGAGTCCTTCTTCTACGACAGATGACGGGCCGGGTGGGTGCGCACCCGAGTGGTTCCCGGCCTCTTCCCTTCCCGAACACCGTAGGTGACAGACTTCCGGACAGGGAGAACCGCGCCTTGACGGTGGCGTCGGGCAAGCCGAGGATGCACCCTGTCGGGCGCGCCCCCTCCATGGGGAAGGGAGAGCGGCGCCGGCTCTTCGCATACGGGGCGTTGAGTCCCGTCCTCTGTTCCGGGGGGAACGAGTCTTGAGCAAGCGCATGCGCCGCGCGGCGGCGATGAGCGGCGTGGTCGGCCTGCTGGCCGTAGCCGGTGTGACAGTAGGGTCGGGGGCTGCCGTCGCGGCGGACGAGCTGAAGCTGTCGGGGTACGACGTGGTGGCGGCGCCGGGGTCGGTGCCGCGCTTCTTCCCGATTGTCGAATCGGGCACGGTCCTCGGCGGAAAGGTCGTCGTCACGGTCGGTACGCAGCCGATGACCGACCCTGCGGGTGCCGGGGCGGGCCTCCCTCAGGGATACGTTTCCCACGCCAACGGCTGCACACTGGCCGCCGGGTACACGGGTGTCTTCGTCTGTGACGGGGCGGCGGCCTCCAAGCCCGACGCCACCGTCCCGAAGGACACCACCGACGCCACCCTGTACTGGGGCTTCGCGTACATGCCGGCCGACGGCACCCTCGCGACGGCCGTGAAGGAGGCCCGCAG
The DNA here is from genome assembly GCF_043084305.1 of Streptomyces sp. NPDC014656. Classification (NCBI taxonomy): domain Bacteria; kingdom Bacillati; phylum Actinomycetota; class Actinomycetes; order Kitasatosporales; family Streptomycetaceae; genus Streptomyces; species Streptomyces sp. NPDC014656. Next base: position 82,132 of record NZ_JBIBZN010000024.1, read on the forward strand.
TGCGGGCAGCCTGCCGACTGCCGGAAACCGCGGCACCGGCAAGGTCATCGTGAAGTCCCGCGCGCACGCGCTGCTCAACAAGGTCGCCTTCGATACTCCTGCGGTCCCGAACGGCGGCACCGTCCGCCAGCAGGTCCGTGTCCACGCCAACGACGCCGGACGTCTGACGCTCCACCTGCGCTACGCCGAGAACCAGTACATCCGCCCCGGTGTGCCGATCCGCTTCGGCAGCGTCACCACGGGCATGGGCACCGTCTGCGAGGTTCGCTCCGCGGACGTGCCCGACGCCACCGTTCCCGCCCTCGTCTGTGAGCTCGAAGCCGGGGATCATGTCATCGGCTACGAGCTGAGGAGCGAGCCGGGCCAGTATGCCCAGAGGCTCCAGGCCGCCACGCGTTACGACATCTACGACCTGGGTTACTGGGACGAGTCCGACGTGAAGTCGGCCGGTACGCCGTTCGACGTCCAGGGCAGCCCGGTCCGTCCCTTCCACGGCCTCATGGTCCGCGACACCGTCGGCAGGCTGTGGACGTACTCCAGCGCGGGCAGCGAGGGGGTGCTCGCCTTCCCGGGTTTGATCGGTTCCGGCTGGCAGACGTACACGGCTCTCACCTCCCTCTCCCCGGCCAGTCAGAGCCCCTACTTCCTTGGTCCCGTGAAGCCGTCGGCCGTCACGCGTGGCCTGGGTGACGTCGTCGCCCGAGATGCTTCCGGCACCCTCTGGTACTACGACCGTCAGATCGGCAACGGCCGGTACGCGCCCCGCGTCAAGGTCGGCGGCGGCTGGAACGTCTACGACCGCATCGACGGCGCCGGAGACCTCGACCGGGACGGCTACGTCGACCTCCTCGCCCGCGACAAGGCCGGAGTCCTGTGGCTCTACAAGGGCACCGGCAGCTTCACCGGTGCTCGGTTCAAGGCGCGGGTGCGGGTCGGCGGCGGCTGGGGCGCGTACGACCGCCTCGCCGGCGGCGCCGACCTGACCGGCGACGGGCGCGCCGACCTGCTGGCGCGCGACCGGGCCGGGGTGCTGTGGCTGTACCGGGGCACCGGTGACGGCACACACCCGTACACCGCCCGCACCCAGATCGGCGGCGGCTGGCAGGGCTACGACCAGCTCGTCGTCACCGGCGACCTCACCGACGACGGCAAGGCCGACGCGGTGGCCCGCGACAGGACGGGTGTCCTGTGGTTGTACAAGGGCACCGGCAAGACGACCGGCCCGTTCACCGGACGGACCCGGATCGGCGGCGGCTGGAACGCCTACAACCACCTCTTCTGACCGGACCGCGCCTGCCGCGTTTTCCTGCGGCGGGTGAGTCAACTTCCCCCGAAAGGGGTCCGGTTGCCCGGTCCCGGGCGCGTGAGGGAGGCACCCCCGTCGGCGACTGCGTCGAGGTCGCCGATCTCGCCGCGCATGTCGTCGTCCGGGACTCCAAGGGCATCGCCCGCCCGCATGTCCGGGCCGCGCCCGCCGCCTTCGTGGCGTTCGGGGAGGCGGCCGCTCGGGGGTGTGTCTGAGCTGCGGCTTAGGGTGCGGGCATGAACGATTCCGGCCCCGCGCCCACTTCCGCCCCCGCCACCTGTTCCTGCTGCGGTGACGCGCTCGCCGATGAGCGGCGGATCGACGTGCGGTTCGGGCTGCCGGACCTCGCGTTCGAGCTGCCGGAGGAGGCGCGGCGGTCGCCGGGGCCGAGTGCGCTGCTGGCGCTGGACGGGGGCGGGTTCTTCGTGCGGTGCCTGCTGCCGGTGCGGCTGACGGGGGACACCGAGCTGGTGCTCGGGGCGTGGGTGGAGGTCGAGGAGGAGACGCTCCGGCACGCCGCCGAGGTGTGGGACGACGAGGCCGCGTACCCGGAGCTGGTGGTGCGCGGGCGGCTCGCGAACGCCGTGCAGCCGTGGGGCGAGGACGTGCTCGGGGCGGAGTTCACGGGCCGGATCGCGGATCCGGGGGAGCTGCCGTACCTCGTGGAGGGACACGGGGAGGCGGCCGCGCGGCTGCTGGGGGAGACGTGGGACCGGGACCACGTGCTGGCCCGCTTCCCGCACCCGCTGCCGGTCGCGGTGCGGACGGATCTCGGCGACGGGTGGTCGGCGGAGCGGACCGCCGGGTTCGCCGCGCGGTTCGAGGACGGCGTCGACCACTTCGGGGCGCGGGACCGCAGCGTGGCGCTGACGACGTTCCAGGACAACGAGCCGGGGCGGTCGGCGGAGGACTTCCTCCCGCTGCTGGTCGGGGAGACGCCGCCGGTGCCGGCGGGACAGGAGCACACGGAGCGGCTGGAGGGCGGCGGGATCCGGTACGCGTTCTGGTTCACGCCCGAGGACACCGGCCGTTCGCGGCACGAGCTGACCGCGTACGTGGTGGAGCCGGACGGGGCGGCGGCCGGCCTGTACTGCTCCTACGAGGAGGCGGAGCAGCACGCCTGGGCCCGCCACGTCTGGCGCTCGCTGCGGCGGGGGTACGGGGGCGGGGCGGCGTCCGGCGCCTGAGCGGGCGGGTCCCGGGGGAGGGGGCGTCGGCTTTCCGGGCGGTCGCACCCGCGCCCCGCGAAGCGGGGCCGCCCGGGGCCTCAGGTGCCGCCGGCGATTTCGCGGGCCATCGCCACCAGGGCCTCGGTCGCGGGGTGGGGGAAGGCGTCGCGCCAGGCCAGGAGGACGGGGAGGGGCGGGGCGTCGGGGAGGGGGCGGTAGGTGACGCCGGGGTGGGGGTGGAGGGCCGCCGTGGAGGCGGAGGAGACGCCCACGCCCCGGGCGGCGGCGATGGCGGCGAGCCAGTCGTCGGTGTTGGCGACCGTGAGGGTGCTCGTGGGGCGGTGGGGCAGGGGCCACAGGGTGAGGGTGGTCGCGCCGGAGACGGTGTTGAGGACGACCGTCTGGTCCGCCAGGTCGAGGAGCGTGAGGGTGCCCGGGCGGTCCGCGAGCGGGCTGTCGGCGGGGAGCGCCGCGATCCTGGGTTCCGTGGTCAGTTCGGCCGTGACCAGGCCGGGGGCCTCGACGGCGCCGCGCAGCAGGGCCGCGTCGACCTGGCCGCGCGCGAGGCCGGCGGTGCGGTCGTCGACGCGGAGGAGTTCCAGCGGGGTCTCGGGGTGGTCGCGCTGCCAGCGGCGCAGGAGCGGGGTCGTGTAGGGGCCGAAGGCGGACCAGGCGTGGCCGAGGCGCAGGGGGCGGTGGCGGAGCCGCGCGGGGTCGACGGCGGCGTCGAAGGCGGCGAGCACGGCGGCGGCCCGTTCGCGGAAGGCGCGGCCTTCGGCGGTGAGGGCCAGGTGGTGGGTGGAGCGGTCGACGAGCCGGGCGCCGAGGTGACGTTCGAGGGCGGCGAGGGTGCGGGAGACGGCGGGCTGCGTGAGGTGGAGGCGGGCGGCGGCGCGCGTGAGGTTCTCCTCCTCGGCGATGGCGAGGAAGCAGCGGAGGTGGCGCAGCTCGATGCTCACGGTCATGTCCGGGGAGCATAACCGCAGGGTGATCGGCATTTCCGTCGGCGCACGGGGCTTCGTAGCGTGGAAGTGGAATTCGGTCGTCAGGGTGCGGGCCGCCGGCACGGGAGAGTGCATTACTCTGAACTGAGAGTTCAGTGGAGTGTACTTGTGGTCCGGCCCGGGAAGGGTCGGGGAGGAGTGGTGGTCGTGGTCGGGAACAGCCAGGCGGCGGGAGCGACGGGAGTGGCCTCGGCTCCGGCGGCAGGACCGGCGGCGGGTTCGGGGCCCGCCCCGGCTCCGGTCGCGGCGCCGGGGCGGGCCGCGCCCGCCGGTGGCTCCCGGCGGTTCGGGCCCGTCGCGCTCGTCGTCGCGGGCGGGCTGTCCGTGCAGTTCGGCTCGGCCGTCGCCGTCCTGCTGATGCCCCGGGCCGGTGCGCTCGGCGTGGTCACGCTGCGGCTCGTCCTCGCCGCGCTCGTACTGCTGCTGGTCTGCCGGCCCAAGGTGCGCGGCTACGGCCGCGCCGACTGGGGGACGGTCGTCGCCTTCGGCACCGCCATGGCCGGCATGAACGTCCTCTTCTACCAGTCGATCGACCGGATCCCGCTCGGCGCCGCCGTCACCCTGGAGGTGCTCGGCCCGCTGGTCCTGTCCGTCATCGCCTCCCGCCGGCTCGTCAACCTCCTCTGGGCCGGGCTCGCGTTCGGCGGCGTCGCCCTGCTCGGGGGCGGCGGTTTCGACGGGCTCGACCCGCTCGGCGCGGGCTTCGCGCTCGCGGCGGGCGCCATGTGGGCCACGTACATCGTGTTCAGCGCCCGTACCGGCCGGCGTTTCCCGCAGGCCGACGGGCTGGCGCTCGCGATGGCCTTCGGCGCGGTCCTCAGCCTGCCGCTCGGCATCGCCGAGGCGGGCGGCGCGCTGCTCGTCCCGTCGACGATCGCGCTGGGCCTCGGCGTCGCCCTGCTCTCGTCGGTGCTGCCGTACACCCTCGAACTCCTCGCCCTGCGCCGCCTGCCCGCCCCCACCTTCGCCGTCCTGATGAGCCTGGAGCCCGCCATCGCGGCGGGCGCCGGCCTCCTCGTCCTGCACCAGGCCCTCTCCGTCACGGACGGCCTCGCGATCGCCCTCGTCATCGCGGCGAGCATGGGCGCGGTCCGCACGCAGAGGGCGGCCGCCGCCCCGTAGGGCGCCACCGCCCTGTCGCGCCACCTGGGAGCGCTCCGGATCACTCCGGAGCGCTCCTCGTCTTTGGGGCACGGCTTCGCGGCATAGCGTTCACTCTCCTGTCATTGCAACGTTACGGCATATGCCGTTGCATGAATTTCGAGTCCATTGCAATGAATTTGCTGCCTTGAGCTGCATGAATGGTGATTCTGTGCAACGAAGCTGTTGTCAGTCCTTGGAAAGCAACGTAGCTTTTCCAATGTCGGAAACGCCGACAGCGCTTCAGAGGAGAAGACATCATGCAGACCTTCGCCACCACCGCCCCGATCGCCGCCCGCATCGCCGTCCCCGCCGGCCACATCCGGCTCATCGCCGCCGACCGGGCCGACACCACCGTCGACATCCGGCCGGCGAACCCCTCCAAGAACCGGGACGTCAAGGCCGCCGAGGCCACCACCGCCACCTACGCCGACGGCGTCCTGCACATCACCGCCCCCGAGGCCGGGAACCAGCTCTTCGGCGCCTCCGGCACCGTCGAGATCACCGTCCAGCTCCCGGCCGGCTCCTCCGTCGACGCGAAGGCCGCCGCCGGCGAGCTGCGGGGCGTCGGTCGGCTCGGGGACGTCGCCTTCGAGGCCGCCCAGGGGCCCGTCAAGCTCGACGAGGCCGCCAGCGCCCGCCTCACCCTCCAGGACGGCGACATCACCATCGGCCGCCTGGACGGCTCCGCCGAACTCACCACCGCCCGTGGCGACCTGAGCGTCGCCGAGGCCGCCGCCGGGACGGTCGTCCTGACCACGCAGTCCGGCTCCATCACCGTCGGCGCCGCCCGCGGCACCTCCGCCACCCTCGACGCCGGCACCGCCTACGGCCGCGTGGTCAACGCCCTGCGGAACGCCGAGGGCAAGGGCGCCGGCCTCGCCCTCCGCGCCACCACCTCGCACGGCGACATCACCGCCCGCAGCAACTGACCATCCCGCCCGCGCACCCGCGCACCCACGGACTCCGAGGAGAGACCCGTCATGACGAACCCCGCCATCGCGGCGAACGGTCTGCGCAAGTCGTACGGCGACAAGGTCGTCCTCGACGGTGTCGACCTCGCCGTCCCCGAAGGAACGGTCTTCGCGCTGCTCGGTCCGAACGGCGCCGGCAAGACGACCGCCGTGAAGATCCTCTCCACCCTCGTCACCCCCGACGCCGGCCGGGCGAGCATCGCCGGCCACGACCTCGCCACCGACGCCCACGCCGTCCGCGCCACGATCGGCGTCACCGGACAGTTCTCCGCCGTCGACGGCCTGATCACCGGCGAGGAGAACATGCTCCTCATGGCCGACCTCCACCACCTGCCCAAGCGGGAGGGCCGCCGGATCGCCGCCGAACTCCTCGCCCGCTTCGACCTCGTGGAAGCCGCGAAGAAACCCGCCTCCACCTACTCCGGCGGCATGAAGCGCCGCCTCGACATCGCCATGACCCTCGTCGGCAGCCCCCGGATCATCTTCCTCGACGAACCCAC
>NZ_JBIBZN010000025.1:0-70506 GCF_043084305.1 Streptomyces sp. NPDC014656
CAATGCGGGGGGGGCGCCCTTGGGTGCGGGGGCCACCCGGGGCGTGGTGTTCCCGACCCGTCTCCCAATTGCGGGGGGGGCCGCCCCCGCCCCCCGCCGGGGGGCCCCGGGGCGCCCCGGGGCCCCCCGCGACGGGGCTCAGGCCAGGGCCAGGAACAGCTTCTCCAGCTCCGCCTCGGTCATCGGCGGGGTGTCGGCCGGGGCGTCGGACAGGCACTGCCGCATCCCACTGGCGACGATCTTGAACCCGGCCCGGTCCAGGGCCCGGGAGACGGCGGCCAGCTGGGTCACCACGTCCTTGCAGTCGCGGCCCGCCTCGACCATCGCGATCACCCCGGCCAGCTGGCCCTGGGCGCGCCGCAGCCGGTTGAGCACCGGCGCCACCGCCTCTTCGTCGACCCGCACGGCAGTCCTCCTTCATCTCTCGCCCCCCGCCCCAGGATACCCCCTAGGGTATTAAATCGGACGGCATCGGGAGCGACTGCTCGCGGGCGGCCACGGTACGGCCCCGGGCCCGCCGGGCGACCCCGACGGCCGCCCCCGCCGCTCCCGCCGCGCCCAGGACCGCCCAGGTGGCGGGGTGGGTCCAGAGGCCGGGATCGAGCTGCCGGGTGAGGACGAAGACCCCCATGACGACGACGAACCAGCCGAACGCCCTGCGCAGGACCCGCTGCGGGATCCGGCCGGCCAGGCGGGCGCCGGCCAGGCTGCCGAGGACGGCCGCCGCGGTGACGGTCAGGGCGAGGCCCCGGTCGGGGGAGGCGCCCGAGAGGTGTCCGGCGAGGCCGGCGAAGGAGTTCATGGCGATGACCAGCAGCGAGGTGCCGACGGCGGTGCCCAGGGGCAGGCCGCCCAGCAGGGCGAGCGCCGGGACGACGAGGAAGCCGCCGCCGGAGCCGACCAGGCCGGTCACCGCGCCCACCGCGAGACCTTCGGCCGCGATGCGCTTCACCGTCGGTTCGCCGTGACGGGCCTTCGGTTCGCGGGCGGCCCGGGGCCGGCGCAGCATCGCGAAGGCGGTGGCGAGCATCATCAGCGCGAAGGCGATGAGCAGGGCGGTGCCGGGGACGTGTGCGGCGAGGCGTCCGCCGCCGTAGGCGCCCGCCATGCTGAACGCGCCGAAGAGCAGGCCGGTCCGCCACCGGACCCGGTGGGCGCGGGCGTGCGGGATCAGGGCGGCGAGGCTGGTGACGCCCACGACGAACAGGGAGGTCGCGATCGCCTCCTTGGTGTCCTGCCCGGCGAGGTAGACCAGGATCGGCACGGTGAGGATGGAGCCCCCGCCGCCCAGGACGCCGAGGCTGACGCCGACGAGCAGGGAGGCCGCCACGACCAGGACGGTCACCGGGTGCTCCGCAGCTCCGCGAGGACGGCGCGGATGTCGGTGCGCGGGCCGCGGTTGTAGGGCAGCTTGGACAGCAGCACGCCCAGGGCGCAGGAGTTGCTGAGGGCGGCGTAGGTGAGGCCGGCGCCGACGGCCGTGCCGACGAGGTGGGCGCCGGGGACGGCGATGCCGACGAGCCCGGTGGCGAGGACGACCGAGCCGGCGACGAGGCGGACCTGGCGCTCCATGTCCCACCGCTCGGGACCCCGCTCGACCGGCGCCCCGGCCGTCTCCCAGGCGACCATGCCGCCGTCCAGGACGCGGAGGTTCGGCAGTCCGGCCTGGGCCAGGGCCTGCTCCGCCTCGCGGGCCCGCCGGCCCGAGCGGCAGACGAGCACGACCTCCTCGTCCAGGTGGGAGAGCAGTTCCGCGCGGTGCTCGCGCAGGGTGTTCAGGGGGACGTTGTACGAGCCCCGGATGTGCGCCGCGCGGAACTCGCCGGGCGTGCGCACGTCGAGGAGCCGCGGGGCCTCGCCCTCCTGGACGAGGCGGTGCAGGACGGCGGGGGAGAGGGAGGCGGGGGTGGCGCTCATGGGGGAGTGGCTCCGTTCGTGCGGGGTGCGGGGTGCGGGGTGAGGGATGAGAGGGGAGGGGCGGGGGCGGCGGGCGCGCGGTGCCGTCAGGCGGTGGCGGGTTCCGTCGCGGTCAGGGCCCAGGCCGCGTAGCCGCCGAGGAGGTCGGAGACGTCCTGGAAGCCGCGCCGGCGCAGCAGGCTGGCGGCGACGGAGGAGCGCCCGCCGCCGGCGCAGTGCAGCACGAGCGGCCGGTCGGCGGGGAGCTCGCCGCTGCGGGCGGGGAGTTCGTTGAGCGGGATGTGCAGGGCGGCGTCGATGAAGCCGTTCGCCTCGCGCTCGCCGCAGGTGCGCACGTCCACGACGAGCGGCGGCCGCTCGTCGGCGAGCGCGGCCCGCAGCCGGGCGGCGGTGACCCGGCTTGCCGGGGCGACCTCGTCGGCCAGCGCCTCCATGGCCGCCTCCGGCTCGGGGAGGTAGCCCTCGGCGCGGTCCAGGCCGACGCGGGCGAGACGGGTGACGATCTCCTCCTCGCGCCGCTCCGGCGCGATGACGACGAGCCGGTCGGCCGGGTCGAGGACCGTGCCCGCCTGCTCGGCGAACCGCCCGTCGGCCGGCACGTTCACCGCGCCGCGCAGGTGCCCGGCCGCGAACTCCTGCGGGTCGCGGGCGTCGACCACGACCGCCCCGGCGGCCCGCAGGTCCGCGAACTCGGCGGTCGTCAGGGGCCGGGCGGCGGTGGCGGAGTCGAAGAGCCGCCGGTCCTTGCGGTTGAGGTCGGCGTCGTAGGCGAAGTAACCGGGGGCGGGGGGCTGCCCGGCGGTCACCAGGGCGACGAAGGCGTCCCGGTCCATGGGCGCGCAGGCGTAGTTGGTGGCCCGCTGCTCCCCGATGGTGGAGGACTTCTCGGTGGAGAGGTTCCTGCCGCAGGAGGAGCCGGCGCCGTGGGCGGGGAGGACCCGGACCTCGTCCGGCAGGCCCATCAGCTTGTTCTGGACGCTGTCGTGCAGCATCGCGCCCAGCTCCTCGGCGGTCACGCCGACGGAGGCGAGGAGGTCGGGCCGTCCGACGTCGCCGATGAACAGCGCGTCGCCGGTCAGCACGCCGTACGGGACCTCGTCCCCGGCGTGCTCGTACACCAGCACGCTGACCGACTCCGGGGTGTGCCCCGGCGTCTCCATGACCTCCAGGACGACGTCGCCGAGGGCGATCCGCTCGCCTTCCCGGAGCGCGCGGATCGGGTACTCGGTCTTCGCCCGCCGGCCGTAGCCGATCCAGGCGCCGGTCCGGTCGGCCAGCTCCAGGTGGCCGGCGACGAAGTCGGCGTGGAAGTGGGTGTTGATCACCCCGACGACGGTGAAGCCGTGCGCGGAGGCGTCCGCGAGGTACTCGGAGACGTCCCGGCGCGGGTCGACCACCACGGCCTGCCCGGTGCCCTCGTCGGCGATCAGGTACGAGGCGTGGGACAGGCAGTCGAGGTAGTACTGGGCGAAGAACACGGCGAGCCTCCCATAAGGATTCGGATACCCCCCTAGGTATTCACGGCTCCGACCGTACGAGGTCGTGCCGCGCCTCGTCAAATACCCCCCTGGGTATCCGATGTCATAGGGGTCGAGCTCCGCTCCTTATACGGGTGGGGGTATGCTGACGTGCGGCGGGCACGCGAAAGGGGCCCCGCCGGTCTCTCGGCGACGCCCCTTCTCCCACTCCGCTCCGCTCCCCCTCCGCCGGGCCCCCGTGCCCCGCGGACGCCCGGTCAAGGCTCGTGACCGGCCGCGGCCACCGCGAAGGTCTGGGAGACGAGCACCTGCTCCGCGCGCCGCTGGAGCCGGTCCGCGAGGGTCCGCAGCCGCGCGCCCTCGGCGGCGGGGATCGACAGGGCCACCGCGGCCGTCTCCGTGCCCACGGTGATCGGCACCGCCGCGCAGGCCGTCCCGAGCGCGTACTCCTGGTGCTCCAGGACCGGCAGGCGCCGCGGCAGGACCGCGAGCCGCCGCTCGAAGTCGCGCCGCGTCGCGACCGTGTGCCCGGTGAGACCCGCCACCGGGTGGCGGCCCAGGTGTTCGACGCGCTGCTCCGGCTCCAGCTGGAGCAGCAGGCTCTGACCGGCGGCGTGGGCGTGGGCCGTGGCCCGGAAGTCGGCCCACTCCTGGACCGGCGGCCGTCCCGGGTTGTCCGACACGGCCCCGAGCTCCACCTCGCCGTCCCGGTACTGGACGAAGTAGACGGCCGCGTCCAGCTCCAGGCTCAGGGCGTCCACCCAGGCCTGGACCCCGAGCGCCGGCTCGTGGGCGACGCGGCCCGCGTCCCGGCGCAGCGGCGAGACCAGCCGGTAGACACCGTTGTCGTTGCGGACGAGTCCCTCGTGGACCAGCGTCCGCAGCAGGTGGTAGGCCGTGGGCAGCGGCAGCAGCGCCTCGCGGGCCAGTTGCTTGGCGCTGCCCGTGCCGCCGCGCCGTTCCAGCTCGTCCAGCAGCCGTACGGCCCGGCGCACCGACTGGATCAGGGTCGGGGCCGAGCCGCTTTCCCCCTCACGAAATCGCATCCGTGTCCTTTCGCAACGCGCGGAGCACTGTGCTCCGGGTCCATGATCGGACAGTGAACACCGAATCACGTACCGTCAGGTGGCCGGGGTGTCGGAACCGTCCGCCGGCACCCCGCGTGGTCCCCTGCGGAAACGATCACCTCCGAAAGGACGTTCGTGCACTTCCAGCATCCCGGCGCCTCCCGCCGGACCGCCCTCGCCCTCGGCGCCGGCACGGCGCTCACCACCGCCCTCGGCCTCGCCGCCGCCGGCCCCGCCTCGGCCGCGCCGGCCGGCCGCGCCGAGGACCGCGTCGCCGCCCGCCTCCGCGCCCTGGAGGAGCGGTACGACGCCCGCCTCGGCGTCCACGCCCACGACGTGCGCACCGGCCGCACGATCGCCCACCGGGACCGCGAACGCTTCCCGATGTGCTCGGTCTTCAAGACCCTCGCCGTCGCCGCCGTGCTGCGCGACCTCGACCACGACGGCACCTTCCTGGCCCGCCGCATCCCCTACACGGCCGCCTGCGTCGAGCGCTCCGGCTGGTCCCCGGTGACCGGGGACCCCGAGAACATCGCCCGGGGCATGACCGTCGCCGAACTCTGCGACGCGACCATCCGCTTCAGCGACAACACCGCCGCCAACCTGCTCCTGCGCGAGCTGGGCGGCCCCACCGCGGTCACCCGCTTCGCCCGCTCGACCGGGGACCCGGTCACCCGGCTCGACCGCTGGGAGCCCGAGCTGAACTCCGCCGAACCGTGGCGGACCACCGACACCACCACCCCGCGCGCCATCGCCCGGACCTACGGCCGGCTCGTCCTCGGCCGCGTCCTGGAACCGGCCGACCGCGCCCTCCTCACCGACTGGCTGCTCCGCAACACGACCAGCCCCACCCGCTTCCGCAAGGGCCTGCCGGCGGACTGGACCGTCGCCGACAAGACCGGCGGCGGCGAGTACGGCGGCAACAACGACGTCGGCGTCACCTGGCCGCCGGACGGCGGCCCGATCCTCCTCTCCGTCCTCACCACCCGCTTCGAACCGGACGCCGAGGGAGTGGACGAACTGGTGGCCGCCGCCGCGGCGGTCGTCGCGGAGGAACTCCGCTAGGTCCTGCCCGGCGAGGGGCGGCGGATCAGGCCTCGGGGGCCATGTCGTACGTGATCCACATCGTGCGCGCGGCCACCTGGTCGTACTTGGAGCGGGCGCGGTGGTTGTCGTCGGCCGTGATCCAGCGGACGACGCTCCAGCCGCGCTCCGCGCCGATCCCGCGCAGCGCGGCCAGCAGCAGGTCGGCCGCGCCGGTGCCCCGGCTCGCCGGGTCGACGAAGAGGTCGTCGAGCCAGCCGCCCACGGACGCGGACAGCGGGCGCGCGAAGGGCCGGAAGTGCGCCAGCCCGACGAGCCGCCCGCCGGCGCCCTCCGCCACCAGCCCCTCCACCTCGTGCGCCGGGTCGTGGATCCAGGACCAGACGAGCCGGGCGGCCTCCTCGGTCTGCTCGACCCGGTAGAACTCGGCGTAGCCCCGGTAGAGGGCACGCCACTGGTCGAAGTCCTCCTTCCGGACGGGACGGACCCGGACGGCGGTGGCGTCGGCGACGGACATCGGTGTTCACTCTCCTCCCGCACCGCGCCCTGCGGTGCGGGAGCCAGTGGACCATGCCGCCGGGTCAGCGCTTCAGGGCGGCCGGGAGGGGGGGTGCGGGCGGTGCGATCCGGTACGAGGCCGTCCCCGGGCCCGGGGCGGGCGGGGCGTCCCGGGGGCCCGGGCCGCGCGGGGCCGCGCGCCGGGCGGGCGGTGGGCGGTGAGCGATGCGCGGACCGGCCGGTGGCGGTGAAGAGCGCGGCGGACGGGGGTGCCCGGGGCGCGTGCCGGGGCGCGGGCGGAGTGCGGCGGGGCCGGGTGGGGCACGCTCCCGATGCCGCCGGGAGGAGCACCGCCCCGCCCGGCGCGTCACCGGACGGCCGGGCGGGTGCCACCCGTGCGACCCGGCGGCCCGTCCGGACGCGAGGCAGTACGAGGAACCGAGGTGAGGACCCGCATTGGCGACCGACCGCTACGGCAACACCCTGCACGACTGCACCTCCGAGGGCGCGGCCCATCTGGACCGGGCCGTCGAGGCCCTGCTCTTCTTCCGGCCCGAGGTGGCCACGGCCGTCGAGGACGCCCTCGCGGCGAGCCCCCGGTCGCCCGACGCCCAGGCGTTCGCCGCCTATCTGGGGGTGCTCGGCACCGAGCACACCGCCGCCGCCGCGGCCAGGGCCCGCTTCGAGCGCCAACTGGCCGGCCGGGACACCGCGGCTCTGCCCGCGCGCGAGCGGCTCCACCTGGCGGCGGCCGGGGCGTGCCTCGCCGGGGACCTGCACGGGGCGGGCGACCTCCTGGAGGAGCTGAGCCTCGCCCACCCGAGGGACGCGCTCGCGCTCTTCGCCGGGCACCAGCTGGACTTCCTCACCGGGGACGCGGTGCGGCTGCGGGACCGGATCGGCGGCGCCCTGTCGGCGTGGGGGAGGGCCGACGAGCACCGGGGGCCGCTGCTCGGCATGTACGCCTTCGGCCTGGAGGAGGCCGGGCACTACCGGCGCGCGGAGGAGGCCGGCCTGGCGGCGGTCGAGCGGCACCCGAGGGACGTGTGGGCCGTGCACGCGGTGACCCACACGTACGAGATGCAGGGACGGGTCGCCGAGGGCGTCGCCTTCCTCGACGGGCGCGCGGGGGACTGGGCGCGCGGCAACTACCTGACCGTGCACAACTGGTGGCACTACGCGCTCTACGCCCTGGAGGCGGGCGCCGAGGAGACGGCGCTGCGCGTGTACGACGCGGCCGTCCACCACGAGGAGTCGGCGGGGCTCGCCATGGAACTCCTCGACGCGGCCGCGCTGTTGTGGCGGCTGCGGCTCGCCGGCCGCGAGGAGCCGGACCGCTGGGCGCGGCTCGCCGACGCGTGGGCCGCGCGGGCGGACCCGCCGTTCTACGCCTTCAACGACGCGCACGCGGTGATGGCGTACGTGGGGGCGGGGCGGATCGGGAAGGCCGAGGAGCTGGTGGCCGACCGGCGGCGGTGGCTGGCCGAGGGCGCAGGGGAACGGGGGCGGCGGTCCCCGTCCAACCACGCGATGACGGCGGAGATCGGGCTGCCGGTGTGCGAGGCGCTGGTGGCGCACGGGCGCGGCGACCACGCCGCCGTGGTGGAGCTGCTGTGGCCGGTGCGGCGCAGGCTCCAGGTCTTCGGCGGCAGCCACGCGCAACGGGACGCCGTGCAGCGGACGCTGCTGGAGTCGGCGCTCGCCGCCGGGGAGCACGACCGGGCCCGGCTGCTGCTGAGCGAGCGGGACGGGCTGCGCCCGGACAGTCCGTACAACTGGCTGGGGAGGGCCCGGCTCGCGGACGCGATCGGTGACGCGGCCCTCGCGGCGGTGGCGCGGGAGCGGGCGGCGGACGCGGCGAAGGGGCTCGGGCCGACGGCGCCCGGGCTCGGTCCCGTACCGTCACCGCCGCTCTGAACCGCGGCCGGGGAGCCCGGCGGAGGAGCTTCGCGGAGGCCCGGCGGAGGCCCGGCGGGGGACTTCGCGGGTGCCTGGTGAAGGGGCTGGGCACCGACAGAAGAATGTGACATATTACTGCGGTGCCCAAGAGACACTCACCGGACGTCGTGATCATCGGCGCCGGCGCCGTCGGAGCCGCCTGCGCCTACTACGCGGCCCGCTCCGGACTCACCGTCGCCGTGGTCGACCGCGGTCCCGTCGCGGGCGGCACCACCGGCGCCGGGGAAGGCAACCTGCTCGTCTCCGACAAGGAGGCGGGCCCCGAGCTCGACCTCGCGCTGCTGTCCACGAGACTCTGGCGCGAACTCTCCGGCGCACTCCCGCCGGAGACCGAGTACGAGCCCAAGGGCGGGCTCGTCGTGGCGCCCGACGAGCCCGCCCTCAAGGCCCTCCGCTCCTTCGCGGAGGGCCAGCGGGCGGCCGGCGTCACCGCCGCCGAGGTCCCCGCCGACCGGCTCGCCGACCACGAACCCCATCTCGCCCCCGGCCTGGCCGGCGGCTTCCACTACCCGCAGGACGCCCAGGTCCAGCCCGCGCAGGCCGCCGCCCGGCTGCTCGCCGCCTCCGGCGCCGCGCTCCACCTCGGCGAGGAGGTCACCGCGGTCCTCCGCGACGCGTCCGGAGCCGTCCGGGGCGTGCGCACCGCGCGGCGCGAACTCCTCGCCCCCGCCGTCGTCAACGCCGCCGGCACCTGGGGCGGCGAGGTCGCCCGCCTCGCCGGCGTCCACCTGCCGGTCCTGCCCCGGCGCGGTTTCGTCCTCGTCACCGAACCCCTCCCGCGGATCGTCCGGCACAAGGTCTACGCCGCCGACTACATCGCCGACGTGGCCAGCGGCTCCGCCGCCCTGCAGTCCTCGGCCGTCGTCGAGGGCACTCCCGGCGGCCCCGTCCTCATCGGCGCCACCCGCGAGCGCGTCGGCTTCGACCGCTCGCTCTCCACCGAGGCCCTGCGCCGGCTCGCCGCCCAGGCCGCCCGGCTCTTCCCGGTCCTCGCCGGCGTCCAGGTGCTCCGCGCCTACCACGGCTTCCGCCCCTACCTCCCCGACCACCTGCCGGCGATCGGCCCCGACCCCCGGGTCCCCGGTCTCCACCACGCCTGCGGCCACGAAGGGGCGGGCATCGGCCTCGCCCCCGCCACCGGCGCCCTCGTCGCCGCCGCCCTCACCGGCGCCGAACCCCCGCTCGATCCCACACCGTTCCGCCCCGAGCGCGACCACGGCCCCGCGGACGACCCGACCCAGGAGGAGCAGAGTTGAGCCGCCGCACCCCGCGCGCCCTCGTCGGCGGCGCGCCGCAGGAGACCTTCACCTTCCGCTTCGACGGCCGGGACGTCCCGGCCGCCGCCGGGCAGACCGTCGCCGCCGCCCTCTGGGGCGCGGGCGTCCTCGCCTGGCGCACCACCCGGCACGGCGGCGAACCCCGGGGCGCCTTCTGCGGGATCGGCCAGTGCTTCGACTGCCTGGTCACCGTCGACGGCACCCCCAACCGCCGCGCCTGCCTCGTCCCCGCCCGCCCCGGCGGCCGCGTCACCAGCCAGGAGGGAACCGGCCATGACGACCTCGCCGTCTGACCCGGTCACGGGCGCCGACCTCGCGGTCGTCGGCGCGGGACCCGCCGGACTCGCCGCCGCCGTCACGGCCGCCTCGCTCGGCCTCGCCGTCACCCTCCTCGACGCGGGCGCCCGCCCCGGCGGCCAGTACTACCGCCACCCCGACCCCGCCCTCGGCGCCACCCGCCCGCAGGTCCTGCACCACGACTGGGCCGCCTTCGCCGGCCGCGAGGCCGAGCTGCGCGCGTACGAACGCTCGGGCCGCGTACGGTATCTGGCGGAGCATCAGGTCTGGAGCGTGACCGGCTCCGGCACCGACTGGGCGGTGCACTCACGGACCGAGGACGCCGCCGGGGAGCCCGTCCGGGCCCGCGCGGTGCTGCTCGCCACCGGGGCGTACGAGCGCCAGCTCCCCTTCCCCGGCTGGACCCTGCCCGGCGTCGTCGGCGCCGGGGGAGCGCAGGCCATGCTCAAGAGCGGGCTGGTGCTGCCCGGCCGCCGCGCCGTCGTCGCGGGCAGCGGACCCCTGCTGCTCGCCGTCGCCGCCTCGCTGGCCGCCGCCGGGGCCCGGGTGCCCGCCGTCGTCGAGGCCGCCGGGTACGGGGGGTACGCCCGCCGCACCGGCACTCTGCTGCGCAACCCGGCCAAGCTCGCCGAAGGCGCCCTCTACGGCGGGGCGTTGCTCCGCCACCGGGTCCGGCCGCTGCTCCGGCACGCCGTCGTGGAGGCGCACGGCACCGAACGGGTCGAGGCGGTCACCGTGGCCCGGCTCGACCGCGACTGGCGGCCCGTGCCCGGCACCGGCCGGCGCGTCCCCTGCGACGCGCTCGCCGTCGGCCACGGGCTGGTCCCCGAACTCTCCCTCGCCACCGCCCTCGGCTGCGCCACCCGCACCGCCGCCGACGGGACCGCCGCCCTCGTCCTCACTCCGGGGCTGCGCACCTCGGTGCCCGGAGTCTGGGCGGCGGGCGAGGCCGGAGGCGTCGGAGGGGCCCGACTCGCCCTGGTGGAGGGGGAGATCGCGGCGCACTCGGTCGCCGGACGCCCCGCCCCCGCCGGTCTCGTCCGGCGCCGGGACCGGCTGCGGGCCTTCGCCGGCGCCATGGGCGCCGCCCACCGGCCCGGTGCCGGCTGGACCGGCTGGCTCCGCGAGGAGACGGCGGTCTGCCGCTGCGAGGAGGTGCCCGCCGGGCGCGTCCGCGAGGCGGTCGAGGAGCTGGGCGCCACCGACGCCCGCACGGTCAAGCTGCTGACCCGGGCCGGGATGGGCTGGTGCCAGGGGCGCGTGTGCGGTCCGGCCGTGGCCGCGCTCGCCGGCGGCGGTGCCGTCGCCGACCGGCGCCCGCTGGCCTGCCCCGTACGGCTCGGGCAGCTCGCGGAACTCCCCGCCGACTAGCCGTTCTCCGCGGCGTTCACACTCTTGTGGCCGCCGCACACCTACTAGTAAAATGTCACACACTACAAAGGAGTACGTCACGATGACCGACACCCGCACCCGCCCCTGGCACGGCATCATGGTCGCCACCACCCTGCCGCTGCGCGAGGACCTCTCCGTCGACCTCGACGCCTACGCCGAGCACGTCCGCTGGCTCATCGACAACGGCTGCGACGGCGTCGTGCCCAACGGCTCGCTGGGCGAGTACCAGACCCTCACCGACACCGAGCGCGCCGCGGTCGTCCGCACCGCCGTCGCCGCCGCCGGGGACGGCGCCCGCGTCATGCCCGGCGTCGCCGCCTACGGCTCCGCCGAGTCCCGCCGCTGGGCCGAACAGGCCGCCGAGGCCGGCGCCGGCTCCGTCCTCCTGCTGCCGCCCAACGCCTACCGCGCCGACGAGCAGGCCGTCCGCGCCCACTACGCCGAGGTCGCCGGGGCCGGGCTGCCGGTCGTCGCGTACAACAACCCCATCGACACCAAGGTCGACCTCACCCCCGCCCTCCTGGCCCGCCTCCACGCCGACGGGAACATCGTCGCCGTCAAGGAGTTCAGCGGCGACGTCCGCCGCGCCTACGAGATCGCCGAACTCGCCCCCGGACTCGACCTCCTGATCGGCGCCGACGACGTCCTCCTGGAGCTGGCCATCGCCGGCGCCGTCGGCTGGATCGCCGGCTACCCCAACGCCCTGCCCGAGTCCGCGGCCACCCTCTACCGCGCCGCCGTCGCCGGCGACCTCACCACCGCGCTGCCGCTCTACAAGTCCCTGCACGGCCTCTACCGCTGGGACTCCAGGACCGAGTTCGTCCAGGCCATCAAGCTCTCCATGGACCTCGCCGGCCGCCCCGGCGGCCCCACCCGCGCCCCGCGCCTGCCGCTCACCGGCGCCGCCGAGGCCGCCGTCCGCGCCGCCACCGAGAAGGCCCTGGCCGAGGGCCTCCGCTGACCCCAGGGGAGAAGGACAGCCCATGCGCACCCGACACGTCTACCACGCGGTGGACTCCCACACCGAGGGCATGCCCACCCGGGTGATCACCGGCGGAGCGGGGGTGATCCCCGGCGCCACCATGGCCGAGAAGCGGCTCCACTTCATCGAGCACCGCGACTCCCTGCGCACCCTGCTCATGTACGAGCCGCGCGGCCACGCCGCCATGAGCGGCGCGATCCTCCAGCCCGCCACCCGCCCCGACGCCGACTACGGAGTCCTCTTCGTCGAGGTCTCCGGCCTGCTCCCGATGTGCGGCCACGGCACCATCGGCGTCGCCACCGTCCTCGTCGAGACCGGCATGGTCCCGGTGACCGAACCGGTCACCACCGTCCGCCTCGACACCCCGGCCGGCCTCGTCTCCGCCGACGTCCGCGTCGAGGACGGCGCCGCCCGCTCCGTCACCCTCACCAACGTCCCCGCCTTCACCGTCGGCCTCGACCTCAAGACCGAGGTCCCCGGCTTCGGCACCGTCACCTACGACCTCGCCTACGGCGGCAACTTCTACGCCTTCGTCGAACTCGACGCCCTCGGACTCCCCTTCGACCGCGCCCGCAAGCAGGAACTGCTCACCGCCGGGCTCGCCGTCATGGACGCGATCAACGCCGGCGACGACCGGCCCGTCCACCCCGAGGACCCGGCCGTCGCGGGCGTGAAGCACGTCTACCTCGCCGCCCCCGGCTCCGACGCGGTCCGCTCCCGGCACGCCATGGCCATCCACCCCGGCTGGTTCGACCGCTCCCCGTGCGGCACCGGCACCAGCGCCCGGATGGCCCAGCTGCACTCCCGCGGACAGCTGGCCCTGGACACCGACTTCGTCAACGAGTCCTTCATCGGCACCGAGTTCACCGGGCGGCTCGTCGCCGAGACCACCGTCGGCGGCCGGCCCGCCGTCGTCCCGACCGTCACCGGACGGGCCTGGATCACCGGCACCGCCCAGTACTTCCTCGACCCCACCGACCCCTTCCCCGCCGGATTCCTGCTGTGAGCGCCGAAGCCCGGGAGGTCCCCGGGCCGGACGGGATCCGCGTCACCGACTACCACACCGCCGGCGAACCCTTCCGGATCGTCGCCGACGGCCTGCCGCCCGTCCCCGGCGACACCGTCGCCGAGCGGTACGCCACCGCCGTCGGCGCGGGCGGCTCCGGCACCGCCCCCCGCCCCGGACCCCTGGACGCGCTGCGCCGCCTCCTCGTCCAGGAACCGCGCGGCCACGCCGGCATGTACGGAGGGTTCGTCGTCCCGCCCGACGACGACGGCGCCCACCTCGGCGTCCTCTTCTGGCACAAGGACGGCTTCTCCACCGCCTGCGGGCACGGCACCATCGCGCTCGCCGCCTGGGCCGTCGACAGCGGCCTCGTCCCGGCCGGCGACGGCGACCGGGACGTCCCGGTCCGCGTCGACGTGCCCTCCGGCCGGGTCACCGCCACCGTCCACCGCTCCGGCGGCCGCACCACCGGCGTCACCTTCCGGAACGTGCCCGCCCGGGTCACCGCCCGGAAGGTGCCGGTGGCCACCGGCCTCGGCATCGTGGAGGCCGACCTCGCCCACGCCGGCGCCTGCTACGCCTCCGTCTCCGCCCGCGACCTCGGCCTCTCCGTGGACCGGTCCTCCCTGCCCGAACTCACCCGGGCGGGACGGGAGATCCGCACCGCGCTCGCCGGCCACCCCGCCACCTGGCACCCCGACGGGCCGCTGCTCTCCGGGGTGTACGGCGTGATCTTCCACGAGGACCTGCCCGACACCTCCGAAGGGCCGCGCCAGCGGAACGTCACCGTCTTCGCCGACGGCCAGATCGACCGCTCCCCGTGCGGCTCGGGCACCTCCGCCCGGCTCGCGCTCCTCGTCGGCGAGGGCCGGCTGGAGGAGGGGCGGGTCCTCACCCACGAGTCCGTCGCCGGCACCCTCTTCACCGGCCGCGCCCTCCCCGGCGGCGACCCCGCCGAAGGGCTCGTCACCGAGGTCACCGGCACCGCCCACCGCACCGGCACGGCGCACTTCACGCTCGACCCGGACGACGCGCTCGGAGCGGGGTTCCTCCTGTGAGCGAACCCCCGCTCCCGTACCTCGACGCCGCCGCCGTCACCCGGCTGCTCGCCCCGGCGGCGGCCGTCGAGGCCCTCGCGGACGTCCTGCGCGAAGGGCTCGACCCCGAGGCCTGCCCGCCGCGCTCCGCCGTCCCCGTCCCGGCGGGCGAACTGCTGCTGATGCCCGCCGCCGCCGGCCGCTGGGCCGGGGTGAAGGTCGCCGGGGTGGCGCCCGGCAACGCCGCCCTCGGGCTGCCCCGCGTCACCGGGAGCTACCTCCTCCTGGACGGCGCCACCCTCCGGCCCCGCGCCCTGCTCGACGGCGCCGCGCTCACCGCGCTGCGCACCCCCGCCGTCTCCGCCCTGGCGATCCGTCACCTCGCTTCTGCCGAGAGGCCGTTGAGGACGGTGCTGTTCGGCTCGGGACCGCAGGCGTACGGTCACGTGGACGCGCTCCTCGCGGTGCGGAAGCTCGCCTCCGTCACCGTCGTGGCCCGCGACCCCGCACGGGCCGCCGCCCTGGCCGGGTACGCCCGGGGGGCCGGCGTCCCCGAGGCCCGTACCGGCACCCCGGGGGAGGTGGCGGAGGCGGACCTGGTGGTGTGCTGCACCACCGCCCGCGAACCCCTCTTCGACGGACGGCGGGTGGCGCCCGGCGCGGTGGTCGTCGCCGTCGGCTCGCACGAGCCGGACGCCCGCGAGACCGACACCGCGCTGGTGCGCCGCTCCGAGGTCTGGGCCGAGGCGCGGACGGCGGCCCGCCGGGAGGCCGGTGACCTGCTGATCCCCGAGGCGGAGGGGGCGATCGGCCCCGGTCACCTCACCGGCACGCTCGCCGATCTCGTACGGGGCCCGGCCCTGCCGCCGCCGGGACCCGCTCCGCGCCTCTTCAAGAGCGTGGGGATGGCCTGGCAGGATCTCGCCGTGGCCGTCGCGGTCCACCGGGCGGCCACCAGCGGAGAAACGTGACATTGTACGCTGGGCGCCTGCGGATTCTCGGAGGAACGGCGTGGGTGACCTGAAGCAGCACAGTCTCATCAAGGCCCAGGAGCGGCTTCGCGACCAGGTGGGCCACGCGCTGCGCGCCGCCCTCACGGCCGGGGAGCTGAAGCCGGGAACCGTCTACTCGGCCCCCGGCCTCGCGGCCGAGCTCGGCGTGTCCGCCACCCCGGTGCGCGAGGCCATGCTCGACCTGGCCCGCGAGGGCCTCGTCGAGCCGGTCCGCAACAAGGGCTTCCGGATCACCGAGGTCAGCGAGCGCGAACTCGACCAGTGCACCGAGCTGCGCATGCTCATCGAGGTGCCCACGGTCGGCCGGGTCACCGAGACCGCGACGGCCGAGCAGCTGGAGGCGCTGCGCCCGCTGGCGGAGGAGATCGTCGTCAACGCCCGCGCGCACAACCTGATCGGCTACCTGGAGGCGGACCGGCAGTTCCACCTCACCCTCCTCGGCCTGTGCGGGAACGACCGGCTGGTGGAGACGGTGGGCGACCTGCGCAAGCGGTCCCGGCTCTACGGCCTGACGGGGCTCGACGAGGCGGGCAAGCTGGTCAGCTCCGCCGAGGAGCACGTCGAACTCCTCGACCTCATGATCGCCCGGGACCGGGCGGGCGCCGAGGAGTGCATGATGCGCCACCTCGGCCATGTCCGCTCGCTCTGGGCCGAGGCCCGGGACGAGCCGGTCGAGCCGGCCACCGGCGCGCTGCGCCCGGTGCGCAAGGGCTGACCGCGCGACGCGAGCACGCGAACGGCGCGCCGCCCTCCCCCCGGGGAGCGCGGCGCGCCGTTCTCGTGCGGGCGCGGGCGGGGATCAGACCGCCGGGGCCGGGAAGGTCGGGTACTCGACGCCCGAGACGTGCTGGACGACGCGGATGACCTGGCAGGAGTAGCCGAACTCGTTGTCGTACCACAGGTACAGGATCGCGTTGTCGCCGTCGACCTTGGTCGCGCCGGCGTCCACGATGGAGGCGTGGCGCGAGCCGACGAAGTCCATCGAGACGGCGTCGGGAGCCGTGGTGAAGTCGATCTGGCGCTTCAGCGGCGAGTGCAGCGAGACGTCGCGCAGGTACTCCAGGACCTCGTCGCGGGTGGTCTCGCGGCCCAGGCGCAGGCTGAGGATGGCGATCGAGACGTCCGGGACGGGGACGCGGATCGAGCTGCCCGTGATCGGGGCCTTGAGCTCCGGCAGCGCCTTGGCGACGGCCGAGGCGGCACCGGTCTCGGTGATCACCATGTTGAGCGGCGCGGACCGGCCGCGGCGGTCGGCCTTGTGGTAGTTGTCCAGCAGGTTCTGGTCGTTCGTGAACGAGTGGACGGTCTCCACGTGACCGCGCAGCACGCCGTACTCGTCGTCCATCGCCTTGAGCGGCGGGACGATGGCGTTGGTGGTGCAGGAGGCACAGGAGAGGATCTGCTCGTCCGGCTTGATCGTGTCGTGGTTGACGCCGTGCACGATGTTCGGCACGTCGCCCTTGCCGGGCGCGGTCAGGACGACCTTGTCGATGCCGGGGCGCAGGTGCTTGGAGAGGCCCTCGCGGTCCCGCCACTTGCCGGTGTTGTCGATCAGGATGGCGTTCTCGATGCCGTACGCCGTGTAGTCGACCTCGGAGGGGTCGTTGGCGTAGATGACCTTGATCGTGTTGCCGTTGGCGACGATGCTGCTGTTCGCCTCGTCGACCGTGATCGTGCCCTGGAACTGGCCGTGGATCGAGTCCCGGCGCAGCAGGGAGGCGCGCTTGACGAGGTCGGCCTCGCCGCCGCCGCGCACGACGATGGCGCGCAGGCGCAGGCCGTTGCCCGAACCGGCCTTCTCGATGAGGAGGCGGGCGACCAGGCGGCCGATGCGGCCGAAGCCGTAGAGGACGACGTCCCGGCCGTCACGGCGCTCGATCTTGTTCGCCCCCGTGGCGCCGGCGACGGCGTCCGCGGTGAACTCCTCGACCGTCAGGCCGCGCGAGTCGGCCTTGTACTCGGCGGCGAGCATGCCGATGTCGATCTGCGAGGGGCCGAGGTCGAGCGTGGTGAGCGTCTGCAGGAAAGGCAGCGTCTCGGTGACCGAGAGCTCCTCGCCGGCGATCTGGCGGGCGAAGCGGTGCGTCTTGAGGATGCTGACGACCGACTTGTTCACCAGGGAGCGGCTGTGAACGAGGACGGTGACGTCCTGCTCACGGTGCAGCTTCCCGATGATCGGGATCATCGACTCCGCGATCTCCTCACGGTTCTTCCAGCTGGTGAACGAGTCATCATTGACAGTCACAAGATTTATCTTTCGAGCTAGACGGCGCTCATATGGTAACCCGCGGCTCCTCCGGCCCGACAAGGGGGCCCGAACAGCTGTCCGCGAGCTCACACCCCCGGACCACCGGTTCTCGGCCAACCGGCCGGACACCGCCCTGTCGCCGTCGCACCGCTCCCCCCACGCTGGATCCCGACGCCGACGAAAGGGAACCGCCGTGCCGCACCCCGACGAACCGCTCGTCCTCGACCCCGCCGGGACCGACCCCCACGCCGAACACGCCCTGCTGCGCGCCCGCGGCCCCGCCACCCCCGTCGACGTCCTCGGCGTCCGCGCCTGGTCCGTCTCCGACCCCGCCCTCCTCAAACGGCTCCTCACCAGCGCCGACGTCTCCAAGGACGGCCGCCGCCACTGGCCCGGCTTCGAGGAGGCCGTCGCCCGCTGGCCGCTCGCCCTCTGGGTCGCCGTCCGCAACATGTTCACCGCGTACGGCTCCGACCACGCCCGGCTCCGCCGCATCGTCGCCCCCGCCCTCTCCGCCCGCCGGGTCGCCGCCCTGCGCCCGGACGTGGAGGCGATCGTCGCCGGACTCCTCGACGAGCTCGCCGCCCTCCCCGCCGGAACCGTCGTCGACCTGCGCGAACGCCTCGCCCACCCGCTGCCGATCGCGGTCGTCGGCCGGCTCCTCGGCGTCCCCGAGCAGGACCGCGAGCGCTTCCGCGCCCTCGTCGACGCCGTCTTCGACACCACCCTCGACGCCGAGGCCGCCCGGCTCAACGCGGAACGCCTCTACGCCCTCTTCCACGCCTTCATCGCCGCCAGGCGCGCCGACCCCGGCGACGACATGACCTCCCTGCTCCTCGCCGCCCGCGACGAGGAGGGCGACGGCTCCCGCCTGAGCGAGCAGGAACTCGCCGACACCCTCCTCCTCATGGTCAGCGCCGGCTACGAGACCACCGTCAACGTCATCGACCAGGCCGTCACCGCCCTGCTCACCCACCCCGGCCAGCTCGCCCACGTCCGCTCCGGACGCGCCGGCTGGGACGACGTCGTCGAGGAGACCCTCCGCCTGGAACCCGCCGTCAAACACCTGCCGCTGCGCTACGCCGTCGCCGACGTCCCGCTCCCCGACGGACGGGTCATCGCCCGGGGCGAGGCCATCCTCGCCTCCTACGCCGCCGCCAACCGCCACCCCGACTGGCACGGCCCCACCGCCGACGCCTTCGACCTCACCCGCGCCGCCAAGGACCACCTGGCCTTCGGCCACGGCGTCCACTTCTGCCTCGGCGCGCCCCTCGCCCGTCTGGAGGTCGCCACCGCCCTGAGCGCCCTCTTCACCCGCTTCCCCGGCCTGGAGCTCGCCGTCCCCGCCTCGGAACTGGCCCGCACCCCGTCCCTCATCTCGAACGGCCACCGGACGCTGCCGGTGCTCCTGGGCCCGGCGGCCCGCTGAACCGGACCGCGCTCAGGCGAAGGCGTGCGCCCGGAACGCCTCGCGGACCCGCGCCAGCGGAGCCGGGTCCCGGGTCGTGTACAGCCGGTTGGTGAGGAGGACCGCCCAGCGGGCGCGGGCGGGGGAGACCCACATCGCGGTGCCGGTGAAGCCGAAGTGGGCCCACACGTCGTCGGCGGGGGCGGTGCCGGGGGCGGGGTGCCACAGCAGGCCGCGCGGCGGTTCGAGCGCGCCGGTGGAGACGCGGAGGGAGGCGGCCGCCCAGGCGGGGGAGAAGGTGCCGGGCGGCGGGGACAGGACGCCGCGCAGGAAGCGGCCGGTGTCGCCCGCCGTGGTGAAGACGCCGGCGATCCCGCAGGCCCCGCCGAGGAGCCGGGCCGAGAAGTCGTGCACCGTGCCCTTCAGGTGACGGGCCGTCTCCTCGTCGTACTCGGTGGGCGCGCAGCGGGCCGCGGCCTCCGGCGGCAGCGGGCCCCAGCGGGTCTCGCGCATGCCGAGCGGCGCCCAGACGCGCTCCCGCGCCAGCTCGGCCAGCGGCCGGCCCGTCAGGTGCTCGCAGAGCCAGCCGAGGACCAGCGCCGCCCGGTCGGTGTACGCGACGGCCGCGCCCGGCGGGTGCCGCAGCGGCTCGGCGAGCACCCCGTCCCGCACGTCCTGCGGGTCGGAGCCGTACAGGAAGCGCAGGTTGGCCCGGAGCGGCATCCCGGCGGTGTGGGTGAGCAGGTGGCGCGCGGTGACCCCGCCGGCCGGGCGGCCCGCCGCCGCGGGCCAGAAGGAGCCGAGCGGCGCCGACAGGTCCAGCTTCCCGGCGTCGACCAGGGTCCCGGTCACCGCCCACACCGTGAGGATCTTGGTGAGGCTCGCCACGTCGAAGAGGGTGTCCGGGCGGACCGGCTCCTCGGGCCGGGCCGGGTCGAGCACGCCGACCGCCCCGGCCGAGCGGGTGCCGGACCGGTCGCCGACCGCCCAGACGGCCCCGGGGCACACGCCGTCCCGGACCGCCCCGGCCAGCAGCCGGGCGTGGGGAGGGACCTCGCTGCGCTCCGCCACGGCACGCCTCCGGCAGGGGTCGCTGCGGCCCGGACCGGCCGCACCCAGGCATGCATGCCCGGCCGGATCCCCGAGGACACCCCTCCGGAGGGGGCGCGGGCGGGGAGGTCAGTTGCAGACGACCTCGTCGCGCGGGGTGTAGTGGGTCTTGAAGGTCTGCCGCTTGACCTCCTCGCCGCCGTTCTTGAAGACCCGGTCGACCGCGATGTCGAAGCCCTCCAGGGGCTCCTGCGGCACGCACGTCTCGCCGGTGGCCTCGCGCTTGCCCGGCTCGGTGACGTTCGTCCGCGGACCGGCGACCGCCTCCACGGAGTCGTACTTCTTGGTGCCGTAGAAGGTGATGGTCACCGAGGAGTCCGTGGCGCTGGCCGCGATGTAGATCGGCTTGCCCGAGTCGTTGCGGAACTTCTGGTCCAGGCTGCCCCAGGCGACGGTCGCCTCGCGGCCGGCCGGGTAGCGCTCGATGTAGAAGGAGTGGGCGCCGTACTCGACGGGCTGCACGCCGGCGAAGAAGACCGCGTTGAAGACGGTGGTGGCCACCGCGGACACGCCGCCGCCGGGAGCCTCCTGGTAGCGGCCGTCGAGGATCATCGTGCCGTCGACGAAGCCGTTCTCCTCGGTGCGCTCGCCGACCGTCTCGTTGAAGGACCACACCTCGCCGGGCTGCACGAGCGAGCCGTCGATCAGCTCGGCGGCCCGCCCGATGTTGGTGGTCCGGTAGGGGGCGGTGGGGAAGTTCACGGTGAAGGTCGACATCTGCTCCTCGATGCCGAGCGCGGCGAGGTTCGCGGTGCTCACCTGCGGCTGGGTGACCTTGGTCGCCACGGTCGCGGTGCGGGCCGCCTGCCCGGTGCGGGTGAGCAGCGGGTCCACGGCCGCGCCGAGCGACTTCGCGGTCACCTCGCGCCCCTCGCGGCCCTCCTTCACGACGACGACCTTGCCGTCCCGCACTCCGAGGGTCCCCTCGACCGGGGCGCCCGTCATGGCGGCGAGCGGACGGGCCACGTCCGGGTCGCGCAGCAGGGCGGCGGAGTCGAGGGAGCCGGACAGTCGGCCGTTCTCGTTCCTCACCGTCAGGTGGTCGCCCAGGGTCTCCGGGGAGATGGTCAGCCGCTGGTCGCCCACGGCGAGCGTCACGGGACCGGAGACGGCGGGCTTCGCGTACGCGTCGAGGAAGCGGCTCAGTTCGGAGCCGGCCAGCTTCGGCTGGGTCACCGACACCGGCAGGGCGACGGCGGCGGCGCCGGGGGCGGAGGGGTAGGCGGCCCGCAGGGCCTCGGCGGCCTTCGCGGTGTCCAGCTTCTGCCCGGCGGCGGGCCGGGTGGCGACGGCCTCGCCGTCCCGGAAGGAGACCGAACCCTCCTTGACGGCCCGGTCGTTCTCCTTCGCCAGCGCGGCGACGGCCGCGTCGGTCTTGGCGGCGTCGTGGGCGAGGACCGGCTCGATCTCGCGGTCGCCGGAGGAGAAGAGGCGGCCGATGACGGTGAACGGGTCGCGCGAGGGGTCGGCGGCCCGCTCGGCCGTCGCCTCCGCGTCGACCGTCAGCCCGGCGGTGGCGGGGGACACCCGCTCCGTGCGCTCGCCGACCTTCACCGCGATCGGCGCGGTCCAGGCGGCCGGGGCCTGCGCCCGCAGCCGTTCGGCGGCCTCGGCCTTGCTCAGGCCGCCTATGTCGACGCCGCCGGCCCGGGTGCCGGCGGATATGTCGTCGCCGGTGGCCACCAGGCCGGCCACGTAGAGCCCGCCCGCCGCGACGGCGACGACGCCCGTCGCGATCGCGGCCGTCCGCCACCGTGGGCGGTTCCCGGCAGCGGGCGTCGGGGCATGGTCGGTCCTGGGGCGGGGCACACGCTCTCCCGGGTGCGTCGGTGACAAGGGATCCTCACGACGGTACGTCGAAAGAGTGTCAAATGCACATAAAGCATGTCTGACCTGCGGCAATACCCCATGAAACCGCCCGGCCACACAGGGTGCGGAGCCCGCTCCGGGGCGGCGCGCGGCACCCCGGACTCGCGCCCGCACCCACCGGCCGCGGCGCCCGCGCCGCACCCCGCCGCACCCCGCCGCATCCCCGCAGGCCCGCCGCCGGGACCCGCCGCGCCCTCCGGCCCCGAAGCCCCGCCGTACCCTGGGCGGATGCCCGACGACCGGATCCCGCGCCCCGAACCCCGCCCCGACCCGCACCGGGCGGCGGCCGGCGGGCCGCGCTCGGTGGAGCGGGCGCTCGAACTGCTGGACCTCGTCGCGGACGCCGGGCGGCCGGTGGGGGCCAAGGCGCTCGCCCGGGCGCTCGGGTGCGCGCTGTCGACCGTCTACCACCTGACCGGGCCGCTCCTCGCGCGCGGGCACCTCGTGCGGACCGCCGAGGGGTACGCCCCCGGCCCCCGGGTCCCGGCGCTGCACCGCGCCCACCTCCGCCACCACGGGCTCGGAGCCCCCACCGGCGAGCTGCTCGGGCGGCTGCGCCGGGCGACCGGCGCGGAGGCGTACCACACGGCCTACCGCGACGGCCTGATCACCGTCGTCGACACCACCGCGCCCGTCACCGACACCGCCCACCCCTTCGCCCCCGGCCCGGAGGCCCGCGCGCACGCCACCGCGCACGGCAAGGCGCTGCTCGCCGCGCTGCCGCGCGCCCGCCGCCGCCGCTACCTCGCCGAGCACGGCATGGCCCGCTTCACCGAGCGGACCATCACCGGCGCCGAGCGCTTCGAGGCCGAGATGGCCACCGTCCGGAGCCAGGGGTACGCGGTCTCCGTCGGCGAGGCGGACCTCGCGTACACCTGCCTCGCCGTCGCCGCGCCCGACCGGGGCGACGGCATCGTGCACGCCCTCTCGGTCTCCCTGCCCACCGCCGACCTCGCCCGCCGCCAGGGCGCCGTCCGGGCCGCCCTCGCCCGCGCGGTGCCGGACTTTCCGGCCCTGCCGGAATCCTGAACCGGCCGCCTGGCCCCGGCCCGCCCGTGCGGCGCAGCCTGACGGCATGATCTTCATCGCCGTTCGTTTCCCCGTCCGTCCCGAACTGGCCGACCAGTGGCTCGACCTGGTCGCCGACTTCACCCGCGCCACCCGCGCGGAGCCGGGCAACCTCTTCTTCGACTGGTCCCGCGGCGTCGACGACCCGAACGTCTTCACCCTCCTGGAGGGCTTCGCCGACGACGAGGCCGGCGCCGTCCACGTCGCCTCCGACCACTTCGCCGCCGGACTCGCCGCCATGGCCCCTGCCGTCGCCGCCACCCCCGAGATCATCAACGTCCGGACGGAGCAGCCGGGCTGGGGCCCGATGGCGGAGCTCGCGCCCGCCGGTGCCTGATCGCACCGGACGCCGCCCGCCCGCCTGATAGGTTCGCCGCACAGTACGGGCGGGCGGCGTCCCGGGGCCGAGGGGAGAAGCGGCACATGGCGGTGAGCGGGCGGCAGACCGGCAGGCCCACCCTGGAGGAGGTCGCGGCCCGGGCCGGAGTCGGCCGGGGCACGGTCTCACGGGTCATCAACGGCTCCCCGAAGGTGAGCGAACAGGCCAAGGCGGCCGTCGAGAAGGCCGTCGCCGAACTCGGCTACGTCCCCAACCGGGCCGCCCGCGCGCTCGCCGGCAGCCGTACCGACGCCATCGCCCTCGTCGTCCCCGAGACCGAGGCCCGGCTCTTCGCCGAGCCGTACTTCCTCGACATCATCCGCGGCGTCAGCAGTGAACTCGCCGACGCCGACAAGCAGTTGCTGCTCACCCTGATCCGCAGCGACCAGGAGCGGCAGCGCTTCGAGCAGTACCTCGGCGCCCAGCGCGTCGACGGCGTCCTGCTCGTCTCCGTGCACGCCGACGACCCGCTGCCCGACCAGGTCCGCGCCCTCGGCCTGCCCGCCGTGCTCAACGGCCGCCGCCGCGCGGACGAGCCCGTCGCCTTCGTCGACTCCGACAACACCGGCGCGGGCCGCACCGCCGTCGCCCACCTCGCCGCGGGCGGCCGGCGGCGCATCGCCACCATCACCGGCCCCCTCGACATGTACGGCGCCCGCTGCCGCCTCGACGGCTACCGCGAGGGCCTGGCCGAGGCCGGTCTCACCCCCGACGACGCCCTCGTCGCGGGCGGCGACTTCACCGAGGAGGGCGGCCGCCGCGCCATGCGCGAACTCCTGGGCCGCGCCCCGGACCTGGACGCCGTCTTCGCCGCCTCCGACGTGATGGCGGCCGGCGCCCGGGCCGTGCTGCGCGAGGCGGGCCGCCGCGTCCCCGAGGACGTCGCCCTCGTCGGCGTCGACGACTCCGCCGTCGCCCGCCTCATGGACCCGCCGCTCACCAGCGTCCGCCAGCCCATCGAGGAGATGGGCCGCAGCATGGCCCGGCTGCTCCTGGCCGAGATCGCCTGCCCGAGCGAGCCCGACGACCAGCCCCGCCAGATGCTCCCCACCGAGCTGGTCGTCCGCGCCTCCTCCTGAGGCCCGCCCGGTCCGCCGCCCTCCAGAGCGTCGGCGGCTTCGCCGGCGCGCCGGCCGCGGGCACCGCCCCCCGTCTCCGTCCTCGCCCCGCTCACCGGACCGGTCCTCCTCGCCGCCCGACCCGGCACCGGCCGCGACGGAGACCGGCCCGGCGTGTCGTTCGGGTGAGCCCAGCGGGCGGCCCGGCCGCGCGTGGGTTCGAATCGGGGCATGGCTTCCTACGACAGGCGCATAGGCGGCTCCCCGAGGCCGCCGAAGACCGGTGACACCTGGTGGTACGCCGCCGTGGCCGGCGAGGCCGCGGACTCCTTCAGCGCCCGTGTCCGCACCAGGACCCGGCGCGCCTGCCTCGGGGCCGTCCTGCTGCTGACCCTCGTCTACGCCGGGCTCGTGCTCACCGCGACCGGCCGCCGGTGGGGCGACGCCGCCGTCACCGGCCGGCGCGCCGACACCCGCCTCGCCGCCTTCCTGCGCGACCACCCCTCCCTGGAGGGGGCCGCCACCCTCTCCCTCGTCCTCGCCTGCGTCCTCCTCGTCGGCCTCGGCCTGGTGCGCAAGCGGTACGCCCTCACCGGCGCCGCCGTCGGGGCCGTCGCCGTGGCCCTCGCCGTCGCGGGACTCCTCCAGCGGTACGCCCCCCGCCCCCGGCCCGTCGACGGCGCGGGGGCGCTCGCGCCCAGCGGCTTCCCCAGCGCCACCGCCACCCTCGCCTTCGGCGTCGCCCTCGCCCTCGTCCTGGTCGTGCCCCGGCGCTCCCGGGGGCTCGCCGTCGGCGCCGCCACCCTGTGGGCCGTCGTCCTCGGCGCGTACGCGGTCGCCACCGGCGACCACCGCCCGGGCGACGTGATCGCCGCCGCCCTGCTCGCCCTCGCCGTCCAGTGCGGCCTGATCGCGCTGCTCGCCCGCCGCGGCAGGGTCCGCCCCGGCACCCGGCGCGGCACCGCCCTGCGCGGCCTCCCGGTGACCCTGCCGCTCGCGCTGGTCGCCGCCGGCGGGCTCGCGGCCGGGTTCCTGCTCCTCGGCGACACCCTCGGACTGCCCGCCACCGCCCCGTACGACCCCGACGAGCTGCGCCTCGCCCACCGCTGCGGCCAGGCCCTCGCCGCGGGCACCGGCGCCGCCGCGGGACTCGTCCTGCTCGCCCTGGTGCGCCACGTCGACCTGGACGGCGGCGCCGCCCCGTACCGGCTCGGAGGCCCCTTCGTGGAGGACTCCGGAGCCCCTGACCAAGGTGAGCTCGTGGGCCCCTTTACGGAGAACCACGATCACGAGATATCTTGATGTCGAGCAATCTCGCATACGCAGACGTGGAGCGGAGCACCTGGTGACTGACTCGACCATCATCTACACCCACACCGACGAGGCGCCGGCACTGGCGACGTACTCGTTCCTGCCCGTGATCCAGGCGTATGCCTCCACGGCCGGCGTCACGGTCGAGACGCGTGACATCTCGCTCGCGGGCCGCATCATCGCGAGCTTCCCCGACTTCCTGGAGGAGGGGCAGCGGATCGGCGACGCCCTCGCCGAGCTGGGCGAGCTGGCCAAGACCCCCGAGGCCAACATCATCAAGCTGCCGAACGTCTCGGCCTCGATCCCGCAGCTGAAGGCCGCGGTCGCCGAGCTCCAGGCGCAGGGCTACGCCCTCCCGGACTACCCGGACGACCCGAAGACGGACCAGGACAAGGACGTCCGCGCCCGTTACGACAAGATCAAGGGCTCGGCCGTCAACCCGGTCCTGCGCGAGGGCAACTCGGACCGCCGCGCCCCCGGCTCGGTCAAGAACTACGCCAAGAACCACCCGCACCGCATGGGTGCCTGGACCGCCGAGTCGAAGACGAACGTCGCCACCATGGGCGAGAACGACTTCGCGTCCACGGAGAAGTCCGTCGTCATCGGCCAGGACGACACCCTCCGCTTCGAGTTCACCGCCGCCGACGGCACGACCTCCGAGCTGCGCGAGCCGCTGAAGGTCATCGCCGGCGAGGTCGTCGACGCCGCCGTCATGCGCGCCGCCGCCCTGCGCACCTTCCTCAGCGAGCAGGTCGCCCGGGCCAAGGCCGAGGACGTCCTCTTCTCCGTGCACCTCAAGGCCACGATGATGAAGGTCTCCGACCCGATCGTCTTCGGCCACGTCGTGCGCGCCTTCTTCCCGAAGACCTTCGCTCAGTACGGCGAGGCGCTCGCCGCCGCCGGCCTGTCCGCCAACGACGGCCTCGGCACGGTCCTGAACGGTCTCGCCGCCCTCCCGAACGGCGACGAGATCAAGGCCTCCTTCGACGCCGAGCTCGCCGAGGGCCCGGCCCTCGCCATGGTCGACTCCGACAAGGGCATCACCAACCTGCACGTGCCGTCCGACGTCATCGTCGACGCCTCGATGCCGGCGATGATCCGCACCTCCGGCCACATGTGGGGCCCGGACGGCCAGGAGGCCGACACCCTCGCGGTCCTCCCGGACCACAGCTACTCCGGCGTCTACCAGGCCGTCATCGAGGACTGCCGTGCCCACGGCGCCTTCGACCCGGCCACCATGGGCTCCGTCCCGAACGTCGGCCTCATGGCGCAGAAGGCCGAGGAGTACGGCTCCCACGACAAGACCTTCGAGATGGCCCAGGCCGGCACCGTCCGCCTGGTCGACTCCGAGGGCAACGTCCTCCTGGAGCAGGAGGTCGCCGAGGGCGACATCTTCCGCGCCTGCCAGACCAAGGACCTCCCGATCCAGGACTGGGTCAAGCTCGCCGTCACCCGCGCCCGCGCCACCGGCGCCCCGGCCGTCTTCTGGCTGGACGAGAACCGCGCCCACGACGCGCAGCTCATCGCCAAGGTGAAGCAGTACCTCCCGGAGCACGACACCGAGGGCCTGGAGATCAAGATCCTCTCCCCGGTCGAGGCGACGAAGTTCTCCCTGGAGCGCATCCGCCGCGGCGAGGACACCATCTCCGTCACCGGCAACGTGCTGCGCGACTACCTGACCGACCTCTTCCCGATCCTGGAGCTGGGCACCAGCGCCAAGATGCTGTCGGTCGTCCCGCTGATGGCGGGCGGCGGCCTCTTCGAGACCGGCGCCGGCGGCTCCGCCCCGAAGCACGTCCAGCAGCTCGTCAAGGAGAACTACCTCCGCTGGGACTCGCTCGGCGAGTTCTTCGCGCTGGCCGCCTCCTTCGAGCACCTGGCCACCACCACGGGCAACGCCCGCGCCCAGGTCCTCGCGGACACCCTGGACCGCGCCACCGGCACCTTCCTCAACGAGGACAAGTCGCCGACCCGTCGCCTCGGCGGCATCGACAACCGCGGCAGCCACTTCTTCCTGGCCCTGTACTGGGCCCAGGAGCTGGCCGCGCAGACCGAGGACGCCGAGCTCGCCAAGGCCTTCGCCCCGCTCGCCGAGAACCTCGCGGCGAACGAGCGGAAGATCGTCGACGAGCTGAACGCCGTCCAGGGCTCCCCGGCCGAGATCGGCGGCTACTACCAGCCCGACCCGGCCAAGGCCGCGGCCGTGATGCGCCCGTCCGCCACGTTCAACGAGGCCCTCGCGTCCCTCGTCTGATCCGGCACCCGACGCGTACCGCCCCGGCCGGAACGATTCCGGCCGGGGCGGTCGCGTCGGTGGCGCGTACGCCATCCGGGTGTGACCCTGGAGGGCATGAGCTGGGCATCTTGGACGACCGCCGGTGTCTACACCGGGCGTGGTGGGGTGCTGACCGTCGAGGGCGGGATCGTCACGGGCGATCTGACCGTGCACACGACCTTCGTCGACGGTGAGGCACGCGTGGCCGTGCAGTACAGCGGCGCCTCCGACTGGTTCACCATGTCGGGAAGTCCCGTCCCCTGCGCCTCCGAGGAGGAGAGCCGTGAACTCCACGACGCCGTCGTGGAGGCCGTGAGAGAGGGCGACGGGGCCACGGTCCCGCGCCTGCCCCATCCGACCGGCTAGCCCGCCGGGCGGCCCCGCGGCCGGCCTCGGACCGGCCTCGGACCGGCCTCGGACCGGCCTCGGACCGGCCTCGGACCGGCCGCGGGGCCGGTCCGCCGATCGGTTCGACAGCCGGTCCGGCAATCGGTCCGGCGGTCCGTCCGGCAACCGGTCCGGCGGTCGGTTCGACCGCTGGTCCGACCGGCCGGTTCGGCGGCCGGTCCGCCAGTCGGTTCGAAGGCCGCGAGAAAGTGTTATCCCTGCCCGGCCCCACGGGTCTCCGGAAGCACGGGGACTCGGACCGGGGACAAGGGAGCACCATCCATGCACAGCGACGAGCAGCGCACCACCGCCCTGGTGGAGGCGGCGCGCGCGGGCGACCCGCACGCCAGGGACGAACTGGTGCGCGCCTTCCTGCCGCTCGTCCACAACGTGGTGGGCCGCGCCCTCGACGGGCACGCCGACACCGACGACATCGTGCAGGAGACCCTGGTCCGCGCCCTCGACGGGCTGCCCGGGCTGCGGGACCCCGAGCGCTTCCGGTCCTGGCTCGTCGCCATCGCCATGAACGGGGTGCGCCGCCGCTGGCGCGAACGCCTCCAGGCGCCCGTCCCCGGCCTCGACCGGGCCGTCGACCTCGCCGATCCGGCCGGCGACTTCACCGACCTCACGATCCTCCGCCTCGGCCTGACCGGGCAGCGCCGCGACGTGGCCCGCGCCACCCGCTGGCTCGACGAGGACGACCGAGAACTCCTCTCCCTGTGGTGGCTGGAGGCCGCGGGCGAACTCACCCGCGCCGAACTCGCCGAGGCCCTCGGCCTGCCCCAGGCCCACACCGCCGTCCGCGTCCAGCGGATGAAGGAACGCCTGGAGACCGGCCGCGCCGTCGTCGGCGCCCTCGACGCCGAGCCCCGCTGCCCCGGCCTCGCGGCCGTCCTCGCCCCCTGGGACGGCCACCCCTCCCCGCTGTGGCGCAAACGCGTCGCCCGCCACCTGCGCGACTGCCGCACCTGCGCGACCGGCCGCGCCCGCCGGGGCCTCGCCCCCGTCGAGGGCCTGCTCGTCGGCATCGGCCTGGTCCCGCCCGTCACCGCCGCCCTCCTCGAAGCCGGTGCGCCCCCGGCGCTCGCGGCCGAACCGGTGGGCCTGACGGCACCGCCCGCCCCGGATCCGCCCGCCCCGGATCCGGCCGCCCCGGATCCGGCGGCCACGACGGGCCTCCCCGGCCCGGTGGCCCCCACGGCCCCGGTCGACCACGCCCCGGTCACCCCCGTCCCCACCGTGCCCGTGTCCCCGCCCGGTCCCACCCCGCCCGGCGCCCACGCGGCCCCGTACTGGTCGCCCGGGCGCCGCGCCGGGGCCGCCGGGGTCGCGGCCGTCGCCGTCCTCGGGGCACTCGTGCTCACGCTTCCCGAGCAGCGCGCGGCCCCGGCCGAGCCCCGAAGGCCCACCGCCGCGCCGCCCGTCACCACCCCCGCCCCGACGCCCACCCCCGCCCCCGGGCCGGGCACCGTCACCGCGGCGGCCACCCGCCCCGCGCCCACCCGCACGCCGGCCACCACCGCGCCCGCCCCGGCCCGGACCACCCCGCCGCCGCCGGCCGACCCGGGGGAGCGGGTGACGGAACTGGTCAACCGGCTCCGGGCGGACGCCGGTTGCGCCCCGCTGCGCACCGATCCCCGGCTGACCGCCGCCGCCCGCGCCTACGCCCGGGACATGACGGACCGCGGCTACTACGGCCACGCCGACCCCGAGGGCGAGTTCGCGGACACCCGGATGACCAGAGCCGGCTACCGCTGGTCGGCCTGGGCGGAGAACCTGGCCCGGGGGCAGCGGGACCC
Organism: Streptomyces sp. NPDC014656; assembly: GCF_043084305.1. NCBI lineage: Bacteria > Bacillati > Actinomycetota > Actinomycetes > Kitasatosporales > Streptomycetaceae > Streptomyces > Streptomyces sp. NPDC014656. The sequence continues at coordinate 29,880 of NZ_JBIBZN010000025.1, forward strand.
GGCCTCCGTCGTCGACGGCTGGCGCTCGGACGCGGGCCACCGGCGCAACCTGCTCGACTGCGCCTACCGCGACACCGGCGTCGCGGCCGTCCCCGGCCCGCGCGGCACCGTCTGGGTGCAGAAGCTGGCGGCGCCCGCGAACTGACCGCGAGCCGGGCGGCCGGCCGGGTCAGTCCTTGGTGCCGAAGTCCTGTACCCACCACGGCCCGTCGGCGGTGAGGGCCACGCCGACGCCGATGTCGCGGAACGAGCAGTTGAGGATGTTCGCCCGGTGGGCCGGGCTCTCCATCCAGTCGTCCATCGCCCGCTCCGGGGTCTTGGGGCCCTTGTGGATGTTCTCGCCCCACGCCGACCAGCCGTAGCCGGCGGCGCTGATCCGGTCGCCGCCGTCCCGTCCCTCGGGGCTGGCGTGGGCGTAGTAGTCGCGGGCCGCCATGTCGTCGGCGTGCCCCTGGGCGGCCCTGGCGAGACGCTTCTCGGTGCGCAGCGGGCCGCATCCCGCCCGGTCCCGTTCTGCGTTGACGAGGGCGATGACGTCCCGGACGTAGCGGGAGGCGCGGGCCGGGGCCGTCACCGGGGCGGCGCGGACGGCCCCCGTCTGCGGCGCGAGCCCGTCGGCCGCCGGGGCGGCGCCGTCTGCCGGCCGGGTCGCCCGCCCCTCCCGGTCCGGGGGCGGGGCCTGGGGGGCGGGGGGCCTGGCCGCGCGGGGGCCGGGAGCGGTGGGCGACCCGGCCGCGTACAGGCCGAGGAGGACGGTGGCGACGGCGGCGGCCGTGCCCGCGGCGAGGACCGCCGCGGGGAAGCCCGGCCGGGGGAGCGCGCGGCGGCGGACCGGGCCGCCGCGGCGGTGGCGGCCGGACGGGGGGCTCTCGGGGCGGGGGCGTCCGCGGGGGTCGGAAGGGCCGGGACCGGTGGGACCGTCGTACCGCATGGAGCTCCGCTCTCTCGCCTGCGCCGCCGTCCGGACCGGGGCTCGGGCGAGCCGCGGGGGCGACGGGATCAAGGCTTTCCGCGCGCCGCCGCCCCGACACCCGCTGTCAACCCGGAGGGTCAACTCCGCGTGTCAACCCGCCGCGCCGGCTTGACGCGGCGGCCTGGCGGGCGCATGCGGTCCTCCGGGTCAGCCCTGCGGGATCACCGCCACCGGGCACGGCGCCAGGTGGAGCGCCGCGTGCGCCACCGACCCGATCCGCCGCCCCAGGGCGCCGCGCCTGGCCCGGCGGCCCACCACGAGGAGCTGCGCGGCACCGGAGGTGGTGAGCAGGACCTGTCCGGCGCTGCCCAGTTCGACGTGCTCGGTCACCGGCACGTGCGGGTACCGCTCGCGCCAGGGCGCGAGGGCGTCGCGGAGCGCCTTCTCCTCGAAGGGCACGAGTCCGCCGGCGTCGTCGGCGAGCCGCATCGAGGCGGGGCTGAAGGCGTAGAGCGACGGCAGGCTCCAGGCGCGCACCGCGCGGATGGCGGCGCCCCGGGCGTGGGCGGTCTCGAAGGCGAACCGCAGCATGGCCTCGCTGTCCTCCGGGGTGCCCTGCTGGCCCACCAGGATCTCGCCGGTGGGCGGTTCGGCGGTCCGGTCGTCGTGGGCGCGGACCGCGACGACCGGCCGGCTCGCGGCGGCGATGAGCTGCGTGCCGTACGAGCCGAGCAGGAAGCCGGCCACCGCCCCGTGTCCGCGCGAGCCGATGACCAGCATCCCGGCGCCGTGCTGCGCGTGGAGCAGTGCCGGTACCGGTGTGTCCGTCAGGACCTCGGCGGTGACGGACACTTCCGGGTGCCGTGCCGCGATCTCCCTCTCCGCCGTCCGCACCACCTCCTCGGCGGCCCGCTCCTGCACGTCCTTGTCCTGTACGAGCGGCAGGTCGAGCGGCTCCCACCGCCACGCGTGCACGAGCCGCAGCGGCACCCTCCGGTGCTCCGCCTCCCGCGCCGCCCACTCCGCGGCGGCCAGGCTCTCCGGCGACCCGTCCACCCCGGCCACGATCTCGGTACCGACCTGGAACTCCTCGGTCTCGCGACTCATCCGACGTCCTCCCGGACACCACCCGACGGGACCGGCCCGGACGCCGGCCCCTCCTCACCCTCCAGCTTGGGCCCTTGGGCCGCTCCAGGAGGGGGACGGAGGTCCCGACATGCCGGACCGTCGGTCCCGGCCCGGGGGCGGGACCGCAATTTGAACGCGTTCAGGAGTGTGGCAGGATGCTCGCCGAGGGGGTGATCGCCATGGTGGCGACGCGGGAGGGGCAGCGCATGGGCGCCGCCGAGAGACTGGTGCCGGCGACGGTGGTGCTCCTCGTGGAGGGGACCCTCGCGGCCGTCCTGCTGATGTTGTACGGGTTCACCCGGCCGTCTCCCGCCGTGGGGGGTTCCGCCCTGGGCGTCCTCGCCCTGCCGGTGCTGCTGCCCTTCGCCGCCGCCTTCGCCGCCGGCCTCGCGATCGCCTTCGTGCTGCCCACGGTGTGGGTCGGGGAGCGGTTCGCGGGCCTGCTCGGGGAGCGGTGGGAGCGTCTCGGCGGCGGGGCGGCCGGGCTGCTGCCGGGCGGACTGCTGGTCGCCGCCGTCCCGCTGGGCGCGGCCGTCGCGACCGGCTTCTGCGGGGTGGCGGCCGGTGCCGTCCTGTGGCTGCCGGCCGGCGCCGCGCTCGCCGTGGCGGCCGCGGTCTCCGGCTCGCGCCGGCCGAGGCTGCTGCGGGCCGTCCTGGGCTGGGGCGCGCTGGCCGTGACCGGCGCCCTCGTGCTCGGGGCCGTCGCCTTCGCCAGTGGCCTGGTCGAGGAGTACCGGCCGCCGCGCCTGGAGCGGGCCGCCTTCGTCGGCACCTGGACGGACGGGCGCGGCGGGTCGATGGAGCTGGCCGCGGACGGCACCGCCACCGCCGCCGGCCTCGACGACGCCTGGGACTCGGACGGCGAGGAGCGGGAGTGCGCCGGCCGCGGCACCTGGACGTACGAACCGGGGCCGGGCTCCTGGGGTCAGGAGCTCGTGCTCGGGGTGGCCTCCTGCGCGGACGGCTCGTGGTACGTGGGCGGCACTGCGGAGCGGGTCGTCCTCTACCAGTTCGTCGGCGACCCGGATTCCGGTGACCTGTACGAGCTGACGCGCGCCGGCGACGGCTCGTGACGCGCGGTCAGGCGCTGCGGGCCAGGCGGGTGTGGGTGTTGTTGAGGTAGTGGTCGCCGATGTCGCGGAGGCGGTGGGCGGGGCGGGTGCGGGCGGTGAGGGCGCGGGCGTCGCGCCAGAAGCGGTCGAAGCCGGGGCCGCCGCCCCCGGCGCCCGGGGCGGCGGGCGGGGCGCCCTCGACGAGTTCCAGGATCCGAGTGGTCAGCCGGACCGCCGCCGGGCCGGTGACGGTCTCGGCGGCGGCGACCAGGACGGCGAGGTCGGCGCGGTCCTCGAAGCCGAGGGACCAGCCGGCGCGCAGGCCGCGGGCGAGGGCGTCGGTGGCGCGTTCGGCGACGGCGGCGGCGGTGTGCGCGGCGGTCGCCAGTTCGCCGTAGGAGAGCAGCAGGTACGGATCGTCCGCCCGGTCCGGCAGGCCGTGGGAGGGCGCGGGCGGCGGTCCCGGGGCGACGGCGCGGTTCACGTCCCTGGCCTCGGCGAGCGCGCCCTCCGCGATGCCGAGGGCCACGTGCACCAGCAGCAGGCGGAGCACCAGCGGGGCGAGCGTGGTGAAGGGGGCCGCCGCGTGCTCGTCGGCGGGCAGGGTGCCGAGGACCCGCGCCCGGGGGACGGGCACGTGGCCGAAGGCGACCGTGCCCGCTCCGGTCAGCCGCTGCCCGACCCGGTCCGTCGCCGCCTCGGTGAAGACCCCCGGGTGGGCCGGGTCCACCAGCACCACGAGCGGGTCGCCGGTGCCCGCCGGCCGGGCGGCGACCACGAGGCGGTCGGCGACGGTCACGGCGGAGTCGAAGGCGCGCCGGCCGTCGAGGAGCCAGCCGTCCCGGCCGTCGCGGGTGAGGGTGGGACCGGGGGCCCCGCCGGTGCCGGGCGGCGGCGGATCGGCCGCCCCGGCGAGCAGCCAGCCTTCGGCCGCCGTGCGTGCGTCGAGGCGAGGGAAGGTTTCGGCGGACCGGCCGTCCGGCGGACCGGAGAGGAAGCGGCCGGTCCACGACAGGGCGTAGTGGTGGGCGAGGAGTTCGCCGACCGAGCCGTCGGCGGCGGACAGCTCCCGGACGGCGGAACACGCGGTGCGCAGGTCGGCGCCGCGTCCGCCGCCGAGCACGGGGTCGGCGGCGGTGAGGAAGGCGGGGAGCCCCGCCTCCCGGAGCCGTCCGACCTCGTCACGGGGGCTCTTGCCGGCCCGGTCGCGGGCGTGCGCGTCGACGGCCAGGTCGTCGGCGAGTTCCCGGACGATCCGCCGCCAGAGCGTGTCGTCCCTGGGCGTCGTCTGCTGCGTGCTCATCCCACCCCGCCTGCCCTCCCGTAATCCCACTGGATCACTAGGGATAGTGGCAGAGGGGGGCCGGAGGCCCCAAGGGGCGTCCGGCATGTGGATGAGGACGTTTCGGCCGGTGAGACCGTGTCACATCGCCGCAGGTGGCTGCGGGATGGCATCCGATGGTGGGAGGGGGCGGAGTCCCGCCGTCAGGGGTTGGTCCACGCCTCGGGGTCGTCCGCCCGGGCGGTGATCCCCGCCGGCAGCTCCGCCGACGCCACCTCCGCGAGCGAGACGCCCAGCACCTCGCGGACGCTGGCCCGCAACGCGATCCACAGCGGCAGCAGCGACTCGGCGGGACCGGTGTACGCCAGGTCCGGCGGGCGCTCGCCGCGCACCGAGACCAGCGGGCCGTCCACGCAGCGGATGACGTCCGCGACCGAGATCGTCTCGGCGGGCCGCGCGAGCCAGTAGCCGCCGCGCCCGCCGCGCTGGCTCTCGACCAGCCCGCCCTTGCGCATGTCGCCCAGGATCCCCTCCAGGAACTTGTGCGAGATGCCCTGCCCCTCGGCGATCGCCTCCGCCTTCAACGGCCCGCCGTCCCCGGCGGCCGCGAGCTGGAGGGCGGCCCGCACGGCGTAGTCGGCCCTGGCTGAAATGCGCATGCGGCGCATTATTCCGTACGGCTCCGAGGGCCACCGGACGGCGGTGCCCGGGTCGCCCCGGCGCGGGCGCGGGGCGCGGCGGGACGCCGTGCCGGGGCCGGGAGGCGGCTCCGCGGCCCGGCGCGAAACGGCCGCCGGCTGTCCTGTCCGCGCCCTTCCGCCGGGGCCGGGAGGCGGCGGGCGCGGCGGTCCGGACCGCCGACCGGGACGCGGCCGGCGCCGCCGGCCGCCGGCGGGGCGGACTCAGGCGACGCGGCGCCCGGCCAGGGGCGCCGTGTCGTCGCCGGCGCCGGAGCGCACCCCGCGCAGGAACGCCTCCAGGGCCTCCACCGAGGTGGCCTCCGGCCGCCAGTCCAGCTCCGCGCGGGCCCGCTCGGTGGACATCACCGGCAGGTGGCGCAGGAGGTCGAAGAGGCCGGGGGAGGCGGGCGCGAGGCGCAGGTGCCAGGCCGCCGCGAGGGCGCCCCGGACGGCGCCCGCCGGGACCTTCACCGGCCGCGCCCCGAACATCTCGCCGAGCAGCGCCGCGTCCACCACCGGTTCCGCCGCCAGGTTGAAGGCGCCCCGCACGTCCCGCAGCACCGCCCGGACGTAGGCGTCGGCGGCGTCGTCGGTGTGCAGGACCTGGAAGCGCAGGCCCTCGGGCTCCGGCAGCACGGGCAGCAGGTCGGGCCGGACGAGCTGGCCGGGCAGGAACCGGCCGGCGAAGATCCGGCGCTGCTCGCTCGCCGCCTCCTCCTTGAACAGGAAGGCCGGCCGCATCCGCACCACCCGGGTCTGGGGGTGGTCGCGCTCGAAGGTGTCCAGGGCGCGCTCCAGGTACGCCTTCTCCCGGCTGTAGGCCGCGCCCGGCCAGCCGTGCGTCGGCCACGCCTCGGAGACGGGCGCGCCGCCCCGGGGGCCGGGGGAGTAGGCCCCGACGGAGGAGGCGAAGACGAGCGCGGGCACGTGCGCCGCCGCGACCGCGTCGCAGACCCGCAGGGCGCCCAGCACATTGGTCCGCCAGGTGGTCACGGGGTCGTGCGTCGGGTTGAAGCGCCAGGCGAGGTGCACGACCGCGTCGGCCTCGGAGACGTACTGGGCGAGCCGGGGTTCGTCGCGGTCCAGGGACAGGTCCACCTCGGCCCAGTCGATGCCCGGCAGGTCGAGTCCGGGCCTGCGGCGGGCCAGGCCGAGCACCGACTCCACCCCCGGGTCACGGGCCAGGGCCCGCACCACGCTGGTGCCCACGTTCCCGGTGGCGCCGGTGACGACCACCCTCTGTCGTGTACGCGCGTTCATGTCTTCGACCCTCCGCCCTCCGGACGGCCCGCGCACCTCGGCACGGGTCGGCGTCACGGAGCGTGAGCGCGCGGGTCGCGCGGGTGGCCGGTCGCGAGCACCATGGAGCGACGCACGAGACGGGGCCGTTACGGAGGAACCCATGCTGCTGCCCGACCGGAACACCGTCGAACGGCTCCTCCGGCACTACCGGACCCAGGAACAGGGCGTCCTCGCCGGCTCCTGCGACCTCTCCGCCCGCCGCCGCTTCGAGGACACCGCGTACACGCTGTGCGTGCTCATGGGCGTCCGCTCGACCGCCGAGGCCCTCCGCGCCGCCGAACGGTACGTCGCGTCCCGGGCCTCCCTGTGACCGGGGGCGGCCCCCGGCCCGGACCGCGCGTCCGGCCGGGGGCCGCCCCCGGTGCGGGTCAGACGCGCGGTGCGCGGCGGCGCCAGGCCCACAGCGCGAGGGCCGCGGCGCAGGCCGAGCCCACGAGGGACAGCGGGAGCGCCACCGAGGGGCCCGGGCCCTCGGCCTCGGCGGCGGCGGACCGGCCCGCCGGGGAGCCCAGGGCGGCGGCCGGAGCGCCGGCCCCGCCGCGCACGGACACGGCGCGTCCCTCCGTCCGCCCGTCCTCGGGGGAGTCCGGGGACTTCGGGGGCAGCAGCGAGCCGACCGGCCGGACCTTGCCCGCCGCCTCGAAGCCCCAGTCGAGCAGCGAGCGGGCCTCCTCGTACACGGCGAGCCCGCCGCCCGACTGCGGGTTCATCACCGACACGACCAGCGTGCGCTCGCCCCGCCGGGCGGCGGCGACCAGGGTGTTGCCCGCGTTGCTGGTGTAGCCGTTCTTGATGCCGATGAGGCCGGGGTAGCGGCCCACGCCGTCGGCGCCGGTGAGGAGCCGGTTGGTGTTGGCGATGCCGTACGACCACGAGCCCGCCGGGAAGTCCGCGTAGGCGGTCGAGCAGTAGCGGGTGAACTCCGGGTCCTGGACGCCGGCCCGGCCGAAGACCGCCAGGTCGTACGCGGACGACACCTGGCCGGGCGCGTCGTAGCCGTCCGGGGAGACGACGTGGGTGTCCCGGGCCCCCAGCGACCGCGCCTTGCGCTGCATCTGACGGGCCATCGACTCCCAGCCGCCGCTCATCGACGCGAGGACGTGCACCGCGTCGTTGCCCGAGCTGAGGAAGACGCCGTTCCACAGGTCGGAGACGCGGTACGTGTACCCCTCCTTCACCCCGACGAGACTGCTGCCCTCGCCGATCCCCGTCAGCTCCTCGTCGGCCACCGTGTGCTGCTCGGACGCCTCGTGGTGCGGGAGCGCCGTCAGCGCGAAGAGGGTCTTGAGCGTGCTGGCCGGCGGCAGCTTCCGGTGCGCGTCGCGGGCGGCCAGCACCTCGCCCGTCCCGGCGTCGGCCACCACCCAGGACAGCGCCGAGGGCGTCGGCACGGCCGGCGCGCCGGCCAGCGGCTGCACCTGCGTCCCCGTCCGGTCGAGCCGCGCCGGGTCCACGAACCGCCGCGCGGGAGGGGTCGGTTCGGTGGCGGAGCCCGGCCCGAGGGCGGGAGCGGCCGTCCGGGCGAGCGGCGGGGCGGCGGCGTCGGCCACGGGGGCGGAGAGCACGAGCAGCATCGCGGCGGAGCCCGCGGCGGCATGGCGAAGAGCTGACGTGACGATCATTCAGCCACCGTAGGAAGGGGGTGCGGAGCGCGCAGGACGGAGTGCGCCACCCGGCCTAGAGAACGCGACACCGGGCGGCGCGTCGTGCCGCCGGGCGGGTGGTCGTGGGGCGCCGCCGCTCCGCCGGGCGGGTGAGGACCCCGGTGCCGGGAACCGCCGACGGCAACTGGGCGCGAACGCGTGTGCGTTGACCCTAGGATGCGGGCGGCCGTCCGTCGCCCGGCCGGCGGCCTCACCCGTCGTCAGGAGTGGACATGGACGCACGCCCCGGAGCTGCCGAGGACCGCGCCGCGGCCCCGGAGCCGTACCGGCTCGACCCGGCCGGCGGCTGCCCGCACGCCGTCAACGCGCGGCTGCGCGCCCACGGGGCCGTCGCCCCCGTGACGCTGCCCGGCGACATCGAGGGCATGGTCGTCCTCGGCCACGACGCCCTCCGGGACTTCCTCTCCGACCCCGACGTCGCCAAGGGGCCCCAGCACTTCACCGCCCTCGCCGAGGGCCGCGTACCCGAGGGGTGGCCGCTGCGCACCTTCGCCGTCGTGCCCGGCATGACCACCGCCGACGGCTCCGACCACCGGCGGCTGCGGACCCTCGTCAGCGGCGCCTTCACCGCCCGCCGCGTCGAGGCGCTGCGCCCCCGCGTGGAGGCGGTGGCGCGGGGACTGCTCGACGGACTCGCCGAGGCCGCCGCGGCCGGCGACGGCGTGGCCGACCTGCGCCGTCACTACGCCCTCCCGCTGCCGCTCGGCGTCATCTGCGAGCTCTTCGGCGTCGACCCCGTCCACCACGACCGGCTGCACCGCCTGTCCAGCCTCATCGTGGCCACCGACACCGAGCCCGCGGACGCCGCCGCCGCCAACCGCGAACTCGTCGGGCTCCTCACGGCCATCACCGAGGCCAAGGCGGAGACCCCCGGCGACGACCTCACCAGCGCCCTGATCGCCGCCCGCGACGAGGGCGGCGACCGGCTCTCCCAGCCCGAGCTCATCGGCACCCTGCTGCTCATGATCGTCGCGGGCCACGAGACCACCCTCAACCTCGTCACCAACGCCGTCCGGGCCCTGTGCGCCCACCGCGAGCAGCTGGCCCTCGTCACCGGCGGCGGGGCGACCTGGGCCGACGTCGTCGAGGAGACCCTGCGCTGGGACAGCCCCGTCAGCTACTTCCCGTTCCGCTACCCCACCCGCGACCTGACGGTCGGCGGCACCCTGATCCCCCGGGGCACCCCCGTCCTCGCCGGGTACTCGGCGGCGGGCCGCGACGCCGGCGCGCACGGCCCCGACGCCGACCGCTTCGACCTCACCAGGACCGGCCCGGCCAAGCACCTGTCCCTCGGCCACGGCCCCCACTACTGCCTGGGGGCCCCGCTCGCCCGCATGGAGGCGGCCGTCGCCCTCGAAGCGCTCTTCACCCGCTTCCCCGAGCTCGACCAGGCCGTCCCCGAGGCCGGGCTGGCCCGCCACGCCGGCTTCGTCGGCAACAGCGTGCGCGCCCTGCCCGTCCGGCTCGGCCGCCCCTCCCGCTAGCCCGCCCGGCCGCCCCTCCGCGGACCGCTCAGGCGCGCCGGCCCTGGTCCGCGGAGGGGGCCGGCGCGCCGGGAGGGGGCGCGGGGCAGGCCCGGAGCGTGGAGACGAGCCGCAGCAGCCGGTCCTCGTTCCCCGCGAGGCCCGCCGCGCGCAGCGCCTCGTCGGCCTCCGCCATGGGGTTCGTCAGCATCACCCCCGCGTACGGGGCGAGGCCCGGATCCGTCAGCACGGCCTGGGTGGATTCGAGGAGGCGCAGGTACGCCTGGGCCGCGGCGCGCTCGGTGGCGGTGATGGTGGTCATGGCGGGCTCCCTCTCGACGGCTTGACGCACCCCACCTTCTCGCACGGGTCTGACAACGGGCCTCAGGCCCGCCCGCGCACCCGCGTGACAAGGCGCTCCAGGAAGACCCGCTGCCCCGCGACGAGCAGCGGGGCGGCCGCCTCCGCGCTGAACCAGCCCACCCGGTCCAGCTCCGGGAACTCCGCCAGGACCCCCGAGCGGGGCGGCCACTCCATCGTGAAGGTGCCGGGCACGACCGCCGCCGGGTCGAGGTCGCCCTCCACCGCCCAGACGGTGACGGTCTTCCCGCCCGCCTGCCGGACCTCCCCGAGGCCGAGCCACCGGCCCTCGGGCACCGGCACCCCCAGCTCCTCCAGGAACTCGCGCCGGGCCGCGTCCCCGGGCGCCTCCTCGGGCCCGTACTCGCCCTTGGGCACCGTCCACGCGGCCTGCTCGCGGCGCGCCCAGAACGGTCCTCCCATGTGCCCGATGAGCACCTCGACGCCGCCGTCGTCCGTACGCCGGAAGACGAGCAGCCCCGCGCTCCGTGCGACCGCCATGCCGCCAGTGTGGCCGAGTCCCCCGGGGCCCGCAGGGTCAGCGGGGCCGCGCGTCCCCGCCCGCCGCCGGCGCCTCCCGGCCGTCGAGGTGCGCCAGGACGGCCCGGGCGGCCCGCCGGCCCTCGGCGGCGGCCCGGAGCGCGGGGACGCCGCCGTGCAGCAGGCCGCCCGCCGCGAAGACCCCGGGGACGCCGGTCCGCAGGGCGGCGTCCACCAGGGGGCTGCGGGTGCCGGGCGCGAGGGGCAGGCCGCCCGCGCGGGCCAGCGCGTGTTCCGGGACCCAGTCGCCGGTGAGGACGAGCGTGTCGCACCCGAGGACCCGCGCCCGCCCGTCCCGGGACCGCACGGTCACCCCGGTCAGCCGTCCCCGGCCGGCCAGCTCCGTGACCACGGTCTCCGTCAGCACCGGGACGCCCGCGGTGCCGGCCGCCGCGCGCGGGCCCTCGCAGAGCACCGCCGCGACCGCGACGCCCGCGCGGCGCAGCAGCCCGACGGCGAGCCGGGCCGTCCGGTCGCCGCCGACGACCACGGCGCGCCGGCCGATCCGGCCGGGGCGCGGGCCGAAGAGGGCCACGGTCCGGTACAGCTCGCCGGCCGTGAGGATCCCCTCGGGGCGGGAGCCGGGGAGCAGACGGGCCGGGCGGGCCCGTTCGCGCGCCCCGGTCGCCAGGACCACCGCCCGCGCCCCGATGGTCTCCAGCCCGGTCGGCGCGGTCGTCTCCACCGCCAGCGGGCCCGCCCAGCCGGTGGCCGACACGCCGGTGCGCAGCACGGCACCGGCCCGGAGCGCCGCGCGCACGGCGCGCCGCGCGTGCCCGGGGCCGTCCAGGGCGCGGCCCCGCGCGTCCGCGCCGAAGCCCGGGTGGGCGCAGAGCCTGGGCTCGCCGCCTGGTTCGGGTTCCCGCTCCAGGACCTCGACGCGTCCGGCGCCCGCCGCCGCGAGCCGGGCCGCCGCGGCGAGCCCCGCCGGGCCCGCGCCGACGACCAGCACGTCGACGGCGCGGACCGCCCGCTCCCCGTCCGGCCGCCGGCTCACCGGGCCCCGGCCTCCTTCCCGTACTCCTCGAACAGGGCGCGCAGCGCGGGCCGGCAGTGGCTGCCCTGGCAGCGGCCGGACCCGGCCCGGGTGCGGCGGCGCAGGCCGTCGAGGGCCGCCGGCGGGACCGTCGAGCGGAGCGCGGCGCGCACCTCGCCGAGGGTGACGTGCGCGCAGTGGCAGACGATGGTGCCGAGGGCGGGATCGCGGGCGACGGCCGCCGCGTCCCGGTAGGGGCGGGGGAAGGCCTCGCCCAGGTTCGGCATCCGGACCGGCGGGAGGGGCCGTTCGGGACCGGTCCGCAGGCCGCACTCGGCGAGCAGGCCGAGGACGTGTCCGGCCAGGGCGAGGGAGGCGGACAGGCCGGTGGAGCGGATCCCGCCGACGGTGACGTACCGCAGCTCCGGGCGGGCCGCGCACCGGTAGTCCTCCCGGCCGGTGGCGGCGCGCAGCCCGGCGTAGGCGGCGGTCACCTCCTCCTCCACGAGGGCGGGCACGATCCGGGCTCCCCGCTCCCGCAGTCCGGCGAGTCCTGTGGCGGTGGTGCCGGTGGCGGTCCGGTCGTCGAGGTCCTCGGCGGTGGGGCCGAGCAGCACGTTGCCGTACACGGTGGGCGCGACGAGGACGCCCTTGCCGAGCGGGCCGGGGACGGGCAGCAGGATGTGCCGCACCAGCGGGCGGGCGAAGGCGTCGTAGACGAGCAGCTGGCCCCGTCGGGGGGTGACCGTGAAGTCCCGGACGCCGAGCAGCGCGTCGAAGCGGTCGGCGTACAGACCGCAGGCGTTGACCAGGAACCGCGTGGTCAGCGGGCCGCGCGTGGTGCTCAGCCGGTGCGGCGCGCCGGAGCGGCCGCCCGTCGCGGAGCCCGCCCCCGGGGCCGTGCCCGTGGCGGGCGCGACTGCCGTCACCCGGCAGCCGAGCAGCAGGTCCACCCCGGAGAGCACCGCCTGGGTGGCGTAGGCGAGGGTGGTGCTCCAGGGGCAGATGACCGACTCGCCCGGCACGGCCAGCGCGCCGAGCGCGCCGGGGCCGAGGTGGGGCTCGCGGCGGCGGAGTTCGGCCGCGTCGAGGAGCCGGGTGGTGTGGTGGCCGTTGCGGGCCGCCTTCGCGGCGAGGCCGGGCAGCGCGGCCCGCTGCTCCTCGTCCCAGGCGACGAGGAGCGCGCCGACCGGCTCGACGGGGATGCCGGTCTCGGCGGCGTAGGCGCTGAGGAGCCGGTGGCCCGCCCGGACGAGCCCGGCCTCCAGGGTGCCGGGCACGGCGTCGAAACCGGTGTGGAGGATCGCGGTGTTGGCCTTGGAGCTGCCCTCGCCGACGTCGTCCGCCGCCTCGACGAGCGCGACCCGCAGCCGGTGGCGGGCCAGGGCGCGGGCGATGGCGCACCCCACCACTCCGGCGCCGACCACGACGACGTCGTACGCGGCGTCCCGCCCGCCCGGCAGCGGCCCGCGCCGGCTGACGCTCACCCCGCCGCCCCGGTGCCCGCGCCGCCGTCCGGACCCCGCTCCAGGAGCACCGCCACCTCGGCCCGGAACCGCCCGAGCCGGTCGGCCGCCTCGTCCGCCGAGATCGCGGGCTCGTAGACGGCGGACGGCTTCCACGGCGGTACGGCCTCCGGCACGGCGAGGCCCGGTTCGTGGCCGAGGCGGGCCGTCGCGGCGGCGCCGAGGGCCGTCGCGTCGGGCAGCGCGGACACCTCCACCGGCAGCTGGAGCAGATCGGCCTGGGTCTGCATGAGCAGCGCCGAGCGGGTCAGGCCGCCGTCGGCGCGCAGGGCGTCGAGGGGCGCGCCCCGGTCGGTGGCCGCCGCCCCGGCGAGTTCGGTGACCTGCGCGGCGATGCCCTCGACGAGGGCCCGCACCAGGTGGCCGCGGCCGGTGTCGAGGCCCAGGCCGGTGAGGGTGCCGCGGGCCTCGCCGCGCCACCAGGGCGCGGCGAGCCCGGCGAGCGCGGGCACGAAGGCGACGCCGCCGCTGTCGGGCACCGAGCCGCCGACGGCGTCCAGGTCCCGCGCGCCGGCGATGACCCCGAGGTCGGTGAGCCAGCGGACGGCGGACGCCACGGTGTACACCTGCCCGTCGAGGCAGTGTTCGGTGCGCCCCCGCAGCCGCCAGGCCACGCAGCCGACGAGGCCGGTCGTGGTGCGGCGGGGGAGCGGGCCGGTGCGGGCGAGGAGGAACGCCCCGGTGCCGTAGGTGCACTTGGCGGCGGCCGGAGCGGTCGCGCTCTGCGCGAGGAGGGCGGCCTGCTGGTCCACGAGGAGGCCGGTCAGCGGGAGCGGCGGGCCGAACGCGGTGGTGGTGCCGACGGGCCGGTCGCAGTCGACGATCCGGGGCAGCCGCTCGCCGCCGAGCCCGTAGAGGTCGAGGGCGGGCGCGGACCAGGCGACGGCGGCCGGGTCGAGCAGGCCGGTGCGGCCCGCGGTCGCCGCGTCGGTGACGTACGCGCCGGTCAGCCGGTGCACCAGCCAGGCGTCGCTCGTCGTCACCACCCCGGCGCCGGTCGCGTGCCGACGGATCCAGGCCATCTTGGGCGCGGCGAAGTAGGGGTCGACGGGGAGGCCCGTCAGTTCCGTCAGCTCGTCGTGGTGGGGGCCGAGTTCCTCGCAGATCCCGGCCGCCCGGCGGTCCTGCCAGACGAGCGCGTCGGTGAGCGGGGCGCCGGTGGCGGGGTCCCAGGCGAGGACCGTCTCGCCCTGGTTGGCGAGGCCCACGGCGACCACCGGCACGCCCGCCTCGGCGAGGGCGGCGCGACCCGCCGCGACCACGGAGCCGTACAGCTCGGCGGGGTCCGTCTCGACCCGCCCGCCCGGCAGGTGGCGGGGCCGGACGGGCGCCGTGCCCGTGCCCAGGACGCCTCGGTCCGGGCACAGGACGAGCGCCTTGGTGCCGGACGTGCCTTGGTCGACGGCGAGTACCGGGCCGCCCGTCATGTGCCTGCTCCCGTCGTGGTGCGCGCCGGCGGAAAGGGGTCAGGCTGGCGGGCGGGCGGCGGGCCGTCAACCCTGTCCGGAGGAGCCTGTCAGGTCGTCGGCGGTTACCTGACAGTAGCTCAAATTATGACACTGGCTTGATAGTTACGGTCACCGAAGTGATCCGGACGATCACCTTCGGTCGCGCCTATAGTGAGCGCCGCTCGCCGACCGACCGAAGGCGCGCCCTTCGCCGACCGACCGCGCCCGACCGAGGACCGATGACCACGCCCACCACCAGGACCGCCCCCCGGGCCACGCCCCGGCCGGCCGCCGGGACCGCACCCGGGCCCGCCGCCCGGTCCGCGTCCCGCCCCGCCCGCTGATGTCCGGACACGGCTTCCGGCCCGTCTTCCACCCGGCGGGCCACGACCACGCCCTGCGCCACGCGCTCCAGGACCTGCGCACCGGCCGCTGGGGCGAGATGGCGCGGCTCCTCCAGGAGACGGCCGGCACCGGCCGCTGGGACGGCTGGACCCGCCGCACCCAGATCCTCGCCACCGTCGCCGCCGGTACCGACGTCGTCCACGCCTGGCGCGCCGAACGGCCCGGGAGCGCCGCCGCCGCCGTGATGCACGGCCGGGTCTCCGTCGAGCGCGCCCTCCGCGCCCACCGCGCCGGCCACGCCCACGCCCCGGCCCTCCGGCGGGAGGCGCGGACCGCCTGCCGGGAAGCCGCCGAACGCGCCCCCGCCGACCCGGTGCCCTGGATCGGCCTGCTCGCCCTCGCCGCGCTCGAAGCCCGCCACCACCCCGCCGGACACGCCGCCGGACACGCCTCCGGGGACCCCGCCGGGCACCACTCCGCCGAGTACCGTTCGGCCGGCCACGCCTCCGAGGACCAGGTCCCGCCGCCCGCGCCGATGCTGCCGCCCGGTCCCTGGGGGCTGCTCGCCGAGGCCGACAAGCGCGACCGGTACAACCGCGAGGCGTACCACCGCATGCTCCAGTTCCTGTACGCGCGCGGCGAGGGCCCGCTCTCCGAGGCCGTCACCTACGCCCATTGGGCGGCCTCCACCGCCCCGCGGGGCTCCGCCCTGCACGTCCTGCCGCTCTACGTCCGGGTCGAGCGCTACCGGCGCGACCGCGGACACGAGCAGGCCCTGGACCTGCACTGGGTCGCCCAGGACGCGGTGCGCGAGGCCCGGCGGGCGATGGACGCCTGGTTCCTCTTCTGCGCGGTGCCCGAGGCGTCCCAGCTGGACCTCAACCACCTGGCGCACGCCCTCTCCGGCGCCCTGCTCTTCGCCGACGCGGCGCGCGTCTTCGAGGCCCTCGGCCCGTACTACACCGCCGTGCCCTGGTCCCACCGCACCCCGCGCCCGGCCGACCGGGCCCTCGCGGAGGAGGTCTTCCTGCGCGCCCGGGCCCGCTGCCTCACCGGCTGAACGGACGCGTCCCCACGCCTTCCCGCTCCCCGTCCCCCGTCCCCACCCGTCCCACCGTCCCCGCCCGGAGGTTCCCCATGTCCCGCACCGTTCCCGCGGACGCGTCGCGCAAGCGGCCCGCGGAGCCCGTCGCCTTACCGGACGAGGAGGCCCGGCTGCGCGAGCTGGGCTACCAGCCGGTGCTCGCCCGGCGGATGGGCGGCTTCGGCAACTTCGCCATCAGCTTCTCGGTCATCTCCGTCCTCTCCGGCTGCATGACCCTGTACGGCTTCGGGCTCGGCACCGGCGGTCCCGCCGTCATGCTGTGGGGCTGGGCCGGGGTCGGGCTCTTCGTGCTCTGCGTCGGCCTCGCCCTCGCCGAGGTCACCAGCGCCTACCCGACCTCCGGGGCCCTCTACTACATGGCCGACCGGCTCGGCGGCCGCCGCTGGGGCTGGTACACCGGCTGGCTGAACCTGCTCGGCCTGCTCGGCGCCATCGCCGGCATCGACTACGGCGCGGCCCTCTTCACCGGCGCCTTCCTCAACCTCCAGTGGGGCTTCGTCCCCACCCCCGGCTCCACCTTCCTGATCTTCCTGGCGATCCTGCTGCTCCACGCGTGCCTCAACCTCTTCGGCGTCCGCCTCGTCAGCGTGCTCAACTCGATCAGCGTCTGGTGGCACCTGGCGGGCGTCGCCGTGATCGTCGGCGCGCTCGCGATCGTCCCCGACCGCCACCAGTCGGCCGGCTTCGTCTTCACCGAGTTCGTCAACGACACGGGCTGGGCCAACCCGTTCTACGTCGCCGCGATCGGGCTGCTCCTCGCCCAGTACACCTTCTCCGGCTACGACGCCTCCGCCCACCTCTCCGAGGAGACCGCCAACGCCTCCGTCGCGGCGGCCAGGGGCATCGTCCGCGCCATCTGGGTCTCCTGGATCGCCGGCTTCGTCCTCCTCGCCGGACTCACCTTCGCCATCCAGGACTACGCGGGCACGGTGGGCAGCGAGACCGGTGTGCCGCCCGCCCAGATCTTCCTCGACGCGCTCGGCACCGGCGGCGCCACCGCCCTGCTCCTCGTCGTCATCGTCGCCCAGCTCTTCTGCGGCAACGCCGAGGTGGCCGCCGCCAGCCGCATGGTCTTCGCCTTCAGCCGCGACAACGCCCTGCCCGGATCGGCGACCTGGCGGAAGGTCAGCCGGCGCACCCAGACCCCGGTGCCGGCCGTCTGGCTCTCCGTCGGCGCCGCCGCCGTGCTGGCGCTGCCCTCGCTGTACTCGCCGACGGCCTACGGCGCGGTCACCGCCATCAACGTCATCGGCATCACGCCCGCCTACGCCATCCCGATCCTGCTGCGGCTGCGGGCCGGGCGCGACTTCACGCCCGGCCCGTGGAGCCTCGGCCGCTGGAGCCGGCCGGTCGGCTGGACCGCCGTCGGCTGGGTCGCGGTGGTGACCGTCCTCTTCTGCCTGCCCCAGAAGAGCCCGGTGACCGTCGACACCATGAACTACGCGGTGATCGCCCTCGCCGTCGTCCTGCTCCTGGCGACCGTCTGGTGGTACGCCGCCCGCCGCTCCTACGGCACGCCGACCGCGTACGGCAGCGCCCGCGAGGAGGCGGAGATCGCGGAGGGCCTCGTCTGACCCCCGGCGAGGGGCGGCGCCGTCGCGCCCCGGCGGGGGAGGGCGTCAGAGGCTGTACTCGTACGTCCAGGCCGCCTCCCGGGCCGAGAAGTCGATGTCCGTGACCTCCAGGACGTGTCCGTGCTGGTCGCTCACCACCCGGTGGACGCTCAGCCGGGCCGCGCCGCCGGCCGCCGTCCCCGGGGCGCGCGGCGGGACCCGCACCGACTCCCGGTGGGTGGCCCGCAGGCCCGCCTGGTGCATCCAGTGGTACAGCAGCCGCAGGTCCGGCCGGTGCACGCAGGAGAGGTCCCGCCGGTAGCGGGCCAGCTGCGGGATCTCGTCCAGCGCGGCCCGGGAGAACCAGGAGACCGCCCGCTGGAGCTCCGGGCCCTGCGGGGCCAGCACCCGGTGACGGTGCACCAGCGTCGGCTCGCCCGGCGCCAGGTGCAGCCGGGGGGCCAGCGCCGTCGGCGGCGGCTCCCAGCCGAGCGAGGCCCGCACCAGGGCCTCCGCCGCGCGCGGCCCGCCCGGGAAGACCGGCCGCGCGGCGGACGGCGCCGCCCGCGGCGGCGGGGGCGGGCCCCCGCCGGCCTCCGGGCACTCGGCGGCGAAGGTGCCGCGCCGGTCGGTCACCACCAGCCGCTCCTCGCGCAGCAGCTGGAGCGCGCTGCGCACGGTCTGCCGGTTGACGTGGTACCGCTGCGCCAGGGAGCGCTCCGAGGGGAGCCGGCCGCCGGGGGCCAGGGAGCGGCGGGCGAGGTCGTCCCGCAGCGCGGCGGCGACCCGCAGATAGCGGGGGACCCCTTCCCCCGGGGGCCACCCGGACCTCGGGAGTCCGTTGCCGGGGGGTTCGGAATCGAGCACGGCCATGATCAACCCCTTCTTCGCTCAGCGTCACCGCGTGGGCCGTATGGGTGATCAATTCCTATCATTGGTCTAAACCATTTCGCTAGGGCGACCGTGCAGAGTGGCCGAAACCCGCGCCGCATCCTGTAATGGGGACCAGGCGACAGGGCCGGCCCGGGCCGGCGGTGGAAGAGGGGTGAGGCCGGATGACGACGCCCTCGGAGCGCTCCGCGCGGGGACGTGCCGCCCGCAAGCGGGTCCCGCGTTCCTCGCACGGACGCTGGATACCCAGCTCCCAGCGCCCGGACCCGCTGACGGTCCTGGAACGCCAGGCCGCCGACCGGCTCCCCGACCTCGTCCCCGTGCGGTACGGGCGGATGGCCGCCTCGCCCTTCGCGTTCCTGCGCGGCGCCGCCGCCGTCATGGCCGCCGACCTCGGCGCCACCCGCAACACCGGCCTCACCGTCCAGCTCTGCGGCGACGCCCACCTGCTGAACTTCGGCGTCTACGCCTCACCCGAACGGACGCTCCTCTTCGACGTCAACGACTTCGACGAGACCCTCCCCGGCCCCTTCGAGTGGGACGTCAAGCGGCTCGCCGCCAGCATCACCGTCGCGGCCCTCCAGAACGGCAGCCCGCGCGCCAAGGCCCACCGCGCCGCGCTCGTCGCCACCGAGGCGTACCGCACGGCCATGCGCCGCCTCGCCGGCCTCGGGGAACTCGCCGTCTGGTACGAGCGGATCGACGCCGACGCGCTCTCCGCCCTCGCCCGCCCCCGCGAACGCGACCGGCTCTCCCGCAACCTCGCCAAGGCCCGCCGCCGCACCAGCCTCCAGGCCCTCGACAAGCTCACCGGCCGGGACGGCGACGGCGGCCGGCACATCGTGGAGGACCCGCCGCTCCTGGAGCGCGTCCCCGACCTCGACCGGGTCGGCCTCGGCAAGATCTTCAGCGACTACCGCAGCTCGCTCTCCGAGGAGCGCCGCCTCCTCCTCGACCGCTACACCTTCCGCGACGCCGCCCGGAAGGTCGTCGGCGTCGGCAGCGTCGGCACCCGCTGCTTCGTCGTCCTCCTCGAAGGCCGCGACGACGGCGACCCGCTCATCCTCCAGGTCAAGGAGGCCGGCCGCTCGGTCCTGGAGGCGTACCTCCCGCCGACCGCCTACCCCCACCAGGGCCGGCGCGTCGTCTGCGGCCAGCGACTCACCCAGGCGGCCAGCGACATCTTCCTCGGCTGGATGACCGGCCCGGAGCAACGCCACTTCTACTGGCGCCAGTTGCGCGACATGAAGGGGTCGGCCGAGGTCGAGACGATGACCCCGGCCCTGCTGCGGGACTACGCCCGCCTGTGCGGCCGCGCCCTGGCCCGCGCCCACGCCCGCTCCGGCGACCGCATCGCCATCGCCGCCTACCTCGGCTCCTCCGACGTCTTCGACCGCGCCGTGGCCGACTTCTCCCTCGCCTACGCGAGCCAGAACGCCGACGACTACGCGAGCCTCGGCGCGGGCATCGCCGCGGGCATGATCACCGCGGCCCCGGGGGTCTGACCCGCGCCGGAGGCCGGGGGCGAGGCGGTGCCGGGGACCGGGGGGACGCTGCGGTGCCGGGTTCGGTCAGGGGCGGGCCCCGAGCGCGGCACCGACGAACCGGATCGCCTCCCCGGTCCGCACCTCGGCCTCGGGCCCCAGGTGTCCCGCGCCGTCGACCAGGCGGAAGGTGTGGGCGATGCCGAGTTCCACGAGGACGCCGTGCAGATGGGCCGCGCCCTCGTGCAGCAGGAACTCGTCGGCGGCGCCGCAGTCCACCAGGATCGGCAGGGCGGCGTCGCGGATCGCCCCGGCGTGGCGGCGCGCCCGGCCCTGGACGGAGTTCCCGGCGTACGCGACGGCGTCGTCCGAGCCGTGCGCCATCGCCCGGTGGAGCTCGCCCAGGACGGAGGGGAGGTTCGCCGCGGGCACCTCCCCGGGCGTCTCGCCGGGGAAGACGGCCGGCGAGAGCGCCGCGACGGCCGCGAAGCGCTTCGGGTCGCGGAAGGCCGCCTTGAGGACGCCGTAGCCGCCCATCGACGCCCCGAGGAGGGCGGTCTCGCCGAACGGCCCGTGGGCCGGCGCGAGGTGCGAGGGGAACTCCTCGGCGACCAGCGTCTCCCACCCGGCCCCGCCGGGCCGGTCGAGGTAGAACCCGTCGAGGGTGGGGGTGCTCACGCACGCGACCACGGCGCGGGGGAACTCCCCCCGCCGGTAGAGGTCTTCGTACAGCGGCCGCGCGCGTTCCAGCGACTCCGCCGACGACATCGCGCCGTGGAGGTGGAGGACGAGCGGAAGCCGCTCGCCCTCCGCGCGGTCGGCCGGCAGGAGCACCCGGTAGTCGACGTCGCGGCCGGCCGAAGCCGACGCGAAGCGGTCCTTGACGAGGCGCAGGGTGTGGTCGTTCATGGGCCCTTCCCGGGTGGTCGCGCGTCCGTGGTCCTCTCTGATGATCGTCTTTCCGTCCGGGAGGGCAAGGGGTTTTCGGAGGGTCAGGCGTCCTTGCGCAGCGGTGGCGCCGCCGGGGTCTCGGGGACCGGGGAGAAGAGCGCGGCCCGTACCACCGAGGGGGCGAAGAGGCTGGTGAGCGGGGCCGTCAGGGTGAGGACGGCGCGGAAGGGCACCCCGACCGCCGGATCGCCCGCCGCGCGCGCCTGGACGCGGGCCAGGTACCAGCCGGTCACCTTGTCGAGCGGCTGGGGCCGGGCCGCGTCGCCCGTGGCGCCCGGCATCTTCTTGTCCGCGCCCGCCGAGATGTCCCACGCCTGCCGGGTCGCGTCGAGCAGCGCCCGCTGCACCCGGCGGGTGGTCGGCACCCGCCGGGTGTCCGCGAGCGCCCGGCGCAGGGCGACGGCGGCGAGCGCCGCGGTCGCCATGCCCTGGCCGTAGATCGGGTTGAAGGCGCACAGGGCGTCGCCGGTGGCGAGGAACCCGGCCGGGCGGCGGCCCGGACGGTCGTACCGGCGGCGGACGTTGGCGGTCCGCCGGAAGCCGTGCACGGGCGTGACCGGCTCCGCCGCGGCCACCCACTCGCTCAGCACCGGATGCGGCAGCCGCTTCGCGTACTCCTCGAACGCCGCCTCCTCCGTGGGCGGTTCGTCGCCGCGCAGGCCGGAGAGGGTGACGATGTGGTGGCCGTCGCCGAGCGGCACGATCACTCCGCCGTACGTCTGCCGGGGGCCCGGCACGATGTAGTAGCCCTGCGCGTCGGTGTCGGGGACCGCGTCCGTCGCCTTGTACACCCGCGAGGCGTAGGCGAGGCCCGTGTCGAGGGTCTCCTCGTGCGGCGCCTCGGCGCCGATCGCGGCCAGCCAGTCGGCCGCCTTCGTCGATCGCCCGGAGGCGTCCACCACCAGGTCGGCGGCGAGGGTACGGGGCTCCCGCCCGGCGCCCGCCCCGCGCTCCCGCAGCCGCACGCCCGTCACCCGCGCGGCGGTGCCGGTCAGGCCCACCGTGTCGGTGCCCTCGACGAGTTCGATCCGCGGGTCGGCGAGCACCCGCTGCCGCACCAGCCACTCCAGCTGGGGCCGCGGGCCGCTGTAGAAGTGCGCGGAGGCGGGCAGCCGGGCGAACCACTGGCCGGACTGCCACTGGACCATGTCCGTCGGCATGGCCACCTTCGGCGAGCCCAGCTCCCGCAGCTCGTCCATGAAGCCGGGCAGCAGCGCGTCGAGCGCCTGCTGGCCGCCCTCGATGAGCACGTGGAGGTGCCGGCCCTGCGGCACCCCGGGCCGGGCGTCCGGCCCTTCCGGCAGCCGGTCGCGCTCGACGACCGTGACCCGCTCCGCGTGTTCCGCGAGCACCCGCGCCGCCAGCAGTCCGGCGAGACTTCCCCCGATGACCACCGCGTGACGTGTCCCGCGGCGCCCCAAGTCGTCGGCCATACCCGCCCTTTCCTGTCGTGGACCATGACCCGATGCCGATCAGTATCCACCGAGCGGGGGCGGCGGACCCGCGCGCGCCGGGGGCGGAAGGGCGCGAGGCGGGCGCGCGGCGCGGCGGGAGGCGCAGTGCGGCGGGAGGCGTAGCGCGGCGGGACGCGTGCGGCGGGCCCGGAAGCTCAGTCCCCGGGGCCCAGTTCCTCCAGGGCGGCGCTCAGCCACTCCACCCAGAAGCGCTCCAGGTCGATGCCGCCGCGCAGCACGAGGTGGCGCAGCCGGTCGGGCTCGGTGCCGCGCCGTTCGGCGGGGAAGTCGCGCTCCTCGATGACGAGGTACTCGTCGAGCTGGGCCCGGTGGAGGGCGAGGTGCCGCTCCAGCTCGGCCCGCAGCCCGGCCGAGCCGACCACGGCGGCGGCCCGCATCCGCAGCAGCAGCGCGGACCGCAGCGGCTTCGGGTCCTCGGCGGCGCCGACCCACTCCCGCAGGAACTCCCGCCCCGCGGGCAGCACTTCGTACTCCTTGCGCTGCCCGCGGACCGGCACCGGGGAGGGCAGGGCGCGGATCTGCCCCGCCTCTTCGAGCCGTCCCAGCTCGCGGTAGATCTGCTGGTGCGTGGCCGACCAGAAGTACCCGATCGACTTGTCGAAGCGGCGCGTCAGTTCGAGGCCGGAGGACGGCTTCTCGAGCAGCGCGGTGAGGATCGCGTGCGGGAGGGACATGCTCGCATCCTAGGTTCGGCCGGCCACGGTGATCACGGTGCGGACCTCACAGGGTGGCGGCGAGCCGCGTGCCCTGGTCGATCGCCCGCTTGGCGTCCAGCTCGGCGGCGACGTCGGCCCCGCCGATGAGGTGGGCCGTGCGGCCGGCGGCGACCAGCTCCTCGTACAGGCCCCGGCGCGGCTCCTGGCCGGAGCAGAGGACGATCGTGTCGACCGGGAGGACCTGCGGCTCGCCGTCGACGGTGAGGTGCAGGCCCTCGTCGTCGATCCGGTCGTAGGTGACGCCCGCGACCATGGCGACGCCGCGGTGCTTGAGCTCGGTGCGGTGGATCCAGCCGGTGGTCTTGCCGAGCCCGGCGCCGACCTTGGTGGTCTTGCGCTGGAGCAGGTGGACCCGGCGCGGCGGCGCGTTCCGTTCCGGCTTGCGCAGGCCGCCCCGGTTCTCGTACGAGGTGTCGACGCCCCACTGGCGGAAGTACGTCTCGGGGTCCTGGCTCGCGCCCTCGCCGCCGTCGGTGAGGAACTCGGCGACGTCGAAGCCGATGCCGCCGGCGCCGATGACGGCGACCCGCTCGCCGACCGGCGCGCCGTCGCGGAGCACGTCGAGGTAGCTGAGGACGCTGGGGTGGTCCTGGCCCTCGATGCCGGGATCGCGGGGGGTGACGCCGGTGGCGACGACGACCTCGTCGTAGCCGTCCAGGTCGGCGGCGGACACGTGGGTGTCCAGGCGGACCTCGATGCCGTGCTCGGCGAGCTGGACGCGGAAGTAGCGCAGCGTCTCGTCGAACTCCTCCTTGCCCGGCACCTTCTTGGCGACGTTCAGCTGGCCGCCGATCTCGGAGGCGGCGTCGAAGAGGGTGACGGCGTGGCCGCGTTCGGCGGCCGAGACGGCGCAGGAGAGGCCGGCGGGACCGGCGCCGACGACGGCGATCCGCTTGGCGAGGCGGGTGGGGGAGAGGACCAGCTCGGTCTCGTGGCAGGCCCGGGGGTTGACCAGGCAGGAGGTGATCTTGAGGTTGAAGGTGTGGTCCAGACAGGCCTGGTTGCAGCCGATGCAGGTGTTGATGGTCTCGGCGCGGCCGGCGGCGGCCTTGTTCACGAAGGCGGGGTCGGCGAGGAAGGGCCGGGCGAGCGAGACGAGGTCGGCGCGGCCGTCGGCGAGGATCTCCTCGGCGAC
Organism: Streptomyces sp. NPDC014656; assembly: GCF_043084305.1. NCBI lineage: Bacteria > Bacillati > Actinomycetota > Actinomycetes > Kitasatosporales > Streptomycetaceae > Streptomyces > Streptomyces sp. NPDC014656. The sequence goes on from NZ_JBIBZN010000025.1 coordinate 53,869, forward strand.
CTCGGGGGTGTTGATGCGGTTGGAGGTGACGAGCGGCACGGACACCGCGCCCATCAGCTTCTTCGTCACCCAGGTGTAGGCGCCGCGCGGCACGGAGGTGGCGATGGTGGGGATGCGGGCCTCGTGCCAGCCGATGCCGGTGTTGATGATCGTGGCGCCGGCCGCCTCGATCTCCTTGGCGAGCCGGACGACCTCCTCCAGCGTGGAGCCGCCGGGGACGAGGTCCAGCATGGAGAGCCGGTAGACGATGATGAAGTCGGTGCCGACCCGCTCGCGGATCCGGCGGACGATCTCCAGCGGGAAGCGGACCCGGTTCTCGTAGGAGCCGCCCCAGCGGTCGGTGCGGTGGTTGGTGGCGGCGGCGATGAACTCGTTGATGAGGTAGCCCTCGGAGCCCATGACCTCGACGCCGTCGTAGCCGGCCTCCTTCGCCAGTTCGGCGCAGCGGGCGTAGTCCTCGACGGTCCGCTCGACCTCGGCATCGGTCAGCTCGTTCGGCACGAAGGGGCTGATGGGCGCCTGGATCGCGCTCGGCGCGACGAGGGCGGGGTGGTAGGCGTACCGGCCGAAGTGCAGGATCTGCATCGCGATCCTGCCTCCCTCGCCGTGCACGGCGTCGGTGATCAGCCGGTGCTCGGCGACCTCCTCGGCGGTGGTGAGCTTGGCGCCGCCGTCCCAGGGCCGGCCGGCCTCGTTGGGCGCGATGCCGCCGGTGACGATGAGGCCCGCGCCGCCGCGCGCCCGCTCGGCGTAGAAGGCGGCCATCCGCTCGAAGCCGTGCTCGGTCTCCTCCAGGCCGACGTGCATCGAGCCCATGATCACCCGGTTGGGCAGGGTGGTGAAGCCCAGGTCGAGCGGGCTGAGCAGATGCGGGTACGGGGTCGTGGCGGTCACGGGGCGCCTCCTCGCGCAGGGATCGTCGGATCCTGTTGTAGGCGACCCGACCATGCTTATGCAACTAGTTGCAGAAGGATCGGGGTGTGATGGTTACTACTCGGTAGAAGCCCGTCCGGGCCTTGACGCCGGCACCCCCGGCGAGCAGGTCGCTCCGCGCGCCGGACCGACCGGCGAGAACGGCGGCTCCGTCCGCCGGACGGCCACCCGCGCCTACGGCGCGCGCCGGGCCCCGGGACCCCCGCCGGGGCCACCGGATGCCTAGGGTGTGCCCCATGGGCACGACACTCGTCCACGAGGGCACCGCCTTCGTGAACTTCCGGGACCACGCCTTCGCCGACCGGCACGCGCACGCGTACCGGTGGGTCGACGTGAAGCGCTTCCGGCTCCCCTCCGGGGACGCGGCCGACCGGGACCTCCTCGCCGCCCTCATCGCCCACGAGCAGTTCCGCGACGACTACGCCGGCGGCGGAGTGGACCCCGGGGGCACCCGGCACGGCGAGTACTGGCTCCACCTCGTCACGCCCGACGCGTACCGGCGGATCGACCGCGAACGGGCCGCGGGCCTCCTGAGGACCTGGACCGAGCGGTACGGACCCGTTCCCGGCACGCTCGCCGAGGCCCTGCGCCGCGAGGTGCTCGACGCCCTGGCGGACGCGGACGCGGTCCACCACCTGGACGGGCCGGGAGAGGACGAGTACCACGACTGGGCGAGCGTCCACGGCGAGTTCCACGAACTCGTCCTCGTCGACCGCCGGGCCGGACGGCTCACCCTCCTCGTCGCGGCCGACGACTGAGCCGCCGGACCCCACGCCCCCGCCGGACCGCATGCCCCCGCCGCCCCGCGCCGCCCGTGGCCGCCGACGACCGCACGCCGCCGACGGCCCCGCCGCTCACCCCACCCGGTCCAGCAGCGCGTCCAGCTCCTCCGCCGTCCGGGGGCCCGGTGCGCCCTCCGGCAGCAGCCCCCGCGCGCGCAGCAGCCGCCCGACCGGCACCGCCCACGGCCTGCGCAGCCGCGCCGCGTCGAGCAGCGCGTCGTCCGCCAGCAGCTCCGCCGCCGGGCCGGTGCGCAGCCCGGCGGGGGAGAGGACGGCCGCCTCGTCGGCCCAGCGCAGCGCCAGGTCCACGTCGTGCGTGGCCATGACCACCGTCGTGCCCGCCGCCCGCAGCCCCTCCAGGGTCTCCAGGAGCCGCTCCTGCCCGTGCGGGTCGAGACCGGCCGTCGGCTCGTCCATGATCAGGACCCGGGGGCGCATCGCCACCGCCCCCGCGATCGCCGCCCGCTTCCGCTGCCCGTAGGACAGCAGGTGCGTCGGCCGGTCGGCGAGCGCCGTGATGTCGAGCGCCGCCAGTGCCTCCGCCACCCGGAGCCGTACCTCCTCCTCCGGCAGCCCCAGGTTCATCGGACCGAAGGACACGTCCTGCGCCACCGAGGCGGCGAACAGCTGGTCGTCCGGGTCCTGCACCACCAGCTGCACCGAGGTCCGCAGCCGGGTCAGCCCCTTCCGGCCGTACGCCACCTCCGCCCCGTCCAGGAGCAGCGCCCCGCTCCCGCACCGCAGCCCGCCGCTCAGCAGCCGCAGCAGCGTCGTCTTCCCGCCGCCGTTGCGCCCGAGCAGCGCCACCGCCCGCCCCTCGCGCACGGCGAAGGAGACGTCCGTGAGGACCGGGGGTCCGTCCTCGTACGCGAAACCCGCGCCGACCAGCTCCACGACAGGGAGGGGGGCCGTCATGGCAGAAGCCTTTCCAGTACGAGGGTGAGGGCGACGAGCCCCGACAGGAGACCGCCCGTCGCCGCGAGGAACGGGCGGGAGACGGGCGTCCCGGGCAGCAGGACCCGCAGGGTGCCGTCGTAACCGCGTCCGGCGAGTCCGGTCTGGAGCCGCTGCGCCCGGTCGAAGGCCCGGACGAACGAGGTCGCGCCGAGGCCCGCCATCGAGCGCCACACCGAGGCCCGGGTCGTCGCCCCGAGCCGCGCCGCCTGCGCCTGCCGCACCTTGCTCTGCGCGTCCAGCAGCAGGAACACGATCCGGTACATCACCAGGGCCACGTCCACCACCGGCGCCGGCACCCCGGCCCGGACCAGCCGCGGCAGCACGTCCGACACCGGCGTGGTGAAGGCGAACAGCAGCACGCCCAGCGAGGCGGACGCCGTCCGCAGCAGCAGCTCCCCGGCGTGCGCCGGACCGCCCGGCGCCCAGGCCACGAGCCCCCCGGGCCCGCCCACCGCGAAGAGCAGCGGCACGGCCCCCGTGACGCAGAAGCCCAGCGGGATCCGGAAGGCCCGCCACAGCTGCCGGCCGGGCACGCCGGCCGGACCGAGCAGCACGCAGAGCGTGGCCGCCGCGACCAGGAGCGCCCCCGGCCAGGGCGGCAGGCACACCGCGCACAGCGTCAGACCGAAACCGAGCGCGGCCTTCTCCGCCGGATGGCGGCGGCGCCAGCGACTGCTGTGCGCCGCCGCGTCGATCGGCAGCATCGGCGGCTACGCGTCCTTGTCCGCGTCCGGGGCGGGCGCGCCGCCCTCCGCACGGGCCGCCGCCCGCTCCTCGCCCTGCCGCCGGCCGCGCCGCAGCCCGAAGTAGTAGGCGAGGACGCCGGCGCCGAGCGCCGCCTGGAGGGCGAAGAGCGCCGACTCGATCTCGCCGGACGGCGGCTCGTACAGCGGGCTGAACCACGGCTCGTAGTCCGGCTCGATCTCGGTGATCGCCGTCTCGGCCTCCGCGTCGGCGCCGGTGAACGGCTCCTCCTTGTGGTCGCCGAGCCCGAGCGCCAGCGGCAGTACGGCCAGCGCGGCCACCAGCAGGAGCAGCAGACCGTTGATCTTCGCGTTCCGGCTCATCACGCCGCCGCCTCCTCGTGCCGCTCGGCCGCCTTCGGCCGGGCGAGCACGCCCAGCCGCAGCAGCTCCCCCTTGCTGGACTGCGTGAGCAGCCGCATCACCAGGACCGTCAGCAGGCCCTCGCTGACCGCCAGCGGGATCTGCGTCACCGCGAAGATCCCGCCGAACTTCGCGAGCGAGCCCGCCACCCCGCTGCCCGGGTCGGGGAACGCGAGGGCCAGCTGGACGCTGGTCACGCAGTAGGTGGAGAGGTCGGCGACGAACGCCCCGGAGAAGACGCCGACCATGAGCGGCGCCCCGGACCGCCGGAACAGCAGGTACGTGCCGTACCCCGCCCACGGCCCGACGATCGCCATCGAGAAGGCGTTCGCGCCCAGGGTGGTCAGCCCGCCGTGGGCGAGGAGCAGCGCCTGGAACAGCAGGGTGATCGTGCCGAGCACCGCCATGATCGGCGGCCGGAACAGGATGGCACCCAGCCCCGTGCCGGTCGGATGGGAGCAACTCCCCGTCACCGACGGCAGTTTGAGCGCGGACAGGACGAACGTGAAGGCGCCGGAGGCGCCGAGCAGCAGGGTGGACTCGGGGTTGGCGCGCACCTCGCGGGTGAGCGCGCGGACGCCGTGGACGACGAACGGAGCCGATGCGACGCCCCAGGCGGCCGCATGGACGGGGGGCAGATACCCCTCGGCTATATGCATGATCGGGAGACCCTCTCCAGCACCTCGTGGATGGACACGCGCCCTGGCCGGTCTCCTGGCTGACGGTAGTGACGTCCGACTCCGCCTTCCCACCCCACGACGGTCTCCCGCGGCGGAGCAGTGGCTTCCCCGGGGGGATGGAGCCTGACCTCCCGATCACAGTGGCGAGGGCCGCACCGGTACTGCACCGGTTTCCCGAACACCAAGGCCCTGTGACATTAGTGGGTTGACCTGCTTCATCACAATGCGGGGTCGGTCACTCGCACTCCGGAGCGCGAGTGACCGACCCCGCATCGCGATGAGGGTCAGACCTTGCGGTAGTCGTACGCCTCCGAGGCCGCGGCGGCGACCGCGTCGAGGTCGCCGCCGGCGCTCGCCGTCACCAGGGCGGCCACCGCGCCCTCCACGAAGGGGGCGTCCACGAGCCGGGCCCCCGCCGGGAGTCCGTCGCCCTCGGCGAGGAGGGCCTTCACCGTGAGGACCGCGCTGCCCAGATCCACCAGGAGGGCCACCCCGGCGCCCGCGTCGACGGCCTTCGCCGCCCCGGTGATCAGCTCGGAGCTCGTGCCGAGCCCGCCGTCGGGCGTGCCGCCCGCCGCCGCGACCGGCGCCAGGCCGCCCCCGCCGGCGAGCCCGCGGGCCAGCTCGGCGACGGCGGCGGCGACGGCCGCGCTGTGCGAGACGAGCACGATCCCGACCTTGCCCGGACCGCCGCTCATCCGGCCGCCACCTCCTCCAGGGCGGCGAACAGCAGCGCGGAGGACGTCGCCCCCGGGTCCTGGTGCCCGACCGACCGTTCGCCGAGATAGCTGGCCCGGCCCTTGCGGGCCCGCAGCGGCACGGTCGCGAGCGCGCCCGCCTCCGCCGCGGCCCGCGCGGCGGCGAACGACTCGCGCAGCGCGTCCGCCGCCGGTGTCAGCGCGTCCAGCATCGTCTTGTCGCCCGGCACCGCCCCGCCGAGCCGCCCGACCTCCGCGACCCCGGCGGCCAGCGCGTCCGCCAGCTCCGCCCGCGAGACCTCCCCGGCCTCGCCGAGCGCCTTTCCGGCCCGCCGCAGCAGCGTCCCGTACAACGGCCCGGAGGCCCCGCCCACGGTCGAGATCAGCAGCCGTCCGGCGGTCACGAGGACCGCGCCCGGCGTCGCGGGCGGCTCCTTCGCCAGGGCCTCGGCCACGGCGGCGAACCCGCGCCTCAGATTGGCCCCGTGGTCCGCGTCGCCGATCGCGGAGTCCAGCTCGGTGAGCCGGCCGGCCTCCCGCTCGACCGCCGCCGCCACCGTCTCCATCCACCGGACCGTGAAGGCGGCACCGTACGTCGTCTCCGTCGTCTTCGTCATCGCCCGCTCACCGGCCCCAGCGCAGCGCGGGGGTCGCCACCGGCGCGTCCCACAGCCGCAGCAGTTCCTCGTCGGCCGCGCACACGGTCACCGAGCAGCCCGCCATGTCGAGCGAGGTCACGTAGTTCCCGACCAGTGTGCGCGCCACCGGCACCCGCCGGGCGTCCAGCACCCGCCGCACCTCCGCGTTGAAGCCGTACAGCTCCAGGAGCGGCGTCCCGCCCATCCCGTTCACCAGCAGCAGCACCGGACCCGACGGCCGCAGGTCTTCCAGGACGGCGTCCACGGCGACCTCGGCGATCTCCCCGGCGGTCATCATCCCGCGCCGCTCCCGCCCCGGCTCGCCGTGGATCCCGACGCCCAACTCCAGTTCCCCCGGCGGCAGGTCGAAGGTCGGACTGCCCTTCGCCGGCGTGGAGCAGGCACTCAGCGCCACCCCGAACGACCGCGACCGCGCGACCACCCGCCGCGCCAGCGCCTCCACCCGCTCCAGCGGCGCGCCCTCGTCCGCCGCAGCCCCGGCCAGCTTCTCCACGAAGAGCGTGGCACCGGTCCCGCGCCGCCCCGCCGTGTACAGACTGTCCGTCACGGCCACGTCGTCGTCGACGAGCACCTTGGCGACCTGGATGCCCTCGTCCTCGGCGAGCTCGGCCGCCATCTCGAAGTTCAGCACGTCCCCGGTGTAGTTCTTCACCACGAACAGCACCCCCGCCCCGCTGTCCACGGCGGCCGCGGCCCGCACCATCTGGTCGGGCACGGGCGACGTGAAGACCTCCCCGGGGCACGCCGCGTCGAGCATCCCCGGCCCCACGAACCCCGCGTGCAACGGCTCGTGCCCCGACCCGCCCCCCGAGACCAGCGCCACCTTCCCCGCCACCGGCGCGTCCCGCCGCACCACCACCCGCCGCTCCACGTCCACGGTCAACTCGGGATGAGCGGCGGCAAGCCCCCGCAATCCGTCGGCGACGACGGTCTCGGGCACGTTGATCAGCATCCTCATGGATACCTCCTGGTGAGGCTAGCAGGTAGGTGACTGAGCAGGCTTTTTGCAGGTCAGAGCGAGTGAGATCAATCGTTGATCTTGGCGATTCATGGCGTTCGGGAGCGGTCTCGGGCGGTACTGATGCTGACCTGTTGCTGACTTTCCTGATCAACCGTCAGGGGTGGGTTGGACTGGGTGCACTTTGCACCTGTGCATGATGGCGCAATTATCCGCTCGGGGGTGTGGTCGCGCACCGGTGCGTCGCGGCCGCAGGTGGCCGATCCCCTGTCGACAGGCTTCGTGCGGCGCCTCGGGGCTCAGCTGTGGCCGGCTGGGCGGCGAGTGACCGCATGGAGGCGCATGCTCGAAACACAGGCCACGGATGAGCCGGCAGGTAATACAGTGCTTGGCCATGGACTCCCCGGTGAGGAGTCCGTTGCGGCGCACTGGGGAAGTGATGCGCGATGGGGCTGTCGGGCGGAGCGGCGGACAAGGCGGGCAACCGGTACGAGAACTGGTGGACCGCGCTGAAGGTCGCGGACCTCCTGCGCGGAGAGGCCTCGCGGATCCGTCTTGAGCCTGTGGGACAGGCTGGTGAAGGCATCGAGTTCCAGCTCGTGGCCAAGGGCGAAACATGGTGCGATCAGGTGAAGGATGTGCCGTCGCGGGGGCCCTGGTCGCTGCGATCCGTGGCAGCCCTCCTCAAGGCCGTCGCAAGCCACCTTGCAGCCGGCAGGAAAGTGCGACTCGTTCTCTCGACCGGATCGCCCGCGCTGCGCGACCTTGCCGACCGGGCGAGAGCCGCCGTGACGTTCGCCGAGTACGAAGAGATTCTTACCGGCCCTCAAGGGCGCGACTTCATGGCTCTGTGCGGAGTCTGGGCCGACGACGGCAAGCCCGTAGACCGGGAGACCCTCTGGAGATATCTCCAGTCCGTTTACGTGAAGGACTACTCACCGGAGAACCTGCGTGAGCTGGTTCACATCATCTACGAGCAGCTGTTCGTAGGGAATCCTGAGGGAATCGTCAGGCAGCTGAGCGGATATCTGGACGACAACCTCCACAAGTGGCTCACCGGGTCGGAGATCCGTAACCACTTGCTCTCTCTCGACGGAGTTCGACCCCGACTGTTGGCCGGGGATAGCAATACGCTCAATGCCCTGGCGGCCACCAAGGACGGGTTCCTGCGGCACGTGCGGGATAGGGCGCCCGCTCTCGGACTGGCCGCGCGCCCTCACCTCGACCAGCTGCACGGTCGGTTGGTGGCCGAGGGCGGTCCGCAGATCGTGCTGTGCGAGGGACGGGCGGGCTCGGGCAAGTCGACGGTTGCCGCGAATGTACTGGAACGTCTCGCAAGCCACGGGTGGCCGATCGCCGTCGTTCGCATGGACCGAGCCGCTCCGTCGGTGCGAACGGCGAGGGACCTCGGCACCATGATGAATTTGCAGGATTCGCCCGGGATCCTGCTGCCTGGAGTTGCCGATGGGGGGCCTGGGCTCTTTGTCGTCGATCAACTGGACGCCGTCAGTCTGTATAGCGGTCGCATGGCAGACGTCTTCGAGGCCGTCGAGGATGTGCTCGCTCAACTCTCGGCAGCGCCGAACATCAAGGTGCTCCTGGTGGTCCGCACCGTCGACGTCGAACAGGACGGCAGGCTCAGCAGACTGATGACGGCAGATGTCCGGGCGGAGAGATTCCCCGTGGGGGAGCTGACCGAAGACTCGGTGCGCGCCGTACTCACCGCGAGTGGGAACGACCCCGACAACCTGAGCCCAGTGACTCTGGAGCTGCTGCGCACCCCTCTGCACCTGGCGGTCTTCAGCACCCTTCCCCCTGCTGCCCGCGCCGTGCCCTACCGGACTCTGCAACAGCTCTACGGCGGTTACACCAAAGAGGTGCGCAGACGCGTAGGAATCAGGAGGGGAAGCTTCGACTGGCAGGGGATCACCGGCGCCCTGTGCACCTCCATGAGCGACCGGGAGAGTCTGCAGGCACCCCTCGCCCTCCTTGACCGCTACGCGCCGGAGGATGTCGAGGCCTTGAAGTCGGAAGGGCTCCTGGTGGGCGACGAGGAACGCATCGGTTTCTTCCACGAGACCTACTTCGACTACCTCTTCGCCCGCTCCTTCCTCACGACCGGAAGGGACGTCCACGACTTCCTGGCCGACTCCGGGCAGCACCTCTTCAGACGGGCGCAGACCCGCCAAATCCTCGAGCACCTCGCCGGCACGGACCGCGACCGGTTCCGCGAGACCACGGCACGGCTGCTCGGGTCCACCCGAATCCGCTCCCACCTGCACGACGTGGTCACCACCGTTCTCACACAGCTCGATGCGGCCCCGGCGGACTGGCTGGCCGTCGAACCGTTCGCCTGGGGTGCGAGCCCGGTGGCACGTAAGGTGCGCCGATTGCTGGCGCTGCCCGCCTGGTTCGACGCCGCGGACCACGACGGCAGGTGGGAACGCTGGCTGGCCGCTGCCGAAACCGTCGACGCCGCGTTCGCCGAACTGCTCATCGCGGCACGGCACAGGCCGGAGCGGGCAGCAGAGCTGGTACGCCCCCACATCAGCACCACCCCCGAGTGGCGACGGCGGCTCCTCGGCCTCATGGAGTGGTCCCTCACGCCCGGCCTCGTCGACATGGCCGTCGACCTGATCCGGACAGGACAGGCCGACGAGGCCCGCGGCCCCCTCGCGACCAACAGCGACTTCTGGACCCTCCTCTACGGCCTCTCCGAGACCGCCCCCGTTCCGGCAGCCAGGCTCGTCGGCGCCTACCTGGACCGGGCACGGACCCAGGAGCCCCCCGACAGCAGCCGCAAGCCGTTCGGGGGCGAGTACCTCGCGGCCCACTCACAGACCGCCGCCACCGTCCTGTCTCAGATCGCAAAGGCCGCGCCGAAGGCCTACGTGGATAACGTCCTGTCCTTCGTACTCCACACCGCAGAGTCCGACGAGGCCTTCAGCGAACGGTCGGACAGTCGCTGGTCGTACCGGCAACGGGACGGCAGCAGCGTCAGTGCCGAGCTGCTCTCCGCCCTCGACACCGCCTTGCGCGCCCTGCCGGCCACCGACCCGGGCGCCGCGGCTGACACCCTGACGAGACTGAGCGGATCGGCAACGGAGATCGCCCGCTTCCTGACCTGCCGCCTGTACACCACCCCGGGGATGGCTGACGAGGCGCTCGACTGGCTCAGCAGCGACCAGCGAAACCTCCGCCTGGGCTGGGTGGACAGTTCCCGCTGGGCGTCTCATGAACTCATCGCAGCCGCCACGCCCGACTGCACCGACGACACCCTTGACCATCTGGCCGAAGTGCTTCTCGGGTATTACCCGACGACGGAGCAGCGCCGAAGAGTGAAGGGAGACCCCAGCCGTTGCGGCTGGGGCCAGTACGAACTGCTGTCGGGGATCGCCCCCGCCCGTCGCAGCGACAAGGTTCGACGGAGGCTCGGCGAACTGGAACGGAGGTTCCCCGGAATCGTCCCCTCCCCGCCCTCAGGAGTCGTCACCGCGTGGGCAAGTTCTCCGATCAGCGACCATGCGGCGGCGCACATGACCGACGAACAATGGCGTCGCGCTATGGACAAGTACGCCAAGCCCCGAGTCGAACGGTCGTGGCCGCCCCAGGGCGGCGTGCACGAACTCGCCGGCACACTCCGCACCCGAGCAGCACAGGAGCCCTCGCGCTTCGCCGCCTTCGCCCTCACCCTCGGACCCGGCATGCCCGGAGCGTATCTGTGCGCGATCGTGGAAGGAGCCGCACCCCACCTGGAGGACAGCGAGGCATGGGAGAAGCTGGCCCTCCACACCAACCGGACCCTCGGCGAAGAAGCAGCCTCCACGGTGTGCCGCGCGCTCCAGGCCACGCCCGACCGCTTCACCTCCACCCAGCTCCCCCTCCTCACGAGCTACGCGACGGCCCCTACCCCCGAGCGGGACACCCGCGCCCTGGACGCTGAAGGCACCCGCACCGATCTGCTGACCGCAGGCCTGAACGCCATCCGGGGCCAGGCAGCCATCACGTGCGCGACCCTCCTCTTCCACGACGCCCGCCACCTGCCCGAACTCAGACCCCTCATCCTCCGACTCGCCACCGACTCCGTACTCGCCGTCCGCGTCTGCGCCGCCGAAGCCGTCCGCGCCTTGATGAACCACGACCCACAGACCGCGCTGGACGCCGCGGACCAGCTGATGACGCACCATGACCTCAACGTCCACAACGCACACACGACCCAGCGCCTGCTCATCGGAGCTCTGGCCCGCGACCCCGGACGATTCGTCCCCCACCTCGACGCGGCCCTCCACGGCCCACGGCAGACCCGGGAGCTCGCAGGACAGACCTGGGCCGTGGTGACGCTCCAAGGGAACGCCACACCGGACTTGCCCACCACGGTGCTGCAGCTGGGCACTGTGGCACGCCGCGGCGCGGCCGAGGTCTTCGCCGGCAACCCTGATCACTACACGCGGCTCCTGCCGCTGTTCGAGGATGAGGACGAAGAGGTTCGCAACAACGCATCGACCGTGATGAGGCACGCCTTCGGCCTGCTTCCCTCCCAGGCCGACGAACTCGTCCAGACGTTCATCGCCAGCAAGGCTTTCCCCGACAACTTGGGGGAACTCGCCTTCGCGCTCCACCACCCGACCGGCCTCCTCCCGCCGACGGCGTTGGACGCCTGCGAGTACATCGTCGGCCGGGCAGGTACCGACCTGGCCGACATCCGAACCCGTCATGCGGCTCACGGCCGCTACGTGGTGACGGCGGTCCTGAGGCTGTACCGCCAAAGCCCACCCTCCATACGCAGCCGCTGCCTGGACATCATCGACGCCCTCTCCCGGGCCGACGTCCCTGGTCTTCACGCGGCACTGGAAGGTGAACGCTGACCTCATCGCCACGGGATCGTTCGGCTGACGCCAGGAACCGGAAAGGAGCACCGAACCCGGAACGCCCGAAACCGCGCGGGAATACCCTCCGACCGGCGCCCTCCAGGCTCAGCCCGTCGGGCGGGAGGCCATCTGCTCGGTGAGTCGTGTCAGATCGGTGGCCGCCTCGCCGAGCTCCTCTTTTCGCCCGGTCCTCTCGAAGAGCGCGACGGCCTCACGGAAGGCGACGGCGGCCTGTCGGTCGCGGCGCAGACTCCTCAGGGCATGGCCCAGGGGAAGGTTGATGCGGGCTTCCTGTTCGAGGTCGCTCGTCGTGCGTATGAGAGCGCGAGCGCGTTCCAGAACAGCCGCGGCCTCTTCGGACCGGCGCAGTCTCCTCATGGCCGCGCCTGCGGTGGACCAGGCCACGGCTTCACCGTGCTGGTCGCCGATCCGGGCCGCGGTCTGTTGAGCGAGTGCGGCCAGGGGGATTAGCTCGGCGACGCGGTCCGGCGAGTCCAGGTGGGGGGGAGAGGATCTCCGGGAGGGAGATCGTGAACTCGGGGCGCACGGTGGTCGCGGCTCGGGCGAGGGCGACCAAGGTGGTCAATTCGGTGTCCAGCCACCCCGAGGCGGCCCAGCGGTCGGGGATTTCGGGCGTCTTGGGCGTCACCGCGTCGTCCTGCAGGAGCGCGACGGCGGTGCGAACCTGGGACTCGTACCGGCTGATGAGCGCGCGGAGAGGGAGCGCCTCGGGTCGCTGGGGAGCACCCTGAGCGTAGGCATGGAGTGCAGTGAGGTCGGCCTCACTCGGTGTCGGGGCGAGGAGTTCGAGCAGCGTGCCGTCGAAGGTGGGCAGTCGTCTGGCGAGGAGCTGCCAGAAGCCGGGGCCGAAGCGGCGTGCTGCGGAGGTGAGGTGTTCACCGCAGAGCCGACTCCACGAGTTCCCGTCCGGAGCATTGGTGGGCAGGTCGCGGCCGTAGAGCAGGGCCGCGCTGGCGGGCCGTGCGGTCGCCAGGATCGTGCGGTCGTCGAGGAGTCGGGCGGAGCGGACGGCGTGGATCGTTGGCCGGGCTGTGCCGGAGGAGGTGCCGTAGGCGTAGGGGACGGGGTTGGACTCCGAGAGGCGGGTGAGGGCGATTCGGGCTGACTCGGGGCTCTGGCTGGCCAGTTCGCTCAGGTGGTGGTGTCGCCCTCCCCCTGACAGCGAGGGGAGCAGGATGGCGGGGCAGCCGGGCCGGGAGGCGAGCACCCACAGCACCGAGTTCGGCAGCGGTTCGACGAGATGAGCCTCGGCGAGTTCGGCCCAGGGCGTGTCCTCGGCGCTTTGGCCGTCGAGCGTGAGCTGTGCCTGAACGGGAGTGGGGTGCGCGCGCAACTCGGCCACCAGGTCCCTGGTCCGGGGTCGGCGTGGCAGTCGGGCGGTGATGAGGCGGCGCAGGCCCGCGTCGGTGAGCGCACGGCGGTCGAGCCGTTCGTCCAGCTCGGCGTCCAGCCCGTACAGCCCTCCGGCCGTCGTGAGCTCGCCGTTCCAGGAGAGCAGGCCGTCACGTGCCCAGCGGGCGAACAGCGGACGCGGAGGAACGCCGGCGGCCTCGAGCCTTAACAGGGCGGTGGCGAGGAGGGCATGCCCCGTGCGGACACCGCGGCGTCCGGCACACGCCTCGGCCCCCCCGTGCGAGGACTTCGTCGTCGAGGTCGGCGACGACGGTGGTGAGGAGCTCCGGCGGTGCCTGGACCAGGACGCGCAGATCGGGAGGACGGCGCCGGGACCGCGTAGGTTCGCCGAGGCCGTCGATGAGTTCGCGCAGGCTGCCCTTGTGCCAGGGGAGCCGTTCGGAGGCGGCCTTCCACGCCGTCCGGTCCGAGCGCAGAGCCGCGCGCAGTTCGGCGCCGACCGATTCCCAGAACGCCAGTACCTTCCCGGTGTGACTCCGGTCACCGTGGTCGACGGCTGCGAGGAGTCGGTCGAGCCGACGTGTCGTCCGCACCACCTCGGCCGCCCCGTCCGTGGTCAGCAGCAGACGCAGCAGCGGGGTCCGGAGTTTGGACAGACGCGGGAGAAGCAGGGCGCGGACGCACTCGGGCAGCTCGTACGGAGGAGACGGGAGCGGCGGACAGTGCCGTCGGTGCCCCGGGGGCATGCTGACCGGCCGCCGCTTGGCCGGCCGGGCCTTCTGCCGGGCCGCGAGACGGTCGGCGACTTCCGGCCGCCACGGCATGAGCAGGGCCAGGGTCAGCACGTCGGGACAGTCCCGGCGGGCTATCAGGCCACGCGACGCCACGGAGCCGAAGGGCTCTCGTGGGTGTGCGAGGGTCATCGCCTTCCAATCCACGGGTCCGGCGTCGAGCAACGCGTCGCAGTCCAGCACGGTGAGCGCTCCGTGCAGGGCGACGACGAGCTCCGCGGAGGGTAATGCGTCCCCCTTGTTGTCGCCCTCGCGAACGCCCGGCAGGAAGGGAACGGCCGCTGCGGCGAGTCCGGTCGCATCGAGCTCGTCGCCGGCGCGTGCCGCATCGGCAGGAGGTAGTTGCGCCACTGCCCACCGCAGCAGACTCAGGTGGTAGGCGGCCTCGCCCGCGAAGGAGGTTCGATCCCGGTCGCCGGTCATCGACGCACGCGCTTCGCCGCATACCTCGGCCGGAGTGCCCCTCAACGAATCATAACGACGGGCGCACCGCTCACCGCCTGCCGTGAGAGGGCTGATGCCCTGCCCGGCCCCTCAGCCTGACCCGTAGGAGACGGGAATGCCCTTGCGTACGCGTCGACAGGGTGACCGTTCGCCATCCGGAGGAGTCGCCCCGAACGAGTGGGCTGTCTTGAGCAGGTCGGCTTCGGCGTGGTCGGAATGGGGCCGGTCCTGCCGAGCAGGGACCGCTCTACGAGTCGGCCCGGTCGATCCGCTCGGCCACGGCGTCTGTGCGCTGTTCGACCCTCAGGCGTACGGCCCACGACCTGAACTCGCCGGCCCGCCCCCAGCCGTCGTCCAGCAGTTCCTGCGCTCGGCGCGGGTGTGGGGACGAGACGAGTGACTCGTGGTTCGGCATGCGGAGCAGCCCGGGATGGCATCACGGAGTCGAGCTGGGACGGCTTGAGCCAGCAGTGGCCGAATGTCCGGAAAGTGCATTTTGTCATGCGTCGCAGAATTTGGTGTCCAACCTTCTGTACAGACTCTCGGGAGACGCTTCCGTTGAGGTTCCAGAACATTCCTTAATGGCCTCAGCCGCCGGAGAAGTTCCGACGCACATCCCCCTGAGGTGAGAATTCACGTGATTTCTTTCAAGAATTCCGAGGCTGGAACCCGAGTGTGCGGGAAAGTCTCGCGTCCGCGTCGCACCACGCTCACCCGGTCGGCGGTGGTGGCGCTGGCCGCGACCACCCTGCTGGCTCCGGGCATCGCGGTCGGCGCCCCGTCCGGGCTGTTCACCTCCGGGACGGAGGTGACCTCGCTCAGCGCGGGTGCCCCCGGCCGGTTCATGCTCGTGGGCAGCACCGGCACCGGTCACATCGCGGTCTACGGCGTCTCCCGTGACGGGGCGCTGACGAAGGTGAGCGGCTCCCCGTTCGCGGCGGACACGGGCTTCGCGATCGTCGTCTCTCCCGACGGCAAGAAGGCGTACGTCGCGAGCCTCTCCAAGAAGTGGGTCAAGGGCTTCACCATCGGGGCCGGCGGGGCCCTGACCGCGATCCCCGGCGCGGTCGCCCAGTACGACGCGGGCGTCATCGGCCTGGCCTTCTCGCCCGACGGCACGCGGCTGTACGCCACGGTCGGCGGTCAGACCAGCGGCACGATGAACACCCTCGTCGTCGCGCAGAACGGCACCCTCGCCAAGATCGGTCAGCCGGCCACGATCCCCGGCACCAGCTACATGAGCCTGCCCGTCGTCACCACCGACGGTCGCACCGTGTACGCGTCCAACTTCAACGCCAGCAACATCACCCCCTACCGCACCGCCCCGGACGGTTCGCTCACCCAGCTGGGCGACCCGGTTCCCACGGGCGCCGGTCCCGCGCTGCCCAACGTCACGCCCGACGGCCGGTTCCTCTACACGACCAACGAGCAGGGCGGCAACATCTCCGGGTTCGCGATCGCGGACGACGGCACCCTCACGCCCACGCCCGGCTCCCCGTACGTGTCCGGCGACCTCCCGCACGGCGGTGCCGTGACGCCGGACTCCAAGCGCATGTACCTCCCTGAGGCCGGAAGCAACAAGATCTCCGGTTACTCGATCGCGGACGACGGGTCGCTCACCCCGCTCGTCGGCTCGCCCTACCCCGGTCCGGCCGACACCATGCCCGGCCGTGTCGTGCTCAGCCCGGACGCCCGGCGCCTCTTCGACGTCGACGTCCTCGCCCTCAGCCTGACCACCAAGGTGCACAGCTTCGCGGTCGACCCGGTGGACGGCAGCCTGGCCCGGACCAGCCACCCGGCCACGGACACCGGCCTCTTCTTCGCCGACGGGCCGACCAGCGTCATGACCCCGAACCAGGGTCCGATCGCCAAGATCAGCACGCTCTACAGCGGCGGCCAGACCGGAGTCTTCACCGCCTCGGGGGCCACCGACCCCGACGGCTCCGTCGTCCGTTACGAGTGGGACTTCGGCGACGGCACGACCGCCACCACGACCCGCCCGGAGATCACCCACACGTTCGCCCAGGCCGGCGCGCGGACCGTCACCGTCACCGTCGTGGACGACGAGGGCTGCTCGGACGACCGGATCTTCAACGGCCAGGTCGTCTCCTGCAACGGCGGCACCAAGGCCGCGGCGTCGACGACGCTCAACCTCGGCTGACGATTTCACACCACTGAATTCGGAACGTGAGAAGACCGGGCGATCGAATTCAGCGCAGACCTCTGCTCCCCCGTCATGCAGCGACGGGGGAGCAGAGCGTTTTCCGGGGGAATTCCCTCACCGTGTTGTGTGTCAGGTGGTGAGGTGGGTGGTGTAGAAGTCGCTGAGCTTGTTGGCGGCGGGGGTGACGTGCTGGTCCTTGTCGTAGAGGTCGATGTGGGTGGCGC
>NZ_JBIBZN010000026.1:0-56062 GCF_043084305.1 Streptomyces sp. NPDC014656
TGGTCACCTTCGGTGACTACGGGGCGGTTCGGCCGGCCGAGGCGTACAAGCCGTGGGTGGGGCCCGGCGGTGGTTCCTCACCCGCCTGCGGCGGGTGTTTCTGCTGTTCAGAGCGGTTTGGGGAGGTTGGTGGTGAGGCCGTCCCAAGGGATTTCGCCGCTGGCCCCTGCGGGGCCGACGGCTCCCGGACGAGGACTGACACCCTCTCACCGGTCACAGTATGCACAGGCCGAGAGGGACTGTCCAGCGGCTGGCGGGCCCGAGACAACGACCACACTCCGTACAACACCACCAGCATACCCGACAGCAGGAGGTCTAAACCAATGACAAGACCAACAACGAGAGAAACAGGGTGTACGGCCGGACATCCGGCGACCCCATTCGGCACAGGAATGCCAAAACCGCACCCAGGGAAGAGACCTGACTTACCGCCAGAAACCAGACCCAGCAGCCCGTATGACGAAACCGCAAAAACCCTCGGATTCACGCCGACTGACTCCACGAAACACCCCGCATACACAATACGCATAAACCCCGAATACGCATATCGCATACCGCCTCATGCGGAAAACGAATACGGCCGGGACGGAAACCACCGCCCGTGCGAGGGCGGGGCGAGGGGCGCCAGAACGGCGTGCGGGGCCTCCATGGAGACGGAGGGGCAAAGGGACGGGACCGGACAGCGGCCCTCGCCCGGAGAGCCGGGCGAGGGCCGGTGGATGGCCGGCCCGCGCGCGTCCGGGGGGATGGTCCGCGCGTGCCCGGTCCAGGAAGTGTCCACTTCACTCCGCCGCACCACCTACCCCAGCCCACGCCACACACACCCACCGTCCCGAACGGTTTTCTCCCAGGCGCCCGGCGAAAGGCGGGGCCGGGTCACATGGGTGCGTCACACCTCGGCTGGGACGGGGATCGGGAGGCGTAGGCGCAGGTGGGAGATCGTCTGTCACACGAGCGGGTACGAGCCAGCCCGCAGCGGAGCGGTGGCCCGTGACAGGCGGCAAGCGGCACGGAGCAAGGCCGGGCGAGCGTCATCGAGCGCGTCAGCGAGGGCGGCAAGGCCGTCATGGGGGCGTCACCGACGGGACGCGGATGACACTGTTGGCGCTCTTCGAAAACGGCTCTGTCCGCACTTCCGTGAACGATCTCTCAGCACCCTCTCTGCTGGCCGGTCGGTACGATCGACAGGTGATGGACGAACCTGTGATAGAGCTGTCAGACGCTGAGGACCGCCGCGTCTGGGACCGCTTCTACAAGAAGTTCAGCTTCCAGCCGAGCACGAGTCCGTCCAAGTGGCCGGCCATCAAAGAGCCCGGTGCATCAGTCACATGGAGTCTGGCGACTCTTCCCGACGAACCTGACTATGAGCGTCTGGACCGCCTGGTCTCCGTCGTCGAGCAAGGACTGTCCTCCTGTGCCGGCCCGTCGGGCACTCTGTTCGCCCTCGACTGGCAGCACCCGTCGTACCGCTTCGCACCGCAAGAGGTCGGTGGTCCTGGGCAACCGACCTGGCCGTTGAGCCCGTATCCCGACGGGGATTACTTCATCTTCCTTGCAGAGGACTTCCGCTTCGGCAGCTTCGGACACCCCTGGGAAGAGTCTCTCTGCCTGTTCGGTGAGGAACTTCTCGACGTCGCGGCCACGGAGGTCGACAAGGTTCTTGGCCCGCCGATCCGCAGTTCAGGCAAGGCGGTAGGCCCCGCCTGAGCCTGGACCGGGCTCAGCGTCTCGCGAGAATGCGTGCCCGCAGCAGAGCGAATGTTGCGCGTCCGTACATGCTCCTCTTCAGCAGTTTCACGCGGCAGACGTGACCTTCGACAACGCCTGAGCTGTAGGGCAGGGTCAGGCCGGCCGTCACCGCGTCGAAGTCCTGCCGCAGAAAGCTGCCGAACGATCGGAGGGGCCCAATCGGGGATTGCTCGGCCTCTCGGATCCAAAGCCCGAGCATCGCCCCGCGGCGGTGCCGCACCAGATCGGTGAAGGCACGCGCAAGATTGCACGAGTGCAGAGGCTTCCCGGCGTGGTGCTATTTTTGGTCGAAATTTGTCGGAGAGGTGAGTGAGTTGGCGGACGGTGCCCTGCGGCGCGCTGCTGTCGTGGCCCTCGGCGAGCTCGCTCGAAGCAGCGACTTTGGGGACCGTGCGGACGCTGGTCGTGGCCTCGCGGGCTTTGCCGAGATGGAGGAAGCTGTCGGTCCGCTGCTGGAGCTGGTGCTCGACCGCGAGGACACCTTCGTCACACGGGCGACCGCAGAAGCCTTGCTCAGACGGCATGACAGCGCCGGGCTCAGGGTCGTCGCGTCAGCGCTGGCAGTCGCCAGCCCGAACCATAGCGACTGGATCCACACCGCGACCCTCGATGCGTTTGCCATCTACGCCACCGACCGCGACGACGCGGTGCGGCTTTGCGAGGCGCTCACGCGGGATACTGACGAGCACGTCACCCTGGGAGCTCGCGAGCTCCACGACAGCCTGTCCGGGATCGACTGCGTTCTTCATCCCGCATAGCGCAGGAGGCGCACGGTGCCGTGGACGCCCTCGAAGAGGGCGATCGGTGACCGCGATGCAGTCAAACAGCCGAGCTCATCGCCACCCTTCAACCGAACGCATTATCACCCTGTGCGACGGCTCCCCAAGATCTGTGCCAGAACCCACCTCTCACCTACGCAGCCAGGCCCGATGACGGCGGGGCCGTTCCCAGGTCTGGGAACGGCCCCGCCGTCATGTCTGGGCGGCCCGGCGGTACTGCCCCCGGAGGGTGAACCCCCTGGGCGCCGGGCCTCGCCCGCGCACGCCATATCGGCACGGGCTGGCCCCGACCCCTATCCGGGCCGGCCGGGTGCGGCGCCGGGGTCGGCAGGGCCGTCTCCGAGGGGGCGGCGGCCGGTGCGCGGTGGAGGCGGGGTGGTGTCGGGAGCGGCGGTCCACTCCCCGGCAGCGAGGACGGCGGCAATACGGGCCCACCGGTCGGACGGAAGCCGGTCGGGGACGTCGGAGCCGGAACCGAGCGGACGGCGGTGTGGTGCGGTGCTCACCCCACCCCAGTCTCCCGCCCCGTGGCGGAGTGTCAGAAATTTCTGACACCCGCGGCCCAGACGCGTCTGCCGCCCGCCCCGCGAAAGAGGAAGGAGAACCCTCTCCTGCCTTCCGCAGGAGAGGTGTCGGCGCGGAGATCGACTGACCCACGGTCGGTGACCTGCACGAACGCGAGGCACGGCTGAAGGGGCCCGCAACCGGTGGCGCAACTTATGGCGCAACGGGTGGTGCAACCTGGCGCGGGGGCTGGTGGCTGCCTGTGCCTCGCAGCGATAGATGACATCTCGCAGCCCAAACTGTCACCGCACCGCCGTTCGCCCCGATGACGGTCCCGACGTCCGCGCGAAGCGCCAGGTCATCGGCTCGCACCTCCGCCGGGCCTGGTGACAACCGGTCTGCGAAATCGGCGCTGGTGACGACAGGCTCGCGCATTCGGTGACGAGTACCGCTGAAAATCCGACGCCGCACCGCAGGCCGGCCGCCATCGCCGGTGTCATCTATCGCCGCGAGGCACAGGGAGGCACCCACCTGCGCCCCGCGCCGGACGGGCGGCACGAGGCAGAGGGCCCGGGGCAGGGCGGGCGGCGCCCCGACGCGCGAGGAACAGCCCGGCCGGAGGGGGCGGGTGGAGGAGTGACCCAAAGACTGACCCTCGCAGGTCACAGCGGTGCAGGCCGCGGCTTGGCGAGGCCGGTGGTAAGCGTGGTGGCAAGTCCGGCAGCAAGCACGACCAAGATCATTCTTGCCCCATTGTCCAAACGGCCCGCTCCCCTTGCGGGACTTGGGAGCAGCACGCCGCAAGGGGCGGCACCCGAGCGGGTACCGCCCCTGCGGACGGGTCACGAGCAGGTCGCGGCGGCGCAGCTCTGGGCCGGGGTCAGGGGATGTCGCCTGTCCGCTCGTCAGCGGCCCGGGGCGCCGGGGGCTACGTGTCGGCGTACTCGTCGAAGTACCCAATCAGGTACGGACGAACATACCCAGCCAGCCGGCCGCCACCTGGGCCGTGCGCCTTCTTCCCGGAGCGCTGGCCAGGGTTCGTGATGCGAGCCGGAGCCAGGGATGATCGCCTTGTGATGAGAGGTGTCTTTGACGATGTCCCTGTGACTGCGCTCTTTCCTTTCCTGACGGCTGCGGATGTGGAGTCGTTGCGTCAGGTGGCCGGCATGGTCGACGCGGCTCGTGCAGACAGAGCCCCAGCAGATTGGGAATGGGCCCTGGAACACGCCGTCTTCCCGGGCGCACAGCAGAGCACGCCGATCGTCTTCGGGCTGGATGTCATCCAGCATGCCGGGGGAGGCGACCAGCTGGAGTTCTTGCTTCAGGTGGTATGGGTCGACCCAGGTCGGCTCGCTGTCGATGCGGCGGTGAACGTGGCCTGCTGGTGCGAGACCGACCACGCCACCCACGACGTCGACACCTTCAGGCTCGTGGTCGACGAAAAGACCCCGCTGCCTGAAGCTTTCCTCGCCGGCGCAGTACGTCTGGCTGGCTGGCTGGCCGATCCTCACGACGCCGACCACTGGCGGGCTACAGCGAGCCTGCCTTCCCGGGTGATCGACTGAAGGCACAAATGCCGGGCACGTTCGTCTGTACCTGACTGGGTACGTTCACGCATACGCCGACACACGGTGACCAACGGGACCGCTACCCCGGGGCCATCCCCGCGCGAGCGGGGAGCAGTCTTCCTGACCAGCAGTTCTACCCCACACCAGCCACCCCACAAGCAACTTTCACCGAAACAGACAAAACACCCGCCACTCCCCTGCCAACCATCCCCTCGCAAGCGAGGGAGCAGCTCGAGCGGCACCTGGGCCCCGGCCATGCCGGCAGGCCATCCCCGCGCGAGCGGGGAGCAGACGCCGAGGGCGAGGGACTACCGGCGGCGCGGGGGTCCATCCCCACGGGCACGGGGAGCAGGGGGCGAGCCGGGCCCGCATGACGCGGCGCCCGGGGCCATCCCCGCACAGGCGGGGAGCAGTCGGCGACGATCAGGGCGGGGACGATCGGCCCGGGGCCATCCCCGCACAGGCGGGAAGCAGCCGTCCCGGCGGAAGTCGCGGAGGAAGGACCCGGGGCCATCCCCGCGCGAGCGGGGAGCAGCTGGAGTCGGCGTCCACGGTGAAGCCGCCGAAGGGGCCATCCCCGCGCAAGCGGGGAGCAGTCGACCGCGACGAACGGGTCGTCGTCCCGAGTGGGGCCATCCCCGCGCGAGCGGGGAGCACCGGATCTGCCAGAGGCCCACGCAGCCGAGTTCGGGTCCATCCCCGCGGGCGCGGGGAGCACCAGGTGTCCGGGTGCCCGAGAACGGTGAGGTCGGGTCCATCCCCGCGGGCGCGGGGAACACCTTCCTGACCTGCAGTTCTACCCGACGGCAGCCACATCCCAAGCAACTTTCACCGAAACAGACAAACCACCCATCACCCCTCCCGCGCCAGCCCAGAACAGCGACCCAAGCGACCGAGACTCGAGCACCTGGCTTTATCGAGCAGTTGCGGCTCTGGCACACATTCCGTGATTGGTGACAATCCGTCACTACTGCCGGGCGAGCGGGGAGCGTGGTGCTTGCCGGTGGCGGGTGTCATGATCGGCTGGGGCCGGCTGAAAGTGCAGAGATGGGGAGAGCGAGTGGAGAAGTTCACCGTCGAGCCGCTTCGGATGGTCGACTTCGTGGAGCACGTGCGGCGCCGCCCGGCAGGGTATTTCCTGGTTGAGCGGGGCAGCCCTGAGCTTCCCACCGAGGTGCTGCGGGCGGTGGCCTGGGATGCGCTGCACCGTCGCGACGGCAGGCATGGGCAGATCAGTGTCGAGATCGGATCTGATCTCAGCTTCACAGTGGAGAGCGACCAGCGGCCCAGCTCTGATGAGCGGGAGAGGTATCTTCCAGAATTCTTCGGTTCCCTGCTCGACATGTTCGACATGGAGCGTTGGGCACCCTCCGCAGCCGCCGCTCTCAGCGTCCGCACGGTCATCGAGGTGTGGCTGGATGGTTGCGGCTATCGCCAGGAGCTGGTCGGGATGGACCCGACCGGCTCCAGGGAAGAGTTCGTAGCGCCGAAACCTTTCGGGACCTGGATCACGTTCCACCTCGATCCTTCATTCTGCGGTTCGGGCGAGGCCATTGCCTGGGCGCTGAGGCCCGAAGAGCTGCACGGGGAAACGTGCAGGGAACATCCCTCACCCACGACGTTTCCGATTCGCGATCTTCGCGCGGAGGCTGAGGAGTCACTCAGCAAGTAGGACTCGTTTTCGCAGGAGGTCGAAGCCGGCGCGGCCGAACATCTGGCGCTTGAGCATCTTGATCCGGTTGACGTGTCCTTCGACCACGCCTGAGTTCCAGGGCAGAGTGAGGCCGGCGATGACGGCGTCGCGGTCGCGGTCGATGCCTGCGGCGAGGGTGTGGAGGCTGGGAAGATCGTCCTGGCGGACGGCGTCGAGCCATTCGGGAAGTCGTCGCCCTTGGCGTTCGGTGAGCATCTTGGCGAAGGACCGGACGTGGCCGGTGAGGGCTTCGAGTTCGGGGCAGTTGGCCAGCACGGCCTTGAGCCGGAGCTGCTCGACTTCCGTGAGCGTTTCCGGGCGGCTGAGGATCCATCTGGCCACCTGGCGGGGTGCCGGGGGTTGTGCGGTGATCGGCCGGGGTGACGTGCGCTTCTTCCGGATGTAGGCGCTGACGATGCCGTAGCTGCCCTTGTAACCAAGCGGGATGATCTCCTCCCAGAGTTTCCAGGCGTTGGTGCGGCCCTCGTTCCAGCGCTCGTCGAGGTAGGGCTTGTACTCGTCCAGCGCGGAAGCCCGGTTGAACTGGTACTGACCGGTGAAGAGGTCCTCCGGTCTGGCCGCATCGGCAAGGCTTTTGACGGTGCGATGCGTCATGTGGAGTTGGCGGCCGATGGAACGGCGGCTGTGGCCGGCTTCCAGCATCGCGTGGACGGTGGCGTGTCTGGTTCGGATGCGGTTGGCGAACCGGTCGCTCTTCCACGGCGAGGCGGGGTCCACCACGGAGGGTGCGGACCCGTCGGATCCTTCCTCGACCGGTTCGGGGACCAGGACGCGTAAGCACTGGCGGTGGCGGGCGACAGCTCGCTCGGCGGCCTCGCTGAGGTTGTGCCACAGATGCCACCGGTCAGCGACCTGAACCGCCTGAGGCGCCCCGACCGAAGCGCCTTCGGCGAAGAACGGAGCCCGGTCCCGGCAGACCACCTCGATGCCTGGCCGCTTCGCCAGCCACTCGGCCAGGCTGGACGCCTCCCGGTCAGGCAGAAGGTCCACGGGCCTGCGGGTCTCGCAGTCGACCAGCACGGTGCCGTAGACGTGGCCCTTGCGCGTGGCGTACTCATCGACGCCGACCACCCGCGGTGCCGAAACGTTGGGCTCAGGTAGTGCCGCGACGAACCGCAGCACCGTGCTGCGGCTGACGGGCACTCCGAACACGCCCGCCATCCGGGCGCCGGCTCGGCCTGCGAGGGCGAGGCCCACCAGGGCCAGGGTCGATCGCAGCCGTTCGGTCCACCGGCTGTATCTCCTGGTCAGGCCCGGCATCTGCTCGACGAACGTTCGCCGCCCGCATGCGGCATCTGAACAGAAGAACCTGCGGACGCGCAGGCACAGAACGACCCGTCGTCCTGCGCTGGGCACATCAGCGGGAAACCGCAGGTAGGAGCTGTGTATTCGGCTTGAAGAGCACCCACAGCTCGGACATAGCGCCTCGTCGGTCGTACGGCGGGCCTCGACGCGTACCACCTCGTCGCACACGTCCACCGACAGCACCGACACGTCCGCGACCGACGGGAACAGCAGAGCTTCCAGCCGGAGCAATCCCTCTTCCACGACGTCGAACTGTCGGCCACCCCAGGATCAGCCCCGATCGTTTTCAGGCAACTTCCCAGAAGCCGCCGCAGACGGCGGCCGTTACTCAACGTGTGCGCTTCACGGAAACTGAGCCAGAACCGCAGTTGCGACGTCGCTTGTCGATGGGTTTGGGAGGCGCCCTGTTCCACGGATGGGTGATGTCGACGAGTTTGGGAGGCACTGGGGTTCTTGCCAGGGCAGCATCGGGATGCTCCTGGTGAAAGGTGCTGGTCATGCCGCGGATGTCGAAGGTCGAGCTGTACGCGGCGATCCGGCGTGACCACCGTGGCGGCATGTCGATGCGGGAGCTTGAGCGCAAGCACGGTGTGACGTGGCGGACGGTGCGAAAGGCATTGGACTCGTCGTGGCCGGAGCCGCGCAAGAAGCTGTCGCCGCGGGCGACCGGGCTGGACCGCTACAAGCCGGTGATCGACGAGATCCTGCGGGCGGACCTGGACGCGCCGCGCAAGCAGCGGCACACGGTCACCCGGATCTTCCACCGGCTGGTCGAGGAACACGGCGCCGACGTCTCCTACGGGATGGTCCGCTACTACGTGGCGGCCCGGAAGCCCGAGATCCTGGTCGAGTCGGGCAAGGCCCCGCTTGAGGCGTTCGTCCCGCAGACTCACCAGCCCGGTCATGAGGCGGAGGTCGACTTCGGTGACGTGACGATCCGCCTCGCCGGCGAACTGGTGACCTGCTACTTGTTCTCCTTCCGCCTGTCGTATTCAGGCAAGGCCGTCCACCGCGTGTTCGCTTCGGCCGGCCAGGAAGCCTTCTTCGAAGGCCACGTTCACGCGTTGCGGTCGCTGGGCGGGGTCCCGCGGGTCAAGGCCCGAGCTCGGCTACATGGAACTCGACCGCCACGGCGCCGAACTCCTCTTCCAGGTTCTGACCGAGCGCGAGGAGAAGAACAGCGTCGCGATCGCCTCGAACGAGTCGTTCGGCGGCTGGACCAAGACCTTCACCGACCCCAGGCTCTGCGCGGCCATCGTCGACCGGCTCACGTTCAACGGCACCATCATCGAGACCGGCACTGACTCCTACCGCCTCGCCTCCACCCGAGCCCAAGCGGAGCGAGCAGCCGGCTGAAAGGCTGAGCAGCTGCGTCATGAGGCGTTGGCGGGGTTCCAGCTTCGATCTCCCGCAGCAGTTCCCCGTCATCGTCATAGAGCTCAAGGCTGAACCGCAGGCCGAACCGGGTCAGCAGCGCAGCCAGCTCCTCGAAACGTTGAGGATCGACAACTCCGTTCAGGAGTGTGTCCCCGTCGGTCGGGTCGATCTCGATGCGGCACCAGCTGGTCTCGACCTCATACGACTCCCACGACGAGCCTGATTGGGAGTTCCAGCCAGCCCCGATGAACCGCTCGGCCACCAGCGATGCACTCGGGGCTCCTGCCAGGCCACCACACACATTGTTGTTGATCTCAAGCCAGACGGGATCGAGCGGCTGTCCCTCATCGGATATGTCCACAGCTGGATTATGAAGCAGACCCCGCAACCCGCGATCGCACACGCTATCGACATCAAAACTCGTCGATGTTGATCACTGCACACCGGGCCCCACGCCTCCCGAACTCCTCGACAAACGACTCCCCAAGAAGTCGTCATAGCCAGACCAGCCCACCACGCGCGGCGAGCGGATGCCGATCACCGTGGCGAGGTAGAGC
Organism: Streptomyces sp. NPDC014656; assembly: GCF_043084305.1. Lineage (NCBI taxonomy): Bacteria > Bacillati > Actinomycetota > Actinomycetes > Kitasatosporales > Streptomycetaceae > Streptomyces > Streptomyces sp. NPDC014656. The sequence continues at coordinate 9,554 of NZ_JBIBZN010000026.1, forward strand.
CAGGTCGTGCCGACGGCGGCGTAGGTGATGTCACCGCACCACCTGGTATTCAGGGCGTCCGCGGTGAAGTCGCGCACCACCAGGTCCGGCACGGGCGGCGCGGTCCTGTCCGCGATCGTCGTCCGCTTCTTCTTCCGCAGATGCCGGCCGACGATGTCGTTGACCCGCATCAGCCGGGTCACGCGCTTGCGGTTGATCCGCCGTCCCCTCGCACGCGGCTCGGCATGGACGCGCGGGGCACCATAGGCGCCATCGTGCTCGGCGTGGATGGCGCGGATCTCGCTGATGGTCCGCTTCTCCTCTGCCTGGCGCTCGGCGCAGGCCTGCTTGGTGGCCAGATGGCGGTAGTAGCCGGCGCGGGATGCCCCGAGCACCCGGCAGATCGCTTGACGCCGAAGTCGGCGCGGTGGTTGGAGATGAAGTCCCCTCGGCGAGGGCCCACTTCACCTCCCGAGCGAAATACGCGGCCGCCCGGCGCAGGATCTCGCGTTCGAGGTGCCACTCTTCCTCGGCCTTCAGCAGCCGGGCGTTCTCCGCCCGCAGCCGGGCCGGCTCCTCCGCCTCGCCGCCCGTGTCACGGCGTCCGGGCACGGCCTGGTTCTCGTCCTTGCGCACCCCGCGTCCGCAGCGACTCCGCGGTGATGCCCAGATCCGTAGCCACCGCCGCGTACGTCCGCTTCCCGGCCGCGGCACGGTAGAGCGCGACCGCGTCCTTCCTGAACTCCTCCGGATACGGAGACCTGTGTCCCACCTGGACATCCCTCCCCGGACCATCAAGATCCATTGTCAGGGTGTCCACTCCACAGGATCAGCCTCACTCACGCCGGTGGCCCGCGAGGGGCCGCCCGGGCGGACGAAGCAGGCGGCCCCGCCTCCGCCCCGGGCGATCCTCGTTCGGCGGCCGGCGGCGCCTCGTGCCCGTTCGAGCCGTGCTGGACGGCCCTGTCGGCGCCCGCACGTCGGAGTTGCTCAGCGGGTCGCGTAATAAAGGGCGTTGTGAGCGGTGTCCGGAACATAGAGCACATCGTGGCCGTCGGAGTTCCGGCGTACCGCGAGCCGGTCCGCGGTCACGCCCGGGGTGACGGAGAGGGCGGTCCAGGTCCCGTCCGCCGACTGGGTCGCGGAGAAGGCCCGGTCGGTGCCCGAGGCGGTCACGTAGTAGATCCGCTTGGTGTCCGTCTCGTCCCAGGTGATGCCGAGCGCGCTCGCGGTCTGTCCGCCGGCGTACACGGTCTTGCCGACCCAGCCGCCACCGCTCGGGTAGGCGTAGTACACGCGGAAGTGGCCACCGCTGTCCGCCGAACGGTAGCGGTAGGCGATCTTCGGAGTGGAGCCGTCGAGGGTGAGCTTGGCGCTCTGCACCGCCGGCCCGGTGTACGCGTTGTCGGCGCTCCACTCCTCGCCCGCGGTGAGGTCCTGGACGACGTCGGAGGTGGCGGGCGTGACCGGTGTGGTGACGGTGGTGTTCGCACTGTCCGCGAAGGCGCCGGTCGACGGGTCGTAGGACAGGTACGAGAGCTGGTGGCGGAACGCGGTCGCCGGCGCCTTCGCCCACTCGTAGAGGAGGTGTACGCGGCCGGAGACGTCCACCGTGAGGTCGTCGGGGTACACGGAGCGGTACAGCGCGCTCGCGAAGGTCGCGACGACGCTCCAGCGGGAGGCGGCGTTGTCCCAGCGGTACAGCTTGCCGGGGCGCCGGTCGGAGGTGGCGCCGACGCGGGCGGCCAGGTACAGGTCGCCGTTAGGGGCGGTGGTGACGATCGGGTAGGTGATGCCCACGTCCTGGTCGGGCAGTTCGGACGCGTGGTCGGTGACGTCCCCGCCGGGGGCCTCGGTGCGGAAGTAACGCCAGGGGTTGGCGTGCATGGAGGTGAAGACGTGCAGGCGCCCGCTGCCGTCGCGGGCGACCGACGGCTGGTTGTGGCCGTTGTCGTCGGGGAACTCGGCCTGCTGTCCGTCCCCGTTCAGCAGCGGCAGCCGGCTCCAGACGCCGTCCGGGTCGCGCCGTGCGATGGCGGGCCGGTGCGTAGCTGCCGTCGAACCCGGCTCGTTGAAGGCGAAGTACGTGTACTGTCCGCGGCCTTCGTAGGTGGCGACGGGCGTCCACCAGGCGGCCTGGTTCGACGCGTCCATCGCGTACGGGACCTTCTCGATCACGGTCGCCGCGACCGCCGTGGTGTGCTCGGTGCCGGCCCCGGCGGCCGGGGCCGGCAGGAGGAGGGCGGCCAGGGCCGCGGCCGCGGCCGTGTACGTGCGGAGCAGGTGACGTCGCAAGATGAGCCCCTTCGCGGGTGCGGGTGCGGGTGCGGGCGTGGCGGATGACGCGCACGGCATCGGCCGGGGAGCCGGTCGGCGCGGTCTTCGTGCGGGGTGGGGGCGCGGACGGGGCCCGGCGACGCCTGCGGCGTTCACCGGGTCCGGGCCGCGGCGCCCGGTCTCAGCGCTTGATGAGCGCGGCGGTGTCCTCGCCGGCCTGCTTCATCGCGTCCTTGGGCTTCGCCGTGCCGACGAGGACCGCCTGTACCTGCTTGGCGATGGCCTCCTCGATCTGGGCGCTCTGCGCGAACTGCCAGAACGGGCTGCCGGTCGCCGTTCTGGTGATCTTCCGGGTCCACTCCGTGGTGAACGCGTCCTTGGCGACCTCGGGGGCGGCGAGACCCGCGGTGGTGGACGGCGGCAGGGCGCGGGCGGCAAAGTACTCGGAGGTGGTGGCCCGGTCGGTGGTGGTGTGCAGCGCGAACCGGGTGGCCGCGTTCTGCCCCTTGCCCTTCACGATCGCGATCACGCCGCCCCACAGCAGCGCCTGCGGCGTGTCGCCGGCCTTGAGCACCGGACGTTCCATGGGCTGCATGGCGTCGGCCAGCGTCTTGTCCTTGGACTGGGCGGAGGTCACGCCCTTCCCGATGATCGCGTCGTCGTAGAAGGCGGCCTTGCCCTGTCCGAACAGGGCGCGCGCGTCGAAGCGGTCCACGTCGGCAGCGATCAGCTTCTCGTCGTGCAGCTTCTTGTACCAGGTGACGGCGTCGACGGAGGCGTCGTCGCCTATCGTGACCTTCCCGCCGTCGAGCATCGTGCAGCCGAAGGTCTGCATCCAGGGGAAGATGTCCTTGAGCTGCGCGACCTTGGTGGCGGCCGCGTACGGCACGACGCCGCCGCCGAGCCCCTTGAGTTCCCGCAGCGCGGCCTCGAACTCCTCGACGGTGGTGGGGTGCTTCTTGATGCCCGCCTTCTCCAGGAGCTTGGAATTGGCGATCACACCGATCGATCCGGTGTTCCACGGCAGCCCGTACTGCTTGCCGTCGTAGACGCCGCTCTTGAGGGCCACGTCCGTGTACCCGGCCTCAGCGGCCACCGATCCGAGGTCGAGCAGCTTGCCCATCTGGGCCATCGCGGCGAGCCAGGCGATGTCCAGGTGCACCGCGCCTGTCGTCTCGCCGCCGCCCAGCTTGAGGGTGAGCTGGCTCAGGTACTCGTTGTAGGGGTACGAGACCGCGCGGACGGTCGACTTCTCGGCCTTCTCCCACGCCGTGATGATCTTCTCGATCGAAGGCTTGGCGGCCTCCTCGTTGAGCGACCAGGAGGTGAAGTCGAAGTCCTTGGACTTCGGGTCGCCGCCGTTGGACGGGGAGCCCGCACCGGACGGCGCGCAGGCGCCGAGCGCGCCGGCGCCCGCTGCACCGAGCGCGCCGAGGCCGAACATGCGCAGCGCCGCGCGCCGACTGATGCCAGAGGTGGTCATGATTCTCTCCATGGGGAGTGTGCGGGAGGGGGTGCGTGGAAGGGGGCGGGCCGAACCCGCGGGTTCAGCTCTTGACCGAGCCGGCGGTCATGCCGCCGACCAGGTAGCGCTGCAGGAACATGAAGGCGACGATCACCGGGACTGACACCACGAGCGAGGCCGCCATCAGTTGGGGCCACGCGGTCTGGAACTCGCCGATGTAGGTGGAGACGAGCCCGGGGGGCAGGGTCTGCTTCTCCTTGCCGGCCAGGGTCAGCGCGAAGACGAAGTCGTTCCAGCCGCGCACGAAGGCGAAGAGCCCGGCGGCGATCATCCCCGGTGCGGCCAGCGGCGCCACGATGGAGTGCAAGGTCCGCCATCGGGAAGCGCCGTCGATGGACGCGGCTTCCAGCAGGGCGTCCGGGATGGTGTCGAAGATGCCCTTCAGCATCCAGACGCACAGCGGCATGGTGAACGTCGTGAAGGAGAGCACCAGGGCGGAGTACGTGTTGAGCATGCCGAGGCTGGAGAAGACGGTGTACAGCGTCACCAGGAGGAGTGCCTGGGGGAACATCTGGGAGGCCAGCACCAGGTGCATCAGCGAGCGTCGTCCCCGGTAGCGGAACTTGGAGAACGAGTAGCCCATGTACGTGGCGACGATCACGCTCAGCACGGCGGTGATCGAGGCCACGATGAGCGAGTTGATCATGTAATTGATCAGCTGGTCGTTCTCGGCCAGGGCCGTGAAGTTGCCGAAGGTGAGATCGGTGGGTATCAGCTTCGGCGGGAACTGGAAGGTCGACTCGGGGGTGCTCAGCGCGGTGGCGAGCAGCCAGTAGACCGGCAGCAGGCCGAAGGCGCCGATGACGGCGACCGCGCTCCAGGCGGCGATCCGCGAGCGCAGCAGGTCCTTGCGCAGGGGGCGCCGGGTGCCGCGCCCGGCCCGCGTGGCGGACGGGCGCGGGCGGACGGCCGCGGGCACGGGGGTGGAGGTGGTGGAGGTCATCAGGCGTCGCCCTTCCGCTCGGTGATCCTGAGGTAGACGGCGACGAGGAGGAGCAGGAGCAGCATCCACAGTCCGCCCAGGGCGGTGGCCCGGCCGATGTCGAAGCCCTTGAACGCGGTCTGGTACACGGCGGTCGCGAACGTCTCGGTGGTACCGGCGGGCCCGCCGCCGGTGAGGACGTAGATGGTGTCGAAGTGCTGGAAGTTCCAGATGAACTCCAGCAGCAGCACGATAGAGGCGACGCCGCGGACCTGCGGCCAGGTGACGGCGAAGAAGCGCCGGATCGATCCCGCCCCGTCCATCGAGGCCGCCTCGTGCAGTTCCTTGGGCACGGTCTGCAGACCGGCCAGGAGCATCACCATCATCCAGGGGAAGCTGGCCCAGGTCTTGGTGACGATGACGGCAAGCATCGCAGTGCCGGGCCGGCCCAGCCAGGCCACGGACTCGTCGAGGATGCCGGCCTCCATGAGGAGGCCGTTGAGCACCCCGTAGTTCGCGTTGAAGATCCACATCCAGAGGAAGGAGACCACCACGCCCGGGATCACCCAGGGGAAGAGGAACAGGCCGCGCAGGAAGCCGCCGCCCTTGAGTCCGGTGTTCAGCGCGAGCGCGAGTGCGAAGCCGATCACGAAGGGGACGAGGGTGGCGCCGACGGTGAAGGTCAGCGTCTGCTCCAGGATGGTGAGGAAGTCGCCGTCCAGCCAGTAGGAGAAGTTGTCCAGTCCGACGAACTCGCGGCCCGGCAGCCGCAGGTCCTGCCTGAAGAAGCCCGTGAACAGCGCCGACAGCAGCGGGTAGCAGATGATCGCGGCGAACAGGGCGAGTCCCGGTGCGGCCAGCAGCAGGGCGAACGCACCGTTGGAGAGCCGCCCCCCGGTCTGCTCGCGCGGCGGGGGCGCCTTCTGGGGAGGTGCGGCCGTACTCATGGATCTGTCCTCTCACATGGTGGCGGGAGCGCCGAGGCCCTGGGGAGTGCCGCCACTTCGATGAATACAAGTTGCAGCATGCGGGATCGTTCTTCATATATTGCGATGGCGTCAACCCCTTTCATCGATGAATCACCGATTCTGTGGGGGGTCTGCGGACACGCCCGACCTGCCCTGAGCATGCCCAGCGACTCACCGCGGCCGGGGTGACGACCGCAACCGGAACTTACAGCGAGTCCCATTGATTGAACAGTGGTTGCACAATGTGGATGTGATGTACGTTCAAGGCCGCCCGCTGTGGCGGGAGTAATCCGAGCTTCACATCAAGGAGGCCGCACCGTGCGGGAAGAAGAGGTCCATTACGACATCGCCGTGATCGGCGGCGGATTGGCGGGGACCTGCGCCGCCATCGCTGCGGCCCGGCTCGGCCGACGCGTCGCCCTGGTCACCAACCGGCCCGTCCTGGGCGGCAACGCCAGCAGCGAGATCCGCGTCTGGGTCTGCGGCGCCAGCGCACACGGCGTGCAGCGGTGGGCCCGCGAGACCGGGATCATGGGCGAGCTGTACACCGAGAACCAGTACCGCAACCCCGAGGGCAACCCCTACTACTGGGACCAGGTCGTCCTCGACGCCGTCCGGGCCGAACCGAACATCGACCTCTACCTCAACACCGATGTGCACGAGGTCGAGGCGAGCGGCCCCAACGACAGCCGGGAGGTGCACTCCTGCACCGGCTGGATGATGGGCTCGGAGCGCCGCATCACCTTCCGCGCACGCCAGTTCCTCGACTGCACCGGAGACGGCCTGGTCGGCCACCTCGCTGGCGCCCGCTACCGCATCGGCCGGGAGGCCCGGGCCGAGTTCGACGAGCCCTGGGCACCGGCCGAGGCGGACCGGGCGCTGCTCGGCTCGACGATCCTGTTCCACACCAGGGACGCGGGCCGGCCGGTGAAGTTCGTCCCGCCCACGTACGCCAAGGACCTGTCCACCACCTCCATCCTGCGCAACCGCGTCCTGCGCACTGGCGACAACGGCTGCGACTACTGGTGGATCGAGTGGGGCGGCGAGCTGGACACCGTCCACGACAGCGAGCGCATCCGCGACGAGCTCCAGGCCGTGATCATGGGTGTCTGGGACCACATCAAGAACTCCGGCCGGTTCCCGGACGCGGCGAACCTCACCCTGGAGTGGGCCGGCAGCCTGCCCGGCAAGCGCGAGTACCGCCGCTTCCTCGGCGACCACGTCCTCACCCAGCGGGACATCCTCCAGCAGCGCCGGTTCGAGGACCGGATCGCCTTCGGCGGCTGGTCCGTCGACCTCCACCCCGTCCAGGGGATGTACGCCGAGGAGCCCGGCGCGCGCCAGCGGTACACGGACGGCGTCTTCCACATCCCGCTGCGCTCCCTCTACTCGGCGAACGTCACGAACCTGCACTTCGCCGGGCGGAACATCTCCGCCACCCACATCGCCTTCGGGGCCACCCGCGTCATGGCCACCTGCGCGACGCTCGGCGAGGCCGCCGGCACCGCCGCGGCCCTGTGCGTCACCGAGAACCTCACGCCGAGGGAGCTCGCCACCGAGCGGATGGCTCTGGTGCACCGCACCCTGCTGCGCCAGGACGCCTCCGTGATCGGCCTCGCCGACGAGGAACCCGGCAACCTGGCGCGCGCGGCCCACGTCACCGCCTCCTCCAGCCTGACCCGGCTGGCCGCCGAACCCACGCGGGACGCTCCCGGCGCCCCGTACCCCCTCAACCGCGACCTCGCCCTCCTGCTGCCGGTCGATCCCGCCCTCGACTCGGTCGACCTGCTCGTCCGCGGCGCCCCGGACGGCCGGTCCCGCGACCTCACCGTCGAACTGTGGGGCACGGGCCGGCCCGAGAACGCGGTCCCCGCCGACCACCTGCTCACGACCACCGTCACCGTCCCGCCCGGCGGCCCCCACTGGGTCACGGCCCACCTCGACCACCGCCCCGGCACCCCCCGGAACGCGGTCCTCATCGTCCGGGCCTGCGCCGACACGGCGCTGATCCTCCTCCCCGAACGCACCGACGGCGTCCTCGCGCTGCGCAGGAAGGCCGAGGGCGACGCGGGCGTCGACCACGACATCCCGGAGGAGGACGGCCAGCCGGTCCTGGAATGGCAAGCCCGGGGCCTGCGCCGGCAGACCTTCGCCTTCCGGGCGGCCCCCGACACCGGGGCGTTCCGCCCCGAACGGGCCGTCGGCGGATATCAGCGTCCCTACGGTGGCCCGAACATGTGGTCGTCGGCTCCGGAGGAAGGGCCCCGGTGGCTCCGCCTCGACTGGTCCGCCCCGCAGGAACTCGCCGAGATCCGCCTGGTGTTCGACGACGACGTCGACGAGTACCTCAACAACCTGCACCGCCACCGCACCCCGTACGAGGTCATGCCGGAACTCGTCCGCGACTACCGCGTCCAGAGCCGCGACGCCTCCGGCGCATGGCACACGCTCCTGACGGTGACGGACAACCGGCGCCGCCACCGCGTACACCCGCTGACCGCCCCGGACGGCGGCCCCGTGCGCACCGACGCCCTGCGGCTCGTGGTCGACGCGACGCACGGGGCACGGCACGCCCACGTGATCGCCTTCAAGGCGTACGGCGCGTAGCCGCATGGCGGAGGGGGAGGAAGCCGACCGGCTTCCTCCCCCTCCGCCATGCGCGTCACAGCGCGCCGAGTGCCTGACTGATGGCGTCGGCGGCCTCGATGACCTCGCGCACGAGCGCGAGGCGCTGCCCCTCGGGGTCGGAGCCGTCCCCGAACACCGAGGTCGGACCCCACAGGGAGATGGCGGCGACGATCTCCCCCGAGGCGTCACGGACCGGCGCGGCCAGGGACGCGCGGCCCAGGGCGCGCTCCTCGGCCTCGACGGCGTAACCGGTCCGCCGGACGGTGTCGATCTCGGCGTCGAGGAGGTCGTGACTGGTGGTCGTGTACTCGGTGTGCGCGTCGAGAGGATCCCCCAGCAGCGTGCGACGCTCCGCGGGGGGCAGGCCCGTGAGCAGGCACTTGCCGATGCTCGTGGCGTGCAGCGGGGCGGTGTGCCCGGCCTGTGTGTAGGACTTGGGGGCGCGCGTGCCCTCGAAGTTACACAGGAACATCAGCTCGGCGCCGCGGCGCACTGCCACGTTGGCCCCGAGCCCGGTACGGGTCGCGAGGCCTTGGAGCACCATCCGGGCGGCCCGGTGCACGGGGTGGCGGTTGGCGGCGGTGGCGGCCAGGGGGAGGAGGCCCAGGCTGAGGCGGTAGAGGTTGCTGACCGGGTCCCGCTCGACCATGTCGAGGCGTTCGAGGGTGGACAGCAGGCGGGAGGTGGTCGAGGAGCCCAGTCCGGTGAGTTCGGCGACGTCGGAGACGCGGAGTTCGGGTCGGCCAGAGTCGAGTGCGCGCAGCACCGACACCGCCCGTTCGACGCTCTGGTTCGTCCCTGCATCGGTCCCCCGCGTGGTCATGACCCTCCTCGTTCTGCAAACCTTTTGCACATTCTGCATCAGCATATCGCTTCCGAGGGAAAATCGTCCCTGTAATCCGTAGCCGTGGCGGCTCCCTGGCGGGGCGTTCCGTTACGGGGTCCGGCCCGACAGGAAGCGTCGCTGCGTCTCCTCCAGGGCCGCCGTCTCGGCCGGTTCGCCGGGGTGGCCGAAGTGTCCTGCCCGCAGCACCGTGAGTTCGCGCGGCCCGGCCAGTGCGTTGTACACCGCGAACTGCCCGGGCGGGGGCACGTGCGGATCGAACAGGGCCGCGCCCACGTGTACGGGGATGCCGAGGTGCCGGGCCGCGGTCGCGGCGTCGAAGTACGCGAGGACGTCCAGCACCGAGGGGTCCTCGGCCAGCCGTGCACGCACCGACTCCCCGCTGCCCGTGCACGGGAGCGTCGCCCGGAGCGGGTGGTTCCCGAAGGTCGGCACCGTCAGGCCAGCGGCCCGGAAGCGGTCGTCCCAGGGGAGCGCCAGCGCCCCGATGCCACCGCCGAAGCTCGTGCCCAGGTACGTCAGCCGTCCGGCGGCCTCCGGCACCAGCTGCCGCAGTGCGGTGGCGGCGCACCAGACGTCCGCCACGCACCCGCCGATGAGGTACGACTCCCGGGCGCCGATGCCGTGCAGGACGTGCCCCGCCGACTTCGAGGGGACGCCGGGCAGCAGGCTCCGCGTTCCGAGCCCGCGCAGACAGGGCCAGATGGTCGCGGTCTCCGGCGGGGACTGCCAGGGGTCCGGGGCCGTCCGGCCTCCGTATCCGTGTACCGCCACACAGCCCTGCGTGACCCGCCCGTCGGCGGGGACGGTCAGCCACCCGCCGATGCGGACGCCGTCGGCGGACGTGTACGAGACGTCGGCGACCCGCGTGCCGTCCACCGTGACCCAGGGCCCTTCGATCCGGGGTGCCGTGTCCACGCGCAGCGCACGGGCATGGCGCTCCCGCCAGAAGCCGGCGAAGTCGTCCGGGCCGGCGGGCGCCTCCACCGCCAGGAGGCGCCGCAGGTCGTAGCCGTGGGTGGGGTCGAAGGGAAAGTCGTGGGGCAGCAAGCCGGGTTCGCCAGCGTCCGTGGTGAGCGGATGGGGGGACAAGATCTCTCCTTGTTCGGTGTACGCGGTGACCGGCACGTCCCGCGGAACGGTTCCCGGCGCGACGCACCGGGTCCGGTCGACGCCGGTCCCCCGCCGCGGGGCCGGTCCGCGGCGCGTCGGTGACGTCCTGCCGGGCGGTGCGGTCACGGGCTGCTGACGCGACGGGAACAACGGGTGCGGCCGGTCCGGGCGTCCGTGCGGAGGGGCCGGGGCGGCGCAGGTTCGTCGTTCGGTCTCCGGGGCCGTACAGGAGCGGCCGTCGGTCCGCCGTGCACGTCGCGGATCCGTCGCCGACCATCAGCCCGGGGAACCTCGCGGTGCGGCCTGCGGAGCCCCTGACGTGATCTTCGTCGCCCGCGAGACCATACGGCGATCGTCCCGCGCCGTGCAAGAGGACGAGACCGGCCGCCGACGGCCTCGCCCCCGTCAGGGCACCCGACCGCCCGGTCCCGGCCGACGCGGCACCCGCTTCTTACGGAAGGCCCCGTTTGCGTCCGGTGCGCGGGGTGAAGAGATGCGTGTCCCGAGGGGGACGACGGACGCCCCCGCCCCGCACGACAGAACAGACGAGACCCCATGCCTTCCCGCTCCGGAGACACCGGCGCGCATCAGCCGCTCCGCCAGGTCCTGACCACCCGCCTGCTGTACTTCTTCATCCTCGGTGACGTCCTCGGCGCGGGGGTGTACGTACTGCTCGGGGAGGTGGCCGCCCAGTCGGGCGGCGGCGTGTGGGTGCCGCTCACCTGCGCGCTGCTGCTGGCCCTCCTGACCGCCGCCTCGTACGCCGAACTGGCGACGAAGTACCCGAGGGCCGGGGGCGCCTCCCACTACGCCACGCGCGCCTACGGCCCCGCCGTGGGGTTCTTCGCCGGTTACTGCATGCTGGCCGCGGGCGTCGTGTCGGTCGCGGCGCTCGCCCGGGGTTTCGCCGGGGACTACCTCGCCGCCCTCGTGTCCGTGCCGGTGGTGCTCGTCGCCGTGGTCTTCCTCGTCCTGCTGGCGCTGCTGAACGCGCGCGGCATCCAGGAATCCACCCGGCTGAAGATGAGCCCCGTAGTGAGCAACCCCGAGCATGGTGAGCTCCGTGGTGAGCGACCGCAGCGACCGCCCCAGGCCGGGGAGCAGCAATCTGGACGAGCGCGAGCGAGGGGCGGATAGAGGCCATCCCCGGGCGGGCGAGGAGCAGTACAGGAACAGCTTCCGCGTCCGCAGGATCACAGGACCATCCCCGCGCAGGCGGGGCGCAGAGGCCGTGGAGGCGCGCCTCGTCCTGGGGGGCCATCCCCGCGCGCGGGGAGCAGTGAGGAAGTTCCACGGGGCGCACACCGGGCCGGGGGCCATCCTCGCGCAGCCGGGGAGCAGGGGTACAGCTCGGCGAACTCGTCGCGGAACTGGGGGCCATCCCCGCTCGCGCGGGGAGCAGCTGCAGCGACAGACCGCCCAGGTCGCGATGGCGGGTCCATCCCGCAGGCGCGGGAAGCAGTCGTAGGCGTTGCGACCGCGGACGGTCCGGAGGGGGCCATCCCCGCGCGAGCAGGGAGCAGCGCCTGCCGCCGGGCCGGCCCGGCTGGCGTTCGGGGCCATCCCCCGCAGGCGCAGGGAAGCCCACCTCAACCTGGATGAAGGCCTGGGCCACGGAGCCATCCCTGCACAGGCGAGCAGCAGTCATCCCTACAGACGATGATCAACCCGAAGTCGAGACCCTCCCCACGAAAGCAGGGAGCAGTGGAGAAGGCTCAATCAAGGCAAACACCATCGCACTGCTAGGGACGAGCGGTGACGCTGAGGTGGACCGCGGCGATCTCGTAGACGGCCTGCACCGCCTCCGGGGCAACCCGGGCCAGAACCGGAAGAGCGTGGTACCAGCCGGCGGTGGTCAATACCCGCCCCAGGACCCCGAGGGCGGCCTCGGGAGCGGGGACCGTGAGCGGCGTCGCCGTCAGGGCCAAGTGCTGGACGGCACGAGTGAAGGAGTCCGTACCGCCCGCACCGGGGACGGGGGACGGACGGACCGGTACGCGGGCGAGGTGCGAGGCCACCGCGGTCAGCGCCGCCGCCCGGTGGTGCGGAACGGCTGGCAGCCCCGCGGTGGCCTCGGCCGCCGCGAGGTCGCCGAGCGCCGCGTGCAGCACGGCCAGCGCGGCGGTCGGGAAGTGCTCGGCCCCACGGTTGCGCAGCTCCTGCCTCAGCCAGTCCACCTGACGGCCGGGCAAGTCCCCGGTCCCCAGCCGCAGGAAGGCGACAACGAGCACGTCCTCGGGCCGCCAGGACTGCGGACCGCTCCGCGCGGCCTGCGTCCGCGCCGCCTCCATGAGGTCGTCGAAGAGCTCCCGCGCGGGCGACGGCAGCCGGGGGGCGGCCGGGACGAGTTCCACGACCGAGGTCAGCAGCGTCTGGCTCCGGACGGCCTTCCGCGCGGCGTCCAGGCGCTTCAGGACGGGCAGGAGCACTTCGCCCGCGGCCTCGGGGGAAAACGCCGCGAGTTCGGCCGCGACGGCGATGCGCACCGCTTGGTCGGTCTTCCGCCAGGCGGCCCGCGTCCCGGCCCGGTCCGGCTGCTGCCCAAGCCGCGTCAGCAGGTCCACCGCGCCCTCCACGTCCCCGACACCGGCCAACGCCTGCGCGGCATGGGCCCAGTCCGTATCGGCTCCGCCGGCCCCCCGCTCCGCCTCCCGCGCGTAGCCACGCGCGGCGTCGGGCCGACCGCCATCCGCACAGGCCAACGCCAAAGCGGCGTTCACCCGCACCTGATCGGCAGGCCGCCGCATGGTCCTGAGCATCTCTCCGGCAGCCTCGAGAGCATCCGTACGGACGAGCGCCCCCGCCAGCTCCGCCACCCACACCGGACTGAGCCCCTCACCGGTCCCGCCCGCCGGAAGCAGCGCCAGCGCCTGCTCCAACCGCTGCTCGGCCTCGTCCTCGGACCCACGGTCGGCCAGGGCGAGGGCCTGGTCCGCGACCCGTCCGGCCTCGACGAACGAGCGATTCTCGAACGGATCGGGATCGAGCACCTCTTCCTCGGCCTCCACCGGAACAACACGAAGCCCGAGCTCCCGCACCCGATTGACCGCCGCCGGCGGCGCCCCGACCTCGTCGAGGGCCCGGCAGAACGCCTCCAGGGTGTCCCGGAAACCGAACTCGACATGGAACGCGTCCGCGGCCGAAAGCCCCCCGCCGTCCCCACCCAGCACGCCCTCCAGGTAGTGCTGTGCCACGTCCACGAGCCGTGCGGCTGGCTCCGGCCGCGACCGTGCCACGAGGGAGGCGGCGACCGCGACCACACCGACCTTCTCCAGCGTCGGGCCGTCCTCCCACACCTCCGTCACATGGGCCAGCACCCGATCGTGAAGGCGTGCGGCACGAGCGGGATCCGAGGCCACGACGGCCTCCCACACCTGAACGGCCCCCGCCGAATCCCCTCGCGCTTCCAGTTCTTCGGCTTCCTCCTCCAGCCCGTCCAGCAGCGTCGCGGCCTCGTCCGGATGCTCCGGCGCCAGCAGACGGGCCGCCAGCGCCCAGGCCTCGTACCGCGCCGAACCCGTCCCCCGCGTGGCACGCAACAGCGCGAGCGCCTCCCGGAGGTCGTCGCCCCGGTCCGGCGCGAGGGCCGTCTCCAGCAGTGCGACGGCCGCCCGCGCCGCCGCGGCCTCCGCCTCGTCGACGGCGGAGGCGAACCGGCCCGCCTCCCGCCGTGCGGTGTCCGCCCACCTGACTGCCGCACGTGCGGTGGCCGCGGCCTCCTCGTCGCCCTTCGCGTGCAGGGCCCCTGCGAGGTCGGCCAGGTGTACGGCCTTGTCGACGGCCCGCCCCAACGCCCCCACCAGCGCCCGCGCCCGCCCCGCGTCACCGAGCCGGGCGACCGTCCAGGCCACGGACTCGGGCAACTCCTCCACGCGTCCCCGCAGCAGGTCTCGCGACACGGCGACCGCCGCCGCCAGCGCCGGAGCGCCCCCCTCCCCGTCGGACGGCGCCACCGACTCGACGTCACGGAGCGCGACGTCCGCCCCCGACCGCAGCACGAGCCGAAGCTGCCGCCGAGGATCGAGTACGAGCCCGGCAAGCCGATCGGGAACCTCCTCGCGTACGAGACGGGTGTAGCCGGTGAGGAGGTAGTTCGGGGTGTGGTCGGGCCAGTGCTTCTTCTCCTGGTAGTGCCGGGCCCAGCGATGAAGGTCATCGAGGCAGTCGTCCAGGATGGGCCACCCGAGGTCTTCGCATGCTGTCTCATGCAGTTCGGCATGGGCGATCACGAAGGTCTGTCGCTCTTTCTCCGCTTCCGCCTCGGACTGAGCATCCAGAGGAAGCAGATCGACACGGGAGGGTGCCAGCGAACGGCCCACTACCGTGCGGAGCTTCGCCTTCACGGCATGCTTGGTGATCCCCAGGAGCTCGCCCAGGTCTTTCCAGCTGAGGGCCCCGCGAGCGGCGACGAGCAGCCCGAGAAGGCGCTGGCCGAACTCAGGGTCCTCGAGCAAGGTGTGCAGTTCCGTGGTCGCGGCATCGCGGATGATCCACGCCTCGGGGGAGTCGGACAGCCGCCGGACGATGCCGCGTTCCCGCAACGGGTGATCCGCGGCGAGTCCCGCCGGAACCCGCGGGTTCGGCCGCCCGGAGACGATGACCCGCATGCCGTGCGGCGGCTCTTTCGGCAGCAACCCGGCGATGCCCCGGCATTCGAGACTCGCGTCGGCGTCCTCGTCGAGCCCGTCGACGACCAGTACCAGACGGCGGCCCCGCTTCTCGCACTCCTGCGCCGCGACCTCGCACAACGGGTCGAGGTCCGCATGCTTCGGGTCCAGCGGCGGCCGGCGCCTGCTGCCCGCGGCCACGGCCAGCTGAGCGCCGACCGTCCGCGCGAAGCCGAGACGACGATCGGTCCCGTGACGTCCGGAGACGAAGTAGTGGGCGACGTCGACTCCGGCGGGCAGCTCTCGGGCGAGGAACCACGCCAGCAGCGCGGTCTTCCCCGCCCAGGGCCCTGCCTGGTACCAGAGGTACGACGGAGACCTGTCGGGAGCGGTCATGAAAGCCGCCAGATCGGCGCATTCCGGCTCCCGCCCGACGAAGTCGCGGGGGAGGACGTCCTGGAGGGCCGGGGACGCCCCGCCCAGGAGACGCCCGGCGGACGCTGCGTGGACACGGGAGCCGCGGCCGCCCTGCCCACTCCTGCTGACGACCTGTGCGGCGCTCAGCCGACGGCCCCACACGCCGTCGGGGACCCGGTGATGGCCCGGGGAGTGGAGCGCCGCGCGATCCTCCAGGAAGGGGATCAACACGGTCAGAACGTAATCGACGTGCCGTGGCGACTGCGGTGGTGAGTCGAGAAACCAGCCGCTCAGGTTCGACTTGCCCACCGTGAAGCCGTGCTTCGTGCCCTCGGCTATCAGGCGGGGGTACCCCAACGCCTTGCCGCCCGCGGCCTCGTAGAGCGCCTTCAGGTCCCTGGCGAACATCTTCGGCGGTCCGTCGCCGGCCTGTCCGCCGTCCGCCGAAGACTTCGTTGGACACATCTTCATTCCCCCTCTGACCAAGGCTTACATGGCTCTTCGACGCGCGGCGACTTCGTTGGACGCGGCCCGCACGGTGGATACCTGAGGCACCGAGCCCCGCGGAACAGACCGCCGGGCGACCGATTCCGAGGGGGATTCCCTTGTCCGTCGTGCTGACCGTTCTGGAGACCGTGTTCCAGGAAGCCGCCACGCTCTCCGCCGCCACCGGTCTCGTCTACACGGGGGTCGTCGTGACCGTCGCCGTGTCCTCCGTCGTCTTCCGCGCCCCGCAGCGCCGGCGGGACGCGCGCGCCACGCTCGCGATCCTGATGCGCCGTGGTGGGAAGCGGTAGGCCCGGGCGCCGCCCGGAGGGTCTGGTCCCGGCGGGGCCGCAGGGCTTAGTCTCGGCCACGGACGGGGTTTTCCGCCCGTGCGGGGATGGCTCCCGTTAGGAGCAGGCCCTTCTTCCCTCCCGCGTGTGCGGGGATACCCGGCCGGGCTCCTGTGTCAGCGCGTCAGGATCAGCCCGCAGCTGTAGGCCCGTGCGTGGCCGACGCCGTTCGACAGGACGTTCACGAAGGTGTCCGGGTCGGTGACGGTGAGGTCGCCGCGGATCTCGGCGCGGCCGACGCGGACCGGTTTGGCGCGGTGGGCGCTGGAGACCGTCGGCAGCATGCGGATGCCCAGCGATTCGGGGTCGGCGGTGGCGCCGATGCGGGCCACGCCGTCGTCGGCGTGCGCCGGTTCGCCGTCGGCCTGGAGGCGCCGGGTGAACCAGCGCTTCACGTGCTCCGGCGTGGTGTGGGCGGTGCGGGTGCCGCGCACCTTCTCCGACGCGGGACGGCCCGACGGCTTGCTGCGGGTCGGGTTGACGACCGTACGGAAGCCGACGACCTCGCCCGCCTTGAACGTGCGGTCCACGGTGATGAGCCGCGGCGCCGTCGTGAAGGCCTCGCGCGGGATCCGGGCCCAGTCGCCGGGGATCCTCGACTGGACGACGAGCACGAGGGCCGCCGCCTTCAGGTCCACCGACCACGTCGACAGGACGCCCATCTGGGCGCGCGCCTCCGGGGCGCCGTCCTCGACCCAGCCGCGGAAGCCGCTCATGACGGTCCGGTGCATCTCCTGCGCGTCGACGAGGGACTTGGCGACCAGCGGGTGGCGGGCGTTGAGGGTGAGGACGGCGTGGGTGGCGACGAAGCGGGCCGTCGAGGCCCGTGCGCTGGTGGTCACGGGATGATGTCCCATCCGGTTGCGGTCGGTGCGATGGTGATGCGCGTACGGGTCTCCCAGCGCCTGGCGTGGGCCCGGTTCGCGGGGTCGAAGCTGACCGGCTGGTCGTTCACCTGCGAGGCGCCGCGGGTGCCCGGCGCGGCCTGGATCCACGCCCAGGGCCGACGGCCGGAGGTATCGGGTCCGTCCGGGCCGGGGAGCAGGAGTTTGCCGGCGAACGCCGTGGCGATCGTGCCGGGCAGGATCTCCGCGGCCAGGGTGCCGGACGGCGGGCACGACTTCCGGCCGAGCCACAGCAACTGCTTCGGGTGTTCCAGCGCGTACGCGATGTCGTCGAGGAACACCCGGTCCGAATGCTGGAGTCCGACGACGAAGGCGGCGTCCGACAGGTACCAGCGTTCGGTGACCATCGCCGAGCGCGACAGCTCGGCGGAGACCAGTGCCCCCGACACCGGGTCGGTGGTGATCTTCTTCGGTGCCCCGTACCACCCGGCCAGTTCGTGGTGGCCGAAGGCCGGGCCGTCGGCCGCCGCCATGCTCGCGGCGACGGCCGTGGCACGCCGGTGGTCGGTGATGATGTCGCGCGGGCGCAGCGGGTACCGGCCGGAGCCGACCGTGTGGTAGTCGCGCACCGGGGTGCCCGGGTGGTCGGCGCGGACCCCGAAGACGAGCGCGGCGAGGTCGTCCACGGGGTCGGTGCGGTCCCGGCCGAGGGCCGCCGCGACCAGGCCGACGACCGCCGACTTGGTGGGCCTGACGTGACTGTCGCGGTGCGCGAACCGGGAGGCCACGCCCCAGGACTGGAGGGGCGCGGCCAGCCGGACGAGCAGGACGTGCGGGGTCACGCGGTCAGCTCCTCGGCGGAGGTCACGGCCAGCGCGGCGGTGTCCTTGAGGGTGCCGAGGAGTTCGTCGATCTGCGGGTCGTAGGTGAGGACGCGGCCGGACTTGATGTCGGGGCGGCGCCCGCTGACGAAGGCGTGGTGCTTCAGGAGCCGCTTGACCGCGGCCGGGCCGGCGGGGCCCTCGCCGCCCCCGCCGACGGGGTTCTCGTCGATGGGGTTCTGGAAGGCGGCCGCGTAGTTGTACGGGCGCTCGCCCTCGAAGGCGAGCACGAGGGCGGGCAGTGAGCCCGTGGACGCGGTCGAGTTCTTCTTCGCCTCAGGGAAGGCGTCGACGAACGCGGTGACGAACTCCGCCTCGGCCGCCACGGACGCCTCCTCGGCCTCCTCCTCGGACATCCCGGCGGCCCGGAGGTTGCGCCGCAGCTTCAGCCGGTCGAGGACGGCGTGTCGGTAGAAGGTGCCGGTGATCAGCGACTGGTAGCCGGTCATGCCCGCGCCGGCGTCGTCCGCCGCGTCGAGGAAGTCCAGGGCGTTCGTCTTCTCCGCGGGCTTTGGGTTCCGCTTGCGGTCCAGCTTCGCGTCGTCGGCCGCGGCGTAGAAGTCGTCGACCTGCTCGGCCTCGTGCACGGTGAAGGCGTGGCTGCTCTGGACGGCGCCGTCCACGTTCGGGGAGTCCGCGATCTCGGCGAGGAAACGCCCGTAGAGGGCGATGTCGATGGCGTCGCGCGGAGCGAGCGCGGTGAGCACGGCGGCCCGGGTCGCGGCCGGCAGCGCGGGCAGTTTCGCATCCGCTGCGGAGGCCTCGGCGGCCGCCCCCGACTCCGCGCCCCCCTCGGCGCCGTCCGCGCCGGGCGGCTCCTCTTGAGCTGCGGCGGCGCCCTTGCGGGCCGCCTTCTTCTTGGCCGAGGCCGCCGCTGCCGAGGCCGCCTGCGCCGCCGTGTACGCCTCGGCCCAGGCCCGTACCGCCCCGGCCTGCTCCCCGATGTGAGCGGCGATGCGCGCGCCCGCGTCCGACGGGGCGAACAACAACACCTTCGTGAGGTTCGCGACGGTCTTCTTGCCCGGGTCCCCGAACTTCAGACCGGTGGCCTCGATCACGGCCCGCGCGGTACGGACGGCCTCCTCCGGCTCCCAGCCGTGCTCGGCTGTCAGCGCCCGTGCGGTGATCAGCGCCCACTCGCGGGTACGGGTCCCGGTGCCGCGCCCGGCCAGCGCGCCGACCCCGGCGTTGGCCCGGTTGCGGGTGTGGACGCGCTCGGCCCTGCGCCGCGCCTGACTGGTGATCATGTGGCGTTCGGCACCGCCGTAGACGATCGACTTCGGCGCCCCGTTCTCGTCGCGCACGGGGAGGACCGCCACCAGGGTCTCCAGGAGGTGCAGGGAGAGGAACTGGCTGCCGGAGGAGGGGACGCTGCTGGTCACGTGATCGGGTCCTTCGGGAGGGAGACGGCTGAGGTCGGGAGGGAGGGCGCGCCCGCACGGTCGGCGGCGGCTCGCGCGGGCGGCATGTGGAAGGCCACGCCCCACTCGTACGGGACACGGGCCCTGCGGTCGTGCCACCGGTTCAGGTCGTCGACGAGCCCGGCCCAGGACGGCGGCTGCTGCTCGCAGGAGCGCAGCCGCGCGATGGCGTGCTGGAGGTGGCGCCACGGGATGCGGCGGCTGGACACGATCCGGTCGACGAGACGGGCCGCACCCGGGTCGTCGGGCCCGCGCCCCGCTCCGCCGCCGATCCGTCGGGCCGCCTCGCCGAGACTGCCGTAACCGAAGGCGGGCTTCGTCCGCCCCTGGTGGTAGACAGCGAACAGGAAGGCGACCTGCCCGTACACCTCGCGCTGCGCCTCGGTGGGGCTGTACCAGAGCGCCCGGAAGTGCGGCTCCCGCTGGACGCGCGGCCGGCGGAGCTCGGCCAGGCTCGCGTAGTCGTGGTTGTGGACGAGACTGGCGAGCCACGCGGTGAGCGCGGCCCCGCCCTCATTCACCGGGGCGTCGGTGCGGTCGGCGGCGCGGTGCCGGGTGCCGTCGACGGCTCTGGCGGTGGTCATGAGGTGCTCCCCCCTCTGAGTTCGGCCGGGGCCTTCTGCTGGTCCAGCTCGTCGTCGAAGCGCCGCAGCGCCGCGGCCCGGGCCTTCGCGCCCTGCGCGTTCCTGGGCAGGGAATCGAGGCGTTCGGTCAGGAACCGGCGGGCCGCGGTGGCGAGGGCGGCCGCGTACTCCCGGAGGGACGCCCCGACGTCCTCGCCCAGGGCCGTCTCCTCTATCAGCAGCTCGAACGGCGCCCGGGTCGCCTTCCAGTGCCGTTCGCGGGCGTCGAACCGTGCGATCTGGAGGAGCTTGTCGGTCGGCTTGGGATTCGGGTACGCCACCCTCCAGGCCGCGTACGCCGCCTTGTACAGGGCGCCCGCCAGGAACTCGGCGAGCACCGAACCGCGGTAGGACGCCTCGTACAGCTCGGCCTCCAGGCCGGGGGCGAAGGGGAACGTCCCGTCGACCCAGGCGATGGCCGTGGTCTGCTTGGCCACGAGCCCGACCGCCCACAGTTCGACGCGACGGGCGGGCCGCTGGCCGGGCTCGGGGGCGACGCCTGCGGGCGGAAACAGCGCGAGCCGCCGGTAAAGGGTGCTCCCGTCGTTCCCTCCCCCACCCGAGCGGCGGGCCTCGTCCACCGCCGCGTAGAGGGCGTGGGCCTCGCGCCAGACGGCCCGGGTCGCCGACGCCCACAGCGGCTTCCTGGCGCCGTCGCCCTTCTTCCCGAGGTACACGGCGTCCTGCAGGTGCTCGTCCCCCAGCTCCAGCACCTCACCGGCGCCGAGCAGCACCCGGTCGACGTACTCCCCGGTCCGCGTGGGGCGCAGCAGGACCGACCGGCCGAGGTAACTGTGCAGATCCGCCGGGCCATCGACGGCACGCGGGGTCGCCTTCGCCGTGAAGCCCCGGCGCTCCTTGCCTACGGTCCAGGTCCTGTTCAGCGTCCCGGCCGGCCCGGACACCGGGGCGAGGTTGAGCCGCAGAGTCTCGCCGAGGGAGTCGCCGAGCGCGATCACCCGGATGCGGGTCCCGAGGCGGGTGGCGGCGAGGTTGGTGATCGTGGCGCCCAGGGTCTCCTTGCCGGAGATCCGGGCGCGGCCGGCCGGCCCGTACACGTGCTGGGTGAGCATGGCCCGGAACGCCTCGGCGACGGGCAGGGGGCTGGGGTGCTCCAGGTGGTGGTGGTCGAAGAACTGGTTGTAGTCCCCGACCCGTTCGATCACCAGCTGCGCGGGACCGGCCCCGTGCTCGTCGAGGAAGGGCGCGAGCAGCGCGTTCTGCCCCAGGGGCTCCACCGGATGGAACAGGTCCCAGACCTCGTCCTCCGGCCGCTTCGCCAGCCACTCGGCCGCCGGCCGCAGCGCGTCCTTCCGGTCCAGCCACACCGGCCACTCGGCCGCCGACTCCGGGTAGGTGCCGGAGGCGTAGCAGATCGCCAGCAGGAACTCGACGACCGCGACCTGTTCGCCCGGCGTGCCGCCTTCCACGCTCCGCACCCCGTCGGCATCGTGAAGCAGCTCCACCAGATTCATCTCGACGAGCCGGTCGTCGAGCGTCGACACCCTGACGCACGGGGACTCCCGAGGATCCCACCGGGGCCGAACACCCCCACCGGATAAGCCCACGACCCCACTCACGCGCCACCGCCCCCTTGCTCTTAACGGTTACGGCCCGAACGGAACAGGACGCTAGCAGCCCGGGCCACGCCGGGTGTCGCGTTCCGAAGATTCCGAGCCGCCCTGGGTTCTGTCGTCAAATGCCAGGCCCCATCAGGAGTGACGCAAGGGTGACGGCTGCTCCATAGGACTCGGCGGTCTCGGTGTCGCGAGTGGCGATGCCGCACCACTGCTTCAGGAGATCGCGCCGGCGCCGAAGACGGCCTTGAAGGGGCCGTCCCTGCGCGGGCGGGGAGCAGGAACCCGACTGGGCAGTCGGATCACTTACTGATCTTTTCATTAGTTCTGTGGGTCTGGTGGGTGGAGGGTGAGGCCGGTGTGGGCGAGGAAGGGCCAGGGCAGTTGGGGGTTGGTGTTGATGCGGTGGATCCCTTGTTCGGTGGCGTCGGCGACATCAGCGAGATGGTTGTCGGCGAGGTTGGCGAGTTCGCGTTTCTTCAGCGAGGACCACAGCAGTTCCACCGGGTTGAGCTCGGGTGCGTAGGCCGGTAATCGCTCGGGGGTGAGCCAGTCCTGCTCGGCGACCCGGGCCCGTATCGCACGGCTCCAGTGAGCGGACAGTCCGTCCCGGACCAGCACCACCCGTTCATCGTGGTGGAACACCTTCATCTGCTCCAGGACCTCGATGAGTCCGGCGGTGTCGTAGCTGCCGGGCTTGAGGTGGAAGCACAGCCGAGGGCCTCGGTCCGGGTCGGCGGCGTGGTAGCCGAGGGCGCCGGCCATCGAGGCGCGTTTCCAGTTCAGCCGGTGCCGCAGGAGAGGGGGTGCGGCCGCGGGGCGCGTAGGTGCGGCGGACCTGCGGCAGCAGCGACACTCCTGATTCGTCGAGGAACACGATCCAGGCACGTGTGTTCACGGCCCCTTTTTGATCCGCGGTCATTCGTGCGCGATCCAGCGGGCGATCTCCGACTCGTCGCGCTCGACCGCCCGACGCTCGGGCCGCCGCGGACTCCGCCCCAGCCGGCCGGTCAGCAGCCGCCACACCGAGGCCCGCGACAAGACCACTCCGGTCACCCGCTCAACCACCAGGCCGACCCGTTCCAGGGTCCACGGATCGGCCTCGAAACCATGGGCCTGGGCGCCTTGTTCCAGCGCGGTCCGCACCCGCTCGACCCGGGCGTCGTCCAGCTTGGGCGGACGCCCGGTGGCCGGGCGCCAGCGCAGAGCATCGGCGCCGTTCTTCTCCCAGACCCGTTTCCACCGCCGCACGCTCTCGTCACTGACCCCGAGCATCCAGGCGATCTCGGCGTTCGAGTGTCCCTGGCCGAACAACTCGGCCGCCCGCACACGCCGGGCCTCGGACAGCTGCGGCCGTGTCAAAGGAGGAACAACAGACGAAGGCTTGAAAGACGCCGCATCAGGATCTCACCAACGAAGCCGTCGAACCCACAGAACTAACGAAAAGATCAGTAGTAGGGGCACGGCAGCCGTGCTGGTTCAGCGTCGTCTGAGGCGTGTATCAGGGCAGAGGTGCCGACCGCTCGACCGTCCGGCACCCAGCGTCCAGCGTCCTGTCAGGCTTCGCCGCGGCGGGCCCAGGTCCCTCTTCCACCCGCCGTCATCAGCGTGTTGACGATGTGCGTCCGGTTGCGGCCGCCCCGAAGCAGTCGTTCGGCCGCCAGGCCGAACGCCAGCGCAGGTCCCACGAGACCGAGGGTCTCGCCGGTGCCGAGCGCCAGCCCCGCGCCGGCGAGCCCGAGGCCTGTCTCGGCCGCGGCCCAGGCGAGCCGCCCGGGCCGTTCTCCGGAGGCCGGCAGCTTCCGCCGGACCGCTCGGAGCAGTGCGGGGAGCGCGTCGTCGGCCGCCGCCGCGTCCCCAGTGCGCAGCGCCGCCTGGAAGGCGTCGCGCCGACGGGTCACGACCTCGTCCTGATGGATTTTCGCGATGTCCTGCCAGCCCAGTTCGGCGACCGCCGCCAGGTTGCCCGGGGCCATGCCGTGTTCCGCAGGGGCTGTGGCTCCGGGGTCTGCGGGCTCGAAGAGCGCGTCCGTCGGACGCCCGAGGTAGAGCCCGATGTCGGCCGCTTCCGGGAGCGACCGCGGGGAGGCCCCGTCGGTGCCCAGCGTCCGCTGCACCGCTGCGTTCCAGGCCTGCGTCGCGGTGTTCCACATCGCCGTCCTGTGTGGCGGGTCCGTCGCGTCGAGCTGGGCGAAGAGCACGGCCCTGCGGTGCCGGTCCGACGGCTCGACGTGCTCTTCGAGATAGGCCAGGGTGCGTTCCACCGGGGCGTAGTCGTGGCCGGGGAGCCCCGGCAGCTCCGCCACCTCCTCCAATACGTCGTGGTACGAGCAGGGGTGCGTCACGGCGCTCGTGCCCAGCGGCACTCCCGCCTCGCGGGAGAAGTGGTGCAGTGTCCACGCCACGGCCTCCAGCCTGCGCCGGATCGCCCCGCCCTCCTCGTACCGTGCGCCCAGCGCGGTACCCCGCGCGAACAGCGGCCCGGGATTCGCCTCCCCGCGCTCCAGAACGGCTTCGGACAGCCTGACCAGGGGCTCCGCGGTGTCGAACGAAGACGAGAGCCAGCCGGGCTCCAGGGCGCGGTGCAGGCCGGTGGTGACCAGGTCGAAGGGGGCGCTGCCGGCCGGAGCGGCGGTGGTGCAGCGCAGGAACGACGGGCAGCCGCGCACGAAGGACCGGAAATCCTCCGTCTCGAACAGCTCCTGTATCGCATGGCTGTCGATGAGCTGCACGTCGCTCAGCACCACCGTGTGCCCTAACAGGGCCTGGATCTTCAGCATGACGGCCAATGACGCGTCCTGCGGACTCCACCCGGACACGCGCAGATGCTCACCATCAAGCCAGTGGGCATAGATCTCCATGGTTCCCCCTTCCCCGCCGAGCGAGGGCTCCCCCCTCGGCAGCAGACCCTACGGTGGGGGCGCCAACTTTGCTAAGTACTTGTTCGGTTGGGGCCCGGCAGCACACCCCGCCCTGCCCCGAACCGAGACCGCGATGGCCCAGCCACAGCGCGGTGGAGATCCCCGGACGACTTTCTGATCGCTTCAGAGTGGGCTGAGCCGCGAGTCCTGTGCTCTTCTGCGGCTGGTCACGGAGGCGCGAGGCGGGAACGGGCGCCGTGCCGACCGCGCGCCCCATCGGCAAATCGGGCCCGGCCCCGTGTCGGAGTCTGCCGGCCGAGGTGCCGTTCACCTGATCGGTGATCGCCCACGTATCGCGAACCGCAGGGATGTGGTGCAGTCAGGCACGTAGCGTCGTATCCGTTGACCGACTTCTCCTGGAAGGAAGCCGGCATGGTGCGTCGAGTGGGAACGGCTGTGGCTGGGGTGGGCCTGGGGCTTGTCGTGATCGCTCCCGCGCGGGCCGACAGCACGGCAGTCGAGGCCGCGGCGTTTCGGTTCCCCGCAGGCAGGGCGGTGTGTCTTGCGGCCCCGGAGAGCCCTCACTGGTCTTCGGGTGCATCCGACCGGAGGGTTCTGTTCAAGACTCGCGTGACCTGCGAGAGCACGTACCCGTCTGTCACTGTCAGGATCAAGGGGCGGCTCGAGCGAGGACCGTTCATCGGACCGAAGTACATCGCCGCCGCCTCCGACCAGACCCAGGTCATCGAGAAGGGCGCGAGCGCGACCTTCTACACCCCGCAGATCGGTGGTGTGCAGGTATCTGAGCCGGGTTGGTACACCGGCGCGGTGACCGGCCAGATCACCGCCCCGGTCCGGGGCAACATCGACGACGGCCGTAGCAAGACGGTAGAAGTCCGGTAGAGTCCACCGCCTCTACGCTCAGATCATGAAGATCCGCCGGGTCGATCCCCGTGACACGGTCTGGGAGCAGGACCATGCCCGCTACCGCGTCCACTTCTGGGATGTACCCCGGCTTACGGCCCATGAGTTTGAGATCGCCGAGGAGTCCGACGCGGACGCGGTTCTCGCCTGGCCCGCGAGCACGCGGGCCAGCACGGCTGGAACCACACCGTCTACGTGGTGATCCAGGACGACGACGGTCCCGGACTCATCCGCCTTGCCGGTGTCCTCGGCGACCTGTTTGCCCACGGCGCGTAACCGATTGTTTCAGGATGAGGTTCTCGGGCGGCGGAGGGATATGAGGCTGCAGGCCAGTTCGAGCAGGTCCTGGTGGAGATCGGCGCGTCGTTCGTAGCGGGTGCGGAGTCGTTTGAACTGGTGCGGCCAGGCGAATGCGCGCTCCACGACCCAGCGCACCTTGCCCAGTCCGGAGCCGTGGGCGACGCCGCGTCGCGCGATCAGCGGCTTGATGCCGCGCTTCCACAGCAGGCGACGGTACTTGTCGAAGTCGTAGCCCCGATCGGCGTACAGGCGCCGGGGCTTGCGGCGGGGGCGTCCCCGCAAACCCCGGATCGATGGGACCGCGTCCAACAACGGCAGGAGCTGGGTGACGTCGTGCCGGTTGCCGCCGGTGAGCGTGACGGTGGGCGGGGTTCCGTGCCGGTCGGCGATCAGGTGGTGCTTGGGGCCGGGGTGGGCACGGTCGACGGGCGAGGGGCCGACATGGTCCCCCCTTTGAGGGCCCGGATGTGTGAGCCGTCCATGGCACAGTCGTCCAGGTTCAGCAGGTCGGCACGGCGCAGCTGGGCCGGCAGGGCGGCGTGCAGGCGTGGTCAGACGCCGGCCTCGGTCCAGTCCCGCAACCGGCGCCGGGCCGTTACTCCGGAGCAGCCCACGGCCTCGGCGGGGATGTCGCGCCAGGCAACGCCGGTTCGCAGCACGTACATGATGCCTGGGAGAGCGGCCCGGCCCGGAACGCGAAGCCGCCCAGGATTTCGTCGAGCACAGGACCTACGGCTCAGCCCATTCTGAAACGATCACTTTGTCCGCGAGAAGGTGTTCCGGGGCTTCTGTTGAGCTGCGCTGACCGGGTTTTTTTCTTTCTCCGGGTCTACCGCTGATCTCTGGGATCCCGGCGTGCTCCGGCCTCGGGAACCAAAGGCTCGGCTCGGCACCACGGAAGTGGGCCCTTTCCTCTGAATGGCTGGAGGTCAGGGGTGTGTGGACGGCTTGGCTGATGGTGCCGGTGCGGTGGGTGGAGCATCTGGATCGCCTGAGGAGCCGCCAGGCTTCGACTGTGCGAAGGTGTGCTCGGCCGGGGCTCTCGGGCGGGCACGGTCGTGGTTGAACCGATGGTAGGACTTGGGCTGTTCGCGGTGGTGGCGGTGGTACGGGGTACGGAAGGCGGCGCCGGCTCTCTGGCAGGCCTGGATGATGCCGTGGGCGCGGGCCGCGGTCAGGTCGTGGGTGCGGCCCGGCATTGCGCGGGAGAACCAGAGTGGTGTGCCTCATCAGGCAGGTCCTCGTGCTCACGGACCGTGCCTGCCAGGGGGCCGGCGCCGCCTTCCGTACCCCGTACCACCGCCACTGCGAACAGCGCGAGCAACCCCCGGCCTTTATCAGACGCAATCCGAAACATCACCTGCCGTCATGCTGTGGCGGCCAGGTGTGGAGAAGGGGACGACGCCCTCTGTGCCACCGCTCCGGCGACGGGCTGGAACGGTCCCCGCAGTCGCGTGGCCCGCAAGCTCCACCTCGCGGGCCATGCGGCTGCAGCCCTACGGCCCCGCCACACGCGCCGGGCCGGCGAGGCGCTGCCCCGCGGGTGAGCGCAGCCGCTGCTGGGGCGATGACTTCCATCGCAGGCACGATTCCGGAGCCGAAAGCGAGGATCCCGGTATGCCGGCTGGGCTGGGCTGGGCGTCATCGGCGGGGTGGGGTGGTGTGGTTCGGGCCGGTCGTGGGTGGGGCGAAGGGGCCGTCCAGGGCCGCCCATTGCAGGAGCAGGACGGTTTTGCCGTCGGTGATGCGTCCGTCGCGGGTCATGGCGAGGGCTTCGGCGAAGGGGAGTTCGAGGACTTCGATGTCCTCGCCTTCCTCTTCGATCCCGCCGCCGTTCCCGGTCCGGTCGGCGGGGGTGTAGGGGGCGGCGAAGAAGTGGAGGCGTTCGGTGACGGAGCCGGGGCTCATGTAGGCGTCGAGGGCATGGGTGAGGGGGCCGAGGGTGACGCCGAGTTCTTCGGCCGCCTCGCGGCGGACGGCGGCGGCCGGGTCGTCCGCGTCGAGCAGCCCGGCCGCGATCTCGATGAGCATGCCGTCGGGATGGTCGTTGACGTAGGCCGGGTAGCGGAACTGGCGGGTGAGCAGGACGACGCCGCGTGCGGTGTCGTAGGGGAGGACGGCGGCGCCGTTGCCGCGGTCGTAGGTCTCGCGCTGCTGGGTCTCCCAGCGGCCGTCGCGGCGGCGGTAGTCGAAGGTGGTGCGGCGCAGGACGTGCCAGCCCTGGGAGGTGAGCTCAACGTCGCGGATCACGATGTCGGGGTTGCGGTCGAGGTCGCGTCCGGCCCGGTCGAGGCCGGTGCGGCCGCGGTGGTCCGGGGTGTCGACGCCGGGGTGGGGCTTCACGCGTCCGCCTTCCGGCCGAGGGCGGGGATTTCCGCGACGTCGTGGTAGACGGGCAGGCCGCGGCGGCGGGCGAGGGCGACGTCCTGGTCGGCTCCGGTGGAGTCACCGGGGAGGCGCAGTACGGCGTCGCAGCGGGCCAGCAGGCGTTCGGCGGTGGGGTACAGGACCTGGTCGGCGAGGGGGTCGGTGGGGCCCGCGCCGGCCGAGTGCAGGACGGGCAGGGCGATCCACTCCCCGATGACGGGGAGGTGGCCGGCGGCGAAGACGGGCCACGCGGCCTCTTCGAGGCGTGCGAGGTTGGCGGCCATGGCCTGAGGGTCACCGTCGGTGCCGGAACGGTAGGGGCCGGCGATGAGGATGAGCATGGGCTTGTCGGTCATGGGAGCTAAGATACATGCAGAAACGTGAAAGAACAGGAGGGAACGTGAATGCTGGCTGCTGAACGGCGTGCACATCTGCTGGATCTGCTCGCGCGGCAGGGCAAGATCGTCGCCAAGGACGTCGCCGCCGAACTGGGGATCTCCGAGGACAGCGTGCGGCGCGACCTGCGCGATCTGGCGGCTGAGGGACTGTGCCAACGGGTCTACGGCGGGGCGCTGCCCGTCTCGCCGGCCGTGGTGGACTACGGCGCCCGGCGGGCCGTGGCCCCGGACGGCAAGCGGAAGGTCGCCGCGACGGCCGCCGGCCTGGTGCGGCCGGGGGGCGTGGTGATCCTCGACGGCGGCACCACCGCCCTGGCCGTCGCCCACGCGCTTCCGCGGGACCTGGACTGCACCGTGATCACCCACAGTCCGACGGTCGCCACCGCGCTGCTCGAGCACCCGCGCGCCGAGGTCTTCATGCTCGGCGGGCGGCTCTTCAAGCACTCGGCGGTCACCTGCGGGGCGGCCGCGGCCGAGGCCGCGCGGAACGTCTCCGCCGACCTCTTCCTCCTCGGCGTCACCGGCGTGCACCCCGAGGAGGGACTGACCACCGGAGACGCCGAGGAGGCCGCGATGAAACGCGCCCTCGCGGCAAGGGCCGCGGACACCTACGTCCTGGCGTCCTCCGAGAAGATCGGCACCGCTTCCCGGTTCCGCGTCCTGCCCTGGGAGGAGACCAGCGGGCTGATCACCGACGAGGCCCCGCACCACCCGGTGATCGAGCGGCTCACGGCACGCGGGGTCGAGATCCTGACGGCCGGCTGACGGCGGCGGGGACCGGCCTGGGGAGCGGCCGGTCGACCGGGCGCCGGACGCCGGACGCCGGGCACCAGACGCCGGGCACCAGACGCCGGACGCCGGACGCCGTCGCATCGAGACGGGGCCCGCGCCCGTGCGAGAGGTGCGATCTCCCCGCCGCGACCGGCGGGGAGATCGTTAGGCGCGCGTCCGGACGAGAGCTCGTTCCGCGGTTGGGAGGGGACGCGGCCTCGGCGTCGGACACTCCTGCCCGCTCATCCTCGGCATGGCCGCGGCGGTGCCCCCACGGCATGGAGTCACGGCGGCCTGGGCGGCGTGCCGTTCGGGGTCGAGGCCCTCCCCCACGGCGGGGCGTCGCGGAAGACGGTGCTCGGTGCGCACGCGGCGGCGGTGAGGTCCCCGGACGCGGCGACGCGCGCGGGGACGGAGGCGGGGTGGCGCCCGGGGGTCATGGGTTCCTCCCTTCCAGCAGGGCGAGGGCCGTCTGGGCCGCGGCGAGGTCCTGGGGCCGATGCCGATGAGCTTGGCGACCGTGATGTCCTCCGGTGTGCGCCGTCCGGGAACCCTGCCCGCCAGGACCTCGCCGATCTCGCCGTCGACGCGGTCCCGTGTGACCTCCCCCCGGGCGAGGGCGGCGTGGACGTCCCCGTAGCGGAGGGCGAGCTCCCGGCTGTCGACGATGACCCGGGTGGCGCGGTGCAGGCAGGCCCCGTCGAGTTCGCGCTTGGCCGGGGCGTCGGCGCCGAGGGCGGTGACGTGCTGGCCGGGGCGGAGCCAGGAGCCGAACAGGACGGGGGTGGGGCTGGCGGTCGCGGTGACGACGATGTCGGAGCGGCGCACGGCCCGCTCCGGGTCGTCGGTCGCGGCGACGTCGAGGTGCGGCAGGTCCCGGCCGAGGCGGCCGGCGAGGGCGAGTGCCCGGTGGTGGTCGCGGCCCCAGACGTGGAGCTGGCGGAGCGGGCGTACGAGGGTGAGGGCGCGGGCCTGGAGTTCGGCCTGCATGCCCGTACCGAGGACGGTGGCGCGGGTCGCGTCCGGGCGGGACAGCACGCGGGCGCAGACGGCGCCGGCGGCGGCGGTGCGGAGGTCGGAGAGGTGGTGCTCGTCCTCCAGCACGGCGGTGACGGCTCCGGTCGACGCGTCGAAGAGCGCGACGAACCCGCCGCCTTCGGGCAGGCCGCGTGCCCGGTTCCCCGGGAACCAGTTGGCGATCTTGACGAGGAAGTGACGGCCTCCGGGCAGGTGGGCGGCCTTGACGTGGGAGTCACCGCCGTCGGCGACGGGCAGGACCATGACCGGCGCCTGGGCGCCTTCGGTGGTGCTGAACGCGGTGAAGGCGTCGGCGACCGGCTCCAGGAGGTCGGCGAGGTCCACGGCCGCGCGGACGCGGTCGGCCGTGTAGAGAGGGAAGCTGGTCATGCTGGGGGGGTCCTCACTGGGGCAGGGTGTCGAGGGTTCCGCGGGCCACCGGGCTCACGTCGCCGCCGACCCGGATGTTGCGCAACGCGTCGGGGTGTCCCTGCGGCAGGACGGTGAGCCGGCTCGGGCGGCCGATGAAGCGTCCCTGCCGCAGGGTGAACGGCTTCTCGACGGGTACGACGCGGTGCCGGGCGAGATAGGCGCCGGCGCAGCCGGCCGCGCTGCCGGTCGCCACGTCCTCCAGGACGCCGTCGTTGTTCCAGTGGCGGCATTCCAGCGCCTCGACGTCGAGCACGTACGCGAACTGCGCGCCGTACCGGCCGACCAGCTCGGCGAAGTCGTCGCGGACGATCCTGGCCTCGGGCAGGCCCGCCGTCACCGGCACGACGAGGTAGCGCAGGCCGGTGGAGACGACGCTCAAGGGGAGATCGGCGAGTGCGCGGGCCGGCAGGTTCAGGGCCGCGGCGATCTCCGCCGTGTCTTCCGCCGGGACGGTCGCGAGGAACTCCGGTGCTCCCTGGTCGAGTTCGGCGTGGTAGCCGGTGACGGTGCGCCTGGTGGACACCTCGACGGTCCTGCCGGTGAGGTGGAACGTCCAGCGCCGAGGACCGAGGGTGCCGTCGTGCTCGTGCAGGACGGCGGCCGCGCCCAGGACCGGGTGCCCGGCGAAGTCGAGTTCCTCGAAGAGGTCGAAGACGCGGGCGGTGACGTAGTGGGTCCCTTCCGCGCGGCTCAGGAAGATCGTCTCGAAGTGGCGCAGCTCCTGGGTGACCGAGAGCATCTGCTCGGCGGAGAGGCCGGGGGCGTCGGGAAAGACGGCGAGGGAGTTGCCGGTGTACGCCTTGTCGGCGAACACGTCGACGTGGCGGTAGTGCAGAAGCATGAGGTTTCCAGGCGGATGGAGGGCGGGCCGGTACGTCTCGACGCTAAGCGGCACCGGCAACGCCGTCGTGGTCCAATCGACGTAAAGTGGCCCAATGGATCGTGTGGTGCGACGCGTGCCGGCGTCGCGGTTGCCCCAGATGCTCGGTGACTGGCGTGCGGGCGAGGGCTCGCTGGCGCGGAGGCTGGCCGATGCCCTGGAGAAGGCCGTCTACGACGGACGGCTTCCGCTCGACGCGCAGCTTCCGGCCGAGCGCCTCCTCGCCGACGAGCTCGGCCTCGCGCGGGGCACCGTGGCCGCGAGCTACCAGATCCTGCGTGCCGAGCGGCTGATCGTGACCCGGACCGGCTCCGGCAGCACCGTCGCCCTGCCGCCCCGCCTGCACGACCGCCTCGCACCATGGGCCAGCGACCGCGGCGAGGCGGGCAGGAACGGGGCGCCACTGGACCTCACCGTCGCGGAGCCCGCGGCCCCCTACGACGAACTGCTCCAAGCCGTATGGGAAGCCGCCGACGCCCTGCCCGCCGCACTGCTGGAAGACGCCCCAGGGGCGGGCCGTACATCGGCGCTGCACAGGGCCGTCGCCGGTCTCCACAGCGCCCAGGGGCTCACGACCGACGACGGACACCTCCTGCTGACCAGCGGCGCCGACGCCGCGCTGAGCCTGCTCAGCGCCGCATATCTGCGGCCGAACAGCAGGGTCGTCCTGGACTCGCCCACCTATCCGGGCGCGCTCGCCGTGTTCCGTGGCGCGGGCGCCCGTCTGGTCTCGCAGCCCCTGGCCCCCACCGGCTGGGACATCCCCGCCCTGGACCGCACCCTCACGACGGCCCGGCCGTCGCTGACCTACCTGGTCGCGGACTTCCACAACCCCACCGGTCTGCTGATGGGCGAGGAGGACCGCACCGACCTCACACGGCGGCTGCGCTCCCACGACACCCTGGTCGTCTTCGACGAGACCATGCGGGACCTCGACCTCCGCGAGGACCCCACGCCACCGCCGCGCGTCGTGGCACGCGCAGGGGACCGGCACGTCGTGTACGTCGGTTCCCTGAGCAAGTCGTTGTGGCCGGGCCTGCGCGTGGGCTGGATCCGCGCCCATCCGGATGTCGTCCGCCGACTCGCGGCGCTCCCGCTCGCGGCGGCGCTCGCCCCCTCGCCGCTCGACCGGCTCGTCGCCACTCGCCTCCTGGAACACAGGCAACCTGTCCTCGACCGCCGACGCGCCCAGCTGGCACGCCGGCGGGACCACTTGGCCGCGCGGCTGTCGGCCCTGTCATGGTGCCGTTTCGAAGTGCCGCAAGGCGGGCTGTCGCTGTGGCTCGAACTCCTCGACACCGGCTCCCGGCGGCTCGTCGACCTGGCGGCCACCCGCGGCCTCGCCCTCACGCCGGGCTTCCGCTTCTCCCCGGACGGCGCGCTGGACCGCTACCTACGGCTTCCCTTCACCCTCCCGCCCGAGGCGATCGACACCGCGGTCGACAGGCTCGCCGAAGCCCACGCCGCCCTGAAGGACGGCCACTGACGACGCCCACGCCCGAGGCCGCGACCACGCCCGATCCGGCGACACCACGCCCCGCGCCGGCGGGCCCTCGCGACTGCGCTCATCGAGGCGGTTCGAGCAGGTCCGCAGTGGTTCGAGCAGGTCCACAGGGGAGAGTCCGGTTTCGCCGTCGGCGAGTCGGAGGGCGGCCTCGGGGCGTGCAGCGAGGTCGAGCGGATCGAGCCCTTCGGTGTGGGGGCGTGGACGATGCGGTCGAGACCGGCGCCCAGGAGTGGTGAGGCTCCCGCAGGAAGGCGTCCGGGGCGACGCCTTGGGTGGCGTGGCCATGGAGGGCGACGTTGCGGGTCCGGTAGGGGCATCGCATGGGGGTGCGGAAGGCGTGGTCGACCTCGGTGGGCTGCCTGCGCTGGTTGTGGGCGAGTGCGGCCATTCGGTCGGTAGCAACGCCACGGCCTTTCCTGAGCGTTCTCCGTCGCCTCGGGGGCGTCAGGGCGGCCTGCTCGTCGGGAAAGTGCCCGCGGGTCTCGACCGCCCGACAGGGCGGCGCGTTCACGGGCTCGATCGCGTTCGTGGTGCGGACGGTGCGGTGGAGCTCGGTGTCGAAGCGGAGGAACGGGGTGCACTCTCTCCCCCAGGCCCCGTCCTGGGGCGCCCCCGCCCAGGCGTTCTCCCCCGGCTTCACGATCGCCGGTTACTTCCCGTCCCAGGCATCGGCGAACTCCGTGAACCGCTCCGGGGCGGCCTCCTCGGTCGCAGCGGTGCAGAGAGGCTCGAAGGTTTTGGCGATCTTGTGCCAGTCCTGGCGGGCCGCACGGCGGAAGGAGTTCCGTAGGTGTGGATGACCGGCTGTCCGAGGAGCTGGTCTCCCGTGCTCAGGCCGATGCCTTCAGCCGACCGATGGGGACGGACCGCTCCAGCGGCTGACGAAGCGGCTGCCGAAGCAGTCCGTCCTGGAGGGTGAGATCACCGGCCACCTCGGCTGTGACAAGCGCGATCCCGCCGGGGGGACAGCGCGAACTCGCGCAACGGCACCCGCGTGAGGACCGTCCTCACTGGCGTCGGCCCGGTGGAGACAACCGTGCCCTGGGGCCGCGACGGCGTGTTCGAGTCGAAGATCGTCAAGAAGCGACCCCAGCTCCTGACCGGCGTGGGCGAGAAGGGCAGCTCCCTGTCCACGAAGGGCCTGACCACCGGCGGGGTCCAGGCCCACCTCACGGAGGTCCATGGCGCCCACGTCTCACGTCAGACGATCTCCACGCTCACCGACAAGGTCCTCGAAGGCATAGCCGAACGGAAGACATCCACCGGGGTCTGCAGCCGCAGGCCGGGCCGGTAGGGGGCCGTGCATCCGCGTCCGGCCAGGAGCCCGCGTATCTGTCCGATCGCACGGGTGACGGTGACACGGTCGGCGCCGGACAACAGGGCGAGGACGGAGTGCGGGAGATCGTGCGCAGGTGGATCAGGGGGACGGCCAGCCGGTCGATGAACACCAGCCGGCGCCGGGCGCCGGCTCCCGCCTCACGCTTCCTGGCCCCGCCACGTACCTCGTGACGACGACCCTCGATCACGGCCTGTCACGGTCCGGACAACTCCTGGGTCAGGCAAGCCAGATGCTGCCGGGAGATCCCGGTGAACAGCTGATGCACAAGGAGGTCCCGGTCGCCCCTGATCACCACAGGCTGGATCGTCCCGCCCACGCACGATCTCCCTTCCGCCGCTATCACGCACCAGCCCGTGAAAGAGCGTTCTGTCCCGGCAGGGCTGTTTGATATCTCGGGGGGCAGGGTGGCTCCGTGTAGTCGTTCGTGCAGGATCACCTGTAGAGGCACGCAGGGGTGCCGGGAACGGACAGTTTCGGAACAGCGCGGCTGCTGGTCAGCAATGGAGGTAGGTTCGCGCTGGAGTTGACCGTGGAGCCCTGGGTGGAGACGCACCAGATGCTGCCGGAGCAGACGTGGGTCGTTGTCACCCACTCGCCTGCAGCGGATGGCTCATGGTCCGGAACTCTGATCCCGATCGACCGGATCCGTGCGGACGAGCCGTACTACTCGATGGAGCACCGCCGGCGCGGTATGACCGTGCAGGTCACCGCCCGCCCTGACGGCACACCGCTGTGGTTCTCCCGCGCGACGCCGGGCCGGACTCACGGCCTGACCGCGGCCCGGGCCCACGGCATCGTCCAGGCCTGCCCGACCAGGCAGGTCCTCGTTTTCGCCGACCGCGTCCACGAAGGCGCCAGCGTACTACCACCGCCGCGAACAACCCGAGCACCACGAGCAGTTCAACAGAGACCACGGCCGCATCAGAGCGCTCGGCGAACGAGGCTTCGCCTGGTCGAAGTCCTGGCGACTACTCCGGCGAGCGCGATGCTCCACCCGGCGCATCAGCACCATTGCCCAAGCCGTCCACACGCTTCTGAGCCGCAGCTCTTCAGGATGAAAGAGGCTCGCTGCCGCCTGCTCGTTTTCAGGCGGTTCGGCTGACGTCCAGCCGTTCGGGCGACGGCTCGTATCCAGCTGCCCTGTAGGCGGCGACGGCGGCGGCGTTCGAGGTCGGGGTGCTGACGAGTGCGCTCGACGCGCCCAGCTCACGCAGCGCCGCCGCGGCGGCGACGCTGATCGCCGTCCCGTAACCGC
The DNA here is from genome assembly GCF_043084305.1 of Streptomyces sp. NPDC014656. NCBI lineage: Bacteria > Bacillati > Actinomycetota > Actinomycetes > Kitasatosporales > Streptomycetaceae > Streptomyces > Streptomyces sp. NPDC014656. The sequence continues at coordinate 45,068 of NZ_JBIBZN010000026.1, forward strand.
GACCGCGGTGGTCGGCGTGCACGCCCATCGGCTCCAGCAGGCCGGGTTTGCCGGGTCCGGCCGACCAGACCGTCGCCGCGGCGACCGCGTTGTCCTGGTCGTCGTAGCCGATCAGGCAGCGGGCGTCGGCATAGACCGGCCCGGCCGCGAGGACGTGCCAGATCTCCTCGGTGAACGCCGGGCTGTCGAACGCCGAGCGATGCACTGCGGTCCGTACCCCCGCCGTCTTCGGGCCGGCCACCTCGATCCGCAGACCGGAGTCCTTCACCGGCTCGGCGAGGTCGTGGCGCAGCGGCGTCCAGGGCTCGTCCAGAGTCCAGCCCGCCTCCACGAGGACCTCGCGAAGCAGGGCGCCATGGGGGATTTCGAGGCTGACCCTCCCGGGCGGCAGGACCCCGCGCTCCGGATCATCGAGGTCCGCCAGCAGCCTGCGTGCCAGATCACCGTCCTGCCGCAGATCCGGCGCGGTCGTCAGGCGCAGCAGATCAGGGTCGTCCAGGTATCCGACGGCGACGATCCGTCCGTCCACGCTCCAGGTGCGGAGGGCCGCGGCCAGCCTCTCCGCACCCAGTGCCCAAGCCCAGCCGAGGTCGCCTGGGTGGAGTTGCAGTGGCGTGCGGTCGTCCTGCCATGCCCGAAGGGCGTCCACGGCCCCGGTCAGCTCATCGACGCCGGGCTTGTTCAGAACGATCGTCATGGCCCGCATCCCACACCATCACGGTGGCCTGCCGCATCTGATTTTACTCAGTCGGCCGGATCGACGGGACACACCCCCGAGCGAACGCACCGCGAGGACAACGCCTCGACGAGCTCGTGCACGGTGAGCGATGAGGTGTGAGGTGTGAGGTGTGGAGGGCTTCGGTGGGGCTGGTGCTCGCCTCTGTCGTCGAGGGCCTGGGTCCGCGGTCTGCTGGTGGGAGAGCAGGCCGGCGGTGGCTTGGACGGTGTCAACGCATGTGCTCGCGGCGGGCGAGGTGGCGCGCGAGAGCCTGCCAGTTCGAGGGTGGCCAGGAGTCGGTCGACGGGCACCGGCTGGTGCTTCGTGTCAGCGCCCACGGTCCGCTGTCGCGGAGGAACGGAAGGTTCGGCCCGGTGTCGCTGATGCCGCGACGGGCCTACTGCGGCCATGAATTCAGCGATCACACCGGTCTGCGAACCCGTGACCCGACGGTTGCCGAGGAGCACTGCACGAGACACGTTCACCAGCGCCCGACCATGATCAACCGTCCAAGGGCCGACTCTCACCGTTTACCGTGCACGGGCTCGTCAAGGCGCCTGGGTGGCTGCGGTCTCGGTTGTGGAGGCGGACGGGGTCGTCCCCGGGTGGTGCGGCCCGGGGACGGATGACGTGGCGGCAGTGGAGCGGGTCAGTTGCGGCCGGCCATGGCGCCGCCGTCGACGTCCCAGACGGCGCCGGTGACCCAGTCGGTCCGGTCCGACAGGAGGAAGGCGGCGGTGGCGGCGACGTCGTCGGGGGTGCCGGTGCGGCCGAGCGGGTGGAAGTCGTCGAAGCCGTCGAGCGCGGAGTCGAGGTCCTGCTTCGGGATGGACTCCTCGTAGATCGGCGTGCGGACGACGGCCGGGGCGACGGCGTTGACGCGGGTGCCGGCCGGGGCGAGTTCCATCGCCAGGTGCTGGGTGAGGGAGTGCAGTGCGGCCTTGGCCATCGAGTAGGCGGAGGACGGGGTGGCGGCGACGGCCTGGTGGGCCCACATGGAGCCGATGTTGACGATGGAGCCCTTCACGCCACGGGCGATGATGTTGGCGGCGACGGTCTGGGTGAGGAAGAAGAAGGCGCGGTTGACGGCCTGGTAGCGGTCGTAGTCCTCGGCCGTGTGCTCCAGGAACGGCTTCGGGGCGAACACTCCGGCGGCGTGGACCAGGAGGGTGGCGTCGGCGTGCTCCTCGGTGAGCGTGGCACGCAGGCGGTCGACGGCGGTGGGGTCGGCGAGGTCGGCCGCCAGGCCGAAGGTCTTGCCGTGGGCGGACAGGGCGGCCTCGGCCGCGGCGGCGCTTGCCTGGCTGCGGCCGGTGACGACCGCGGTGCCGCCGGCGTCGAGGACGTGGCGGGCGATGGCGCGGCCCATGCCGCTGGTGCCGCCGATGACGATGACCTTCTGGTCGGTGAAGACGAGGGTGTTGCCGGTCAGGGGGTGCTCCTGTTTCAGGTGATGGGGTGAAAGGGGGTGGTCGGGGGTCGGGTGGCAGACGGGCTGTCCGTGGGCTCGGTAGCCGCAGTCGGTCGGCATCACCGTCGACGGCACCGGCCTTCTCTGTGTCGCCCTCCTGCTGCGCCTGCGCAGAGAGATCGACGGCGCCGAGCCCGGCACCGTCGTCCACGTCATCGCCACCGATCCGGCCGCCCCGCTCGCCCTCCCCGCCTGGTGCCACATGACCGGCCACCACTACCTCGGCCCCGTACCCGACCCGGCCGGACGACCGGTCTATGCCTTGAGACTCGCCGCCGAAGACCGCCCTACCCGGCCCGACGCCCCCTGGCACAGCGCCGATCGCTGACCCCGGCGCCCTCACTCCACGACGAGGCAGAAGGGTGTTCCGTCCCGGCGGAGTGCTGCGTCGCGGTTCGGGCGGCGGACCGCTCGGTTTGCGCCGCGTGGTGGGGCGGCTGCCGTCGGTACCACCGGGACATGCCTCGTAAGCAGCGGCCGTCCCCGAGAGACCCGTCGAACGGTGCGTCAACCTGCTCAGGCGGTGGCGTGGCGTGGTCCGGCCCTGGCCATGGGAACCGCCGGGTTCGCCCTCGCCTACCAGGCCGCACCGCGCCTCGCCGCGATCCTCCTGTGGACACGGCTCGGGCCGAAGGCCAGAGTCCAGGGCAGCGGCCGACCGCCGGGGCCCGTCCGTTTCGCACCACGAGGTGAGAACGTCATCGGTCCTGTCCGACCCGCGCGGACGAGGGCGATCCGGGAGGGCAGTGGTGACACGGGGTCGAGTGCCCTCCCTCGGGTCCAGTTCTCGAAGAGCCCCTCGGTCGTCTCGACCGCGGACACCACCAGGGTCACCTTCAGTTCCCCGTCGCCCCAGGTGTTCCACAGCGCCCAGCCCTCCGGCCCGGGGTCGACGCCGGTCCGGGCGCACACCTCCTCGTACGCCTCCTCCATCCCGGCCGGCATGGCCCCGGGGTTCACCACCGAGGCTCCGACCAGCCGGACCGGAGGCCGGTCCTCGTCCGGACAACCATCACCGTCGAAGTGGTAGTGGCGCAGAGCCCGAGCGAGTGCGTTCACACTGCGCTGGAGTGGTGTCGCCTCTTCCGGGCCCGCCCTGAACCGGGGCGGACCCGCTTCGGCTTGTGCCTGACACGTGGGGCCGGCGGGGGCTCCCACGGGTCGGCGCGTGCTCGGAGGGCGGGGTCCGGGCCGTGGGCAGCGGTGTGGGCCGCACGGTTGCCGTGCGGCCCACGGGGGTGGTCGGCGGGTGGGTCAGATGCTGATGGCGCCGGTGACGAGGGCGAAGGCGATGTAGGCGAGGGAGACGGGGACGCCCCAGCGCAGGGCGTGCTTCTGGAAGTCGCCGAGTTCGGCCTTGACGAGGCCGAGGAGGACCCAGAGGGGGGCGCTGGTGGGGCCCATCATGTGGAGGATCTGGCCGATGGCGCCGGCGCGGGCGATCTCGTTGGGGCTGATGCCGTAGTGGGAGGCGGACTCGGCGAGGACGGGGATGACGCCGAACCAGTAGGCGTCGTTGGACATGAAGAAGCCGAGCGGGAGCGCGAGGACGGCGGTGACGAGGGGGATGAGGTTGCCCATGCCGTCGGGGACGACGGCAAGGGCGGCGTTGGCCATGGCCTTGATCATGCCGGAGTCGGTCATGATGCCGGTGAAGACGCCGGCGGCGAGGACGAGGATGACGACGGGGACGGCGTTGGCGGCCTGTCGCTTGATGAGTTCCTGCTGGTCGGCGATGACGCGGACGTTGATCAGGAGCGCGATGACGAAGCCGACCATGAACAGGACGAGGAGGTCGGCGACCTCCAGGACGAGCAGGACCATGAGGACGGCGGTGAGGGCGGCGTTGAACCACATGCGCCAGTCGGCCTTGACGGGCTCGAAGGCGTTGCCGGAGGCGATCTCCAGCTTGTAGGCGTCGAGCTTCTCGTTGTCGATCTTGCGGCGTTCGCGCAGGCCGAGCCAGTAGGCGACGGCGATGATCGCGAGGCTGGTGAGGGCCATGGGGCCGATCATGTGGACGAAGTACTCGGTGGCGCTCAGGTGCAGGACGCTGATGCCGCGGGTGGCGGCGCCGCCCCAGGGGGTGGTGCCGGAGACGGTGCCGAGCGCCATGGCGGCGAGGGTGGCGAGGATGAGCGGGTTCATGCCCAGGCGCCGGTAGATCGGCAGGAACGCGGAACAGACGATCATGTAGCTGGTGGTGCCGTCGCCGTCGAGCGCGATGCAGATGGAGAGGACCGCGGTGCCGACGACGATGCGGACCGGGTCTCCCTTGGAGGCTCGGACGATGGCCTGGCAGACGGGGTCGAAGAGCTTCATCTCCATCATCAGGCCGAAGTAGAGGACGGCGAAGAGCAGCAGGGCGGCGGTGGGGGCGACCGTTTCGAGGCCGCTCATGATCATGTCGCCGAGCTGGGATCCTTTGCCGGCCACGAGGGCGGCGGCGATCGGCGTGAGCATGATGGCGGTGAACGCGGAGAGGTACTTCCGCATCACCAACAGCATGAAGCTGGCCAGGGTGGCGAAGCCGAGGACGGCGAGCATCGTTGCTCCTTGGGGCAGGGCTCTGGGGGCCGCCGGCGTGCGGGCGGCCCGGTGCGGCGCGGGGCGGGGCGTGTCAGGTCGGGAGGTGACCAGGCAGGCACGCCGCGGTTCTCGGCTCGCGCATCTGGTCGGTCATCGTACGTGCGGCTCCTGTACGGCTGGGGTTCGTCGTGCACGGGCAGGCGGGCTTCGACCTGGTGCGACGCGTCGAAGGGCGGGCCTGGCGTGGCCGGAATCACCAGCGGGATGTACCGGGGGTGGGACGGCTCCTCGGAACCGGACAACCGGTTTACCGGATTGCCGGTAGGTAACTAGAATCCAGCCATCACGTCAATACCGAGAAGAGGATTTCGATGGCCGAACTCGCCAGGATCACGGTCGAGCCGCGTGAACCGATGGCCGCGGAGGTCTCCCGCCGACTGATCGACTACCTGATGTCCGGCGAGGTGCAGCCCGGCGACCGGATCCCCTCCGAGCGACAGCTGACCGAGATGCTCGGGGTGAACCGGCCGACCGTGCGCGAGGCGATCAAGTCGCTGGGCTTCCTGGGCCTGCTGGAGATCCGGCAGTCCAGCGGGACCTACTTCCGCGGCGCCGATTCGGACGTGCTCTACCGGCTCTTCGAGCTGGGTCTGGTCCTGGGCGAGCGGGGGGCGCGGGACATGGTCCAGGCACGCGCCGAGCTGGAGGTCGTCGTCGCGGGCCTCGCGGCCGAGGCCCGCGACGAGGCGGGCGTGGAGCTGCTGCGCGCCCGGCTGGCGGCCATGCGGGACTGCTCGGACGAGGAGTTCCCCGAGGCGGACACCGCCTTCCACGCCGCGCTCGGCGAGCTGGCCGGCAACGCGGTGCTGCGCGACATGCTCAAGGGCATGCGGGCGATGATCCAGCGCGGCTGGGTCGAGCGCACCGGGGCCGTGCGGTCCCGCGAGGTCGCCTACGCCGACCACGTCCCGATCTTCGAAGCGGTGGTGAAGGGCGACTCCGCGGCGGCCCGCGCGGCGATGGCGCGGCACATGGAGGGGGCCTCGCGCCGCCTGAGGGAAGCTCTCGACCAGCGCGAATCCTGAGCGATCCGGCCGCCGGGAGGACCTCCCGGCGGCCCCGGGGCCACTCATACCCCCAACCGGTTGACCGGTTGACCGGTTGGTTCTACAGTGGCGGCGCGGCAACGCACCGTCCCGCTGCCCAGCCCACCCCCGAGGCCCTTCCGCCCTGTCGGCGAAGGCCGTCCCCGCCCCTGGACACGGGGCGGGCGCGGGGGCCCGGGGCCCCTGCCGGCCCCGTTACCGGAAAAGGAAAGAACCCCGGTGATCGAACCCCGACCCCTGGTCGCCATGATCCACGCCGTGCCGGCCGGAGCCCGCATCGCGCAGGAGGCGTTCGCCCGAGAGTTTCCCCAGGCCACCGTCTGGAACGTCCTCGACGACCGCCTCCTGGACGACGCCCGCGACGCCGGCGGCCTCACCGACGCCCTCAGACGCCGCATGCTCCGCCTGATCGAGCACACCATGGACGGCGGAGCGCAGGGCCTGCTGCTGACCTGCTCCTCCTACGGCGAGGTCGTCGACACCGCACGCGCCCTGTGGCCCGCGCCGGTGCTCAAGTCCGACGAGGCGATGTTCAAGGCCGCGCTCGCCGGCCCCTACGAGCGCATCGCCGTCGTCGCCTCGACCCCTCCGGCCGTCCCGGCCGCACTCGCCCAGCTCGAAGCCCTCGTCCCCGCCGTCCGCCGGGGCCGCCCGGTCGAGATCGTCACCGCGCTGAGCGAGGCCGCCGCTGCCGAGCGCGACCCGGCCGCGATCGCCGGGCACCTCGCCGGGGCCCTGCGGGCTTCCGGTGGGGACGGCGCCGATGTGGTGCTGCTCGCCCAGTACTCCCTGTCCCCGGCCCGCGACCACCTGGCCGCACAGATCGGGCTGCCCGTCCTCGACGGCGCCGGCGCCGCCGCCCGCGAGCTGCGCGACCTGCTGACCGCCGCCCCGGCCCCGGCCCGTACGGGCGGCACGCCGTGACCGGCCGGCTGCCCTGGCCGCTGGCCTACACCGTCTCCGCCGACGACTGCACGGCGCCGATGCCGCTCGGCTACGCGGCCCCGCTCGCCGGGGCCGTGCGCGACCTGGCCGAGCTCGGCTACGACGGTGTCGAGGTCCAGGTCCGGGACAGCACCGCCCGCGACGCCGAAGACCTGGTCCGTACCGTCGGGACAGGCGGGCTGAAGGTCCTGGGGATCGGCACCGGTCCCGTCGCCGCGCAGGACGGGCTGACGCTCACCGACCCGGCGCCGGACGTCCGCCGGCACGCCCTCGACCGGCTGCTCGGCGCCGCCCGCCTGGCCGGTGCGATCGGAGTGCCGGTCACCCTCGGGCAGACCCGCGGCACCTTCCTGCCCGGGCTGGAGGACCTACAGCGGACCTGGGCCGAGCGGGCCGTCGCACGCCTGGCCGAGGAGGCCGCCGCCCACGGCACCCGGCTTCTGATCGAACCCCAGTCCCGCGCCAACACCTCGCTGTGGCACACCCCCCAGCAGGCCCTCGACGTGATCGACTCCCTCGCGGTCCCGGCCGGGCTCGTCCTGGACACCCACCACCTGGAGGCCGAGGGAACCGACCTGCTCCAGGCCGTCACCGAGCACGCCCCGAGCACCGGCGCCGTGCAGCTGGCGAGTCCGCTCACCCGCGGCCCGCTCCAGATCGGCGACCACCGCCTGGTCCCCCTGCTCCAGACCCTCGCGGCGAGCGGGTTCACCGGCCGGCTGACGCTGGAGCACACCCAGGACGGCGACAGCCGCAAGGCCGCCGCCCGGTCCTGGACCGCGCTCACCGACGCCGCCACCCACCTGACCTGACCGCCTCCCGCGACCCTCACCTCCCCGTTCTGAAAGGAACCCCCATGAGCACCACCACCTACCGCCTCGGCGTCCTGCAGGGCGACGGCATCGGCCCCGAGATCGTCCCCTCCTCCGTGGAGATCGCCACCGCCGCGGCCCGGGCCGCCGGCGCCTCCGTCGACTGGGTCACCCTCCCGCTCGGCGCCGAGGCCATCACCAGCCACGGCACCCCCGTCCCCGACGAGACCAAGAACGCCCTCGCCGACCTGGACGGCTGGTACCTCGGCCCGCACGACTCCGTCAGCTACCCCGAGCCCCACAAGTCCGCGCTCAACCCCTCGGGCACCCTGCGCAAGCACTTCCAGCTCTTCGCCAACATCCGCCCCGCCAAGTCCTTCCCCGGCGCCCGGGCCGTCTGCGACCACGCCGACCTGGTCATCGTCCGCGAGAACACCGAGGGCTTCTACGCCGACCGCAACACCTTCGCCGGCACCGGCGAGTTCATGCCCACCCCCGACACCGCGATCATGCTGGGCATCATCACCCGCGAGGCCACCGAGCGCGTCGCCCGCGTCGCCTTCGACCTGGCCCGCTCCCGCCGCAAGAAGCTCACCATCGTCCACAAGGCCAACGTCCTCAAGCTCACCACCGGCCTGTTCCGCACCGTGTGCCAGGAAGTCGCCCAGGACTACCCCGACGTCCAGGTCGACGACTTCCACATCGACGCCATGACCGTCCACCTGGTCCGCCGCGCCCAGGACTTCGACGTCATCGTCACCGAGAACATGTTCGGCGACATCCTCTCCGACCTCGCCGGCGAGATCTCCGGCTCGCTGGGCACCGCGCCGTCCATCAACGCCTCCGCCACCACCGCCATGGCCCAGGCCTCCCACGGCTCCGCCCCCGACATCGCCGGCCGCGACATCGCCAACCCCGTCGCCATGATCCTGTCCGGCGCCATGCTCTTCCAGTGGCTCGGCGCCAAGCACGGCGACGACGCGCTCATCAACACCGCGCAGATCATCGAGCAGGCCGTCGCCGACACCATCGCCGCCGGCACCTCCACCCGCGACCTCGGCGGCACCGCCTCCACCACCGAGTTCACCGCCGCCGTCATCAAGGCCATCGGCTCCCGCCAGAACTGACCCGCAGACCGTCCGGGGGCGGCAGGCCCCGACCCCTGCCGCCCCCGGACCTCCCGCCCCGGCACCACCCGCACGCCCAAGGAGAAGCCCGACCATGACCCTGCGCATCGGCTGCATAGCCGACGACTTCACCGGCGGCACCGACGTCGCCGCCGCCTTCCGGCGGGCCGGCCTGCGCACCGCCCTGGTCTTCGGCACCCCGGACGCGGCCACCGCCCTCCCGCCGGACTGCGACGCGGCCGTCGTCGCCCTCAAGTCCCGCTCCACCCCCGCCGCCGAAGCCGTCGCCGACTCCACCACCGCCCAGAACTGGCTCTGGGCCCAGGGCGCCGCACAGATCTACTTCAAGTACTGCTCCACCTTCGACTCCACCCCGCACGGCAACATCGGCCCCGTCACCGACGCCCTCCTCGACGCCGCCGGCGCCACCGTCACCCTGCACACCCCGGCCTCCCCCGCCAACGGCCGCACCGTCTACCAGGGCCACCTCTTCGTCCACGACCAGCTGCTGTCCGACTCGCCGCTGCGCCACCACCCGCTCAACCCCATGACGGACCCCTCCCTGCTCCGGCTCCTCACCCCCCAGACGGGTCACCGAGTGGGCCTCATCGACTGGGCGACCGTCCGCTCGGGCTCCGCCGCCGTCCGCGACGCCCTGCTGACCCACCAGCGCGACGGCGTGCGCCACGTCATCGCCGACGCCCTCACCGACGACGACCTCGCCGTCCTCGGCGCCGCCGCCCTCGAACTCCCCGTCGTCGCCGGCGCCGCCGGCCTCGCCGAGGGACTCGGCCACGCCTACCACGCCAGCGGCGCCGCCACCCCCGCCCCCCTGCCTGCCGGCGGACGCGCCGCGGTCCTGGCCGGCAGCTGCTCGGCCCGCACCCTGGAACAGATCGCCCAGTTCTACGCCGCCGGCCTGCCCTCCCTCCACCTCGACGTCCTCGCCGCCGCCACCGGCCGCGACGTCGTCACCGAGGCCCTCGCCTGGTACGACGCACAGGCCCCCGCGGCCCCCGTCCTGATCTACGCCTCCGCCTCCCCCGAGGAACTCGCCGCCGTCCAGGCCCGGCTCGGCGTCGCCGAAGCAGCCGCCCAGGTCGAAGAACTCCTCGGCACCCTCGCCGTCCACCTCGTCGACCGCGGCGTCAACCGCCTCCTCGTCGCCGGAGGCGAGACCTCCGGAGCCGTCACCACCGCCCTCGGCGTCCGCGCGGTCCTCGTCGGGGACGAAGCCGACCCCGGCGTCCCCTGGACCACCGCCGACACGAAGAACGGGCCCCTCGCCCTCATGCTCAAGTCCGGCAACTTCGGCGCCCCCGACCTCTTCACCCGCGCCCTCTCCACCACGGGAGGCGACCGGTGAGCACCCCCACCGGCGAACAGGCCGCCCGCGCGCTCCTCGTCCGGACCGCGCGCTCCCTGTTCACCCGCGGTCTGACCCACGGCTCCACCGGCAACCTCTCCGTGCGCCTCGCCGACGGCACCCTGCTGCTGACCCCCACCGGTTCCAGCCTCGGCAACCTCACCGAGACCGGCCTGTCCCGCACCGACGTCCACGGCCGCCACCTCGACGGGCCGCGCCCCACCAAGGAAGCCTTCCTGCACGCCGCGTTCTACCGCGCCCGCCCCGCCGCCCACGCGGTCGTCCACCTGCACTCCACCCACGCAGCCGCCGTCTCCTGCCTCGCCGTACCCGACACCGGCGACGTCCTGCCGCCGCTGACCGCGTACTACGCCATGCGCGTCGGCCGCCTGCCCCTGCTGCCCTACCACGCCCCCGGCGACCCCGCCCTGGAACCGCTCGCCGAGCACACCGCGCGCACCCACCACGCCGTCCTGCTCGCCAACCACGGGCCGGTCGTCGCCGGCGCATCCCTCGAACAGGCGGCCGACGCCATCGAGGAACTCGAAGAGACCGCCAGACTCCACCTCCTGCTCCAGGGGCACACCACCCGCCCCCTCACCCCCGAGCAGGCTGCCGCGCTCGCACCCCCAACCGCTTGACGGCCGGAAAAGGAAACGCGAGCGCGGCAGCCCCCCTGCGTCACGAGAGGCCACCCGTGCCCGGGCGCACCACCCCCGTCCACACCGGCGACACCCTCCACGCCGCCGACGGCACCTCCCTCCTGCCCGGCCGAACCCGACCACCGACCACCCCACCGACCGCCCCACCGAGACAAGGCAGTACATGCTTCTGAAAACCTTCGGCTGGTCGTTCGCGATCACCGCCCTCGGCCTCGTCGCCGCGGTGTTCTACGGGGGGTGGGAGGCGTTCGGGATCGTC
>NZ_JBIBZN010000027.1:0-55890 GCF_043084305.1 Streptomyces sp. NPDC014656
GCGCCACCCACATCGACCTCTACGACAAGGACCAGCACGTCACCCCCGCCGCCAACAAGCTCAGCGACTTCTACACCACCCACCTCACCACCTGAGGAGTGAAGCCCGACGCGCCCCGGCCCACCTCCTGGGTGGCCGGGGCGCGTCGCGTTGTCAATCGACCCCCTCTAGTCACACTCTAAAACATAAAATATATTCCACATTATTGTTGAGGTCATCTTGCTGGAAGCGAGGCGCACATCGTGCAGTGCATCCCCCCGGTCGAAGCAGCGCTCGCCCGTCTGGTGACGGATCTGGAGTACGACTCCCTGCCGCCCGAGGCCCTTCAGGGGGCCCGCAGGCTCATGCAGGACCAGCTCGCCGTGCAGATCGGCTGCGCGAGCCTGCCGTGGAGCCGATCCGTGCGGGAACTGACCCTCGCGCGCCACGTCCCGGGCGTCTCGCACGTGGTCGTCACCGGCGACACCATGAGCGCGGCGGACGCGGCCTTCGTCAACGCCACCTTCGGGCACGGCTTCGAATACGACGACGCCCATCGCGCCAGCTCCAGCCACCCCGGCAGCTGCGTCGTCTCCACCGCCCTCGCCGTCGGCGAGGAGCTGGACGCGACGATGCGGGACGTGCTGCTCGGCATCGTCGCGGGCTACGAGGTCTACACCCGCATCGGCGTCCTCGCCGCCCCTCACCTCCTGGAGCGCGGGTTCCATCCGCACGCCGTCCTGTCGAACTTCGGCGCCGCCGCCGTGGTCGCCAAGATGCGCGGTTTCGACACCGAGCGCACCACGCACGCCCTCGCCATCGCCATGAGTCACTGCTCGGGCACCACCGAGTACACCTCCTCGGGCGGTTCCGTGAAGCGGGTACACGCGGGCATCGGGACGCGCAACGGCATCCGGGCGGCCGAGATGGCGGAGGCGGGCGTCACCGGACCCCTCGCGCACCTCACCGGATCCAAGGGCTTCTTCCCCACCTTCGTCGGCCAGCCGCTCGACGAGGAGAAGGCACTGGCCGCCTTCTCCCCGCGCGCCGCCTACGAGATCGAGCGGATCTGGATCAAGCCCTACTGCTGCTGCGGCATCAACCACGCCTACATCGACGGCGCACGACGACTGGCCGACCGCGCGGAGCTCATCGACAGCGTGGAACTGGGCATCCAGACCGGAGGCAACGTCATCGTCGGCACGCGCAACGTCAACGCGTACACGCCCGAGAGCATCGAGAACCTGCAGTACAGCCTGCCGTTCCAGTTCGCCCTCTCGCTCCTCGGGCTCGGCAACGGCTACGCCACGCACCGCGCCTACATGGACGGGGGACTCGACCTGTCGGAAGACGGGCGGGTGGCCGCGCTCGCCCGACGCGTCCGCATCACGCCCAAGCCGGAGCTCGACCGGACGCACCCCGGCAAATGGGTCGGGGACATCACCGTGACGTACCGCGACGGCACCCACGAGAGCCTCTTCGTCGACAGTCCTCTTGGTACCGCCGAGAACCCCCTACCTGGCGCCGACCTCGACGCCAAGTTCCGCGACCTCACCGTGATGGCCATGGGTGCCGGGCGGGCGGAGGAACTGCTCAAGGTCATCGCCGACGGAGATGACGCGATGCCCGCCGCGGACCTCGCCACCCTCCTGATCGTCTGACCACCACCGGACCACACCGGTCCTCCTCACCGAGCCGCTTCTGTTCAGGGACGAGACAGAGAAGAGAAGGTGCATGACCACCACACCGACCACCCACCCCGCCATGCCGGAGTTCGTCACGGGCGCCCACAAACTGCTCATCGGCGGGGAATGGGTCGAGCCCGCCTCGGGCCAGTGGATCGACGTCGTCAACCCGGCCACCGGCGGGACCCTCGGTTCCATCGCCCAGGGCGACTCCAGCGACATCGACCGCGCGGTCAAGGCCGCCAGGCGCGCCTTCGAGGGCGAGTGGAGCCGCTGGACGCCCCACCAGCGCCGCAAGCTCCTCCTGAAGGTGCACGACCTCGTACTGGACCACTTCGACGAACTCGCCCTCATCGAGACCCTCGACATGGGCGCGCCGCTCGCCAGGACGAAGGGCCTCGCCGAGTGGACCTCCCAGGTCCTCCAGTTCTTCGCCTCGCAGTGCGACGCCGGCGGTGCCGCGGCACCCCAGAACTCGCTGCCGGGTAACTTCCTGACCCTCAAACACCAGGCGCCCGTCGGTGTCGTCGGCGGCATCATCCCCTGGAACGGCCCGCTCATCGGCCTCTGGTGGATCTTCGGCCCGGCACTCGCCACCGGCTGTACCGCCGTCCTCAAGCCCGCCGAGGACGCCTCCCTCTCCGTGCTCCGCGTCGCCGAACTGCTCACCGAGGCCGGCGTGCCCGACGGCGTCGTCAACGTCGTCACCGGCTACGGTGCCGAAGCGGGGCAGGCCCTGGCCGAGCACATGGACGTCGACCGGATCGCCTTCACCGGCTCGGTTGGGACCGCGCGGGCGATCGTCCAGGCGTCCGCGGGCAACCTTAAGCGTCTCCAGCTGGAACTCGGCGGCAAGTCGCCCGACATCGTCTTCGCCGACGCCGACCTCGACAGGGCCGTGCCGGGCGCCGCGATGGGCGTCTACACCAACAGTGGGCAGGTGTGCGTCGCCGGCACCCGCATCCTCGTGCAGCGCTCGGTCCACGACGAGTTCGTGGCGCGCATGGGCGAGTTCGCGAAGTCCATCCGCGTCGGCGACGGCCTCGACCCGGACACCCAGCTCGGCCCCCTCGTCTCGCAGCGCCAGCTCGACCGGGTCATGCACTATATCGGTGTCGGGGATGAGGAGGCCAGACTGGCCGGTGGCGGCCGCCGGCTCGGCGGCGATCTCGCCGGCGGCTTCTTCGTCGAGCCCACGATCTTCGCGGGCGCCACGAACGACATGACGATCGCCCAGGAGGAGATCTTCGGCCCGGTGGCGTCCGTGATCCCCTTCGACGACATGGACGACGCACTGCGCATCGCCAACGACACGCCCTACGGACTTGCCGGCGGTGTTTGGACGCGCGACCTGGCTACGGCGCACAAGGTCTCGCGGGGGATCACCGCCGGCACGATCTGGGTCAACTGCTACGGAGTCCTCGATCCCGCCATCGGCTTCGGCGGGACGAAGATGAGCGGCTACGGCTGGAAGGGCGCCAAGGAGCACGTGGAGAGCTTCCTCTACCCCAAGGCCGTGTACATCAACCTCGATTGATCCAGCGGACGCGTGCCGTTTCGCGCGCACCTGCCGCCATCGCCGTTCACGGGCCGGAATCCCGTGAACGGCGATGGCGTCCCTGTGTCTTGCGCGGAAGCCCGCCTGCGTCAGCCGCGTCAGATCGTGTCGTCCTCGTCCAATGCGGCAGGGGTTGCCGACGGCCATGCGCGGGCGGCGGCTTCCAGGATGGAGCCGATCACCGCGGGATCCAGTCGCGACAGACCGTCGAACAGCCCGCTCGTGCGCAGGGCGATCACGCCTGCGAGGCAGGCGACCAGCGTCTCGGCCCCGGCGACGGGGTCGTCCGCGCCCGAGGCCGCCAGGTGCGTGGCGAGCGCCGACACGAGGTGGGTATGCATCTCCACCGCGGCGGAGGCCCGGACCTCCGGCGTGCTGCCCTGGGCGAGGAGCGCCTGGACGAGCGGGCCTGGAGTGCCCCGGAGGTCGGCGCGACGCAGTGCGTCCACGGTGTACGCGACGAGGTCGACGCCCTCGGGCGACGCGGCCGACTCGCGTCCGTCCTCGGCGACAGCGGAGCGGTAGAGCGCGGCCTTGTTGCCGAAGTAACGAGCGACCAGCGACCCGTCGACACCGGCCCTCTCACCGATGTCGCGCAGGGTCACCGCCGCGTATCCGTGCCGGCCGAAGAGCTCCCGGGCGGCACGGAGCAGCGCGGCGCGAGTGGCGTCGGCGTCGCGCTTCCTGCTGCGTGTGTGGTCTCTGGGCGCGTCCATGACTGTCCTTTCCCGCCTGGCCCGCGTCAGCGATCGGAGCCGCGGCGGATGACACCTGGGTCGGCGGGGGGAGTGAGGCGGAGGGCCGCTCCGCTGCCCCGGGACACGACCGGTGACACGTCCGCCGGGGAGGAGGTGCCCCGGCGGGGAGGGAGTACGACAGCCGCGGCGACCCCGAGGAGGGTCGTTCCCGCCGTCACCAGCAGAGCTGCCGTATAGCCGGTATCGCTGGGCAGGAGGCTTCCGGCCGGAGTGAAGACGACCATGATCGCCGATATCGCTGCGCTGCCGACGGCCCCGCCGATCGTGCGCAGCACCTGGTTGAAGCTGGTGGCGCTCCCGGTCTCGGACGGCGGGACGTGGCGGACGATGAGCAGAGGCATGACCGCGTAGGCGGCGCCCACCCCGGCGCCGAGCAGGAACGTGCCGAGGACGAGGACCGACATGTGGTCGCGCCACAGCGCGAGTGCGACCAGGTCGAGGGTGACGATGAGGGGGCCCAGGGGCAGAACGCGCAAGGGCCCACGGCGGGAGACCAGGGCGTTCGCGACGCGGTTCGCCACGACGCTTCCCACGGACATCGGGAGCAGCACGAGCCCCGTGGCGGTGAGGGAGAGGTGGAATCCGTATCCAGCGCCCTCGGGGACCTGTGTGTAGAGGTTGACGAGGGACAACACGCCGAACATGCCGACGCCGGTGAGCAGGGCCGTCACGTTCGCCGCCAGCACGGCGCGGTTGCGCATGAGACGTACGTCCACCAGGGGGTGCGCGGCACGACGGGCCTGGAGGAACCATACGAGCAGCAGCACCACGCCGCCGCCCAGACAGCCGAGCGTGGTGGCCGACCCCGCCCCCCAGACCATGCCCTGGCTCAGGGAGAGGAGCAGCAGGGCCAGCGCCGAGCAGAGCAGTACGGCACCGGCGAGGTCGAGCGGGTGGCGCGGTGTCGAGGACCCCGCGGGTACGGCCCATCGCACCACGAGCAGCGCGGAGGCGCTCAGCAGAGCCGCGAACCAGAACCCGGCACGGTAGTCCGCGTGCTGTGCGATCACGCCGGTCATCGGGTATCCGATGCCCGCGCCCACCGATGTGGTGACGGAGAGAGAGGCGATGCCGGAGCGCATCCGTCTCCGGGGGAGATGCTCCCGGGCGACGGCGATGGCCAGTGGCAGCAGACCCATGCCCATGCCCTGAAGGGCGCGACCTGCGAGCAGCAGAGGGAGGCCGGGTGCGGTCGCCGCGAGGACACTGCCGGCGAGGACGCCGAGCAGGGCCGCCTGGATGGCTCCGCGACGACGCGGCCCGTCGCCCAGGCGGCCGAGTACGGGGCCGGCGACCGCTCCGGCCAGCAGGGTGGCGGTCAGCACCCATTGGGCCGCGCTGAGCGACACGTGCTGTTCACGGGCGATGGTGGGGACCATCGGTGCCCCGAGCGTGCTGATGACGGAGACGGTCAGCGAGGTGAACATGAGCGAGGGCAGCAGGGCCCGGGGCCGACGGAGGGAGGGGGGTTCGGCCATGCTGCCGCTTCCTTTCGCGGGACTGTGATGTCACCAGTCCATGTCATCGGGTGATGACATATAATATGGAAAATATATTCCACGGGTCAAGTCGAGACCCCCGCCCAGTGGGGCGGGGGTCGATGCGGAACGGCTGGGCCGAGTCGTCCTACAGGTTGTCCTTGAAGAACGGCGTGATCTTCTCGAAGGCCTGGTCGACGGCGAACGGCTGGTCGTACAGGTCGTAGTGGCTCGCGCCCTCGACGACGAAGATGTTCTTGTTCTTGGAGGCCGCCTTGTCGAAGAGCTCGAAGCCGTCCCGGTAGGAGCCGAAGCCGCCCGGAACGCTGCCCACGATGATCTGGAGTGGTTGTGTGAGGAGCCGCTCGGCCAGGTGGAACGCGTCCCAGCCGACCGCGGCCGAGAGGCCGGAGAGCCGCAGCTTGTTCGGGGAGTTGGGGTTGGCCCCGCGGGGGGTCTTGTAGTAGTCGATCGCCTGCTCGATGTCGATGTCGGCGATGCCGGCGGACTCCCGCTCCTCCTGGCTGTTGGGGATGTAGGTCGTGATGACCGGGTCCGCCCCGCGCGCTTCGGCCGTCCGCTGCCTGCCGACGGCTTCGAGCATGCCGATCGCCGCACCGGCGCTGAGGTCGCCCTCGCGCATCAGCCGGCCGTAGTTGGCTCCGACGACGGTGACCAGTGCCTTGATGCGGTGCTCGGTCATGGTGGCGTTGGCGGCGTAGCCGCCTCCGCCGCAGACGCCGAGGCAGCCGATGCGGTTGTCGTCGACGTAGTCGAGGGTGACGAGGTAGTCCACGGCGCAGCGGAAGTCCTCCACGCGGGTGGCCGGGTCCTCGAGGTAGCGCGGTTCGCCTCCGCTCTCGCCCTGGTACGAGGCGTCGAAGGCGAGCGTGACGTAGCCCTGCTCGGTCAGGCGCTCGGCGTAGACGCTGCCGGCCGTCTGCTCCTTGCAGCTGCTGATCGGGTGGGCGCAGATGATCGCCGGATACTTCTTCGACGAGTCGAAGTCCTTGGGCAGCCGCAGATCCGCCGCGACGTCCCAGCTCCTGTTCTTGAACCGCACGTGCTCCATGACCTGCTCCTCACCGTGTGCGTCGCCTTGGCGGCAGCACCCTCTTGCGATCCGAAAACTTCCCATTTCGGACGATTCCACGGCATCGCTCAAGTATCCAGGGACAGAATCGGCCCCCCCGGCCCGAGTCGCGTGGGCCGGCGTATAAGGCGTAGTGACACGACAACCCGAGACACCGGAGCCGTACGCGGTGCAGGGGAGCGGCCGCGATCTCGATGCCTGTGGCACGTAGCGCCTCGGGTGCCCGAAGGGGAGCGTCAGAGCAGTGGGGGGAGGGACGGGCGGGGCCCAGGACAGGGACGGCCCTTCCTCCCGCATCCGGGCGATGGCAGCCTGCCTGCGGTGGTTCGTTCGAGGGACCTCATCCCCCGCAGGGCACGACGCGGCCCGCGGGGATGCCCCGGTCCGCGCGGTTGTGAAGCCTGCACTCGCCCACCCCCGCATTCCTTCGGCATTCAGGAGGCCGTCATGTCCCCCCACGCATCGTCATCCGCTCCCCGCCGCTGTCGAACGCTCGTCGTGGGCGGCTCCCTCGGCGGCCTGACGGCGGCTCTCGCCCTGGCGGCCGCCGGGTTGTCGTCCACCGTCCTGGAACGAACCGCCGGGCGGACACGGCGTGGTGTAGCGATTCTGGTGGCCGGTGCCCGGCTGCGGAGGGCGATCGGGCCGGCGGCACACCACGTGGTGGGGGAGGTGCTCGGACGGTCGTCCATGAGCCAGATGTCTCTGCCTCATGCCTGGTGGGACGTCTACAGCGCCCTGCGGCGGGCCGCCGAGGCCGATCCCCTGATCACCCTTGTGGAGCGGGCGCACGTGGCCGAGGTAGGCCAGGACAGCTCGTCGGCATGGGCGCGCACGGACTCCGGGGAGACCTGGACCGCCGACGTGCTGCTGGGCGCCGACGGGTACCGCAGTGTCGTGCGCCGCCATGTCGACACGGAGCGTCCGCACGCGGCGTACGCCGGATACGTGGTGTGGCTGGGGCAGTCCGAGCTGCCGTCGGCGCACCGCGGGCACGTCGGCGGTCCGGACTTCTTCTCGCACGAGAACGAGATGCTCGCCGTCTACCCGCTCATCGACAGCAGTGAGGAGGTCACCCGCTTCGGCTGGGGCTGGTTCGATCCGACGCGCAATGACCTCTTCCACCGGATCGGCGCCGTCGAGGACGGGCGCGTGGTCCGTACGCCGCGCGTCTCCGAGGTCCCGGAGGGCGTCTACCGGGAGATGGCGGACCGGGCCGGTGGAGCGTGGCACGAGCCGTGGCGTGACGCGGTCGTACGGGCCTTCCGCGAGCGGGAGGTGATCGCGACACCGATCGCCGAGTACCTCCCGCGGCGGGTCGTCGCCGGCCGGGTCGCGCTTCTCGGGGACGCCGCTCACGCCCAGACTCCGATGACGGGCGCGGGCTTCGAGGAGGCCGTGTCCGATGCGACTGCACTGGCGGAGATGCTCCCCGGGGCCGCTTCGCCCGTGACGGTGCTGGAGAGGTACGAGCTGTCGCGCCTGGCCGACATGAGACGCCGCGTGTCGGGGGGCCAGGCGTTCAGTCGGTCGTTCTCCGGCGTCTGAGCGGTGGCCCGCTGGGGGCTCGCCCTCGGCTGACCCCCCTGGCGAGAACTTTAAATAAGATATATTATTACGCCATCCATTGAGTCTCGCACCCGCGTGCGGTGGCTATCTAGACGCCTGGCAGGCATTCCGGTGAGTTCGACATCCGCGCGGTCACCGACGAGCCGGGGCGAGAGGGAGAAGGCGTCCATGGCAGTTGCTCCGTTCTCAGAGAAGTACTGGAGTGAGATCGAGGCCGTTTCCGCCGAGGAGGCGCGGGCGGTCCAGAACGAGCGGTTGCGCGAGCAGATCGCGCATCTGGCCGCGAACAGCGCTTTCTACCGGGAGAAGTTCTCCCTCCACGGCATCGACCCGACGAGGATCAGCTCCGTCGATGACTTGGCCGACATCCCCTTCACGGAGAAGCAGGAACTGCGCGACAGTCTCGCCGCGGTGCCGCCCCTGGGAGCCCATGCCGGCGTCGACAGCACCGAGATCGTGCAGATCCAGGCTTCTTCGGGGACCACCGGCAGCCCTTCGTACGTGGGGCTGACCGCCTCCGACATCGTCACCTGGTCGGAGCTCGGGGCGCGTGCCCTCTACGCGAACGGGTTCCGCCCCGGCGACCGGCTCCTGCACGCCTTCGGCATGAGCAAGGGCTTCGTCGGCGGGCTGCCCATCGTGCAGATCATGCAGTACATGGGCATCGTTGACATCCCCATCGGGGCGGAGGCCGGTGCGGAGAGGCTGCTGAGGGTCCAGGCGGACCAGCGGCCGAACGCCCTCATCGGCACCCCCCACTTCCTCGCCCACCTCGCCGAGCAGGCCCCGAAGATCGTCGGCCGCCCCGCCCGCGAGCTGGGCGTCCGTGCGATCAGCGTCGGCGGAGAGCCGGGCGGCGGTCTCCCGGCCGTACGGGAGAAGCTGGAAGCGCTGTGGGGCGCGACCTCGCGCGAGATGCTGGGCGGTACCGACATCGCCTGCACGTACTGGGGCGAGTGCGAAGCGGCCGACGGCATGCACTTCCTGTCGCCCGACCTCATGGTCGTCGAGCTGATCGACCCTGAGAGCGGTGCCCGGATCGAGCCGGTGGAAGGAGCCCAGGGCGAGCTCGTCTACACCGCGCTGCGGCGTCGGGCCTCGGCCCTGCTGCGCTTCCGCACCAGGGACTACGTCGTCGTCACCGGGACTGACTGCCCCTGTGGAAGGACCGGCTTCAAGGTCCGGTGCATCGGTCGCACCGACGACATGCTGATCGTGCGCGGGATCAATCTCTTTCCTTCGGCCGTCAAGCAGCTGGTCGCCGAGCTGGCGCCGGCGACGACCGGAGAGATGCGCATCCGCGTCGACTTCGAGGGTCACTCGACGCAGAGGCCGCTGCCCCTGGTCGTGGAACACGCCGCGGGTATGGGCCCGGCCGAGCAGGGCGCCCTGCGCTCCACCATCGAGCAGCGGGTCCGTTCCGCCCTCAACGTGAAGACGGTCGTCCAGCTCGTCCCGGACGGGACTCTGAAGCGACCCGACCACGTCAAGGTCTCGCTGATCGAGCGCGTCACGCCGTAACGCAGTCCACGGCGTCAGGGGCCGGTGGACACGGGAAAGACCGTGTCCACCGGCCCCTGACGCGTTCGGGGGAGGCCGACGGGACCGGGCGTACCTGGCGTGGCTCGAACGTCGAGAACTCCATGGATCCGGGAGGCGCCCCGGATCCATGGAGTTCTCGACGCCCTGCACGCCGGCCGGCGCTCAGGAGTGGGGTGGGGCCCCGCGGTCGTCCGACGGGCGGTCGAGCAGCTGGCCGAGGAAGGCGCGGGCCGCGGGCCCCGGGGTCCGCCCGTGAGGAGTGGCGATGTGGATCTTCCGGACCGCCCACGGCTCGTCGAGCTGCACCATGGCCACCCCGGGGGCCATCTCCTGGCTGACCAGGCACTCGGGTTGCACGGTGACGCCGAGCCCCGCCCGGACGAGACTGATCGCCACGCTCGCGCTCCGCACGGTGTACCCCGGCTCGAAGTCCTGCTCGAGCCGACGGGCGGCGGCACGGAAGGCCCCGAGCATCGAATTGACCGCGATCAGCTTCTCCGGCAGAAGATCCCGGAAGGTCACGCTGAGCTGATCGCTCAGCCAGTGGTCCTCACGTACCACCACGACCAGACGGTCGCGCCGATAGGGAGTGACGTCGACGCCGTCGAGGTCGAGCTCGTAGGCCGCCGCGAACACGCCGATGTCGGCCTGGCCGTGGGCGACCTGCTGGACGATGTCGGCGTTCTCGACATCGTGGACGGCCAGGTTCACGAGGGGGTACTCGCGGCTGTACTCGCCGATCTCCCGAGCGAGGAAGGGGACGAGGAGGGTGCGGGCCGACGCGATGGTGAGATCACCGCGCACGCCCTCGGTGAAGGAGGCGATCTCGGAACGCATGTCCTCGAGGCTGTCGAAGATCTGGCGCACGTAGCGTGCGAGCACCGCGCCGGCCGGGCTGGGCACGACCCCCTTGGGGCCGCGTTCGAGCAGCTGGATCCCGGCGATGTCCTCCAGGACCTGGATGCGCTTGGTGGCTGTGGACGCGGCGATGTTCTCGCGGATCGCCGCCCGGCCGATCTGCTGCTCCTCGATCGCGGAGAGGAAGAGTCGCAGCGTGAACAGATCGACCTGACGGATCAGGTGCAGTCGGTTGAAGGTTCCCATGTCGCCACCCAAGTGTTGCCACGCGTGCCTGGGCCGAAGGCCCCCGGTCCACCGACTGGGGCAGTGTCCGCAGGGGTCACCGACGGTCCTTGAGCACCCTTTCGATCCCGTCATTGTCAGCCCCGATGTCACGGGCCGCGTGCAGCGGCGGCGGGCGCTTTCCGTCGAAGGACAGAGGCAGGCCCACGAGACCCAACTCGTCGTCCTCCGGTGTGCCGATGATGCCGAGGGCGCGGGTCTGTTCGTGGGCGACGAGCTCCGCGGTCGTCTGGATCGGTGCCACCGGTATGCCCGCCGCCCGCAGCTTGTCCTGCCAGTGTGCCCGCGTCTCCCCGGACAGCCGCTCGCCGATCAGCCGGTCGATCTCGCGCCTGTTCCGCAGTCGGCCGGCGTTCGTGGCGAACCGGTCGTCGGTGGCCCACTCCGGCGCCCCGAGTGCCTCGCAGAGCCGGGCGAACAGGGCGTCGTTCGCGCAGCTCACGACGACGTCCCCGTCGGAGGTGGGGAAGGCCCGGTGCGGCACGATGAAGGCCACGCCCGAGCCGTGGCGACCGCCGGGTTCACCGTCCGCGCCGTGGTTCGCGATGCCGACGGACATCCAGGCGACGGCCGTCTCCAGAAGCGAGGCGTTCACGGTCGCGCCGGCGTGCTTGGTGCCGCGCCGGTGGAGGGCCGCCAGAACGCCGATGGCGGCCCACATCCCGGCACCGAAGTCGACGATGGAGACGCCGGCACGGACGGGGGAGCCGTCCTCCTCGCCGGTGATGCTCATGATCCCGGAGAACGCCTGCATCAGCGGGTCGTATCCGGGGAGTGTGTTCAGGGGCCCCCGGTGGCCGAACGCGCCGATCTCGCAGCAGATCAGTTCGGGCTTGGTCACCCGGAGGCTGTCGGAGTCCAGCCCGTACGAGGTCGCCGCACCGGGGCGGAGGTTGTGGACGAAGACGTCCGCCCGTTCGGCGATCAGCCGGTGCAGCGTGGTGAGCTGGTCGCGGTCCTTGATGTCGATGCTGATGCACCGCTTGCCCCGGTTGAGGGCGTGGAAGGCGGCCCCGCTGCCCTTCCACGTGCTCGGCCCCCACCCGCGCGCGGAGTCGCCCGTAGGCCGCTCCACCTTCCATACCTCGGCGCCGAGTTCGGCGAGGATCTTCCCGGTGAACGGCGCCGACGCGCTGTCGCTCAGCTCCACCACCACGACGCCCGACAAGGGCAGATCACGCAGCATGATGTCTCCTCTCCCCTTCTCAGCCGGCCGGCGGTGGCGCCGCGGCGCGCGCCGCACCGGAGCTCAGCAGGTCGTCGATCTCGGTCCCGCTGAAGCCGTACTCCGCGAGGACTTCCGCGGAGTGCTCGCCGAGCCGGGGTGCCGGGTGGCGCAGTTCCGGCGTGCTCTCGCTCCACCGCTGAGGGATGCCCAGCGCCCGCAGGAGCCCCTCGGTCGGGTGCTCCTCGTCGACGAAGAAGCCGACCTCCTTCATATGGGGGTCGTCGAGCAGCGTCTCCGGCGTGTTGACCTCGATGATCGGGATGTCCGCCTCGACCAGCAGGGCGACCCACTCGGCCGTCGTCCTGGCCGGAAAGGTCCCGGCCACGAACTCGTTGACCAGGGCGATGTTCTCGGTGCGGGCCTGCACGGTGGCGAACCTCGGATCGACGGCCCGCTCCGGGTGACCCGTGATCTCGCAGAACTTCCGCCAGTGCCGGTCGGTGTAGATGTTCGTCCCCACGTAGCCGTCGAGCGTGCGGTACGGGCGGCGGTCCGGGTTCATCATCCGCGCGTACCCCCAGTCCCCGATCGGAGGGGAGAAGGTATGCCCGTACAGGTGGTCACCCAGGACGAAGTGGGCGAACGTCTCGAACATCGGTACCTGCACCTCCTGACCGCGGCCGGTCCGCTCCCGCCGGTACAGAGCCATAGAGACGGCCGAGGTGGCGGCCATGCCGACCACCCGGTCCGCGATCGCCGTCGCCACGTAGTCGGGCGGGCCGGCCTTGCGGCTCTGCAGGACGGGCATGCCGACTGCGGCCTGGATCAGGTCGTCGTACGCGGGCCGGTCCGCGTACGGACCGTTCTGCCCGAAGCCGTGGACGCTGCAGTAGACGATTCCCGGGTTGACCTGCCGGGTGTCCTCGTACGACAGTCCCAGCCCGGCCATGGACTTGGGACGGAGGCTGGACAGCAGCACGTCCGCGGAGCGGATCATCCGCTTCAGCGCGGCGCCGCCGCCCTCGCTCTTCAGATCGAGGACGAGGCTGCGCTTGTTCCGGTTGAGGTGGAGGAAGATCGCGCTCATGCCGGGATTCCGGCGGGGGCCGATGCCGCGGGTCGTGTCGCCCTCGGGCGACTCGACCTTCGTGACGTCGGCGCCCATGTCCGCGAGCAGCAGCGTCGCGTACGGTCCCATGAAGTTCGACGACAGGTCGAGGATCCGCACGCCGTCGAGAGGGCCGGTCATCTCATGCCTCCTGTCCGGGTGTCGCCCGCGTGAACACGGGCAGCACCTGTGCGCCGCGCCGGACGAAGCGCACCGACACCTCCATGCCGATCTCGACGGCGCCCGGCGGCTCGTCGATCTGCGTGAAGAGGAAGTAGCCCTCGTCCAGGCGGACGAAGCCCACGCTGTACGGCGCGATGCCGGCCCAGACTGGGGTCGGTCCGCGCATGATCGTGCTGTGCGAGTAGACGGTGCCGTGCCCGGCGGACCGCACCCAGTCCAGCGACGCCGACCCGCAGTGCGTGCAGAAGGAGTGTGCCGGCCAGACGGCCTGCTCGCAGTCGCCGCAGCGCTGGAACGTCAGCCGCTCGTCCGCCAGAGCCTCCCAGTAGGGTTCGGCGTCCAGCAGGCGGTACGGCTGGGGCCAGTCGTTCGTGTTGCTCGTCTCGCTCATCGGGTGCTCCCCATCGCGTGTCAGGTCGAGGAGGACAGCAGCATGACGCTGCCCGCCGCCAGCATGCCGCCCGCGCCCTGTACCAGCGCCGTCCGTGGACGACGCGCCGGCGCGAGCCCGAGGGGACGGCCGCGCAGCTGGCGGACCGCCTCGACCAGGCTGTCCATGTTGCAGGAGATCCCCGGCTGGCCGAACGACAGCCAGCCGCCGTTCGTGTCCGTGGGCAGGTCCCCGTCGATGCCGGTGCGCCCCTCGCGGTAGACGTCGATGCCGTGGCCCTTCTTCGCGAAGCCGAGGTCCTCCATGACGATGGGGCCCATGTGCGCGAAGTTGACCGAGATCTGCGTCATGTCGATGTCGGAGGGGCCGAGGCCGGACCTCGTGTACGCCTGGCGAGCGGCCTCCGCCGTCGCCGTGTGCGTCAGGTTGGGGAACGCGCCGAGGCCCGGGAAGCGGCACTCGCGCATGTTCATGCGGTCGCCCAGGTATTCGTGGGTCGTAGCGGATCCGTAGCCGAGGACGTACACGGGATCGAGCGCGTCCTTCGCGCGCTCGGGGGAGGTGACGACCAGCGCGCCGCCGGTTCCGCCGCCCCAGGTGGAGCACATCCACCGGCGCAGCGGGGTGGCGACGTACGGCGAGGCGAGCACCGTGGCACGGTCGATCTCGCCGTGCTTGCGCTTGGCCGCATGGGGGTGGTGGGCCCCCCAGCGCTGGTTGGCCACGGCCACGTCCGCGAGGTCCTCCTCGGTGAGGCCGTACTCGTGGAAGTAGCGGTGCGCCGCCTGGGCGTACAGCGCGGGGATGGTCGGGCCGTACGGGACCTCGAACTGGGGGTCGGCGTCGGCCTCCGCACCCATCGCCACCGCGTCGACGAAGAGCTGGGTCGCGTCGCTCTGCAGGCAGAGTACGTACTCCGCGGCGCCGGCCGCGATCATCTGGGACGCGACGGCGATCGTAGACGTCAGGCCGGCGCCGTGCATGGTGAGCTCGCTCGTCAGGGTCACCGGCATCTGCATGTGGGAGATGAAGATGTTGCTCCACTGCGACCGCTTGTCCGCCCAGGGGGAGCGGCCGGTGAACACGGCGTCCACCTGGTCCTTGCGGATGCCGGCGTCGGCGAGCGCCCGGTGGGTCGCCTCGGCGGCGAGCTGCAACGGGTCCTTGCGGTCGTCGAGCGAGGCGTAGGAGTCGCCCATGCCGATGACGGCGGCGACGGGTGCGGGTGACATCGGGCTGACCTCAGGCCTTCTTGCGTGGCTTCTCGGTGGGAATCGACGCCGAGACCAGGGCATCGAGGTCCTTCCGCCTGCGCAGCATGAGCAGGCTCCACTCGGACTTCTGGCAGACGTCGCCGTGCTGGTTCAGCGCCTTCATCAGGAAGGTGATGACGCCGTACTTCTCGTCCTTCTCCTTCTTGCCGACGACCTCGCAGGTCACGTAGATCGTGTCGTCGATGTGCACCGGGGTGAGGTAGCGCAGGTTGTCGATGCCGTAGTTGGCCTGGATCGACGGGCCGAAGGTGATCAGGCCGGTCATGATCGAGTACGTCAGGGAGCCCTGGACCAGCCGCTCGCCGAAGCGGGTCTGGGCCGCGTAGTGGACGTTCGAGTGGATCTCGATCCAGTTGCCGGTCAGCGCGCAGTAGTTGACGACGTCGGTCTCGGTGATCGTCCGGCCGCCCGAACGGAAGACGCGGCCGACCTCGATCTCGTCGAACGGCATGTCGATGCGGTTGTCGATGACGGTCATGGGGGAGTCCTTCCGGGCGTCTCAGACGCCGGTGGTCAGGCGCATGGACTTGGCGATGATGGTGCGCTGGATCTGCGAGGTGCCGCCGCCGATGGTGGACTGGACGCTCTCCCGCAGGTAGCGCTCCATGTCGGCCTCGGGGAGATTGGCGTAGCCGCCGAGGATCTGCATGCCGTCGAGGGCGCACTGCTTGAGCGTCTCCGAGCCGTAGAGCTTGGCCATCGACGTCTCGCGGGCGGCGGGCAGGCCCTGTGCCTTCATCTGGGCGGCGCGGTAGCAGAGCAGGCGGGCCGCGTCGACGCGGGTCTGGTTCTCCGCGAGCATGTGCTTGAGCACCTGGAACTCGTAGATGGGCCGGCCGAACTGGATGCGCTCCTGGGCGTAGCGGTTGGCCGCGTTGACGGCCTCCTGCGCGTTGCCGGTGTAGGCCGCGGCGACGGCGCAGCGCTCCAGTTCCAGGTGGTCGGTGATGATCTTCCAGCCCTGCCCGACCTCGCCGAGGAGGTTCTCGGCGGGGACGCGGACCTCGTCGAGGAAGATCTCGGTGGTGCCGGTGGCGTGCCTCGACAGGGTCGGCAGCTTGCGGATGTCCAGGCCCGGGGTGCCGTTCGGGATGAGCAGGACCGAGAGACCGCCGTGCTTGTCCTCGTTGTCCGTGCGGACCAGCATCGCGATGACGGTGTCGTCGGCGGCGGCGCCGCTGCACCACAGTTTGGATCCGTTGACGATCCAGTCGCCGTTCTCGTCGCGGCGCGCGTGGGTCTTGGTGTTCGACGCGTCGGAGCCGGCCTCGGGCTCCGAGATGGAGACGGAGAAGCGGATCCTGCCCTCGATGAACGGCCGGACGTACTTCGCCTTCTGATCGGCGTTCCCGAACTTGATGATGTTCATCGCGGTGAACGTCGGAACGAGCACCGAGCAGGCGAAGTCGAAGCCGAACTTGCCGAGGCCCTCGGCCATCAGCGAGTAGTCGAAGATGTCACCACCCGAACCGCCCTCCTCCTCGGGGATGAGGATGCCGAGCCACCCCTGGTCCGCGATCTTGCGGTAGGCCTCGTACGGGTACAGGCGCTCCGTGTCGCACTTGCGGACGTATTCGACGGTGATTTCCTTGTCCATGAAATCGTTGACCGTCTTCAGCCAGGAGATCTGGGACTCGTCGAGGAAATTTGAAGCCATGTGTGGACCACTCCAGAAAATGATGATCAGTGAATTCCTGCGGTCGCTCACACGTTAGGAGAGCGGTGCAGGTGATCCAAGTGGAAAGTTTCGAATCCACGATTCGCGCCGGTCGAATCGACGGGGCGGTCCGAATCGGCCCGGCGGAGCACGGCGGCACGGGGCCGGCGTGCTCCGCCGCACTAGACGATCGCGCCCGCCGAGCGCAGGGCGGTCAGGTCCGCGGCCGAGAGGCCCCAGTCGGCGAGGACCGCGTCGGTGTCCTGGCCGGGGTGCGGGGGTGGGCACTGGATCGCGCCGGGGGTCCGGCTGAAGCGCGGCGCCGGCGCCGGCTGGACGACGCCCGCCACCTCGACGAACGTGCCCCGTTCCCGGAGGTGGGGGTGGTGCGGTGCCTCGGCCATCGACAGGACGGGGGCGAAGCAGACCTCCTGTCTCGCGGCCAGCTCCGTCCACTCGTCGCGGGTGCGGGTGCGGACCGCCCCGGCCAGGGTGGCGCGCATCTCCGGCCAGCGGGACCGGTCGTGCTGGTCCGGGACCTCGTCCTCGGAGAGGCCGAGGACTCGCAGCGTGTTGCGCCAGAACCGCGCCTCGTTGGAGCCGATGCTGAGCCAGCGTCCGTCCGCGGTCTCGTACACGTCGTACCAGGGCGCTCCGGAATCGAGCCGGTTGGTGCCCCGCTCGTCGCTCCAGTAGCCGGCGGCGCGGAGCCCGTAGAAGAGGGTCATCAGGGAGGCGGATCCGTCCACCATGGCGGCGTCGACCACCTGCCCCCGTCCGGAGCCGCGTGATTCCAGGAGCGCCGACAGCACGCCGAGCGCGAGATAGAGGGAGCCTCCGCCCAGGTCGCCGGCGAGATTGAGGGGGATGGTCGGCGGTCCGCCCGCCGGGCCGATGGAGTGCAGCACGCCGGTGAGCGCGACGTAGTTGACGTCGTGGCCGGGATCGTGGGCCAGCGGTCCCTCCTGACCCCAACCGGTCATGCGTCCGTAGACGAGGGCGGGATTAACGGCGAGGCAGTCCTCGGGTCCGAGACCCAGTTTCTCCGCGACACCGGGTCGGAATCCCTCCACCAGGACGTCGGCGGCGCGTACCAGCCCGAGAACGGCCTCGACCGCCTCGCGCTTCTTCAGGTCGAGTCCCGCGCTGCGTCGTCCCCGGTTCAGCAGATTGAATCGGGGGTCGACCGGTGCGCCTCCGTCGTATCCTGCGGGGCGGTCGATTCGAATGATGTCCGCGCCCATGTCGGAGAGAAGCATGCAGCAGAACGGAACAGGTCCGACGCCTCCCAGCTCGATGATTTTCACACCCGCAAGCGGGCCACTGGCTCGGCTTTTCATAGGTGTCCTCCCTGGCTTTCCGCGGAGCGTATCTCCGGCTCGAACGGCGGGCCAATACCCGATTGATTGCAAAGTTTCGAAGTGCCGATTCGAAGATTTCGCATCGGATGGGGCGGCCGGGCAACAGCGAAGGGTGGCACTCGGGAATCTCCCTCGTGCCACCCCTGGCGCACCGTGCCCCTCCACGGGGAGGGGCGGGAGTCAGACCGCGCAGCCGCGCAGGGTCTGGCCGCCGTCGACGACGATCTGGGTTCCGGTCATGTAGGAGGCGAGGCCGGACGCGAGGAAGAGGACGACCCGGGCGATGTCGTCCGGTACCGCGATCCGCCCCTTTGGGATCCGCTTCTCCAGCTCCACGATGGCGGCCTCGTCGAGAAGGGGCGCGAGGCCCGGCGTACGGACGCCGCCGGGGCAGACGTTGTTCACCGAGATGCCGTGGGGGGCGAGCTCCAGGGCCATGGTCTTGATCAGCCCCGCCACGGCGTGCTTCGAGGCGCCGTAGTGCGCGAGGCCGAGCATGGACGGGTTCACTCCCTCGACGGAGTTCACGTTCACGATCCTGCCGCCGCCGCCCTGGGCGATCATCTGCCGGGCCGCTGCCTGCGAACAGAGCATCACACCCAGGAGATTGACGTCCAGCGTGCGCCGTGCGAGGCCCAGGCCCGTGTCCAGGAAGGCCGAGCCCTGGTAGATGCCGGCGTTGTTCACCATGATGTCGAGGGCGCCGAAGGCGTCGACGGCGGCGCGGACCATCGCCTCGGCGTCCTCCGCCTTGCTGACGTCCGCGGCGATCGTGCGGACGCGCGTGGGGTCGGAGAGTTCCAGCGCGGCCTCGTCTGCGGCGGCCTCGGCGATGTCCGCGATGACGACGTTGGCGCCGGCTTCGTGGAGGCGGCGGACGATGCCGAGGCCGATGCCCATGGCCCCGCCGGTGATGAGGGCGGTCTTGCCGCTCAGGTCCAGCAGTTCGCCGATGGGCAGGGACTCGGGGGAGGGGGTTTCAGTCATACCTCACTCATATCATGCACAAAATATTCTGCACACCCATGGCGTGCGCGGTACCCGACGTGGCAGGATCGCGGCGCGGTCGGCCCGTAGAAAGCCGGCCCATAGCGCCCCCGGTTGCCGGGTGGCCCGCGATCGCATTCCAGGCCGGACTCCCATGGGATCCCCGCCTTATCGATGCGCACGTGCACGGTGCGCATTTCCCTTCCCGGCCCCGTATTCGGAGGAATCCATGCCGAGGTACACCTATGTCGTGCTGACCAATCCCGTCGACGAAAAGGAAGAGGAATTCAACGACTGGTACACGAACACGCACGTGCACGATGCGCTGAGGGTGCCCGGGTTCGTTTCCGCGCAGCGGTTCGAGCTGGCCCCCGCGCAGCGCGCCGCGACTCCCTACCCCTGGCGCTACCTCGCGATCTACGAGCTGGAGACCGAGAACCTGCAGGAGTCGGTCGACGCCCTCGCCGCGCGGTACGACACGCCGGAGATGGTCATCAGCGAGGCGCTCCACCCGGAGCGGCTCGGACTCCTCTTCGAGGCCATGGGGCCCCGACTCGAGGTGAAGGTCTGATCGCCAGCCGGTCCTCCGCCTGAGTGCCGTTCCGGAGATGCGGGCGGCGTCAGCTCTGCCGGCCGCATCTCGCCGCTCTTTCCTACCGGCGCACGGAAATCCGCTCGTACCGCGTTCCCCCGCGCACGACCGGCCTTCCGGCGCCGTCCACTGCCGCGGTACTCGGGGGCCGACCGCCCCCCCCGAGCGACGCATCTGTCCCCGCAACCCGTGTCGTCCTGGCCCGGTTCCGTCCGTGCTCCGTCCGAATCCCCCTGAGATCCGCTCCGGAACGAGGAGAACATGAGTATCCCGGAAAGCCACCAGAGCGTCACCGAGAGGGCGTCGAAGGCGCCCGCGCAGCGAGGTCGCATCCTCTTCGCCACCGTTGCCGCGCAGTCGATCGAGTACTACGACTTCCTCATCTACGGCACCGCCGCGTCGCTGGTTCTCAACGACCTCTTCTTCCCTTCGGGGAACCCGCTGCTGAGCAACCTCGCCACCTTCGCCACCTTCGCGGTCGGCTTCGCCGGACGGCCCATCGGCGCGGCGATCTTCGGGCACTTCGGTGACAAGCTCGGCCGCAAGCCCGCTCTCCTCGCGGCGATGGTCCTGATGGCGGTGTCCTCGACGCTCATCGGACTCCTGCCCACATACGGAGCCATCGGCGTGGGAGCGCCCGTCCTCCTCGTGATCCTGCGCATCGCCCAAGGGATATCGGTGGGCGGCCACTTCGGCGGAGCCACCCTGCTGGCCCTGGAGAGCGCACCGCCGAACCGCCGAGGGCTCTTCGGGGCCCTGCCCCAACTCGGTGTGGTCGTCGGCATGGTCGCCGGCACGCTGGTCTTCCTGCTCGTCAGCAACGTGACTACGGAGAGCCAGTTCGCGGCCTGGGGGTGGCGTGTCCCGTTCCTCCTCAGCGTGCTGATGTTCCCCCTCGCCTACTTCGTGCACCGGCACGTCGAGGACACCCCGGAGTTCCGCGACGCGGACCGTCGGAGTGCGGACAAGCAGCGTTCCGCACCCGGCTCGTCCGTGCTGCAGGTACTGCGCCGCCCCCGACAGATCCTGCTGGTCGCATGCGTCTTCCTCCCCGCCGGCATCAACTTCTACGTGATCGTCACCGGGGTGCTCCACCACGCGACCCACGACCTGGAGATCTCACAGAACGCCATGCTCGCCGCGCTCATGCTGTCGATGCTCGCGTTCGCGGTCGGCACCGTCGGCTTCGCGTGGCTCTCCGACATCCTCGGCCGTCGCAAGGTCTACGCCGCGGGTGCTGCCTTCGCCGGGGTGTGGGCCTTCCTCCTCTTCCCGCTCGTGGAGACGCGGAGCTTCCTCCTCATCGTGGTGGCCGCGTCCGT
Organism: Streptomyces sp. NPDC014656; assembly: GCF_043084305.1. Taxonomy (NCBI): domain Bacteria; kingdom Bacillati; phylum Actinomycetota; class Actinomycetes; order Kitasatosporales; family Streptomycetaceae; genus Streptomyces; species Streptomyces sp. NPDC014656. The sequence continues at coordinate 20,849 of NZ_JBIBZN010000027.1, forward strand.
CGGACAGCTCGGCGTGGGCGCCATGTTCGGTCCAGGCACCGCGCTCTTCGCCGAGGCGTTCCCGCCGAAGATCCGCTTCGCCGGCTCCTCCATCGGCAACCAGCTGGCCAACATCGTCGGTGCGGGGCTGGCCCCCTTCGTGATGGTCGGCCTTCTGGCCGCGACGCACACCTCGGTGTCCGTGTCGGCCTACATGGCCGCGGCCTCCGTCGTCAGCCTGATCGCGCTCGCGGCCGTCAGGATCCCGAAGGACGATACCGACGAGCCGGTGACATCGGGGTAGCAGCACCGCATGCGCGCAGTGGGGCCCGGCCTGCCGACCGGGCCCCACTGCCTTGTCCAGATCGCCGCACGCAGGGAGTGGACGGGCGGCGACCTGACATCAGACCCCGAGCGAGTCGTGGTAGCGGAAGTCGATGTCCCCGTCGAGCATGTCCGCGAGCTCGGCGACCACGCCCGTCTCGGTGCGCCACGCGAGGTAGTCCTCGAAGTTCTTCCGGGAGTCCCACTTCTCCATGAAGACGACCGTGTTCGGGGCGTCCTGGTCGCGGACGACCTCCACGCTCACGTTCCCCTCGAAGGCACGCGTGCCCGGCAGCTGCTCGACGAACCAGCTGCGCAGGTCGTCGAAGCGTCCGTCCTGGACGGTCATCTTGAAGATCACATGGCAGGTCATGTGTGGTTTCTCCTCGTGCGGTGCGTCGCGTCGGGGTTCAGGTCGGTGCGAAGGCCCGATCGGGCGAGTTCGGCTACTTCCGTTCGTGGATGTGGGGAACGGGGTGCGGCACCCGCTGTCCGGCCGGAGTGGAGGGGAGGTTGTCGAGGTCGCCCGCGACGATCTCGACGAGGTAGCCGTCGGGGTCGGCGGCCATGACGATGCTGACCGTGCCGAAGTCGATCGGCTCGATGGCCAGTTCGTAGCCGGCCCGGCGGACCGCCTCGGCGGCGGCCTGGACGTCATCGACCTGGAACACGATCGGCGTCCACCCGGGCACGGAGGGAGCGGGCATGACGTCGCCGTGCAGGAGGACGAGGGGCCGGGCCCCGCTCGCGTCCTCGAGGACGATCTCCTCGACGTCGGGACCGCCGAATTCAAGGCGGACCGCTTCCCGCAGGCCGAAGAGTCCCGTGTAGAAGGCCAAAGACCGTTCGAGGTCGCTCACCACGAGTTTGAAGTTGACGACGCGCGCATTCACCATCTGCGTCTCCAGATTCCTTCGAAGAGTTCGGAAGGGTTGGGATTCTCCGTCAGTCAGAAGGTAGTTCTCATATGGATCGCGGTGTGTCCAGAGAATTGGACACACCGTTGTGCGGAGCGCTCTTCTCAGGGGGATGTAGTTGTTCTGGACAGGGAGGTCGGAGGTTTTTCCGCCCCTTCTCGCTGTTCGATGGGCGGGTTGATGGAGTGGACGTGGCCGCCCGGGCCCGGGCATACGCGCTTCTCCACCACCCACCTCACCAAGTGAGTGTCGACGCCCGGGGAGGTGCTGTGCACCGGGCGGTTACTTGCCCCAGAGCTTCCTGTACTGCTCGGGGTAGTTCTTCACGATGCTCGGGAACGCGTTTCCCTGCGGCGCCTCGGGGACGTTGTTCAGGCTCTTCGACCAGAGCATCGGACGCGGGTACATCACGTCGTGCTTCAGCGCGCTCTCCTGCTGCCCCGTGAAGATGCGGGCCAGCGCGTCGACGACACGCCATCCCATCTCGCCCTGGTCGAGCGGGGCCGAGGCCGTCAGCGCGCCGTTGGCCAGCGCCGGGATGCTCGCCGGCGCGGTCCCCAGGGAGTAGGTCCTGGGCAGCGTGGCTCCGGCGGCCTGCGCGGCACTGAACAGATTGATCCCCATCGCGTCGTAACTTACGAACATGGCCTTCATGTCGGGAGAGGCGCGAGTGAAGTTGGCCATCGCCGTGCCCGCGGTCGTACCAAGCGAGGACACCGGGATGCTCGCCTCGACGATCTCGCAGGAGGGGCAGCGGGTCTCGATCTCCTTCTTGTACGCCTCGGTGTACTCGGAGATGATCCGGTACCCCGGGAGGCCGACGATGCCGACGATGCCGGGTTCGCCCATGTCGGCGAGGGTTTTGTCGGCGATGGCGACGGCCAGGTCGTTCAGCGCGTCGAGGCCGGCGATCTGGATGACGAGGGGACCACCGGAAGGGTCCGGGCCGTTGTTCGAGACGACGGGTATGCCCTTGGCCTTCAGCTTCGCGAGCTGGCCGGCGATCGGCGCGGTTTCCGTCGCGCTGATGACGACCGCGTCGGGCTCCAGCTGGATCGCCTGGTCGAGAGCCTGCTGGAGCAGCTGGGGGGTGGGCTCCTTGGGCTGGATGAATTTCAGCTCCCAGTCCAGCTCCTTGACCGCCTCGGACATGGCCTCGTGGGCGATGATCGTGCCGATGCCTCCCGGCCCGGCCCCGATCATGACGATCCGCTTGCCGCCGGGGATCGGCTTGCCGACGGGCTGTGTGATGCCGATGGACGTGGGAGGCTCGGCGAAGGCACGGACCCGCGACGTCGCGAACTTGATGCCCTCGACGTCGGCGGGGGTGGCAGGCTTGTTCCTCGCGCCGCCGTTATCGCCGCAGGCCGCCAGGAGGAGGCAGAGGGAGACAGCGGACGCCGTCGCGACGATGGGCCGCGTCGCCCGGCTGCTTCTGATCGACTTCATGGGCTCGGTGCTCCTTGGGGGTGGGGGACAGGTGGTCGCACTACTGGAGGAAGCCGTCTAGGCAGCCGGTACGGCGTTCTGGGGACTTCGCTGCTGACGTGCCTTCGCACGGATCCAGGAGCGGGCGCGGATGACCTGCTCGAGGTTGGACATGCCGAGGGCGAGCAGCAGAACGACGCCGCTGAACATGCTCTGGGCCCATGGCTCGCCGCCGATGAGATAGATGCCGTTGGTGCCGGTCGCGATGAGCAGCACGGCGACGACCGTTCCCCAGGCGTTGAACCGGCCGCTGAACTGCGTAGCCCCGAGGAAGGCCGCGGCGTACGCGTCTAGGAGGTACGGCGGCCCGATGTTCGGGCTGCCGGACTGGACGGACGAGGCGAGCAGGACCCCGGCGACACCGACGGTGGCACCGGTCACGATCAGCCCGGCGAACCTGAGCCGCCTTACCCGGATGCCCACCAGTTCCGACGCGCGCTCGCTGAAGCCGAGCGCGTACACGCGGCGGCCCGTGACGGTGTACGTCTGGAAGAACCAGATGAACAGGGACATGGCCAGCATCATGAAGAGCGGGACGTACAGACCGAGGACGCCGGTCGTCGCCAGCTTGCTGAAGGGGCCGACGAGCGGACCGCCGGTGATCGTCTGTTGGGAGAGCATCGAGCCGACGGTGGCGAACAGGGCCCCCGTGGCGAGCGTGCCGATGAAGGAGTCGATGCGGGCACCGACCACCACGAGCCCGTTCACGACCCCCATCGCGAGCCCGGCGAGCAGGGTGACTGTGATCGCCGGCAGCATGCCCCAACCGCAGGAGACCATCAGCCAGGCGACGAGCAGGTTGGCCAGCCCCATGGCGTTGCCGATGGAGAGGTCGAAGGTGCGGGAGGCGAGCGGTACGACGAGCGCCAGCGCCATCAGGCCCGGAACGGCCATCCCGTTGAGCACGGACCGGAGTGTGGTCGTCGTGGGAAAGGTGTCGGGGGCCCACAAGGAGAAGAGGACGACCAGCGCGAGCCAGACGTAGACGACTCCGACACGGGTGAAGCTCAGTCGCCGCAGCCAAGACGCGCGGGTGCGAACCGGATCCGTTCCTTCGACCGTCGCGTGGTCAGTTCTGCTCATCGTGTGCACCTTCGATTGCGTAGACAAGGGCGGGCTTCGTCATCCGGGATCCGCTGAACTCCCCGGCGAGGCGGCCGTCGCGGAGCGCGAGAACGCGGTCGCAGCAGGCCAGGAGGTCTTCGACGTCGGAGGAGGCCATGACGATCGACAGCCCGTCGTTCGCCCGGCGGCGGAGCTCGGCGTAGAGCTTCCGGCGGGCGCCGATGTCGATGCCCGCGGTCGGCTCGGAGACCACGAGGACACGGGGGCCCACCGACAGGGAACGGGCCAGTACGGCCTTCTGCTGGTTCCCGCCGCTCAGAGTGGTGATCGGGCGCGCCGCGTAGGCGGCTTTCGCGTGCACGGACGCCAGCCACTCGTGGGCGAAACGGCGCTCGGCCAGGGGCGTCACGACCCCCCGGGAGCGGATCGACGGGAGGGCGCCGAGCGCGACGTTCTCCGTCGTGGTGAAGCCGTCGACGATGCCCTCGGTGGCGCGGTCGGCCGGCACGAACACGATGCCGAGTTCCCGTGCACGGAGGATCGACAGCTTCCCGGCGTCGGTTCCCCGGACGGTGACGGTCCCGGTGACGCCTTCGGTCCGGGCGCCGGCGAGGACGTACGGAAGCTCTTCACGCCCCGAGCCGAGCAGTCCCGCGACCCCGACGATCTCGCCTGCGCCGACGCGCAGGTCGAGTCCGCGGAGGTAGCGCCCCTGGAGGTTCCGTACCTCGAGTGTGAGGCCTTCTTCACCGGCTCTTCGCGTGGGGGCCGACGGCGCCGTGGAACCCGTCGTGTCCCGCGTGGCCGGAACCTCCTCGTCGCCGACGATGACGTCGACGAGGCGCTCCAGCGTGACGTCGGAGAGGGAGCCGTTCCAGACCTTCCTACCGTCGCGCAGCACCGTGGCGTGGTCGGCGATGGCCATGACTTCGTCGAGGCGGTGGGAGACGAGGACGACTCCGGCGCCCGCGGCGCTGATCTCGCGGATCAGCGCGAACAGCCGGTCGACTTCGTGAGCCGCGAGAGCGGCCGTGGGTTCGTCGAGAACGAGGACGCCGTTCGTGCCGTCCCAGTCCGCGAGGGCACGTACGATCGCCACCACGGCACGTTCCGGCGGTGAGGCCTCCGACAACGGCAGCCTGGGGTCGAGGGTGAAGCCGAACCGCGCCAGCAGCTCGCGGGACCGCTGTGCCTGCTTCCGCCAGGAGATGAGCCCGGACCTTCCGCGCCGATACCCGGCCGCGAGGCCGATGTTGTCGATCGCGCCGAGCTCGGGGACGATCCCGAGGTCCTGGTGGACGAATCTCAGCCTGTTCCTCCGCGCGTCCGCCGCATCCCCCGGAGTGAGCGGTACTCCGAACACGGTGGACGTCGCGCCCGGGTCAGGGGCGTGCACGCCGGCGAGACATTTGATCAGTGTCGACTTGCCGCACCCGTTCTGTCCGAGCAGGGCGTGGACCGAGCCCGCCTGGACCTCCAGATCCACCCCGGAAAGGGCTTGGACACCTGGAAACGTCTTGGAGAAGTTCGTCAGGGAAAGTGCGGTCCCGGGAGTGGGGAGTTTTCCTGAGCCGGGCTGGGCCTCGGCTTCTTGCATGTGCATTCTGCCCATGGGGTGTTTCGCTTCCTGGGGCGGCGGCCGCTCCGGGCCGTACGACGCATCCTGAAATGAGTCGTATAAAATATATTGAACGGTAGTAGACGGGTGTGCTGTGCGGCGAGTCAAGAGTCGGCGAGGTAACTTTTCCGACCGCGCTCTCGGTCGCGTCGGGCATGCGGCGGCTTCCCGCAGTCGCTATGGGGGTGTGCAGGCGCGTCGGCGCTCGGGGTGGCCGGCTCGTGACTGAGGAACCATGCCACGGCACTTTTCGACCCCGGAAGTGCGTGTGGAGAAGTGTCCAAAATCTTGGACACTCGCCGCGCCGCCCGAAGGTGGCGGGCGGGGTGCCGTAGCGCAGCGCTCTTGAGGGCTCGGCAAGCGAAGGGTAAGGTATATAAAATATTTATGCTAGGAGTGTGGTCGGTGACGGTCGGAGGAGCGGCGCGAGGGCTCGACCCGTTGGTGATGCCGGGGCGCATGTGGGTGAACGGTGCGTGGGTCGCGGCGCGGTCGGGGCAGACCTTCGCGGTAGTGGACCCCGGCAGGGGCGAGACGGTCGCCCGGGTTCCGGAGAGTGGTCCCGAGGACGTCGACAGGGCGGTGAAGGCCGCGCGTCAGGCGTTCGTGGACGAGCGGTGGCTGCGGCTTTCCGGAGCCCAGCGGGCGGTGGTCCTATGGCGTGTGTCCGAACTCCTCGAAGCCCACGTGGACGAACTCAGCCGCCTGGAGAGTCTGGACGTCGGGATGCCGGTGGCTCAGGCGCGGATGATGCTCGGCGAGGCGGTGAACCAGTTCCGTTACTTCGCCGGTTGGGCCGACAAGATCCATGGCAGGAGTGTCGAGATCGGGCCCGCCGAGCGCCGCTTCCAGGGGATCACCCTCAAAGAACCCGTCGGCGTCGTCGGCATGATCGTCCCCTGGAACGCGCCGATGATCGCGACTTCGCAGAAGCTGGCTCCCGCCCTGGCCGCGGGCTGCGCCTGCGTGGTCAAGCCCTCCGAGGAGGCGCCGCTCACGACCCTGGCGATCGGACGCCTGCTCCTGGAGGCCGGGATCCCCGAGGGCGTGGTGAACGTGGTGACCGGCAAGAGCGCCGCCGGCGCCGCCCTCGCGGCGCACCCGGACGTCGACAAGGTCTCCTTCACCGGTTCCACCCAGGTGGGCCGCCTGATCGTCGAGGCGGCCGCGGGCAACCTCAAGAAACTCCAGCTCGAACTGGGCGGCAAGTCCCCCGTGATCGTGCTGCCGGACGCGGACCTCTCAGAGGTCATCCCCGGGGTCGCCATGGGCGTCTTCTGGAACAGCGGCCAGATCTGCACCTCGGGGACGCGCCTCTTCGCCCACCGGGATGTCTTCGACGAGGTGGTCGAGGGAGTGGCGGAGTACGGTCGGTCGCTGCGGATCGGCTACGGCACCGAGCCGGACGTGGACCTCGGACCGCTGATCTCGCACAGGCACCTTGACCGGGTGAGCCGGCACGTGGATGAAGCGGTCAAGGACGGAGCCTGGCTGGTGGGCGGGGGGTCCCGGGTGGGGGAGAGGGGGTACTTCTACGAACCCACCGTCCTGGCCGACGTGGACCCCTCGATGCCTATCGCTCGGGAGGAGGTGTTCGGACCGGTGCTCGCGGCCATGCCCTTCACCGAGGTCGATGAGGCGGTCGCCAGGGCCAACGACTCGGTCTACGGTCTTGCGGGAAGCGTGTGGACCAGGGACGTCGCACGGGCCCACACGATCGCCCGCAGACTCCGGGCCGGTCGGATCGGCGTCAACGTGCATCGCGCAGGGGGGGTCCAGATGCCCATCGGTGGCTACAAGCAGTCCGGCTGGGGCCGCGAGAACGGACCCGAGGCGGTGGAGGAGTACCTGGAGACGAAGTCGGTCGTCACCCTGCTCGACCGCTGAGCGGAGCAACACCGGCCGGACACTCCGCGGAGCTCCATGACCGTCGCCGAGCGGTTGCGCGTTCGTAGGATGGCTTTGTGGCAGACCACGTGCCCGGTGCCGGTCCGCGTTCGGCGCCCCGGGCTCACAGGCCGGACCGTTGCTCCGAGTCGGGCCGCGCCCGCCCGTGTCGGTGAACCGGCCTACGGCTTCCACCCCTCGGGACCGCCCGCGGTGCCGGATCCCGTGCTACGCGAAGGAGTGCGCATGTCCTCGACCATGACCGCCTTGTACGGCGGTACCGGCCCCGAATGGGAGCTCCGTGAAGTGCCCGTCCCTACCCCGGGCCCCGGTCAGGTGTTGGTCCGGGCCCGGGCCGCCGCCCTGAACCACGCGGACGCGGCGGTCCTGGCCGCCGCCGACCCGACGGCCGGCGGCACGGGCGTGCCGTACCTCGCCGGGTACGAGTTCGCCGGCGAGGTCGTGGCCCTGGGGGAGGGGGCGGCCGGCCCCGGGGTCGGTACGCGGGTGATGGGCACGACGCCGGGCAGCTTCGCCCAGTACGTCCTGGTCGATCACCGGCATGCCGTCCCCGTTCCCGGCAGTCTCGGGTACGAAGAGGCCGCCGCGCTGCCCACGGGGCTGCTCACCGAGCATGGCGCCCTGATGAGCGGCGGCTTCGAGGCGGGGCAGTCGGTCCTGATCACCGGTGCCACGTCGAGCGTCGGCCTGATCGGCGTCCAGGCCGCCAAGGCCCTCGGTGCTTCGACGGTCGTCGCCACGACCCGTACGGCCGCCAGGGGCGCCCTGCTCCGGGAGATCGGAGCCGACGAGGTCGTGGCCGCGGCGGAGCAGAACCTCACGGAGGCCGTCCTGGAGCTCACCTGCGGCGAGGGCGTCGACCTCGTCCTGGACCATGTGGGAGGCCGAACCTTCGCCGACTGCCTGCCGGCCACCCGTGTCGACGGCAGCGTGGTCAACATCGGCCGCCTCGACCGGGCCGAGACCACTATCGACCTGGACGTTCTGTCGTACCGGCACCTGCGTGTCCGCGGGGTGTCTTTCGGATTCTCCCGGCCCGAGATGCTCGGTGCCACCCTCTCCGGGGCGGTGAGTGCGCTCGCGTCCGCTCTCCTCGACGGGAGGGTGCAGCCGCTCATCGACAGCAAATACGACTTCCGCACCGCCTCCGAGGCAGTGCGGAGGCTCGCCTCTCACCAGGCACTCGGGAAGATCGTCCTGGCAGTGCACTGACGGGCACAGTCAGCATTCGGTCAGCATGCGTCGTCGGGCGTTCCCGGAGGACTGTCTCAACAGGTGCCGGTGACGGAGTGAAGACCTAAGACCGTGTCCTATGTGGTGAGGCGGGCGAGGCGCTTGCAGCAACAGAGAGCGGCGGCGAGCCCAAGGAATGCCAGGTAGTTGCAGCGGTCCCGGTTTGCGGCCGGGCACATCGGCGCACCGGCCGCAGATCGACCGAAGCCCCAGCTCATCCGGTCGCGGGGTACACGTTCATGTCGATGCCCACCGCGGCGTACTGGTTGATCGCGTACATGCTCGCGCCGTCGTAGAGGCCGCGATCCTTGCCCGTCCGGGCGTCGAGGATGACGCCTTCGGCGTCGGCGGTGGCGTAGACGGCACCGTGGAAGGCGTTCTTGACCTCGGGCTTCTTCCAGGGGTCGTCCTCGGAGATGGTCCAGAGCACCTTGCGGCTCTGGGCCTCGATGCCCCGTGCGATCTCCTTGGTGTCGCAGACGACCACGGACCGATGGTCGTAGAAGCAGTGGATGAAGCTGCCGCTCGGTCCGCTGGGGACGGGCTCGCCCGTACGGCTGTCGCGCAGCCAGCCCGCGACGAAGAAGCCGCCTCCCACCTGCTCGACCTCCACGTCGGAGGGGAGTTTCGACTTGTCCGTGCTGGTGCTACTCGGATGTTGTGCGACCCGCCTGGCGATGGAACCTGGGCGGGGCACACAGGCATACGGTGCGGCTCACACCAAGGCGCCGGTTCGGCCGGCGAACTCTCGGAGCCCCGGGATGCGTGCGGGCCCGTACAGCAGGTTCGTCGTAAGGGCACGGAGGGCCGGCCGGCGTGCTTCCTGGGGGGCTTCCTGCTCGACGCGGCGCAGGGCGGCGAAGGTCTCGGTGCCCTGGCCCAGGGCATGGTGCATCCGCGCGATGTCGGTCCAGGCCCTGGCTCGGCGCTCGGCGGTCGGGATGTGGTCGACGTTCAGGCGGTCCGCGACCATGACGCCCTCGTCGGGGGTACCGAGGGTGTTGTGGACGCTGATGCGGTAGAGATCGACCTGCGTGCGGGTGGCCTCGACGGTGAACAGGCCGCGTGGTGCCTCGGGGCGTCGTGCGGTCTCGTCCTCGGCTTCGTCGAGGAGGGACAACGCAGTCGTGCGGTCGCTTCCCGCTGCGGCCGAGTACGCGGCGGTCAGCAGAAGGGTCGTGCGTACCGCGGCGGTACGGGGGTCGGCGGGGTCGAGCTCGGCTGCCTGGTTGTGCAGGAGGCTGACGGCTGAGGTGCAGTGGCTGGAGCGGCGCATCGTGATGGCGAGGACGCGGGAGGCTTCGCCGACAGGGACGGGCAAGCCGCTGGAGCGCGCGGCGGTGAGGGCGCGGTCGGCAGCGACCCAAGCGGCATCCGAGTGCTCCTTCAAGGCGAGCTCGGCGGCCAGGACGTAACCGCGCGCGAGGAGCGCTGCCGCCTGACGGCGGGCGGTGCCTCCCGCCGCCTCCCGCGTGGCTTCGGCCGTGGCGAGCAGTCCGGGCAGGACCCGGCCGAGTTCGGCGTACCGCGCGGCGGTGTAATGCCGACGGGCGGCGACGACCGCGGACACGAGGTTCTTCAGCGGCACGGGGCCAGCGTCGGGAAGACGGAACAGCAGGTCGTCGAGGTCGGCGGGGGCGGCCGCTGCCGGTCCTGCGCCGACGACGGCCGTCATCCCCGTGGCCAGGGCTCCGGCCAGTACTCCTCTGCGGCGCAATGTGTCCTCCTCGTCCGGCGTCAACGTGCTTGCCACCGTAGCGATCAGGGGGCGTCCGGGCACGGTGGAACCACGTAGCTGGTCAAGGGACAGGTTCAGAGCCTTGGCGAACCGTGGCGCTGCGGCAGGGTCGAGCCGCATCTTGCCACTCTCGATCCGGGAGATCGCGGAGGCGGAGTAGCCGACGCGCTGGCCGAGCTGCCCTTGGGTGAGGCGCAGCGTGCATCGGGCGCCGCGGATGAGGGCGCCTAAATCCTGTTCGTGGATGCCCATGGGTACCTCCTGCACACCGACGGGCGCACGACGGTAGCGGGAGTGCGGACAGGCCGGTAGGGGCGTGCGGTTGCACGGCATGTGCCGGTCTCGCACACCGTGTGCGAGGGCAGGTCGACAGGCCCCCGCAGGCATCGGTACGGCGGGACGGTGGTGCCTCGCAGACGGGCGGCCGCCCCGGCCGTTCCGCTGCTCGCACCTCCCGAGGAGGTTCCATGGAGCATCAGCCAGACCGGCTGCGCCTCGTCATCGGATCCGACGACGCGGGCCGACCCTACAAGGACGCACTCGCCGATGATCTGCGCGCGGATACCCGCGTCGCGGTCGTCCGCGACATCGGCGTGGGCGACCAGAGCCGTGCCCCGTACCCCCGGATCGCGCTCGCTGCCGCTGAACACGTCGCCGCCGGCCGTGCGGACCGGGCGCTGCTGGTGTGCCACACCGGCCTGGGAATGGCCATCGCCGCGAACAAGGTGCCCGGGGTCCGGGCCGTCACGGCGCACGACGTGGTGTCGGTCCGGGCCGCGGTCCTGTCCAACGACGCCCAGGTCCTCGCGCTCGGGCAGGGCGTCATCGGTCTTGCCCTGGCCCGGCGCCTGGTCGACGAGTGGCTGGCCCACCGCTTCGTGCCGGGCGCCTCGGCGGCGGTGAAGCTCGCCGCGATCGGCGACTACGAGCGGCGCCGTGCGAGCGGTGCGGCGGCCGGGCGGGGGCGCTGACGATGGCGGTGGACATGAGCACGGTCCCGGACGTCGACCCGCTGCTCCTGCGCTGGCCGGCCGAGCCGCAGCAGGGCGGCTGGTACACCGACGCCGAGCACCAGGCGCTGGCCCGGGTCATCGAGGAGTCGGACGACTGGCGCACCGGCTGGCGTCAGGCCGCGTACCTGGGCGAGTTCGAGGAGGCGTTCGCGGCGTACTGCGGTGCCGGGCACGCGGCCGGGTTCAACTCCGGCGGCACCGCTCTGGAGATGGTCTTGCGCGCCCTGGGACTGGAGGACGGCGACGAGGTGGTCTCCTGCGCGGTCAACTTCGTGGGCCCGCACGTCGCGGTCATCGGACAGGGCGGGCGCCTGGTGCTCGCCGAGTCCGAGCCGGACACCCTCGGCCTCGACCCCGTCGACACCGAGCGGCGCCTGACCCCGCGTACCCGGGCGATCCTGCTGACCCACTGGAACGGGGCCATCGCCGACGTCCAGAAGTTCGAGGAGCTGGCCGCGCGGCACCCGCATCCGGTGCACGGGCCGCCGAAGGTGATCGTGGACGCCGCCCGCGCCTGCGGTGGGCGGACGCCGAGCGGCGCGCGGGTCGGTGCCGAGGGCTGGGCGACGGTCTTCTCCTTCGAGTCGAAGAAGCTCATGACGACGCTCGGGCAGGGCGGGATGGTCACCACCAGCGACCCCGCGCTCGACGAGCGGCTGCGGCTGCTGCGCGGCTACGGCGGCCTGGGGGAGTCCTGGGGTACCAACCAGATGCTGTCGAAGGCGCAAGCCGCGGTCGGACTGGTCCAGCTCTCCCGGCTGGACGAGATGAACGCGGTGCGGATCGCCCGCGCGCACGCCCGGACCCGGGCGCTCGCCGATGTCGCCGAGCTGACGCTGCCGCCGAACTGGCACGAGGGGCGGCACTTGTACTACCGGCACAACCTCCTCGTCCCCGACGCGTGGGCGGGGGCCGGCCGGGACGAGCTGATGCACGTGCTCGCCGCTCGGTACGGCGTCGGCAGCATCATCAACGACCCCATCACCCCGCACAGCAAGGCCCTGATCCGCCGCCATACCGCCGACCAGCGCGTCCGACGCGCCGAACGGCTCGCCGCCCGGCTGCTGTGCCCGGTCCTCCACCCGCAGATCAGCGACGCCGACGAGGCCGAGATCTGTGACGCGATCCGCCGGGCCGTCGCCGACGTCGCCCGCACCCGCCCCACCACCTGACCCAAGGGGAGGACCCCGATGTCCCTTCTCCAGCAGGAGATCGACCGCATCCGCGGCCGCGAGATCTCCCTCGCCGACCCCTACGAGCCGAAGGCCCCGGCCGGCCGACTGCGGATCGTTCTCGCGATGCCGTACGGACACGCCTACAGCCTGATGTGCAGCGGCCCGATGGCCCTGTACGACCTTATCAACCGCGATCCGGCGATCCCGGCCGTCGCCGAGCGGGCCGTCGAGTACGACGGTCTCGTCCGCGACGGCGCCCGGCTGCGGCCGCCCGCCGGGGAGACGTACCGCAGCATTGAGTCCCCGGCGCCGGTCGCGGACGCGGACGTCCTGGGCGTCTCGGTGACCAACGCCGGCGGCCTGCACCAGGTGCTGCGGCTCCTGGACCTCGCCGGGATTCCGCGCCGCACCGCCGACCGCGTCCCGGGCCGCCACCCGCTCGTCGTCGGCGGCGGCCCGGGCCTGACGAACCCCGAACCCCTCGCGGACTACCTCGACGCCATCGCCCTCGGCGAGGCCGAGCAGTCCGTTCCCGAGCTGCTGCACGTAGTGCACACGTACCAGCTCGACCCCGGCCCGGTGCCGCTGCACCAGCAGCTCGCCCGAATCCCCGGCCTGTACGTCCCCGCCGCCTACGAGCACGACCCGGCGCCCGGCGGCGGTGTGACCGCGGTCAGGCCTGTGGCGCCAACCGTTCCGGCCCGCGTCCACGCCCCCTACCTGTCCGTCGCCGAGCTGCCGGCCGCGCACTTCTGTTCCCCGGTCAGCGACGGGAGTGCCGCCGTCATCACCCCGGTCCTCGGCTGCCTGCACGAGTGCCACTTCTGCACCCTGGGCGTTCCCGAGTTCCGCCAGGCCCCGCTCGACCTCCTCATCGGCTACGTCGACCGTCTGGAGGCCCATGGCATCCGCCAGATCATCGTCAGCGCCCCCACCTTCACCCAGTACCGGCACAAGCGCGCGTTGCTGGACCACATCCGGGCCTACGCCGACCGGGCCGCTGCCAAGGGCGAGAAGGTCTCCACGATCATCGGATCCGTCCGGGCCGACGAGATCACTGCCGACTACCTGACGGCCCTCGCCGAACTCGGCGACTTCGGGCACCTGTTCACTGAGCTCGCCCTCGACCGGCCCCGGGGCATCGTCACCATCGCCCCCGAGTTCGCCGCCCCGGATCTGGTCGCCCTGTACGGCAAGACCCTCAAGCGCGAGCGGGTCGACAAGGCGATCGACCTCTGCCGCACCAGCGGAACCGTCAGCGCCGTGATGCTGTACTTCATCGTCGGCGCCCCCGGCGAGACGCCCGCCGACCGGCACGCCATCGCCGACTACGCCCGCGACGTCCGCAAGCGGCTCGGCGACGGCGACACGGCCGTGATCGTCAAGCTCACCCAGTTCCAGCCCACGCCCGGCACCCTCGGCCAGCGCCTGGCCATGGCCGACCCGGACACCGTCCAGGAGTACGTCCGGCAGATCACCGCCACCCTGCGCGACCTCGTCGGCCCGGCCGCCTTCGCCCGGCACTACCGTGTCGAAGGCCCCTCCACGGCGCGCATGCACCTGGAGGCGGTGTGCCTGCGTGGGGACCGGCGCATCGGCCACGTCCTGGAAGACCTCTACGACGCCGGCACCGACCCGCACACCCTCACCCGCGACCAGTTCGCCGCCGCGCTCGCCGCGCGCGGCCTGGACTACGACCACCACCTGCGGCACATGGACGACACCGTGCTGCCCTGGCACACCGTCGACTCGGTCAACCCTGCCGCCGAGCAGCAGCTGGCGAACGCGCTCACGAAGAGGAAGGCCCGCCCGTGATCCATCCCGTCCTGCCGCTGCACCCCGGCAAGCACGCCTTGCCCGCGGTCGCGGACCCGGCCGAACACGCCCGTCACGTCCGCACCCGCGTCCCCGAGGCGACCCTCGCCGATCACGACGGCGCCGTCCTCGTCTACCAGGACCGCGTCCTGAACCACATGGTCGCCGACTACGGCGGCCGCCGCACCGACTGGGTCCGCGGCAACCTGCGCCTGATCGAGCGGCGCGGCCGGCGCCTCGCGGTCTGCGGCGGCTTCGGCCCCGGCGCCCCCGCCGCCGCCCTCGTCCTCGAACAGCTCCTCTCCCTCGGCATCCGCCGCGTCATCACCGTCGGCACCGCCGCCTCCCTCCACACCAGCCTCACCCCCGGCAGCCTCGTGGTGTGCACCCGCGCCCTGCGCGACGACGGTCTGTCCCACCACTACCTGCCGCCCGGCCGGTACGCCGATCCCTCGCCCGGGCTGACCCGGCATCTGGTCGGCGCCCTGCACGCACGGGACGCCGAGCCCCGGCGGGGAAAGGGCTGGACCACGAGCGCCGTCTACCGGGAGACGGCCGCCGAGGTGGCCCACTACGGCGCCCTCGGCGCCCTGACCGCGGACATGGAGGCCGCCGGCGTCTTCGCGGTCGCTGAGCACCGCGGCGCCGACGCCGCCGCGGTGCTCGCCGTCGCCGACAGCCTCGCCGACCGCCGACCCCGCCGCGACCACCCCCGCACCGAGGCGGCCCTGCACACCGCCGTCGAGGCCTCGCTCGCCGCCCTGACCGCTGCCGCACGCGAGCAGCCGCACGACTAAGGTGGGCCGTCTCCCAGATGACGAGACGGCGACGGGCAGGTTCCCGGCGCGGAGAAGGACCGGATCTTCGTGAGCACTGGCGCACCCCGCGTCGGGGCGGTCGTTCTGACGATGAACGACCGCCCCGACGAGTTCCCCAAGGCCATGAACTCCCTCCTCGCGCAGGAGGGCGTCGACCTGGACGTGGTCGTGGTCGGCAACGGCTGCGCCCCCGACCAGGTCCCGGCCGGCGTCAAGACCGTCACGCTCACGGAGAACGTCGGCATCCCCGAGGGCCGCAACGTCGGCGCACGGGCGGTCGACGGGGAGCTGCTGTTCTTCTTCGACAACGACGCGGTCCTGCCCGACCCCCGAGCCCTCGCCCGCCTGGCCGCGGCCCTGTGTGACGAGCCGGCCCTCGCCTACGCCCAGCCCCGGATCGCAGACCCCGAGACCGGCATCACCGTCCGTCGCTGGGTCCCCCGCCTGCGCGCCGGAGACCCGACCCGGCCCGGCATCGTGACGGTGATGGCCGAGGGCGTCGTCATGATCCGCCGCAGCGCGTTCGACGACGCCGGCGGCTGGCCCGGCGACTTCTTCCTGTTCCACGAGGGCATCGACCTCGCGTGGCGGCTGTGGGACCAGGGCGGTACCGGCCGCTACCTGCCCGACATCGTCGTCCACCATCCCGCGACCAACCCCGCCCGCCACGACCGCTTCTACCGGCTCAACGCCCGCAACCGCGTCTGGCTCGCGAAGAGGAACCTTCCCGCGCCCCTGATCCCCCTCAACCTCGCCGCCTTCGTCCTGCTCACCCTGTGCCGATTCCGGGACCGGGCGGCCCTCCGCGCCACCGCGGCCGGCTTCCGCGAGGGCCTGCGCGGAGGCCATGGACCACGCAACCCGATGAGCTGGCGTACCGTCGTCCGCCTCACCAGGGCCGGACGCCCCCCGATCGTCTGACCTCCCATCGGCATGGAGAGAGCGGGCCGGGAGGGCGACTGTGCCTGTTACTCCTGCGGACCTCGGTAGATGTTCGAGACGCTCTCCAATGCGGCGTGCCACGGGTACGTGGCCGGGTCGCCCTGCCCCGGCGGGTTCGGCACGAACCCGCCCTCGCCGTACACCACGCGGACGCCGGCGCTGCGCAGGGTTTCGATCGACCGCTCGAACTGCGGGTGCGCGACGTACGCCTGGTTGACGCACGGCATCATCGCCATGGGGATGCCCTTGCCGATGCCCTCGGCGACGACGCCGACGAGCCACTTGTCCGTGATGCCGAGCGCCCAGGCGTTCACCGTGTTGAAAGTCGCGGGCGCGACGAGGATGGCGTCCGGCTCGGGCCAGACGTCCGGCTGCCCAGGGGAACGGTAGTCCCAGCGGACGGGTCGGCCCGTCAGGGCGGCGAGGCCGTCGAGGGATTCATGGAGCCAGCGGGCCGCTGTCGGGGTGAGCCCCAGGCAGACGTCCCAGCCGTCGGCCTGCGCCTCCTCGATGACCCGGGCGATGTCGAAGACGGGGGGCGCCGCGCTGCTGAACAGGTACAGGGTCCGTGTACTCATGGATCTATCCGATCACATGGAATCGCCCCCGATCCAAGGGAGTCGGGGGCGAAGCCGTCTCGCGCAGCTCCGGGCGCGAGTAGCGTTCCAGATGTCGAGTCAGGAACGGAGTACTAGTATGCCTATCTCGGGCGACGACCACACCGGAATCCGCATCAAGGAACAGCGCCGGCTGGCGAGATTGACTCAGCGCGAGCTCGCTGACCGGATCCCGTACTCGTACAGCTGGCTGACCCAGGTGGAGTGCGGAGCGCGACCGGCCAGCGTCGACTTCACTGCCGCCGTGGCACGAGCACTGAGGATCGACGTCACTGTGCTGACAGGCCAGCCCTATGTGACCCAACTGCAAGAGGACCGCCTGGCGGAACTCATCCGCCCCATCCGTGAAGCCATGGACGTGTACGACCTCGGCGACGACCCGGCGCTGACGACCCGTACCGCCGGCGAGCTGGTCGACGCCGTCGAGGATCTGTGCGCCCAGGTGCGGGCGGCCCACCTCCACGCCGTCGCGGCCGCCCTCCCAGACCTCATCACCGAACTGACCGCGTTGTGCTGGCGGACGCCGACCACGGAGCTGTGGCGAGCGCTTGCCGCCGCCTACCGGACCGCCCACGACGTCACCGTGAAGATAGGGTATTTCGACCTCGCGGGCGTTGCCCTCGACCGGCTCGGGTGGGCAGCGGAGCGGGCATCGGATCCGTGCCTCGCCGCCATACGGCAGTACTTCCGTGCGCTGGTCTACTTCCGGGAAGGCGAGTACGCGATCGGCCGGCGCCTGATCCGCTCCGGCCACGCCGTCCTCGACCCGGGCGACCAGTCCCGCGAAGCACTCGCGGTGGCCGGCCAGCTCCACCTCGGCGGGTCCGTCCTCGCCGCGCGGGCCGCAGACCGGAGCGCGGCCGCCGATCACATCGCGAGCGCCCGCGAGCACGCGTCACGGGTCGGGGACGCGAGCCGTATCCACTGGCTCAGCTTCGGCGACACCAACGTGTCGTTGCACGAGATGAGCGTCGCCATGGAGATGCGGCGGTACGACGATGCCCTGCGGCAGGCGAAGGCGATCCGGCTGCCGGCGAGCATGGCGACGTCGCGCCGGTCGCACTACTACATCGACAGGGCCCGCGTGGAGATGGAGCTCGGGCACACCGAGGCGTCGTTGAAGTCCCTGTGGACCGCGAGGCGGGCCGCGCCCGAGCCGACCCGCTACCACCCGCAGGCGAGGGAGACCGTGCGAGGCCTCGTCCACGTCTCCCGCCGCACTCCGGAGACGCTGGGCAACATGGCGGCCTGGATCGGCCTGTAGGCAGGGAGAGAGAACTCTCACCGAACTGAAAGAGTTCCGGCCCTCCGGCCTCGCCACGATGGTCTCGACACTGATCAACGACGAGGTCGGGGGCGCTACATGGCGAGCCACGACGGTGTGAAGGATCGCACCTACGACCCTGGCCCAGCCGCCGAGAACAGCGGCCGGACCAGGGGAAAGCCGACGGGGTCGGCCTTCTTCGACGGACCGGTGGAAGCTGACCCCGGTGTGTTCGTCCACCCGCGCAGCGACCGCGCAGCCGGCGCCGAGACCTGGCTGATACTCGCAGCGCGTGACGCCCACCAGGCCCGGCGGGAGTGGGCGGAGTACGGCGTGGCGCTGCTGCGCTGCGGCACCAGCTTCACCGCCGTGCGAATCCCGGCGGACATCGTCCTCGCCGCGGCCGGCACCACCGACCGCGCCGCGCTGGTGACCTACCTGACGACGGCACTCGACGGCCCGTGCTTCTTCGACGGCAACGGCCGGGCGTTCTACGTCCTGACCCCGCTCAGCACCGCGCACCGGTGGGACGTCCCCGAAACGGAGTGCTTGGGTGCCGACTTCTACCTCGGCGTCCCCGCGACCACCATCACCGAGCCCGACCCGCGGTGCGCCGCCTACTGGGTCGTACCCATGGACGGCCCGGCCGTGCTGTGCGACCCGGCGATCGTCCGGTGGCTCGTGCAGCGGGGCCGGATCCAGCGCTCGGAGGCTGCGGCGTTGGAAGCGGGCGAAGATGCTTGAGGTCCCCGCGAGCCAGCGGCCGGAGTTCTACCTCGCCGCCGACGAGCCGTCCCTGTCGCGCACGCTTCCGTGCGACGTGAGGTCGGTCGCCGTCGCGCGGCGCCTGGTCATCGCTGCCCTCGACCGCTGGGAGCTGCCGAAGGACCTGGTGGACCGGGCTGAGCTGGTCGTCTCTGAGCTGGCCACCAACGCGGTCGTGCACGCCCGTACGCGCGGCGGCTCGATCCGGGTCGGCGTGTCCCGTGTCGAGGACGATCTCGTTCAGGTCGCCGTGACAGACCTTGACCGGCGCCCACTGGTCCGGAGGGAAACGGGCCCGTGCGCCGAGGGCGGCCGCGGCCTGGACCTCGTCGCCGCGCTCTCCGACCGCTGGGGCTGTGAGCGCCGGCATTGGGGCAAGCGGGTGTGGGCCGAGTTGCGGGCCGCGGAGAGCCAACGGTGAGCAACACGAAGATCCAGGTCGTTTACTGCCTCGTCCTCGGGTCCATCCTGGGAGCTCTCTACGTGGGCATCTTCCACGGGCCGACCGGTGGCTGACCGGCAGTGGGTCATCGGCTTGTGCTGGCGGTGCGAGAGTGCTGACGAGCCGGTGATGTGGCTCGGCCCGGTCTCCAGCGAGCACCACGGACACGGCCCCTTCTACGCGTGCGACCCGTGCATCCAGCGCCTGGAGGAGCTGGTCGTGGAGTACGGCGCGCGGCGCGATACCTGAGACTTCCGTCCCCGGTCGTCCGGCCGGGGCCGGGTCGCCGCCTCACCCCTTCGACATATGAGAGGTCCTTCGTGGCCGGACGCGCCATCATCACGGGGGAGCAAGCCGCATCCTGCTACTTCCGGACGACCGTGGACGCCCCCAACCGGAAAGCGTTCGTCCAGATCTGCGAGCCGCGCAACGCCCTGTGACCACTGATTCGTGGTGGCGACGAAGCGAGGGAAGTGCATGGCCGTGGATGCCGTCCGCGACCGCCTGGTTCCGCAGCTCGCGGAGGCGGTGACGAGCAGATCGCCGCCCTCGTGGAGCTGGACGCCCATAGAGCTCATAACACGATCTTGGTGAATGGCCCCGGCGCGCTTCTGGACTGGATCGAACAGGACGCGTGCGTCCACGCCGGTGACGACCCGCACGACGATGCCGCCCTCCTCGTCCTCGGCTGGCTCCCCACCCCATGCGGGGAAGGTGAAAGCGCAGCTGGCGACCGCTGACGGCCACAGCCCTGGATGACAGTCCCGTGGCCCCAGGGGAAGCGTTCGCGGGGCCGACCGGGATGTGGCTCCGTGTTGTTCCTCCCCGGTGCCGGCCGACGCTGACTGTCCCTCGGCGGGAACGCATCCGCTGGTGCCGGCCCGTTCCCGGAGCCGTGCTTGGGTGGGGCGGCGCCCCTTCGAAGCCGTGCGGTGGGCCGGGATGCGGACGTCGGCCGGGAGGGCACACGGGTGGAAAGGCGACACGATCGGACGACCGGACGTTACAGCAACACAAGTAACACACATAAAAGACAAATCGTTTCTTCGTCTCTTGGAGGTGTGATGCCCTACGGTTCGATCGTGGGTCCCGGGAGCACGCTGGCAGCCACGGGGCTGGCGACGGGACAGGTGTGGCTGGTGGCGATCAGCGTGATCGCGGTGCTGGTGGGCGTGGTGGCGGTCCGGACGTCGTTCCGCCGGGGAAAGGGACCGGTCGAGCAGTGACGCCGCTACCTATGATGAGACGTCGGCGCGGGCGGCTGTCGGCGACCGCCCGCGCCGCGGCGCCCGTGAAGCCGGTGCCGAAGCGGTGGCCGGGCGTGGCCCCGCTCCCGCGCGCCTGGCACGCCTCCTCCCTCGGCCTCCTTTTGCTCGGCGGGGTGCCGCTGACGGCATTCCTGGCCTGGGGCGTGGCGCACATCTACAGCGCGGTCGCCGCGCTGGCGGGCGGCAGCCAGTCCATGGTGGTGCCGTGGCTGGTGTCGTTCCTGCTGCTGTGGTGGGTGCCGCTGTCCTGGCTGGAACGCCCCCGCACCGCTCCGCCCGAGGCGCAGACGGAGCTGGACCGGCTGACGGTCACCGTGCAGATCCCGGTCTACAACGAGGACCCGGACGCGCTGCGCGGCTGCCTGCACTCCCTGCTGGTGCAGACCCGGCCGGTGGACCGGATCCGGGTCGTCGACGACGGCTCCGTGAACGACGACGGCACCCCGATGACGTACGCCGACGTCCGCGCCGAGCTGTTCGAACGGGCCGCCGCCCGCGGCGTCGAGGTCACCTGGGACCGCACGGTCAACCGGGGCAAGCGCCACGCCCAGATGCACGTCCTCGCCGACGACGACGCGGACGTGTTCGTCACCCTCGACAGCGACTCCCTCCTCGACCCCGAGGCGATCGCCGAGGGCCTGAAGCCGTTCGCGGACCCGAAGGTCACCTCCGTCGCCGGTCAGGTCGTCGTCCTCAACCACGACGCCAACGCCCTCACCCGGATGATCAACCTCCTCTACCTGCCCTTCACCCGCGGCCTGCGCTCCGCCCAGTCCGTCCTGGGCCGGGTCACCATCAACTCCGGCACCCTCGCCTTCTACCGCGCCCACATCGTCCGCGACGCAGCCGGCGTCTACGAGAACGAGACGTTCCGCGGCCGGCCGATGCAGATGAACGACGACTCCATGCTCACCTTCTACGGGCTTCTGGCCGGCGACACCGTCCACCAGCCCTCCTCCCTCGTCTTCACCCTCGCCCCCGAACGCTGGTCGCACTACCTGCGCCAGCAGATGCGCTGGATGCGCGGCACCACCGTCCGCCACCTGTGGTGGCTGCGCTACATGCCCGCGACCGGCATCGTCTTCTGGTCCACCGTCGCCGAGTACGTCCACATCGCCCTCGGCATCGCCATCCCCGCCGCCATCCTCGCCGACCCCGGCCTGCGCGCCCACACCGGCACCCTCGTCCTCGCCGGCGTCGTCATCGGCGCCGCCATGAGCTACCTGATGGCCCTGCGCCTGTTCACCGTCCACCGCACCGACATGCGCCTGCGCCAGGCCCTCCTCCTCTTCGCCCTCGCCCCCCTCGCCTCCGCCTGGCGGGCGCTCGTCCTGCGCCCGCTGTACTTCTACGCCATGGCCACCTGCCACCGCGTCAACCGCTGGGGCACCCGCACCACCGTCGAAGTCACCCGCACCCAGCAGATCCCCGCCACATGACAGCAGCGCCGGAACCACCTTGAGTCTGGTGCGCACGATGACGAGGCACCGCGCGGCACAGGACATACCGACACCGCTGGACGGGGCCGCTCCCACCAGGCGAGTAGGCCGGACGCTCCAGAGCTACCGGGGGAGACCTCAATCGAAAGGCCCGCACACCGAAGATGCCGGCGAGGCTCACATCTGCAAGAGGACGCGAGACAAGACGGCATCCCGACAAGCGAGAGCGGGCTATACGGTCCAACCGTCGTCACACGATCATGTCCGGGTCTCCTTCAGCCGTCTCCAGCAGATGAGGCTGCAGGCGAGGGATACGAAGGCGTCGTGGAGTTCGGTGCGGCGTTCCCAGCGAACGGCGAGGCGTTTGAACTGGTGCAGCAGGGCGAAGGTCTGCTCGACGACGAAGCGGAGCTTGCCCAAGCCCTCGATGTTCGGGGCGCCCCTGCGGGAGATCACGGGCAGGATCCGGCGCTTGCGCAGTTCGCGGCGGTTGGGGTCGGAGTCGTAGCCCTTATCGCCGAGCAGGGCTTCGGGGCGTCGTCTCGGGAGGCCGGGGCGACCCGCGACGGGCGGGATGCCCTCCACCAGGGCCAGGGTCTGGGTGACGTCGTTGACGTTGGCAGCGGTGGTGATGACCTTGAACGGGGTGCCGCGCCCGTCGCAGATCAGGTGGTGCTTGCTGCCCGTCTTCCGTCGGTCGACCGGCGACGGACCGGTGTCGGCACCCCCTTTTTCGCGCGGACATGGGAGCTGTCGACGCATGCTCGGGACCAGTCCAGCTCGCCGGCCGCGTTCAGCTCGGCGAGCAGGATCCGGTGCAGCCGGTCGAAGACCCCGGCCTTCTGCCAGCGGTCCAGCCGCCGCCAGCATGTCTGGCCCGAGCCGAATCCCAGCTCCGGGGGCAGTAGTTGCCAGGCGATGTCGTTGATCAGCACGTACAGGATGCCCTGCAGGCACTGCCGGTCCGACACCGGCCGCGGGCCAGGAGCCTTCTCCGGCCAGGGCGGCAGCAGCGGCTCGATCAACACCCACAGTTCATCGTCCACGATCCACGGCCGGGTACTCACACCATCCCGAACGGCCGAATCGTCGCACCGGTCACGGCCGACCGGGGACGTTTAACAAGATCGTGTTACGAGCTCTTATGGGAATAAGCGGAATGGCTTCTTCTTTACTCTTCCTTGGGGATTCTTAGAGGCTTCATTATCGGCTCATTTGCTCCGGTCATATCGCCCATACAGGGCGATATTTACGTGGAGCGCGGAATTCCGTCGTCTCGATATCGACCTTCCCGCATTACCTTCCCGTGGGGCGTGCTTGACCTGGATCTACCCCTTGCATAGCCTCCGTTTCGCGCTCGCGTTCTGACCAGACCGAGCTTCGGGCCGTTAAGTCGACCAAGCAGGGGGAATCTGTGTATGACGTCATCGTTGTGGGCGGCCGGTGCGCGGGATCGCCTCTCGCCATGCATCTGGCCCGCCAGGGCCACCGCGTCCTCTTAGTGGACCGGGCCTCCTTCCCCAGTGACTCGGTGTCGACCCACTACATCCACCAGGCCGGCCTGCTGCGCCTCCAGGAGTGGGGTCTGCTCGACGAGATCATCGCGGCCAAGACGCCCGCACTCCGCAAGATGCACTACTCCTACCGGGGCATCGAGCTCAACGGCTTCGCGGAGCCCGTCGACGGCATCGACGCCGTCTACTGCCCCCGTCGCACGGTCCTGGACGAGATACTCGTCAACGCCGCCCGCCGGGCCGGCGCCGAGGTCGTCGAGGGATTCACCGTGACCGACGTCGTGGTCTCCGAGGGACGCGTCACCGGCATCCGCGGCCGCGAAGGGGACGGCCCCGAGCACGAGTTCAGTGCGACGATCGTCGTGGGTGCCGACGGCTTCCACTCCACCGTGGCCAAGAAGGTGGGAGCGGAGCTGTACAACGTGCGCCCCGCCGCCGGGTTCATCTACTACTCGTACTACGCCGGCCTCGAGTCGTGGGGCCTGCACCACAAGAACGGCTTCAACGAGAAGTGGTTCGGCACCTGGCCGACCAACGGCGACGTCAACATGGTCGCCGTCATCGGTACCAAGCGCCACCTCAAGGAGTTCCGCCAGGATGTCGAGGCCAACTTCCAGGCCGTGATCGACGATGTCTCTCCGGAGATGGGCGAGCAGCTGCGTGACCAGGGCCGGCGCGTGGAGGACTTCCGTCCCATGCGCTACCCCGACAACTACTACCGCCGCGCGTACGGCCCGGGCTGGGCGCTGGTCGGTGACGCCGGCTACCACAAGGACCCCTACACCGGCTGGGGCATCACGGACTCCTTCCTGCACGGTGAGCTCCTCGCCGAGCGGATCCACCAGGGCCTCGCGGGCGAGCGCCCCATGGAGGAGGCGCTGGCCGAGTACAACAAGCTCCGCGACGAGGAGAGCGCCGGCGTCTACGACTTCACGACGACGCTGGGTGAACTCACCGAGCTGCCGCCGTTCTTCAAGGCGACGATGAGCGCGATGAGCAAGTCCCAGGAGTGGACCGACAAGATGCTGGGCCTGATCGGCGGCATCGTCCCGGACTACGAGATCTACGCGCCGGACGCCCTGGAGCGGCTCTACGACGCCGCCGGCGTGCCGGAGGCCGAGCGGATCTACGACCCCGCCGGCTGACCGAGGCCCGCTGCCCGCCGCCGTCCCCCCTCCGGGCCGACCCCGAGGGAGGAAGCCCGGATCCCGGACCCCATAGCCCGGTCGCGGATCCCGGAGCAGCGTCTCGCCACCGAGCGCCAGGTGCGCCTCCGCCCGCGCTCGCGTCGGTGGCCCACCGCACCGGTTCGCCCCGGCCCCATTTCCGACCGTCCGTTCCCCGTCCTCGACGGACCTGCGTCCGGCACGGGTACGGCATCGGCGTGGGCGTTTCCCGACCGCGCCGGCACTCCGGCGTGCCGCGACGGACGGGCGTTCCGGCACCGGTGTCTCCCGAGGGCCACGGGGGGCACCGATGGCCGGTCCGCCCTCCGGTGCCGCCGGGCCGGGCCCGTACGGACGATCACAACTCCCGCTCGGTCGATGGAATCTCCCGTCCGGACGACCACCGCTCCCGTCCGGACGAAGCAGCCCCCGTCCGGGCGATCGCCGCTCTTCCCCTTCTCCAGCAGCACCCCAGTCAGCCGCCGTCCAGGCGCGCCCGTGGCCCGGTGCGGCCTGTCCGCACAGGCCCCGGACCAAGGCAGCGCCGGCACGGCACCACTCCATGTGCTTCGCCTTCGAGGGAGTCCCGCAGATGACGCGTGCGTCCAGCATGTTCGACCTCATCAGTGACCAGGATGAGGAAAGGCCCTACTTCGAGACCGGCGGCATCGGCAGGTCGCACGCGTTCTACACGGGCGAGGAGCAGTTCCGCAGGGAGATGTCCCGGATCTACGGCCGGCGCTGGCTCCCGGTCGACCACGTCTCCCGCCTGAAGGAGAAGGGTGCCTACAGCACCCTCAACATCGGCTCCGGGTCCATTCTGCTCATCCACGGTGACAACGGAATCCAGGGCTACCACAACTACTGCCGGCACCGCGGCTACAAGCTCGTCGAGGAGGCCACCGGCAAGCGCCAGAGCCTCGTCTGCCTGTACCACTGCTGGGTCTACGACCGAAACGGCAAGCTCAAGAGCCTCAACGGCACCTACATGGACCACTTCTTCGACAAGGAGAAGAACGGCCTGCTGCCCGTGCGGACCGAGGTCCGCTTCGGCGTGGTCTTCGTGGCGCTCTCCGACGACGCGCCGGACCTCGACGAGTCACTGGGCGAGTTCGGCGAGTTCGCGAAGGTCTACGACCTCGCCGAGCTGGAGTGCGTCGAGGCCAAGGACTACCCGGTCGCCTCCAACTGGAAGCTCGTCGCGCACAACGTCAACGAGAGCCTCCACTTCCCGACCGCCCACAAGGACCTGCACCGCATCACCGACTTCGACGACGCGGGCACCTACGGCCTCGAAGGCGACATCGTCGGCGCCTGGCAGTCGATCCGTACCGGCTACAACTCCGTCTCCGTCACGGGACGCAGCGCGCGCACGCCGATGCCGAACGTCCCCGAGGGCGACCTCCAGAAGATCAACTGGATCACCATCCTGCCCAACCTGCTCTTCGGGTTCACGGCCGACTACGTGATGATGCAGTGGGTCTGGCCGGAGAGCCCCGGCACCTGCTTCGTCCGCCACTTCTGGCTGTTCCACCCCACCGAGACCGCCAAGAGCGACTTCTCGCACGAGGACGTCTTCGCGCTGTGGGACAAGGCCAACTACGAGGACTGGGAGATGTGCGAGCGGACCCACCGCGGCCTCTCCA
This sequence comes from Streptomyces sp. NPDC014656, assembly GCF_043084305.1. Taxonomy (NCBI): domain Bacteria; kingdom Bacillati; phylum Actinomycetota; class Actinomycetes; order Kitasatosporales; family Streptomycetaceae; genus Streptomyces; species Streptomyces sp. NPDC014656. The sequence continues at coordinate 47,003 of NZ_JBIBZN010000027.1, forward strand.
ACCCGCTGTGGACCCCCGGCCAGCTCTCCTACGACGAGGAGGTCGTCGCCCAGATCGACGCCTGGGTCGTGCGCGAGACCGCCGAGGCGTCCGGGGCAGCCGCGACCGAGAGCGCCGGAACCGCCTCCGCCCCCGCCGCCGAGAACGGCGAGGCCGCCGAACCCGGAAAGGCGGAGCGGTGAGCACCAAGGCCAACTGCTACCTCATCGGCGGCACCCGCGTCCTCACCCAGTGCGCGACGCGGCTCCTCGACGCCGGCGTGACGATCGAGGGCATCCTCAGCCGCGACCCCGCGGTCGTCGCCTGGGCCGACGCCCGGGGCGTCCCCGTGCACGACCCGGCCGGCGACCTCATGGCCCTCCTGTCGGAGCGGCCGTTCGACTACCTGTTCAGCATGGTCAACTTCCGCATCCTGCCGGGAGCCGTCCTCGACCTGCCGAAGATCGCCGCGATCAACTTCCACGACGGCCCGCTGCCCCGCTACTCCGGAAGCCACGTCCCCGCCTGGGCCCTGTACGAGGGCGCCCCGCGGCACGCGGCCACCTGGCACCTGATGACCGAGGCCGTCGACGCCGGCGGCGTGCTCCTGGAGCGCTGGTTCCCGGTCCGCGAACACGCCACCGCCCTCTCCCTCACGTACGAGGCGGCCGAGACGGGCATCGAGCTGTTCGCCGACCTCGTCCCGTACGTCGCCCGGCGCACCCTCCCCGAGATCCTCGACACGAGCGGCCGCGAGCGCCACTTCTACCGCCGGTCCGCGCGCATGGCGGGCGGCGGCGTCATCCACGCTGGCACCAGCGCAGCCGAGGCGGTACGGCTCGTCAGGGCTCTGGACCACGGCTCCTTCCCCAACCCGCTCGGCGTACCCGCCCTCGTCACCGAACAGGGCGCCGTCTACACCCGGCAGGCCCGGCTGATCCCGCGCGACGAGACCCGCACCGCGACCACCGTGCTGTCCGTCACCACCACGGCGATCACCCTGGCCGCCCCCGACGCCGACCTCGTCCTCAGCGACTGGCGGGCCGTCGACGGAAGCACGCTCAGCGGCCAGGCCGCCGCCCAGCGGCTCGGCATCGCCCCCGGCGCGGCCCTCCCGCCCGTCTCGGAGGACCGCCTGGCCGACATCGCCGACGCCCAGAAGCGCCTGCGTCCCCACGAGCCGTGGTGGCGCGCCCGCCTGGAGGACGTGCGCCCGGTCCCGCTGACCGCCGACGACTTCTCCGCGGCGACCGCCCACTACGGGCACTACGAGCTGGCCTACCTCCCCGCCTCGCGCGACGAGAGCGTCGCCGTCTTCCGCGCCTTCCTCGCGGCCGTCGCCGAGCGCGCCGGCGAGGAGGTGTTCGACTTCGCCTGGTCCCCGTCGGTCGCCCGCGATCTCGCGGAGCGCACGCACGGGCTGACGGCCGCCCGCTTCCCCGTCCGCTACGACGGCGGGACCGCCCGTTCTCTCCGGGAGCGGCTCGACGAGGCCGCCGCCCGCCACGGATACACCGGTGACCTCGAGGTCCGCCTCGGCCTGGCCGGACGGCCGCTCGGCACCGACGAGCCGAGCTTCACGCGCGTCATGGTGCTGGAGCGCGATCCGGGCGAGGAGGCGTCCGCCGACCCGCACACCGAGATCGCCCTGCTGTGCCCGAGCGACGGCCCGCCCACGATCTTCGTGCGGGAGACCGCCATGGGCGAGGACGAGGCGCTGGACTTCGTCGAGCGCGTCGAGGACCTGGCCATGGCGGCGTTGCTCCAGGGCGACGAGCCGCCGACCGGGTCCACTGACTCCGCCCGGTCCGCGGACCCCACCGGGTCCCCCTCCGCGGAGTCCTCCTCCGCCGGGGCCACCGCCCTCCCCGGGGAGCCCACCGAGGACGCCGCCGGGAGGTCCGGCGAGCGGACCGGCGGCCCGACCGCACTGGACCTCTTCGCCGCCGCGGCCGCGGAGCGACCCGGAGCCGTCGCCGTCCGCGCCGGGAACCGCACGCTCGACTACGCCGGTCTCGACCGCTGGGCGGACGCCGTCGCGGCCCGCCTGCACGACGAGGGCATCGAGCAGGGCTCGGTGGTCGGCGTCCTGCTGGAGCGCGGCACCGCGCTGCTCCCCGCCATGCTCGGCATCCTGCGGGCCGGCGCGTCCTTCCTGCCCCTGGACCCCGGGTACCCCGTGGACCGGCTGCGGCGGTACGTGGACGTCTCCCGCTGCGAACTCGTCCTCACCGACGCCCGCACCCACGACCTGGGCGTGTCCCTGGGGCCCGCGCGGCAGGTTCCGGAGGCGGACGGGGCGGCCCAGGCCGTACCGCCGCGCGTGACCGCGGGCGACCTGGCGTACACGCTCTTCACCAGCGGCTCGACCGGCGACCCGAAGGGCGTCGAGATCGGCCACGGAGCCCTCGCCGACTTCCTCACCGGCATCGGCGAACGCCTCGGCGTCACCGCGGACGACACCGTCCTCGCCCACACCACGGTCGCCTTCGACATCTCCCTGCTGGAACTGCTGCTGCCGCTCACCGTCGGCGCGACGGTCGTCCTCGCCTCCCGCGAGACCGCGGCCGACCCGTACCGGCTGGCCGAGTTGGCGAGCGGGGTCTCCGTGGCCCAGGCCACGCCGAGCCTCTGGCGCCTGCTGCTGGGGACCGGCTGGACACCGCACGCCGGGCTGACCGTCCTCTCCGGCGGCGAGGCCCTGTCGCCCGCCACCGCGGAGCGGCTGCACGAGCCCGCCCGCGCGCTGTGGAACCTGTACGGCCCGACCGAGGCGACGATCTGGGCCGCGGCCCACCGGGTCGAGTCGGTCGGCACCTTCCTGCCGCTCGGCGAACCCCTGCGGCACATGGAACTGCACGTCCTGGACCAGGACCTGAACCCGTGCGAGCCCGGGAGCACCGGCGAGCTGTACCTCTCCGGCACGGGCCTGGCCCGCGGCTACGCCGGACGGGAGGACCTGACGCGTGAGGTCTTCGTCGACCACCCCGTCACCGGGACGCGGCTCTACCGCACCGGCGACGAGGTCCGCCTGCACGAGGCCGGCGCGGTCGAGTGGCTCGGCCGGTCCGACGCCCAGGTCAAGGTACGGGGCCACCGCATCGAGCCCGCCGAGATCGAGCGGGTCCTGGAGAGGGCCGACGGCGTCACGGCCGCCGTCGTCGTCGCGGCGCGGTTCGAGGGCCGCGGCGAACCGAGGCTCACCGCCTACCTGGTGGGCGACGCCATGCCCGGCAAGTCACGGCTCGACGCCCTGGTCGGCGCCGCCCTGCCCGCCTACATGGTGCCGGACGCCTATGTGAACCTCGACGCGCTGCCGCTCACCGACAACGGGAAGGTGGCCCGCGCCAGGCTCCCGCTGCCCACGCGCGACACCATCCTGCGCTCCGGCGAGGAGCCGGAGCCCGTTGCGGCGATGACGACGAGCCCCGGAACGGCGCCCCTGACGGCGGCGGAACCGGAGCCCGCGGCGGTCGCGCCGGCCGTGGAGCCGGCCGTCGCGACGACGGTCGAGGACACCGCCGGTTCCGGCGCGCACGCCGACTCCGCCATGACGGAAGAGGGGCTGGCGCGGTCCGTCGCACGGGTCTTCGCCGCCACGCTGGACCACTCCGGCTTCGACGTCCACGCCAACTTCTTCGACCTGGGCGGCGACTCGGTGAACGTCACCATCGCCGCCGCCCGCCTCAGCAGTGAGCTCGGCGCCTCCGTCACCGCCCCCTCGATCTTCGCCTCGGGGACCCCGGTGAAGCTGGCCCGCCTCCTCGGCGCCGAGGGCGTCGTGCCCCTGCGCGACCAGGGGACGGGGACGGGGACGGCAACGACGGCCGGGACGGCACCGGCGGAGGCGCACCCGGCGGCCGAGACCGCTGCCGAGCCCGCCGAGCCCGCGCCGGCCACTGCGGATGCGTCGGCGGCCCCGGCCGCACCCGTCACCGCGGAAACGTCGGCAGCTCCGTCCGCGACCCTGCCCACCGCGACCCCGCCCACCGCCGCCCCGTCCGCCGCCTCCGCGCGCACCGCCGACGACGGCGCCCTCGCCGTCATCGGCATGGCGTGCCGGTTCCCCGGCGCCGGCACCCCGGACGAGCTGTGGCAGAACCTCGTCGCCGGCGTGTCCAGCATCGGCGCCGCGCCCGAGGGCAAGCGCGGCTGGGCCCACCTGTGGTCCGAGGCGGGCGCCGACGACGTGCGGATGGGCTGGGTCGAAGGGGTCGAGCACTTCGACGCCGCCCGCTTCGGGCTCACCGACCGCGAGGCGCGCCGCATGGACCCGCTCCAGCGGATGCTGCTCAGCGTCACCTCGGAGGCCATGGAGAGCGCCGGACGGGACCACCACTCCCTCGGAGCCTCCACCGGCGTCTTCGTCGGCGCCATCGCCAGCGACTTCCCGGAGATCGTCGCCCGGAGCATCGGCCACTCCGACCCGCACGTGGCCACCGGCACCGCCCCCTCCATGGTGGCCAACCGCCTGTCCCACGTCTTCGACTGGTCCGGCCCGAGCTTCGCCGTCGACACGGCCTGCTCGTCGTCCCTCGTCGCCCTCCACGAGGCCGCCATGCACCTGCGGGCCGGCGAGGTCGACGCAGCCGTGGTGGCCGCCGCCAACCTGGTGCTCACCCCGGCCAAGACCCGCTCCTTCACCCGTAACGGCATGCTCTCCCCGCAGGGCGCCTGCCGGGCCTTCGACGACGCCGCCGACGGCTACGTGCGCGGCGAGGGCGCCGGCGCCCTGATCCTCAAGCGGCTCTCCGACGCCGAACGCGACGGGGACCCGGTCCTCGCCGTCATCCGCGGAACCGCCGTCAACCACACCGGCGGCAGCGCGGGCTTCCTCACCGCGCCCAGCAGGCCGGCCCAGGAAGCGGTACTGCGCCGGGCGCTGGCCCGCTCCGGGCGCACCGCCGCCGACATCGGCTACGTCGAGGCGCACGGCACCGGCACCCAGCTCGGCGACCTCATCGAGCTGGAGGCCCTCCACGCGGTCCTCGGCGAGCCCGCCGGCCGCACCCCGGTCGCGGTGGGCTCCGTGAAGACCAACCTCGGTCACCTGGAGCCCGCCGCGGGCATCGCCGGCCTCATCAAGACGGTGCTGGCGCTCCAGGCGGCCCACATCCCACCGTCCCTGAACTACGAGACCCCGAACCGTTCGTTCGACTTCGACGCCTCACCGCTGTACGTGGCCGACCGCCTCCTCCCGTGGGGCCCGGGCCCGCGCGTCGCGGGCGTCAGCAGCTTCGGCTTCGGCGGTGCGAACGCCCACGTCGTGGTCGAAGCCGCACCGGGCACGGAACAGGGCGGCGCGGACTCCGGCCCCCAGCTGCTGGTCCTCTCGGCCGGCTCCTACGACGCGCTGCGCACCCTCGCCCGCCGGCTCGTGCTCATGCTGCGCTCCGCCTACTGCCCCTCCCTGGAGGCCCTGGCCGAGGCGAGCCGACTGCGGCCGGCCGGCGTGCACCGACTGGCGTGCCTCGCGGACAGCGCCGAACAGCTCCAGGACAAGCTCCAGCTGTTCCTGGCCGGCGTCGAGGAGGTCCGCTCGCTCCACGTGGGCGTGGCGGCCACGGCGGGGCGTCCGCACGGCCTGCCCACCGCGGCGCCCGTGAGCCGCGGTGAACTCACCGTCGCCGCAGAGGCGTTCGTCGCGGGCGCCGATCTCTCCGCCGGGCCGCGCCGCCGGGCGGGGGTACGTTTTCCGACTGCGCCGCACGCCGAGAAGTACCTGTGGCTCGAACCCGCGCAGGAGCAGACGCCGCCGCCTCCCGCCCGGACCCGCAGCACGTGGACGGAGCACCCGGAGGCGGCCGAGCACCTCGTCCTCGGCCGGCCCACCCTGCCGGGCGCCGGGTACCCGGCCAAGGTCGCCGACTTCCTCGGCCGGGACCGCTTCGGTCTGCGCGACCTCACCTTCCGGGCGGCCGTCGAGGCCCCCGCGACCCTGACGGCCGCACGCGACGGCGACGCCCTCGCCTTCCGCGACGGCTCCGGCGCCCTGGTGTGCACCGCCACGCTGACCGCGCCCGAGCAGCCCGCGCTCGCCGTCCCGCCCGCCGCGCACCGCTTCACCGAGGTCGGGCTCGACGCGATGTACGCCGCGTTCGCCCGCTCCGGGCTGGACTACGGCACCGGCTTCCGCACCGTGACGTCCCTGTCGGTCGCCCCCGGGGAGGCCGTGGGCGTCCTGCGCGGCGACACCGCCGGGACCGTGGACGCCCGGCTCCTGGACGGTGCCTTCCAGATCGCGCTCGCCGCCTGCGGCGCTCAGGGGCTGTACGTCCCCTTCACCGTCGAGCGGCTCACCGTCCTCGGCCGGCTTCCCGCCACCGCCCGCGTGTACGCCCGGCGCGACCGGGACGCCGGGCCGGACTCCGGGCTGCTGACCGCCAGCCTGGTCGTCCTCGACGGCGACGAGCCCGTGCTCGAGGCGCGGGGCATCACGTGGAAGCGGCTGTCCTCGGCCCCGTCCGGACCGTCCGCGGCCGTGGACACCGGCCCCGGCCACCGCCCGGCCCCGGCCGCGCCCCCGGCCCCCGTCCCGGCCCCGGTGGGCACCCCTGCCGCGGTGCCCACCTCCAACGGCCACCTGCCCGGCGGCCTTCCGGGCCGTTCGCTCCAGGCGGCGCTGACCGACTGGGTGGCCGCGGCCCTGGAGCTGGACGCCTCCGAACTGGAAACCGACCGCCCGCTCCAGGAGCAGGGCCTCGACTCGATGCTCGCCGTCTCGCTGGCCCAGGACATCCGGGCCCGGCTCGGCGTCGACATCCCGGTGACGCTCGTCCTGGAGGTCGGCACCGTCGACCGCCTCGCGGAGGAACTGCGGGACGAGTACGGCGTCACCGCCCCGCCCGCCGAGACGACCGGCCTCCCGGCCGACGCGGGCGCGGGCGGTCCGGAAGGCACGGGCGGACCGGGAGGGCCGGGCGAGGAACCGGCGGCCCCACCGGCCCCGGCCCCCGCGCGGGACGTGACCGCGTCCCAGGCCCCCGCGCAGGACGTGACCGCGTCCCCGGCCCCCGGGCCGGACGAGGGCGCGTCCTCGGCCCCCGCCGTGCTCCCGACAGCCACCGCCGTGTCCGCCGCCGCGGACGCCGACACACACGACATCGCCGTCATCGGCATCGACGGAGTGTTCCCCAACGCCGCGAACCTGGACGAGCTGTGGCGCGTCCTGGTGGAGGGCGAGGACTGCCTGACGGAGGTCCCCGCCTCCCGCTGGGACATCGACGCCCACTACGGCACGGACGGCGCCCCCGGCACGGTCTACCTGCGGCGCGCGGGCTTCGTCGAGGGCCTCACCGAATTCGACCCCGGCTTCTTCCGGCTCTCGCCCGCCGAAGCCGAGTGGATCGACCCGCAGCAGCGTCACCTGGTCCAGTCCGCCTGGCGGGCCCTGGAGGACGCGGGACTCGCGGGCAGGCCGCAGCCGGCCACCGGCGTCTTCGTCGGCGCCAGTTATCAGCACTACCGCGACACCGTCGTCGGCGACGTCGTCCAGACCCCCGCCGGCCTGGGCAACCACAACGCGATCCTGGCGAACCGGGTGAGTTTCTTCCTGGATCTGCACGGGCCGAGCATGACGATCGACACGTTGTGCTCGTCGTCGCTGGTGGCGTTGCACACGGCGGTGCGGAGCATCCGGGCGGGGGAGTGCGAGCAGGCCGTCGTCGCCGGCGTGCACCTGGGCATGTCCCCCCAGTACTTCCAGCTCGGCTCCCGCCTCCGCTCGTTCTCCCCGTCCAACGCCCTGCGGCCGTTCGATGCGGGTGCGGATGGGTTCGTGCCGGGTGAGGGGGTGGTGACGGTGGTGTTGAAGCCGTTGGGTGCGGCGTTGCGTGAGGGGGATCGGATCCGGGGTGTGGTGAAGGGTTCGGCGGTGAATCACGGGGGTCGTACGAGTGGGTTGACGGTGCCGAGCAGTGCTGCGCAGCAGGCGGTGATCTCGGCCGCGTTGGTGGATGCGGGTGTGTCGGTGGAGTCGATCGGTTTGGTGGAGGCGCATGGGACGGGGACGGGTCTGGGTGATCCGATCGAGGTGGAGGGTTTGACGCGTGCGTGGCGGTCGGTGACGGGTCGTTCGCAGTTTTGTGCGTTGGGTTCGTTGAAGGGGAATGTGGGGCATCTGGAGCCGGCTGCGGGTCTTGCGGGGTTGGTGAAGGTGTTGTTGTCGATGGAGCGGGGTGTGGTTCCTCCGTCGTTGCATGTGGTGCGGCCGAATGATCACATTCGTTTCGAGGGGACGCCGTTCTTCCTGGCGGATCGGGTGTCGGTGTGGCCTCGTCCGGTTGATGGGCCGCGTCGTGGTGCGGTGAGCGCGTTCGGGATGGGTGGGGTGAACGCCCACGTGATCCTGGAGGAGGCGCCTGCGGTCCCGGCCCGTGAGGTGGTGGGGCAGGAGTCGTTCCTGGTGCGGGTGGACGCGGCGGACGAGACCTCCGCGCGTGCGCTGGCCGGTGCCTACGCGGACCGGCTGGCCGAGGTGGACGACGACCGCCTGGGCGACTTCGCCTACACCGCCAACACGGGCCGCGCCGAGCACCGCTTCGGCACCGTCGTCTCCGGCGGCGACGCGGGTGAACTCGCGGTCGCACTGCGGGACGTCGCCTCGGGCGCGTCCCCGGTGACCCGCCGAAGCGGTCGCACGTCGGCTCCCGTGGCGTTCATGTTCACCGGTCAGGGCTCGCAGTACGCAGGCATGGGCCAGGGCCTGTACAGGACCGAGCCCGCGTTCCGGGCGGCACTCGACGAGTGCGCCGACCTGCTCGCCGGCCACCTCGACGTACCTCTGACGGACCTGCTCTTCGGTACCTCGGCACACCTCCTCGACTCGACGCGGTTTGCGCAGGTGGGGATTGTGTCGGTGCAGGTGGCGTTGGTGCGGTGGTTGGAGTCGGTGGGGGTTCGTCCGGATG
>NZ_JBIBZN010000028.1:0-49158 GCF_043084305.1 Streptomyces sp. NPDC014656
GTGGAGTGGCTGATCTTGGTGACCGCGTGGGCGTCGCCGGCGGCGGTGAGGGCGCCGAAGCCGGGGGCGAAGAGGGCGCCGAGGACGAGGGCGACCGCGGTGAGGACGGAGCGGATTCTCATGGGGGTTCTCCTGCGTGACGGTGGGATGGAGCGGTCCCTCCGTGCTCATGCCGGGCACGGAGGGCGGACAAGGGGACCGGCGTGCTCGGAAGTCCTGTGAGGACTCAGGCGCCGAGGCGACGGTGTGAGGCGTTCGTTCCCGCCTCGACGTGCACGCGCGGCACGTGCGCCGATCCGGGTGACGGTCTCGTACGCGACGGTGTCGGCGGCCTCCGCCCGGTCCCGGGCCGTCGGCTCGCCGTGCTCGCCGGAGCCGAGGAGGACGGCCTCGGTGCCGGGCGCGGGCCGGTCGGCGGGCTGGCGGCGCCCCGAGGCCGATCTCGGCGCGGGCTGGGTCGGGCGGCGGTGTCTCGGTCATCGCCGGTTCCCGGGGGCCCCGTCAGTAGGTGCAGCCTGAGTCCGGGAGGGTCCACGGAGAGGGAGGGACGAGGCCGTCGTAGAGGGCGAGCAGCATCCGCTGGGGGCAGACGGAGTCGCCCTGACGGAAGACGCCGAAGTGGAGGTGCGGACCCGTGGAGTTGCCGGTGTTCCCGGTCCGTGCGATCAACTGGCCCGGCGCCACGCGGGCTCCGTCGCCCACACTGCGGCTGTCGAGGTGGCAGTACTGGTAGCGGACGCCGTCGTCGCCGTCGATCGCGACGCCCAGACCGCAGGAGTCGGCGAGGCCGCCGTTGAGGCGTGCGGTGCCGGCGGTTATCGCGTAGGCGGGTGTCCCGGTCTCGACGGCGATGTCGCTGGCCGGGTAGTCGTGATGGGCCCACAGGAGGCTCTCGCGGCCGTCGAAGACGTCCTCGCGAGGGACGACGAAGGCGTACGTGCCCCGGGGGCCGGATCCGGGAGGTGAACCGAGCAGGTGCTGCCAGGTGGTGGCCCCCACGGTGGACCCCCCTGTCAGCTGGTGCTGCGCCTTGTAGTCGTTCACCGCCGCGGTCGTCTGCTCGCCGAAGACGCCGTCGGCGGTGACGTTGCCGTATCCGTGCTTGCGGAGCTGGAACTGCAGGGCCCGGACGGCATGGGTCTGCGTGGAGCCGGGAGCGACGCCGGTCACGAGTCTGCTCCAGGTCGCGGGTCCGACGATGCCGTCCGCGGCCAGGGCCTGGTTCTGCTGGAACGTGATCACGGCGCTGCGCGTCTGCGAGTCGAACTCCGCGTTCGCCGTGAGGCTTCCGCCGTGGTGGCGAAGGAGGAACTGCAGACTGGCGACGTCGTTCCCGGCCGCGCCCTTCTGGAGCACCGGCCAGGCCGGCAGGACCGCGTGGGCGGGCACCGCCGTGAGCAGCCCCAGGAGAAGTGCTGCGACGAGAGCCGTGATCGGCGTGCGTAGGTCGCCGGTACGCGAGCGCGTCTCATGGGTCATGACGAAGCCAGGGGGCATGGACGGTCCTCTCCGTTCCTGGGGCTGCCGGCCGTGGTGGCCTCGGTGGACCGGCGCTTTCCGAGGGGAGGGACCTCGGCGACCGTTCGCTGTGGGGCCTGACCGTCAGGCGTACGGTAGGAACAGGCGCACCGGCCCGGAATGGACGTCATGTCGATCCGTCCACCGGCTGCTTGGACCGTTTAGCCCTTTGAGGGAACGGTGTTCCGGTACTTCTGCTGGTGGGTGAGGGGTCCTCCGACCGCTCGTGCCGTCAGCGCCAGCCAGAGGTCGACCCGGTCTTCCGCCCGGTCCTGCTGTCTTCCCGTGAGCCTGGCCACCTTCTCGATGCGGTTCTGGACCGTATGACGGTGAAGGCCCAGCAGCGACGACGTCTCCGCCCAGGAGCCGTTCGTCTCGAGCCAGACGCGAAGGGTCTCGGTGAGCTCCCCTCCCGGGTCCGCGGCGTCGAGCGGGGCCAGTACGGTGTCGGCGAAGGCCGCCAGGGTCGCGGGACTGCCCAGGCTGAGCAGGAGCCTGACCGAACCGGCCTCCGAAGCGCTCACGGGCCGTCCCAGCTCGGTGCTGGAGGACAGCAGGGCGATGGCCTGCCGGAGCGAGAGCGCCGCATGCTGCGGAGCGACCGCCGGGCCTATGCCCGCCGGGAGCCCCGGTGCGAACCGCCTGAGCACCGCTGTGGTGTCCACGTTCTCCGGAACGATCATCTCGACCGTTTCGCCGGTCACGCGGGCGAGTCCTCCGGGTACCGCCAGGGCGAGATCCGCCGCGAGTTCCACCGGCTCGCCGGCCGCCCGCACGGTCAGCGCACGGACGGACGACGAGGCGACATCGGCTGATCTCAGCAGGGTTCTCGCCTGGTCTGCCGTGATGTCGGGGTGGAAGAGCCTGGCGAGCAGGGTCGCGCGCCGACGGCGCTGGGGTTCGTCGGCGAGGTGGCGGCGTTCCAGCTCGACGGAGAGGAGCGACACGAGGACGCTGACCAGCAATCGGGCTTCGGACGAGTCGGCGTCGAGCAGGACGAGGAAGCCGCGCAGGCGGGTCGTTCCGAGAGGCTGGACCACGAGGCTTCCGCACGACAGGTCCGCGCCGCCGCTTCCTCGCAGGCCGTGCAGGGCGACGGTCTCGATCACCGCGGCGGCGTGCGTCAACAACTCCTGTCCGTCGGTCCCTGCCGAGCCGAGGAGGCGGCCCGAGGAATCACACACGGCCACACCCGAGTTGACCGCTTTGAACCAGGAGGTCAACAGCCCCGCCAATCCGTCTCCGGAGGCGGCCGCCGAGGACAGCCGGCGCTGTGTGCGAAGGGTCCTTTCCAGCAGGCGCCGTTCCTCGGAGGCCCGGGCCACGAACACCGCTTTGGTGATGGAGGCGAAGGAGACGTTCGACGGAGCGGTGAGCAGGGGAATTCCGGCTTGCTCGGCATGACCGCTCAGAGTCTCCGGGACGGTCTGCAGGGGCAGGCCCGGACCCACTCCCAGGATGAGGGCGGCGGCCTTGCCGCCGCTGAGCTCCTTCACGTACGCCGCGCAGCCTGCCTCGTCGACGGAGAGCAACAGCCCGTTGGTCATGATGACTTCAGCGCCTTCGAGCCAGGCCGCGGGCCGCGTGTTCTCTGTCGCGTGCGCCGCCTCGACCACTCGACCGAGACCCGAACCGCCTGCTACGAGGCGCAGGCGAAGAGAAGGGATGGCCAGCAGATCACGAACGGTGAGAGGCATGGGACGCATGGTCCATCAAGTGACTTCGCCTGTCGACCGTTCGTCCAGGACCGCGGCCCGCGGTGGCGAAGCCGTGGCGGCGAGGGGGAGAGCTCGGCGGCCGGCCCCCGCCGGGAGCCGGCCGCCGAAGGCACGGCCGGTCAGCGAACGGGTCGGGACGGCCTGCCCTGGCGCTGGACACGGTCGACCGCGGACACCGCGTACCAGCAGGCTCCTGGCGCGTCGGGGTCGTGGTGGACGGCCTGCCGGCCGCCGGGAATCACCGCGACGAGAGAGGCGCCTCCCTCTGCGAAGTTCCGGCCGGGACGGCCGTGAAAGCGGTGGATCGCGTAACGGAACGGCACGTCATCGCTGGGGGGACCCCCGGCGGTGATGCGCAGGACGGCCGCGCCGGTGTGGGCGTCCCGCTGGACCTCGACGTGCGGTGGTCGCGGAAGCGGCCCTCCGTCGAGCCGGGCGGGCAGGGGGCCGAGGACGTTCTGCCCCCAGTGCGCGAGCCGCATGGCGGCGAAGTCCCCCACGCGGTCCGCGCGCACGTCTTTGGCGCTGAAGAAGAGGTCCCCGCCGATCTCGGGGAGCGTCGCGTTGAGGGCCAGGTGACGCGACAGCTCCTTTCCGTCCTGCCACGGAGCGGGCTGTCCCGCCGCCCCCGACTTGTAGACCGCCTGTCCGATCCACAGTTCCGTGTCCGTTCCCCGGACCGCCTCGGCCCACCACGGCGCGAGGACGCCGTAGTCGGCCACCGGCAGCCCGATGTGCCAGTACACCTGCGGTGCGATGTAGTCGAGCCACCCCCGCTCGACCCATCCCCGGGTGTCCGCGTGCAGCCCGTCGTACGACTGGAAAGCGGAGGTCCGCGAACCGCGGGGGTCCGTGCTCGCGTTGCGCCAGACTCCGAAGGGGCTGATTCCGAACAACGCGTCCGGGCGCACGGCACGTACCGCGTCCCGCATCTCCCTGACCATGAGGTCCACGTTGTTACGGCGCCAGGCGGCCTTGTCCGTGTGACCCGCTCCGTACGTCTCGAACGTCCCGTCGTCGGGGAAGTCGGAACCCGCCACCGGATAGGGGTAGAAGTAGTCGTCGAAGTGCACGCCGTCGATGTCGTACCGCCGTACGGCGTCGAGCATGGCCTCCTGGCAGAAGCGCCGTGCGGCCGGAACGCCGGGGTCGTAGTAGAGCTTGCCGCCGTAGGAGACCGTCCACTCCGGATGGACGCGTGCCGGGTGATCAGGAACCAGGGCGGCCGGGTCCGCCTGCATGGAGACCCGGTACGGGTTGAACCAGGCGTGGAACGCGAGACCACGCCGGTGTGCCGTGTCGACCATGAAGTCCAGCGGGTCGTAACCGGGGTCCTGTCCCTGCGTACCGGTGAGCCACTGGGACCAGGGTTCGAGGGGCGAGGGCCAGAAGGCGTCGGCTGTCGGCCGGATCTGGACGAACAGGGCGTTGAAGCCCCACGCGAGAGCCTCGTCCGCCAGCCGCGCGAACTCCGCGCGTTGCGCGGCCTGGTCCAGGCCCGTGCGGCTCGGCCAGTCGATGTTGACCACGGACGCGATCCACAGCCCTCGCATCTGCCGTTCGACGGGGTGTGCGGGAGGTGCCGCGGCGTGGGCCGACGGCGATGCGAGCGCCGCGGTGCAGCCGGCCGCCGCGAGTGCGGCGAGGGCCGTGCGGCGGGAAAGGTCCGGGAAGGGCGAGGAACCAGCAGTGGTGTGTCCGGGTGTCATGGCTGCCTCCGCGGGTGGGTGGTCGAAGGGGCGGGGAACGCGCTGTTGCCGTCGACAGTGGTGCGGGGGACGAATGCGACGGTCAGGGGAGGACCTGCCGATCCCCCGGGTGAGTAATGTGCGTAACTCTGGATCTCCGTTGTCGCGATATGTATCTTCTGTTTCGAAGTTGCGGTGGGGGTCGGGCCGACGCGGCGGAGGGAGGCCGTCTCTCCGGCCGGCGCGTTCGTGAGATCTCCCGTGGTCGTCCAGCGCCCGTGGCGGGCGGACGGCTTCGTGACGGCCGGGGCGTCACGGCCATGCTCGCCCTCCTCTCCCCGGGGCGGCAACGACCGGATGTCCATCGCCCCGCGCGGAGCCTGGACATTCCGTCGGTCGTCTCCTCGTCGGCCGGATCCCTACCGTGTCGCCCCAGCCAGCCTCCAAGAGCCGCCCGTCCGGGTGCCGTTCACCGGAACCCGTCGGACCGCCCTCCCGAAATGAGTACCGCGCTCCATGATTCCCATCCGACCCGCGGCCCGCGCGGCCGCCGTCGCTCTCGCCGTCGTCACGTCCCTGACCGCATGCAGCTCCACCGGGCCGGCCGCCCCGAAGAACTCGCCCGGCAAACCCGGCGGTTCCTACTCGGTGGCGCTGACGGAACCCGACCACCTCCTGCCGGGCCGCACCACCAGCAGCTACTCCCTCCAGGTCCTGCAGGGCCTGTTCGACCCGCCCGCCGCCCTCGACCCGAAGGACGGCAGCGTGAAGCCCCTGGCTGCCGTCTCCTGGTCCAGCGACGACAACATCGTGTGGACCGTCAAGTTCAGGTCCGGAACCACCTTCCACAACGGCGAGAAGGTGACGGCGGCCAGCTTCGCGGACGCGTGGAACGCCGCCGCCTACGGGCCCAACGCCTGGGACGCCAACTACTACTTCGCCCAGATCGAGGGATACGACGCCCTCAACCCCTCGGAAGAGGGCGCCGAGCCCACCACGCGAACCCTGTCCGGCCTGAAGGTGCTCGACGAGACGACCCTCCAGGTCACCTTGAAGGCGCCCTTCGGCCAGTTCCCCATGCTGCTGTCCTTCCCCGCCTTCGCCCCCCTGTCCAAGGCCGCCACGGCGAACCCGGACGCTTCCGACACCGCGCCGATCGGCAACGGCCCCTACCAGCTCGACGGCGCGTGGGAACGCAACCAGAAGATCCGGCTGAAGAAGTTCTCCGGCTACCGCGGTTCCCGCAAGCCCATGGCCGACCACGTCGAATTCAAGATCTACACGAGCCGGGAGACCGCCTTCACCGAACTCCAGGCGGGCAACGTCGACGTCCTGACGACCGTCCCCGCCGCCAACTCCCCGCAGGCCAAGCGCCTCTTCGGTGAGCGGTTCTCCATCCGCCCCAGCGGGACCATGGACTACCTCGGCCTGCCCGTGAAGGACCCGCGCTTCGCCGACCCCCGGCTCCGCAAGGCCATCTCCATGGCCATCGACCGCAAGGGCATCACCCAGGCCATCTACAACGGCGTCTACAAGCCCGCCACCTCCCTCGTCGGCGACATGATCCCCGGACACCGCCCCGACGCCTGCGGCCGGACCTGTGCCTACGACCCGGCGGCCGCCAAGCAGCTCCTCGAAGCCGCCGGCGGCTTCGACGGTTCGCTGGAGCTCTACTTCTCCAACGCCGACACCACCTACGAGCAGTGGATGACCTCGGTCGCCAACCAGCTCAAGGACAACCTCGGGATCCAGGACGTGAAGTTCCGCAAGATGGCCCCCGCCGACCTGTCCTCCCTGCTCAACGACGGCAAGAACAAGGGCCCCTTCCGGCAGAACTGGGTCATCGACTACCCCAGCATCCAGAACTACCTCGACGGCCTCTACTACCCCGGCAACCGATCCGGCTGGAGCGACAAGGAGTTCGACGCCCTGGTGGCCAAGGGCAACGCCCTGCAGGGCGCCGAAGCCATCTCGGCCTACCAGCAGGCGGAGGACATCGCCCTGCGCGAACTGCCGTACATACCGCTCTGGAACTGGCAGGACCAGTCCGCGTGGAGCGACAGGATCGGCAACGTCGTCATCGACCCCTACGCCGCCGGCCTCCACCTGGACCGCGTCACCGTCAACGACTGACACCACAACCGACCCTCCGCGGAGCACCCCTTCCGTGCTTCGCGCAGACCTACCCCTGGGGGCCGTCCGTCGTGTGGAGATTCGTCGCCCGCCGCCTGCTGCACGCCCTGCCCGTACTCCTCGGCACCACCTTCCTCATCTACACGCTCGTCTTCGTCCTGCCGGGCGACCCCATCCAGGGGCTCGCCGGCGACAAACCCGTACCGCCGGCCGTCCTCGCCGAGCTGCACGCCCGCTACCACCTCGACGACCCCCTGTGGATCCAGTACGCCCACTACCTCACCGGCCTGCTCACCGGTGACCTCGGAACCACCTTCACCGGCCGCCACGTATCGGACCTGCTGGCCGACCGGTGGGTCGTCACCCTGCAACTCGGCCTCACCGCCTGGGTGCTGGAAGTGGTCCTCGGCATGGCCCTCGGGGTCTGGGCGGGCCTGCGGAAAGGCAAGTGGGACGACAGCGCCGTGCTCTTCGGGACCACCCTGGTCATCTCCGTACCGGTCTTCGTCGTCGGATACCTGGCCCAGCTGGTCTTCGGCGTACAGCTCGGCTGGCTGCCGGTGGCCGGCACCGAAGGGGGATGGCCCCTGGCCTACCTGCTGCCCGGACTCGTCCTGGCCTCCTTCGGTCTCGCCTACGTCGCCAGGCTCACACGCAGTTCCCTCATCGAGAACCTGCGGGCCGACTACGTCCGCACCGCCCACTCCAAAGGACTGAGCCGACGCCGCGTGGTGGTCAGGCACACCCTGCGCAACTCGCTGATCCCCGTCGTCACCTTCCTCGGCCTGGAGCTGGGGGGACTCATGGCCGGTGCGATCGTCACCGAGTACATCTTCAACCTTCCGGGCGTCGGCCAGCAGCTCTTCCAGTCCATCCAGCTCCGCGAAGGCCCCGTCGTGGTGGGCACCACGACGGCTCTCGTCCTCGTCTTCCTGCTCGCGAACCTGCTCGTGGACCTGCTCTACGGGCTGCTCGACCCGAGGATCCGCCATGACTGACACCGCCAGGGCCCCGGAGGCCGCGGACGAAGCCGCCGAGCACCCCGCGCCGCCCGACACGGCGCGCCCGCCGTCCCGGGAGCGGGCGTCCCTCAGCAGGGACGCATGGCTCGAACTGCGGGCACGGCCCACCGTGTGGGCGGCTCTCGTCACCCTCCTGCTGATGACGGCGATGGCTCTGGCACCCGGTGTCCTCACCTCGCTGCTCACCGACGCGGGGGACCACTGCGACCTGGCCGACTCCAAGCTGGGCCCCTCCGCGGACCACCCCTTCGGATTCGACCTGCAGGGCTGCGACTACCTGGCCCAGGTCATCCGGGGCACCCGTCCCTCGCTGATCGCCGGCCTCGCGGTCACCGCGGCCTCCCTCCTGATCGCCGTCGTGCTCGGACTGCTGTGCGGCTTCTACGGAGGCTGGCTGGACGCCCTCGTCTCCCGGGTGACCGACGTCTTCTTCGGTCTGCCCTTCGTGCTCGGCGCCACCGTCATCCTGGTCGCCTTCCCCGACCACGGACTCGGCGCCATGATCCTGGTCCTGACGGTGCTGGGCTGGACGACCATGACGCGCATCATGCGCTCCCAGGTCATCGCCCTGGCCGACGCCGACTACGTGCGCGCCGCCCGCATGCTGGGAGCACGCCCGGCCCGCCTCATGGTGCGCCACATACTCCCCAACGCGATCACTCCCGTCATCGTGGTCGCCATGCTGAACGTCGGGGCGGTGATCTCGGGCGAAGCGACACTCGACTTCCTGGGGGTCGGACTCCAGTACCCCGAGGTCTCCTGGGGACTCCAGCTGAACGCCGCCCAGGCCTTCGTCCTCGACCACCCCCACCTGCTGTTCTTCCCCGCCCTCTTCCTGTCCGCGACCGTCCTGAGCTTCATCCTCCTCGGTGATGCCGCACGCGACGCCTTCGACCCCCGGCTGAAATGAGCGCCCATGTCCCCTGTCGAACCTCCCCTCCTGGAGGTCGAGGACCTCTGCGTCGAGTTCCGCACCCGACGCGGCACGATCCGGGCGGTGAACGGACTCTCCTACACCCTGCGCGAAGGCGAGACCCTGGCCCTGCTCGGTGAGTCCGGATCGGGCAAGTCCGTCGCGGCGCAGGCCGTCATGGGACTGCTCGACACACCACCCGCGCACATCACCCGCGGTGCCGTCCGGCTGCGCGGCGACGACCTGCTCGCCATGTCACCGGAACGCCACCGCGGGGTGCGGGGAACGCGTCTCTCCATGATCTTCCAGGACGCGCTCACCGCGCTCAACCCCGTGCTGTCGGTAGGAGACCAGCTGGCCGAGATGTACCGGGTGCACCGGGGGATGGGACGCAAGGCGGCCCTCGCGCGCGCCGTCGCGCTCATGGACCGCGTCCGCATCCCGGCCGCCGCACGCAGGGTCCACGACTACCCGCACCAGTTCTCCGGTGGCATGCGCCAGCGCGTCATGATCGCGATGGCGATCGCGCTCGACCCGGAGGTCGTCATCGCGGACGAACCCACCACGGCCCTCGACGTCACCGTCCAGGCCCAGATCATGCGCCTGCTCGGACAGCTCCAGAGCGAGACCCGCATGGGACTGCTGCTGATCACGCACGACCTCGGAGTCGTCGCCGAGGCCGCCGACCGGATCACCGTCATGTACGCCGGCCGCACCATGGAGTCCGCATCGGCGGACGACCTCTACGCCCGCCCCGGCCACCCCTACACCCGTGGCCTGCTCGACTCGGTGCCCCGCCTGGACCGCCTGGGAAAGCCCCTCGTGTCCATCGCCGGTGCTCCGCCCCTGCCGTCCTCGATCCCCTCGGGGTGTGCCTTCCACCCCCGGTGCCCCCGCGCCGAACCGCGCTGCAGCAGCGAAACACCGCCCTTCCGAAGGCTTTCGCCCCCAGGACATCACAGCGCCTGCCACTTCGCCGAGGAGGTCCACCGTGCTCCCGTCGGCTGACACCGAACCACCCCTTCTGCGGGCCGCGGCGCTCACCCGTCACTTCCCGATCACCGAAGGCGTGCTCCGGAAACACCGCACCGGGGCGGTCAGGGCGGTCGACGGCGTCGACCTGACCGTCCGTCGCGGGGAAACCCTCGGCATCGTGGGCGAATCCGGATGCGGCAAGTCCACCCTCGCCTCCCTCCTGATGGCCCTGGACCGGCCCACCTCGGGCACGGTGACGATCGAGGGCCAGGACCTCTTCTCCCTCTCCGGACGCGAACTGCGCACCCTTCGCCGGCGCGTCCAGATGGTCCTCCAGGACCCCTACACCTCACTCGACCCGAGGATGACGGCGGGCCAGATCGTCGGGGAACCCTTCGTCATCCACCCCGAGACGGCCTCCCGGGCCGACCGCGGCCGACGCGTGGCCGAGCTCTTCGAAACCGTCGGCCTGAACCCCGCCCACCGGGACCGCTACCCCCACCAGTTCTCCGGGGGACAGCGCCAGCGCCTGGGCATAGCGCGGGCCCTGGCGCTGGGGCCGCGCCTCCTCCTGTGCGACGAACCGGTATCCGCCCTGGACGTCTCCGTCCAGGCGCAGGTCCTCAACCTGCTCCAGGACCTCCGCCGCGATCTCGGCCTCGCCTGCGTTTTCATCTCGCACGACCTCGCGGTCGTTCAGCACCTCTGCGACAGGATCGCGGTGATGTACCTGGGGAAGATCGTGGAGACCGGTACGCGCGAGCAGATCTACACGACTCCCCGCCACCCCTATACGCGTGCTCTCCTCGCCGCGGCCCCCGTACCGGACCCTCGGCGGCGCACACCCGGTGACGCGCACCTTCTGGAAGGCGATCTGCCCTCCCCGGCCTCACCACCGTCCGGGTGCCGCTTCCGAACCCGCTGCCCCCGAGCCCGCGAGCAGTGCCTGACGGAACCCGAACTGCGCACACGCGACGGAGCCGACCACCCGACCGCCTGCCACTTTCCCGTCGGCACGACGACATGAAGGGCGAACGCGTGACAAGCGGCCGCATTCCGCGCAGAAAAGCAGCGATCCAGGTGGCCGTCGCGACGGCCACGTGGACCGGGGCGCTCGCCAGGGCTCCGGCCCGGGCGCAGCCACCCGCCGGATCGGAGGAACCCCCCCGGCGGGGGCGCGGACCCGTGCCGGCCTCTTCCGCGTGGCCGACGAGCGGCACCGCGTCCCCGGGTCGGTGCCGCTCGCGGTGCCGCACATCCCTCACCTCGCGCACCGGACCCCGTGACGACGCGCCCCCGGTCACCGACGCGGGCATCCGTCCCCCGCCCGGGACCTGGTCCGTCTGCAACCGTGCCGCCAGGATGAGCACAGACCAGAAATGCGTGGTGGCGGAGCGCCGAGGCGACTGGACGGCACCGTGGTGCCTCGGGCAGAAGGGCTGGTTCGAGGAGGACCTCCGGCACCCCCGTCCAGCCGCTTGCGCCGCTGCGGTACGCCCCGCGTCCCGACCGGTCCCACGGCGTCGGCCGGACGGCGATCGGCGAGCACCACCACTCCAAGACCTTCGAACTCGCCGGCCGCGCCGTGGTCCGCGGCCGGCTCAGGCACCACCAGGCGCGGTTCGGCCACCGCATCATGTCCGTCAAAGCGGACGACGCGATTCTCGCGGCGGCCTCCGAGCCGCCCCGCGTACCCGGCTGGGCGCGGGGCCGGGCCGAGACGGCCCGGGGCTCCTGGCGGGGAACTCCGGGCCGCTACCATGTGGGCCCTGTCCCGGCATCGGCGTCAGGCGGGGCCGTACCGGAGCTACAAGAGAGCGGCAGGACGACCGTGACAGGCGAGAACAGCGGGCGGAGCGACGACCCCCTCATGCCGAGGGCGGTCCTGCACCGCTGGTCGGAAGCCTCCGACTTCACCCATGCCGTCTTCAGGGGCACCGCCTGGGCCGACGGGGCCTTGCGCCTGGAGAGCACCGAGGCCGACGAGACCTTCGTGGACCACCACGGTCACGCCACCCTGGAATGGGACTACGCGACCTGTTCCACAGGCTGGCGGGACCTGCCGTTTCCCGCCGAGGAACTCATCCCCTCCTGGACGGCCCTCACCCCGGCCGGCACCCGGCTGATGGTGCGGCTGCGCGTCCGTGACGCCGCGGGAGACACCTCTCCCTGGTACGTGATGGCGCACTGGGCCGCGGACGACGCGGTGGTGCACCGCACCACCGTGCCCGGTCAGGCCGGCCCGTTCGGAACGGCGGACGTCGACGTGTTCGTGGCCGCCGCCGGCAGGCCCGTTTCGGCGTACGAACTGGAGGTCCGGCTCGCGCGTACCCGCGACGTCGTCGAGGGCCCCGCCGTCCGGACCCTTCACCTGGCCGCCTCGTCCGTACCCCCCGATCACCGCCAAACGGTCAGCGGACCCGCCGGGGCCTGGGGCAAGGTCCTCGACGTCCCCCGCCGTTCCCAGGAACTGCACACGGGGCACAGCCCCCAGTGGGACGGCGGCGGGGAAGCCTGGTCGGCCCCGGCCTGCACCGCGATGCTCGTCGAGTACTTCGGCCACGGCCCCCAGGCCGCGGAGACGGCGTGGATCGATCCCGCCGACACCGCGCCGCAGGTCGACTTCACCGCGCGCGCCGTCTACGACTACGCCTACAAAGGGTGCGGCAACTGGGCCTTCAACGCCGCCTATCCGGCCCGTTACGGCCTCGGTGGGATGGTCACCCGGCTTCGCTCGCTGAGCGAACTCGAACGCTTCATCTGCGCGGGCATACCGGTCGCCACGGCCCAGAGCTTCCGCATCGGCGAGCTCGCGGGCGCGGGCTACTCACCGGCCGGAAGCATCAAGATCGTCTGCGGTTTCACGACCGACGGCGACGTGGTGGTCAACGACCCGCTCTCGGCCACCGACGAAGAGGTGCGGCGGGTCTACCCGCGCGGCGAGTTCGAGCGCGTATGGCTGTCGGCTTCGGGCGGCGGGGGAGTGGTCTACCTCATCCACCCCCGCGAACTGCCCCTGCCGGCCAACGTGGCCGGCCTGGACCCCAACTGGTAAGCCGGGACGCAGAGCCGACCCGCCTCCAGGGACAACGACGAAACGTCGTACCCCGCCCCGCGGGACGGGACCTTTTGTTGATCGTCCGCAGCCGCGGTGCCTCACTAGCGTGTACGGCATGAGAACGGCTCCGCCGCACCCGTGCGGTCCACCGGACGGGAACGCGCACATCCGGCGACCGCAGCCGGCCCTCCCGGCCCCGCGGCCCTGAGACCCCTGCCCCACCCCCGCCCCGGCCGCCGGCGCCGGAGAAGCACTCCCCGGACACACGTACCGCGCCGCGAAGCGACCGCACCCCGCCGACCCGCAGGCGTGCCCCCCCGCCGCGGCCGAACCGGCGGTGCGGCACCGGGCTCGCTTCCCGCTCCCCACCCCGCAGCACGGCCGCACCGCGCTTCGCCCCCGGCCGTGCCCCCTCCCCTCATGACCCCACGGACGCCATTCGCATGGCCACAAGGCGGTGACCCCGATGAAACACCCCTCCTCCCCCCAGGACGCCCACCCCCCATTCAGGGCCTGGGACTCCGACATCAGCGCTGCGGCCGTCGCCCGCCAGGACGGCACGCCGGGCTGGGTCTCGCTCGTCGGCGACGAAGTGTGGTGGGACGAACCCCGCCCCCACGAGTCCGGCCGCCGCTGCGTCGTGCGCGCGAAACCGGACGGCACCGTCGAGGACGCGCTCCCCCCGGGCTTCGACGCCCGCAACAGCCTCCACGAGTACGGCGGCCGCTCCTGGCGCCCCACCGGTGCCGGCCTGGTCTTCACCCACTGGCACGACCGGCGCGTCTACCTCCACCGCCCCGACGCCCAGGACGCGCCCAGGCCCCTCACCCCCGCGCGCCCGGACGTCACCTACGGCGACCTCTACGTGCCGCCGTCGCGCGACGAGGTGTGGGCCGTTCGCGAGACGCGCCTCGGCGGGGTGCGCGACATCGAGCGCGCCCTCGTGTCCGTCTCGCTCAGCACCGGAGCCGAGCGGACGATCTCCGCGACGCACCACTTCGTGACCTGCCCCCGGCTGTCCCCGGACGGCCGGCACGTGTCCTGGATCGGATGGGACCATCCGAACATGCCGTGGGACGGCACCGAACTGTGCGTCGCTCCCCTGAAGGAGGACGGCACCGCCGGCGTCCACCGCGTGAGGGCGGGCGGCCCCCGGGAATCCGTCGTCCAGGCCGAGTGGAAGGACAACGAAAGCCTCTGGGCGGTCACCGACCCCGACGGCTGGTGGACCCTGCACGTCGTGCCCGCCCACAAGGGCCCCGCCCAGGCCGTCGCCGGCGTCGAGGAAGAGTTCGGCGGCGCCCTGTGGAAGCCCGGCGCCACCTGGTTCGCCCCCCTTCCCGACGGCCGGGCCGTGGCCGTCCACGGAACGGGTGCCGGACGACGGGTCTCCCTCGTGGACCCGGAGGCCGGTCTCGAACGGCCCGTCCTCACCGACCTCGGCCTCCCCTTCACCGATTTCGTCCAGAGCGTCGACGCCGACGCGAGCCGCCTGGCCGCCGCCGGGGCCGGACCGACCCTTCCCTACAGCGTCTTCACCACGGCCCTCCCCACCCCCGGGACCCCCCACGGCCACGACACGCGGATCCTCTCCTCCGGCGCGGCGCCGCCGGTCGACCCCGCCTGGCTGCCCCGTCCCACCGCCCGGTCCTTCCCCCGCGACGCCACGACGGCGACGGGTGACGGCCCCTCGGGCACCGGTCACCCGGTGCACGCCCACCTCTACCCGCCCGCTCATCCCCGTCACGCCGCACCCGCCCGACGGCGCCCGCCGTGGGTCGTCTTCGTGCACGGCGGTCCCACCGGCGACCACCCGATGGTGCACGACCTCGAGATCGCCTACTTCACCAGCCGCGGCATCGGCGTCGCGACGGTCGACTACGGAGGATCGGTCGGATACGGCCGCGCCTACCGGGAACGCCTGAACGGCGCCTGGGGACTCGTCGACGTCCAGGACTGCGTCACCGTCGCCCGGGCCCTGGTGTCCGAAGGACTCGCCGACCCCGGCCGGCTGGCGATCCGCGGAGGAAGCGCGGGGGGATGGACCGCCCTCGCCGCCCTCACCCACACGCACGCCTTCGCCGGCGCGGTCTCCTTCTACGGCATCACCGATCCGCTCACCTGGGCGGCCACCACCCACGACTTCGAGTCCCGCTACCTGGACGGCCTGATCGGCCCCCTGCCGCAGAGCGCCACGCTCTACGAACAGCGCTCCCCGGTCCTCGCGGCGGACCGGGCCAGCGGTCCCGCCCTGCTCCTCCACGGCCTCGACGACACCATCGTCGACCCCGCCCAGTCCTCCGCCATGGCAGAGGCCCTCCGTGCCGCGGGCATCGCCTGCGAACACATCGAGTTCCCGGGGGAACGGCACGGCTGGCGGCGGGCCGAGACGATCAGGGCGGCCCTGGAGGCCGAGATCCGCTTCTACGAGCGGATCTTCACCCCTGCCGCCGGCCCCCGGACGGACCCGGCCGGTTCCACGGACGCGGCACCGACCCCTGCGGAACGGCCATGACGGCCGACGGCGCTTCGCCCGCCGCGGGGAGGACCTCGCACCAGGACCGCGCCCACCCTCCGTTCCTGCGACGGGGCGACACCGTCGCCCTCGTCGCCCCCGCCGGACCGGTGACCGAGCGCGAGACGATCCCGGCCCGGAACCTGCTGGAGGGCTGGGGCCTGCGGGTACGCACCACTCCGCGGCTCCACGCCACCCACCAGGGCCACCTGGCCGGCTCCGACGACGAACGCCTCGACGACTTCACCGAGGCCTGGCTCGACCCCGCCGTACGGGCGGTCGTGTGCGCGCGGGGCGGATACGGGAGCCAGCGCATCGCAGACCGGCTCGACCACCGGCGCCTCGCCGCCGCGGGCCCCAAGTTCCTCCTCGGGTCCAGTGACATCACCTGCCTTCACCAGGCACTGGGGGAGAGCCTCCGCCTGGTGACCCTCCACGGCCCGATGCCCGGCTGCAGGCCCGTCCACGAAGACGACGTCACTGCCGGAAGCCTCCACGCAGCCCTCTTCGGACCGCCTCCGCGCTCGTTCGCCCTCGACGGCCCCGTCCTCGTTCCCGGACACGCCGAGGGGACCCTCACCGGCGGGAACCTCACCGTGCTGGCGTCCTCACTGGGAACCGCCACCGCGCCCGACACCGAAGGCCGCGTCCTCCTGCTCGAGGACGTCGGCGAGGACCCCTACCGCCTGGACCGCTCCCTGACCCAGCTCAGACGCGCCGACGTCCTGCGACGGACGGCCGGCGTCGTCCTCGGAGACTTCACCGACTGCGGCCCTCCGGACCGGGTGGAGGCCGTCCTGCGGGACCGCCTGTCGGACCTCGGGGTCCCGGTCGCCGCGGGCCTGCCCGCCGGCCACGGACCGCGTCAGCTCACCATCCCCCTGGGAGCACGCGCGGTCCTCCGGACGGACCCGCCCCGCCTCACCCTCCCCCCGTGCGAAAGGAACCCCGGATGACGCGGGTGCTCGTCTCCGCGGACATGGAAGGCGCCACCGGCGTCACGTGTCCCGACGACGTCGAACCGGGAACCGCCTCCTGGGAACGGATGCGTCCCCTCTTCACCGGCGACGTCAACGCCGTCATCGACGGCCTCCTGGCCGGCGGCGCGACCGAAGTACTGGTCAACGACGCCCACTACACACAGCGCAACCTGCTCCTGGAGCACCTGGATCCCCGCGCCCGCCTGCTCACCGGCCGGCACAAGCCGCTGGGCATGATGGCGGGGATCGACCGGGCCGACGCGGTGGTCTTCCTCGGCTACCACACGGGCGCCGGAGAACAGGGAGTCCTGTCCCACACCTACCTCGGAACCGGACTGACCGCG
Organism: Streptomyces sp. NPDC014656; assembly: GCF_043084305.1. Classification (NCBI taxonomy): domain Bacteria; kingdom Bacillati; phylum Actinomycetota; class Actinomycetes; order Kitasatosporales; family Streptomycetaceae; genus Streptomyces; species Streptomyces sp. NPDC014656. Next base: position 16,865 of record NZ_JBIBZN010000028.1, read on the forward strand.
TTCCGCGTCGACGGCGAGCCGGCCGACGAAGGCCGCATGAACGCACTGATCGCCGAGGAGCACGGGGTCCCCGTCGTGCTGGTGACGGGAGACGACCTCACCTGCCGGGCAGCCCGGCTCTGGGCGCCCGGGGCCCTCGTCGTGGCGGTCAAGGAATGCGTCAGCCGGTACGCCGCCATCTGCCTTCCCCCCGGCCGAAGCGCCGAGCTGCTGCGCGCGCAGGCGGCCGAGGCCGTTCGCCCCCTCCGTGCCCGGAGCGACCACGCGGACACCCCGGAAGAACACGGCGTCCCCGGCCGACCGCACCGCTTCGAGCTCGACTTCCACGCACCCCATCTGGCGGCCGCGGTCCTCGCCGTCCCCACCGTCGAACCCAACGGTCCCCGGGGCGTCGCCTTCACCGCACCGAACGCGACCACCGCCGCCCGCACCTTCAAGGTGTGCACCTCCATCGCCGGCGCGGCGATGGAGGACCACTTCGACTGACCGCCGCCCCCTCCCGCCCCCGCCCGACCGATCCTCGTGGAGAAGTTTGTGACAGCCACCGGACGACCCGGTCTGCACGACGGCTACGCCACCGACGCCGCCGCACTGTGCTCGGACCTCCTGCGCATCGACACCACCAACCCCGGAGACGGATCGGGGCCCGGCGAGCGGCAGGCCGCGGAGTACGTGGCCGAGGCCCTGGAATCGGCCGGTGTCCGTGCCACCCTGACCGAACCGCGACACCGCCGCACCAGCGTCCTGGCCCGGATCGACGGCGAAGACCGCGACCTGCCTCCCCTCCTCGTCCACGGACACCTCGACACCGTGCACGCCGAGCCCCGCGACTGGACCCTGCACCCCCTCTCCGGAGACCTCCACCACGGCTGCCTGTGGGGGAGAGGGGCGGTCGACATGAAGGGAAGCCTCGCCATGACCCTCTCCCTGGTACGCGCCTGGGCACGCACGGGCCAGAAACCGCGACGGGACCTGGTCCTGGCCTTCCTCGCGGACGAGGAGTCGACCGGCGAGTACGGCTCACGTCACGTCACGACCGCGCACCGGGACCACTTCGCCGGTGTCGAGGAGGCGATCAGCGAGTCCGGCGGCTTCTCGATCACGACAAGGACCACCCACGCCGGACCGGACGCACGCGTGTACCCCCTCGCCGTCGGAGAGCGCGGCACCGCGTGGATGCGGCTCACCGCTCACGGCACCGCGGGACACGGCTCGGGCCCCGGGCAGGACAACGCCGTCGCGGAGCTGATCCACGCCCTCTCCCGGCTCACCGCCCACCGCTGGCCCACCCGCCTCACCCCTGCCGTCCGCACCCTGCTCGACGCCCTCGACCGGACCCTCGGGATCCGGATCGACCGCGACCGGCTGGAGGAGGAGGCGAACCGCCTCGGCGGCCTCGGCGAACTGTTCGACTGCACCGTCCGCAACACCCTCAACCCCACGGTGCTGACAGCCGGCCACAAGGTCAACGTCATCCCCTCACGCGCCCACGCCGAGGTGGACGGCAGGTTCCTGCCCGGCGAACAGAACGCCTTCGTGGAGACCGTCGACCGGCTCCTCGGCCCGAAGGTGACGCGCGAGTTCATCAACTGCGAAGAGGCCGTCGCCGCCGATCACGAAGGGCCTGCCTTCAGCGCGATGGCCGAAGCGATCCGCAGCCAGGACCCCCACGCCCACCCCGTGCCGTTCATCCAGTCAGGAGGAACCGACGCCAAGGCCTTCGCGAAGATCGGCATCAGCACCTACGGCTTCGCACCCCTCCTGCTCGACCCCCACCTGCACTACTACGGCATGTTCCACGGAGTGGACGAACGCGTCCCCCTGTCCGGCCTCGAATTCGGCGTCCGCGTCCTCCACCGGTTCCTCACCGCCTACTGAACTCCATCCCGAAGGGCGAAGACCACCATGCGCGTTCCCCCGCAACTGTGGCCGGCCACGACCACGAGCGGTACCGACGGTCTGAGGATCGGCGGCGTGCTCCTGAGCGACATCGCCGAGCGGTTCGGCACCCCGGCCTTCGTCCTCGACGAGGCCGACTTCCGCGCCCGCTGCCGGTCCTGGCGCGCGGCCTTCACCGGCCACGACGTCTTCTACGCCGCCAAGGCGTTCCTCTGCCACCAGGTCGCCACCTGGCTGAAGGAGGAAGGCGTGGGAATCGACGTGTGCTCCGCGGGCGAGCTGCGCACGGCGCGGCGCGCGGGTGTCCCGGGATCCTCCGTGATCTTCCACGGCAACAACAAGTCGGCGACCGAACTGGCGGAGGCCGTCGACCACGGCGTCTCGCTCGTCGTCGTCGACTCCCACGACGAGATATCCCGCCTGTCGGACATCGCCACCCGCCGGAACGCGCGCCAGCAGGTCCTCGTCCGCGTCACGCCCGGTGTGGAGGCGCACACCCACGCGTACATCACCACCGGCACCGACGACCAGAAGTTCGGCTTCTCGCTGTCCACCGGCAGCGCCCACCGCGCCGTGTCCCACGTCCTGAGCGCCCCCGGTCTGGAGCTCGTGGGCCTGCACAGCCACCTCGGCTCCCAGATCCTGCGTCCCGACGTCTTCGAGGAGGCCGCCGACCGGCTCGTCGGCCTGATGGCCGACACCGCGCGCACGCACGGGACGATCCTGCGGCGACTCGACCTGGGAGGGGGCCTGGGCATCGCCTACCTCCCCGACGACGAACCCCTCGACGTGCGGGACCTCGCGCCCGCCGTCATCGACCGGGTGCGGAAAGCCTGTGCCGGGGCCGGCATTCCGGTGCCGAGACTCGCGGTGGAACCCGGCCGGGCGATCGCGGGACCCACGACGGTCACCCTCTACACCGTGGGCACGATCAAGCGCCAGCCCGGACTGCGGACATGGGTGTCCGTCGACGGAGGGCTGAGCGACAACATGCGGCCCGCCCTGTACGACGCCTCCTACACGGCCGCTCTCGCGGGCCGGGCCACCGCGAGGAACACGGACGAGACGGTCACCGTCTGCGGCCGGCACTGCGAATCCGGCGACGTCGTCGTGGACTCCGCCCGCCTGCCCGCCGATCTCGCAGTCGGCGACCTCCTCGCCGTCCCCGCGTCCGGGGCCTACCACCGCTCGATGGCGAACAACTACAACTTCCAGCCCCGCCCGCCCGTCGTCGCCGTCCGCGACGGCACGGCACGGGTCCTCGTGCGGAGGGAGACGATCGACGACGTCCTGCGACTGGACGTCGAGTGACCGGTCGCCCGGCCGCAGCCGCACGCCCACCGCGCCGGCGCCCCGGATCACCCGTCGCGACCCTCCGGCCGAGTACGCCGGCAACATCCCCGGCGCCCCCCTTGAGGCGGCCGGGAGTCCCACCCCCCAGAGCGAGGAAGGAAGGAAGGCATGACGCACCAGGAGAAGGTCGTGTCCGTACTGCGGCGGGCGACCGCCGACGGCGTTCTGGGGCAGGACCACCCCGTCGCCGGCTTCATCGACGTCCAGGGCGTCCGCGACAGCGTCGCCGCGCTCCACGACGCCTTCGCCCACGTGCCGGACGTCCTGCACGCCTTCGCGGTCAAGGCGTGCCCGCTCGTCCCGGTGCTGCGGCTGCTCGCGGACGCCGGAATGGGTTGTGAGACGGCGAGTCCGGGAGAGACCCGGCTGGCGCTCGCCGCCGGGTTCGCGCCCGAACGCATCGTCCTGGACTCCCCGGCCAAGACCCGCGCCGAACTCCGGGAAGCCCTCGACCTGGGGATCGCGCTGAACGCGGACAACCTCGCCGAACTCGACCGCATCGACGTCCTGCGTCCCGCCGGCTCCCGGTCCGTCGTCGGCCTCCGCGTCAACCCCCAGGTCGGCGGCGGCACCATCGCCGCGATGAGCACGGCGACGCCCCACTCCAAGTTCGGCGTCGCCCTCGACGACCCCGGAGCCCGCGCCCGGGTGCTCGACGCCTTCCTGCAGCACCCCTGGCTCACCCGCCTGCACGCCCACGTCGGCTCGCAGGGGTGTCCGCTGCCCTTGATCGCCCAGGGCCTCGCGGCGCTGCACCGGCTCGCCGAGGAGATCAACGCACACGTGGGAAGACGTCAGGTCACCAGCCTGGACCTGGGCGGAGGGCTGCCGGTCAACTTCTCCGACGACACGACCACGCCGACGTTCCGGGACTACGTCCGAGTGCTCACCGATGCCGAACCCGCCCTGCTCGACGGCGGCTACCAGGTGGTCACGGAATTCGGCCGGTCGCTGCTCGCGAAGAACGGCTTCACCGCGGCGCTGGTCGAATACGTCAAGGAGTCGGGTGGCCGGCGGATCGCGCTCACCCACGCCGGGGCGCAGGTGGCCGTCCGTACCGTGTTCATGCCGGACGCGTGGCCGGTCAGGGTCACCGCCCACGGGCCCGACGGCCGGCCGAAGACGACCGCTCGGGTCCCGCAGGACGTCGCGGGCCCCCTCTGCTTCGCCGGGGACGTGGTGGCGCACGAACGTCTCCTGCCGGAGCTCTCGGAGGGCGACGTGGTGGTGCTGCACGACACCGGGGCCTACTACTTCTCCGCTCCCTGGGCGTACAACAGCCTGCCGAGACCCGGGGTGTACGCCCTTCTCCACGGTGAGGGAGAGGTCTTGCTCGCTCCGGTGCGGACGCCCCAGACGCTGGAGGAGGTGGTGCAGGAGAGCGGTTCGCCCCACGCGGAGGCGCTCCTGACGGGGTTCGGCCCGCCCGGGCGCGCGTGACGCGACGTCCGGCCCCCACCCGGGAGGAGCGCCGCGAGCCGCGGGCGACGCGGACCGGCACGGAGCAGGGCCCGTGCCGGCCCGGAGCGCCGGGTCCTGGACCAGCGGCTCGTCGGCGTTCGTCCGTGCCGCGCCCCCGGCGCCCACCGTGACGGCCGGAGCGCCGGAAGTCGAGAGCGGGCGGCCACGGCGGTCGGGCGCCCTGCCCACCGGGAGGCGGGCGGGCACGCCCTCGTCAGGCGCGGGCCCCCTCGACCTGCGCGCGGGCGGGATCTACACTCCGCGATCATGATCGATCTCACCGGTGCGGAATCCGACCCCCGTCTCTTCGACATCATGTCCACGATGCGCGCCATGCGCCGCATCAAGCCCGACCCGGTCTCCGAGGACCTCGTCGAGCGGCTCGTCCAGGCCGCGGTCTGGGGGCCCAGCGGCGGCAACATGCAGCGCTTCGAGTACGTCGTCGTCACCGACCGGGACGTCATGGCCCGTCTCGCCCCCTTGTGGAAGCGGTGCGTGGACGCCTATCTCGCCACCACGGGCGCGCTGGCCCCCGAGGGGATGGACGAGGCGGCCTACGGCCGGATGGTCGCGGCGATCGAGTACCAGCGTGACCACTTCGCCGACACCCCCGTACTGGTCATCCCCTGCTACCAGTTTCCCGCACCCCGCGTGACCGAGGAGGGCTACCTCGCTTCCGCGCAGGCCCTCGGCCCGGCGGCGACCCAGCGCATGATGGCCACGCAGGAACGCTTCATGGCTCTCGCGGAAGGATCGTGCGTCTATCCCGGCGTCCAGAACCTGTTGCTCGCCGCCCGGGGCCTCGGCCTCGCCGCGAACATCACCATCTGGCACCTGATGCTGGAGGAGGAGTGGAAGCAGGCCCTCGGCATCCCCGAGGACATGCGCACCTTCGCCGCGATACCCGTGGGCTGGCCGATGGGGAACTTCGGCCCGGTGCGCCGCCGCCCGGTCTCTGAGGTCGTGCACCGCGACCGCTGGTAGGGCCCGCCGCGGGCCGGTTCACCTGCGCGAGAGTCCCGGAGTGCGCTGAACGGTGCCCGAAGCCCGGGACCGCGGACCTCCCGGCGGCGGGCCCCGGCCCGCCGCCGGAAGAGTGCGGTCAGGCGAGGGCGTCGAAGGAGGGCAGGCAGCCGTACTGCTGGCCCTTGACGTTGGGGTGGTAGCTCTCGTCGACGGGGATGCGCGTGCTGTGGATCCACGCGTCGCCCGAGCAGATCTCGCGGCCGCTGAACGCGCCGCGTACGTCTGTTCCTGATGTTCGCCGAACTCGACGCCACGAACACCTTCTGGGCGGTTTTCCTGCCCAGCGTCGTCAGCCCGTTCGGCGTGTACCCCTCCCGCGTCTTCGCCGCCGCGTCCGTCCCGGACGAGGTGACGGAAGCCGCCCGCATGGACGGCGCGGGCGAGTTCCGCATCTTCCGGACCATGGCGCTGCGCCTCATGGCGCCCGCCCTGGTGACCGTCTTCCTCTTCCAGTTCGTCGTCATCTGGAACGACTTCCTCCTGCCCCTGATCACGCTCCAGGACGAGCGCCTCCACCCCGTCACCCTCGGTCTGTTCACCCGGCAGACGCAGACGAGCCGCCTGCCCGAACTCCAGACCCTGACCATCGTGGGCGCCCTGGTCTCCGTCGTGCCCATCGTGCTGACCTTCCTCCTCCTGCAGCGCCACGGGCGCGCGGGCCTCGCCGCCGGAGCCGTGAAATCGTGAACCACCCTGACGACCCCGGCCACCCCCTCACCGGCGCGGACCTCGGACCACTGGATCGTGCGCGACGACGACTTCGTCCGCGTCTTCTCCGGCAGCGATCTGCCGGCGACGCGGAACGTGGATCCCACCGTGTGACGGCCCAGGTTCACAGCCACTCGTCGAGGGCAGCGACGAGGACGGTCGCCTCGTGGCGGACGGTGAGCTCGTCGTGGCACGTACCGACGGCACGGTGCCTCTTGAGGCGGTTGATCCCGCACTCCACCGCGTGACGCTCGTGGTGGTCGCCCGGGTCGAAGCGCGGTGGCCGGCCACCGCGGGGTCCCAGCTTTCGACGGTCGCGGGTCTGGTCGGCCTGATCGGGGATGGTGCAGTGAGCCCTTTCGGAGCGGCCACTGACCGGGGACAGACCGGTGTCCCGCAACGCACGACGCTCCTGCGCCGTCGAGGGAGGTGTTCGACGTCTCAACTCATCAGCACAGGAGCCTCGTTGGTTTCTCCTCTGCCGCACTCGACCTGCCGCACCCCTTGGTCGAGTGGCCATCCATGCTCATCGTCACCCGTGAGGGCGACCGCCGCTGCAAGCTCCCGCCTCACCGACGCGCCCTCGTCGGCCTGGTCCACCTGCGCCGACACGACACGCTGACGCGGATCGCCGTAGGCTCCGGCATATCCGTCGACACCGCCCACGCCAACGCCAAGGCCATCATCCAGCACCTGTCCGGCCTGGCACCGGGCCTCCTGCGAGTTCAGCGCGAGACGGCCCCGGATCACCTCCTGCCCGACGGGACGCTCGTCGAGCGCGCCTACACCGGCGCCGGCCCCTGGGTGACCACACCGACCAGACGGCTCCCCGGCCAGGACCCCACCACGACCCAACGGACGATCAACCGTGCCCTGTCAGCACAGGGGACCGCGGACTCGGTGGGGTGACACCGGTCATCAGCCCTGCTTCCTCGTCCGGCTCGCGGGTGATCGTGCCGCCGCCCCGCTCCGGCATCACGAGCGAGGGCAGCCGCAGTCCGCGTAACAGCCCGTCGAGGGCGAAGCTGTCGGCGTGGGTGTAGCGGTCGTACGGCGCCTGGGTGAACCGCTGGAACACCTTCACGTCGACGTCGCTTCCGCCGAGCCGGTCGCCATAGGTGAGGCCGGTAGGCCCCCAGGGACTCACCGGCTCCCTCGGCGAAGGCAACGTGAGTACGCCCGACTCCGATGCCCGGGCCCCAGACCAGCTTCGAACCCGGTGCGATCTCAAATGGGCGGCTCATTACCCCTCACATGTTTTTGGGTCTGGCCGGATATGCCGTCCGCCGCTACTGCATTCCCGCAAGGCAGGGGCCAGCCGTGGCTTGGTGCGCGGAGATGACGGTCCTGGTCACCCGGGGCGGCGGGGCACGGTGCAGGCGGGGGTGCCTCCCGGCAGCCGGTGGCGGTGGGCCGCGACGAGCCGGTAGACGCCTCGGGCGGCCCACCGCACGCCGGGCAGCAGGAGCACCGCGCCCACAGGTGCCCAGACGCCACCCGCGCTCAGGAGGGCCTTCGCCACGGCCCGGGCCCCGCCGTCCACCGTTCCCGAAGGTGTCACCCACAGCACCTCGTACGCGGCGCGCTCGGGCGTGACGCCGAGGGCGTCGAGCTCCGCGAACTGCCACGGAACGATCTCGCAGCGCGGCCGCACACGCCGTTCGGCGAAGTTCGCCGCAGTCGTGCAGAAGCCGCAGTCTCCGTCGTAGACGAGCACAGGCCGATAGCGCATACCTCCATCATGCTGTGCCGCGCCACCGGGATCACGCCGGGACCTCCCTCACCCTTCCCCCGCGCCGGTCTCGAAGCGGCGTGGCGCCGACGGTCCGAGGGGCGGGCGTCTGCCAGGGTGGAGAGGTGACGGCTGATGCGCCAAAGCCCGCCCGCACCCCCGACGGACGGTATGTGATCATCAACGGCCGGCGCTGGCGGGCCACGGACCCCGACCTGCCCGAGGACGTGGCCGCCCGGCTGCGGTCCCACCTCATGGCCGCTCGCCGCGCCGTGGCCACGGCCCGCCGCGCCCAGGACACGGCTGCCGAACGCGCAGCCCGCGACCGCGTGCACACCGCCAAGGTCGCCCTCGGCGAACGCGGCACGCCCTGGTGGGACCAGCAGGAGCCCGAGCGCCGCGCCCGCTGGAGCGACGGGCTGGCCGCACTCGACGGGGACGGTGACTAGTGCTCCAGCAGCGTTTTGCCGTCTGGCCTGGTCGGGGGCGCCGTCGGGAGTGCAGGGGGCGGGTGGGGTGCCGGTGGTGGTCTTGGCCGAGTGCCCCACCGACGGGCGGAAGAGGGGAGGGGCCGGGCTGCCTCGTGGAGAGCCTTTCGTCGTGATCGACGACCACGCGGACACGGCCTGGCATCGACCACCTCTTCGCCCAGGCCCCCGACGAGCATGGGAGACGATGTCCTGCGGCGAAGGCGCCGCCGTACCCGCCCTCGCTGCCCGATGTCGGTAGCCCCGGTGAACCGACAGGTCAGCAGCTCACCCAGAAGCCTCCGCGAGCCCCGGGCGGCGTGGTTTCACGGAAGTTGTGCCAGAACCGCTTGAAGCGAACGAAGCCACCGGCGTGGCAGCCGTCGCCACGGTCGTTCACGTGGCGTCGACGCCGCTGTACGCGGCCCTGGCCTTCGCGGCGGGCTGCGCCCCCACCTCGCGAAAGAGGCCGGTCAGGGGCGTTTCGCCGCACGGCTCGGAGTGAACCTGGCGCTCGACGCGCGGGGGCCCCGGCTGTTCTTCCGCTGCCGGAGCCCGCACCCGGCTCGCCGCCACGTTCCTGCCGGGCGCCGGTCACGTCGCGCTGGTACGTCATAGCGGCCGTGTCGACTCCGCGGCGAACCCTGCCCCGGCGTCCCACGCCACGTTGCGCCCTTCGCGACGGCGCTCGACGACGCCGTCGCCAGGCGACGATCACACGGAAGGCCTCACCCGAAGGCTCAGCGTGGCGAACGGGGCGAGCGGCCACACGCTCTCCGTCGACCCCTGCCGGACCACCGGCGCGTCCGTCGGCCGCTCGTCCATACGGACCGGGGTGAGCAACGCGCCTTCGGGCGCGCGCACCCGCGCCTCGCACGCGTCCGAGGTCGGGTTGGTGAGGCGCAGGACGATCCCGTCACCGTCCTCCGCGGGCTTGAGTACCCCCAGGAGCGCACCGTCGACGCGGATCGCCCCGGCGGCGGGCGCGGCGGTGCTGCCCGGCCGCAGCTGCCAGGCGCGCAGCGGCGTACGGAACGCAGCCGAGCGGCCGGCCAGTCGGGCATCCGTCGCCACGTCCGCGCCCAGCGCGAGCGCCAGCTCGAACCGCTGCGGACCCTGGCACTGCGCCTCCGGGGTGGGCAGCATCGGCCCCGCTCCGGTGGTACGGCTGCGCAGGTCGAAGCGGGAGAGCCAGCCGACGGCCCGCAGCAGCGTGACGACGATCTCCTGGTCGGCCCCGGAGGCGGTCTCCCCGGCCCCCAGCGCCCGCATCTCCGGCAGCCCCGGCGCGAACACCGCCGTGCGGTCCGCTCCCCGTCCGACCGCGCCCAGCCCCTGCACGGGCGCCGCGCCGCAGACGGCCTCATGGCCACGCTCGGTCGGCAACGGCCCCAGGTCGGGACGGACCGGGCGTTCGATCAGGCACCACTGCCCGTCACCGGTCCAGGTCTCCGTTCCGCGCGCGGTGGGCGCGTGGAACCGCAGGCGGTGGTCGCGGACCGTGTTGTCGAGTGCGATGTGCCAGCGAAGCAGCGGATCGCCGTGCCAGTGCGTGACCTCGATCCGTACCGGGACGGTCACCGTCTTCTCGTCCCGGCCCGAACGGTCGGCTGTCAGCCCGGCCGGCAGGTCGAGGACGGCGTCCAGCTCCAGGACCGTCCGCACGGCGGAGGTGCGCGTGCGGGAATCCACCAGGCGCGGAGTGACGACCGCGTCGCGGACCGGCGGGTCGTAGTTGTACGTGTCCCCGCTGTCCCCGCCGTCGGTGAGCAGGCCGAGACCCGCCAGTTCCGAGCCGTCGGCGCGGGTCAGGGTGAGGGAGGCGTCATCCGCCGCGGTCAGGACGCCACCGCCGGGAGCGGCGATCGAGCCCCCCTTCTCCGTCAGGGCGCCGGCCTCCTCTGCCGGGGCGTCGCCGAGGGTGACGCGCAGGACGGTACGGCCGAGGCCTTCCACCGCCGGGACGGTGAAGAAAAGCCGGTGGCGCAGTGCCGGGCGGGAGTCGGGCAGCAGGTCGAGGTCGGCCTCGAAGGCGGTCTCGGGGCCCAGGACCTCAGTCTCGAAGGGAACGGGCGCGCCGTCCGCGGCGGTCAGCGCGACGGGGTGGCGGTCGGGGGCGGTGAGCAGTTCGACGGTGACGGGGCCGCCGGTGGCGCCCGCGTGGGGGTTGAGGACCGCGAGGTCGGCGTGGTCGCGGACCGGGTCGCCGTACGCGCGCACGTCGAGCCCGGAGGCGAGCAGGGCGCGGCTGACGACGTGCTCGCCGAGCTGCCGCACCCGGTCGTAGCGGACCGCGTTCTCCCGGTGCACCTCGTCGACGCTGCATCCGCACAGCGAGTCGTGCGGCGCGTTGCGCAGCAGCAGCTCCCAGGCGTGGTCGAGGTCGGCGCGCAGGGTCCGGTCGTGCGGCGCGTACAGGGCGAGGGAGGGCTCGGCCCAGCGTTCCAGGAGGTTCTGCGCGGCGGCGTTGGCCTGCTTGAGGTAGGTGCGTGCGGAGAGCGTGCCGGCCAGGATGAAGGTCAGGTAGCCGGCCGCCTCGCGCAGTTCGCCCTCGACGACCGGCAGCGGACCGCCGCCGGTCGCACGGACCTCGGCGGCGGTTCTGGCGGCGGCGAAGAACTCTTCCAGGGTGCTCTCGCGCAGCACCGCCCCGGTGGCCTTCGCCCCGGGCGCGGCGTCGCGGATGCGGTCGCCGGGTCCGGTCGGGGCGAGGTGGTCGCCGCCGTTCAGGAGCAGCCAGGGGCCCCCGGGGAGCCGCTCGTGCTCGGTGGCGAGATAATCGCCGAGCCGGGTGGCGGCCGTGGAGGCGTTGTCGGTGACCGTGCCGGCGTAGGCGGTGGAATCGTCCTTCGCGTCGGCCTCGGCGTCCGGCCACAGCACCTCCGCGCCGTGGTAGCCCTGGTTGACGGCGAAGACCTCCGAGCCGTCGGGCGACCGCCAGCGGAATCGGGCCACGCCGTCGGGGGCACCGCGCCAGATCAGCGCGGTGTCCATGCCGAAGCCGTTGAGCAGCCGCGGCAGGTCGGCGGGGTGCCCGAAGGCGTCGGGCGAGTAGCCGACGCCGGCCAGGGTGCCCGTGGCCGACGCGTGGCGGCGGGCGGTGAGCAGGTTGCGTATCAGGTTCTCGCCGGAGACCAGCTGGTTGTCGGCGAGGACGTGCCACGGGCCCAGCGTGAGCCGTCCGGCGCGGGCGTGGGCGCGCAGCCGCTCGGCGAGGTCGGGACGCAGCGCCTCGACGTCCGCGAGGACGATCGTCTGGCCGTCGAGGTGGAAGGCCTGCATCCGGCCGTCGTCCAGCTCTTCGCATACACGGCTCGCCAGCTCCACGAGCCGGGCGCGGAAGGACTCGAACGGGCGGTACCACTCGCGGTCCCAGTGGACGTGGGTGACGACGTGGCATTCGGGTGCGGTGGTCATGCGGAGTGCTCCTGTGCGGGGTGGGTGGCCGCCGAACGGACGGATTGCTCGCGGACGGTGGCCGCGAAGCGCCGGGTGATGGACGCGGGGCGGGTGATGGCCCCGCCGACGACGACGGCGTGCGCGCCGAGGCTCAGCGCCCGGGCGGCCTCGTCGGGGGTGCCGATGCGGCCCTCGGCGATCAGGGGGACGGTGAGGGCGGGGGCGAGCGAGGCGATCAGCGCGAAGTCCGGTCCCTGCTGCGCGGTGCTGTGCTCGGTGTACCCGGAGAGGGTGGTGGCGACCGCGTCCGCGCCCGCGGCCTCGGCGGCCGTGCCCTCCTCGTGAGTGGAGACGTCGGCGAGGACGCCGACACCCAGCCGGTGCAGGGCTTCGATCGTCTCGGCGAGCGTCAGACCGTCACGGCGTGGACGCGTGGTGGCGTCGAGCGCGACGAGGTCCGCGCCCGCCTCCGCGATCCGCCTGGCGTGCGCGAGCGTCGGGGTGATGTAGACGCCCGTTTCGCCGTCCTTCCACAGGCCGATCACCGGGACGGCGACGGCCTGGCGGACGGCCTCGACGTCCTCGGGCGAGTTGACGCGGACGGCACGGGCCCCGCCCTCGACCGCGGCCCGTGCCATGCGGGCCATGATCTCCGACCCGTGCAACGCCTCACCGGGCAGGGCCTGGCAGGAGACGATCAGCGATCCGGCCAGCTCGTGCAGTGCGGCGGCGGTCGGGGCGGGCCGGGGGGCTCGGGTGGGTGACACCGGGTCCCTTTCGGTGGTAGCGGTCGGGGCTGCGGGGGCTGCGGTGTCAGACACGGGCACCGCCGGCAGTGCGTGCGGCCCGGTCGAGGGCGCGCTGTGCCAGGACGACGGCGAGGTCGCCCCAACTCATCTGCCGAGTGGTCGGGTCGAGGTCATCGAGCACGCGTCCCGGCTCGCCCCCCAGACGCGCTGCCGCCTCGTGGAGCGCCTGCCGGTCCGCGGCGTCCGCCGCGTCCTGCGGTCTCACGTCGAGTTCGGCGGCGCGGCGGCCGCGCAGGGCTCCGGCCGCGGCGAGCAGCTGGACGGCGACGAATCGCGGGTCGTCCGGCGGGACGTCGAGAGTCCAGGCGATCGGCACCCCGTCGCCGGTCAACCGCGCTTGCAGGAGCGTCAGTTCACGGCGGTCGCCGACGACCTCCGACGGGGCGAGCGACCGGGCGCAGGACTGCGCGGCCAGCGCGCCGGCCGCCTCGCCGACGGCCCACTCGCCCTGGTGCACCCGGTAGGCGGACGCGGCGACCTGGGTGGCGGCGAGGTTCTTGGCCGCCGCGAGCAGGTTGCCGGGCTCCGCCGCGATCAGCGAGGAAAGCGGCACCTGGAACGGCGCGGTGGGCGCGTACGCGCTCGCGGGGTGGCCGATCCGGCTGTGCAGGTCCATGTGGTACATCGCGAGCCCGCCGGAGTCCGGCCGGTTTGCCGCCCGCGCGAGGCCCGGCACGGGTTCCAGGTCCTGCTGGCGTACCGGGGAGCCGGTCCGCAGCCGGCGCGACTCCCTCAGGTACGGCTCCTCCGCGTAGCCGTCGGCTGTGCCCGCGACCTGCGGGGCGAGCGTGAGCCCGGGGTAGCCGCGACCGCTGCCGTCGTCGCGCGGACACTCCGTGCGCAGCCAGTGCAGGAACGCGGCGGACAGCCGCTTGGCCTGCTCGTACGCCTCCTGCGGGTGGTCGACCGACGAACGGTCGGCGTAGTCGTTGCCCGCCCAGTTGATCAACGCGGCGTCCCGGCCGCCCAGCACCGCGCCTTCGCGCAGCCGGCGGTAGGTCCAGAACGGCAGGTGGCCGTCGGGGCCGTGCTCGAACATCCGGTAGCGGTGCGCGCGGTCGTCCCAGCCGGCGATCTCCAGCGTGAACGGCTGGGCGTCGCGCCAGAGCGCGTAGCCCTCGGGTGCGGGGTCCGTGACCGGACGGGCGTCCGCGGCCGGGTCGTGCTCGACGACGAAACCGACCGTACAGGACTGGACCGCGCCGGGCTGCGGACCGCCGGGCAGGGCGAGTGGCTCGCCGTGGGCGTCGCGGCCCTCCGAGCCGACGACCCAGGGGGCGCCGGCGAGCGGCAGCAGGTCGCCCGCCTCGGTGGCGTCGCAGAAGACGTCGGCCACGAGGTCCGTCCCGGTCCCGTCGGCCGACCTCAGCCGGACGAACGCCAGCCGCCCCTCCTCCCGCCGTGCCTCGACCGGGACGCGGCCCCGGAGCACCGTGAGCCGCCCCTGCGCCACGTGGGGCGCGAGCAGCTCCTCGATCGCCTCCTCCGCGGCCGACGGCTCGCAGCACAGCCGGCTCACCCAGCCGCCGCCGGGGTTCGCGACCCCGTCGTACCGCGCCCGGATCAGGTCGCGGAACGCCCGGTACGACGCGGACACCCCGCCCGTCTCGACGTGCGGGTGTTCGTCGAGCGCCGGGACCAGCTGGGTCGTCGCCTGGCCGCCGAGGCGGTCGAACCGAGCCGCGAGCACCACCCGGCGCCCGGCCCGCGCCGCCGCGAGCGCGGCGGCGACGGCCCCGAGGCCGGATCCGATGACGGCGACGTCGGCGTGGAGTGCGGGGGCGGTCGTGCTCATGCGGTGGGCTCCTCAACGGGCCGGTGGGTGGCGGTGCGGACATCGAAGTCGACCTCGAAGGTGCGGTGCCAGGGCAGATGGACGCTGCCCGGGTCGACGCGCGCCCGGAAACCGGGCAGTCGTGCCGCGTACGCGCCGAGCCCGGCGGCCAGGCGCGCGCGGGCCGGGTGGTCCTCGGGGACGTGGTCATGGCGCCCGGGAACACTGCCGAGCCCGGCGCGGACCTCCGCGCGCAGCCGCGTCATGTAGCCGTGGTCCTCCACGAACCGGTGGGCGAGCAGGTCCAGGTGGGCGCGCTCGTCGAACCGCCCGGCCCGCCGCGCGGCCACGGCGGTCACCGCGTGCGCGACGACCGTCCCGAGCGTGTTGCCGGCCGTGTTCCAGCCGGCGTACGCGGTGAGCCGGTGGGCGGTTCCCGTCCGCAGCAGCGCGGCGGCGAGGAGCGGGTCCGCCCCGTTCGGCTGCGCGCAGTCCGCCACCGCGACCGCGCGCCCTTCGCGCACGTACGCGGCGGCGCGCTCCGCCAGTGCCTGCGCGGTGCCTTCGGCTGCCGCGTGGCGCTTCGGGAGCGGGCCCGTGGCCCAGTCGCCGTCGCCGTCCGGGGTGTGCACCAGCAGGACCAGATCCGCGTCGTCGTCCTGGAGGACCGCTCCGCACGCCTCCACCTGGCCCGCCGCCGTCCTTCCGACGGGGACGTTCTCGTAGGGCGCCACCTGGTCGAGCCCGCTCGCGTCCGCCGCCTCGATCCGTACGGTCACGGGTCCGGCGTCCAGCAGACCGAGCAGCGTGCGGGCCACCAGCGTCGACGTCGCCTCGTCCGCGCCCGGTCGCACGGCGACCCGCTCGTCCGCCTCCAACCGCGTGCGCCAGAGGCCCAGCTGCCGCAGCTCTGCCGTGGCCACCGCCCACGGGGCGGTGTCGTCCGCCCCCACCACCAGGCTCTCGAACACCCCCTCCGCGGCGAGTTCGAGCGCGGTCAGGTTGAGCGCGTGGTTGCGCAGCCTGCGCCGCGCGAAGTCCGACCGGACCTCCTGCGGCACGGCCTTCCGCGCCGCTTCCAGGCCGTCCGGCTCACCCCGCTCCTCCGCACGGTGCAGCGCGGCCGACAACCGGTGCAGCGCCGGGCCGTGCGGGTCCCAGTACTCCGGTTCCTCCATCGCGTCCTGCGAGTCCGGCGTCCGCGTGACCAGCGTGACCCCGTGCACCGGCGCGGCGATTCGCCGCAGCACCTCCCACCGTGCGGCGACCTGCGCCACCGTCGTCGCCCGCGTCCTCGACGCGATCAACCCGCCGTGCCCCAGCGTCTCCAGACTGACCACCGCGGCGTCCGCGCTCCTGGCGGTTGCCTCCAGCCACTTCCCGAGCCCGTCCGCGTCGCCCGGCTCACGCAGCCGCGGCATCAGCGCCGCCGGCGGCACCAGCGTCCTCGCGCCCGCGACGGCGGCGATCTGGGCGGGGAGGCGGGCGCAGGCGGGGCGGTCGTCAAGGGGGAGGAGGGCGATGGTGTGCACGGGGGCCTCGGCTTTCGGGCGGGTGGTTACCGACTTGCGGGGGGAAGCGGGGCGGGCGGGGAATCCCGGCCCGGCCGGCGTTCGAGGCGACCGGGGGCGGTCCGGTGGCGCGCCGACGGGCGCGGCGGCGCCCGCCGAGGGACGCGTGGAAGGGGCGGGCGGGGGGAGACCCCGGGCGGGCCCCGGCGGAGGTCACCCCGTGCGCCGGGGGGCGAGGGACGCGGCGCCGAGGAGTACCGCCTCGGCGCCGAGCGCGGCCGGGACGACGGGGACGGTGCGCAGGAGGGGGAGGACCGAGGCGGTGAGGGAGGCACGGAGGGCCTCCTCGTACCAGGGCCCGGCGTGGAGCACTCCGCCGGAGACGACGATGACATCGGGGTCGAGGGTGTTGACGACGCCCGCCAGGGCCGCACCGAGCGCGGCGCCCCCGCGCCGGAGGACGTCCCGCGCCGACGCGGACCCGGCGGAGGCTTCCGCGGCGACGGCCCGTAGGTCGGGCGCCCCCGCGAGCGCGGCCATCGCCGGCCCGGACGCGACCGCCTCCACATGCCCCAGTGCCCCGCAGGGGCACCGCAGCCCCTCCGCCGCGGCGACCGGCACATGGCCGAGGTGCCCGGCCGCCCCGTTCCCGCCCCGGACGACCGCTCCGTCGACGGCGACCGCGCCACCGATCCCCGTACCGGCCATGACCGCCACCGCACCGCGCGCGCCGCGGGCCGCCCCCGCCGCGAGCTCCCCGGCCAGGAACGCCTGCACGTCACCGAGGAGCACGGCAGGCGCCCCGAGGGCGTCCTCCAGGAGCACGGCGAGCGGTGTGCCCGCCCATCCCGGCAGCGCGTCGGTCGCGGAGGCGATGGTCCGCCCGTCAGGGGCGACGACCCCGGCCGTGCCGACACCGACGCCGGTCAGTCGTCCACGGACGGAGGCCGACTCGCCGAGGACGTGCCCGGCGAGCTCGAGGACACCGGCGACGACGGCCGAGGCCCCGTCGGCGGCGGGGGTCGGCGCCGACGCCCGCGCGAGCACCGCGTCACCCTCGTCGAGGACGGCGACCGCCGTCTTCGTCCCCCCGATGTCGACGCCCAGCCGGAGGCCGGGCCCCCCGGCCGACCGGGCGCCGGAGCACGCCGCCGTGGTCGCGGCCGCCGCCCCGACGGACGGGGTGGGAGCGGCCGCGCCGTCCCGGGTGGTGCGCGTGGTCACGTCCGTCGCTCCCTGCTGATCGTCAGGCGGTAGTCGTAGCGGTCCGCCCGGTAGAGGCTGACCGCGCGCTCGACGGCCCGCCCCCGGATGTCCCGGGTCACGCGCTCGACGAGCAGCGCGGGGAACTGCGGCGGCACCCCCAGCAGCGCGGCCTCGCGCGGGCCCACGACGGTGGCGCGGATCGTCTGGTCGGCGGTCTCGGGTGCCGCGCCGGCCCGCTCCAGCCAGCCGTAGAGGCTCTCGGGCTCGCCGTGCTCGACGAGCCCGGGGACGATCGCCTCCGGCAGCCAGACGTTCTCCAGGCACATGGGCTCGTCGTCCGCCGTCCGCAGCCGCTCCAGGTGGACGACCGGCGTGCCGGGGACGAGGAACAGGTCGCGGGCGCAGTCGAGGTCCGCCCCGGTGCGCTCCAGGACCAGCAACCGGCTGTCGGGGACCATCCGCCGGTTGCGGATGTCCTCGGAGAACGAGGTGAGGTGCAGCGTCTTGCTGATCGTGGCGGGGGCGGCGACGAACGTCCCCGCGCCCTGCACCCGGTAGACGCGCCCCTCCTGGGTGAGCCGCTCGACGGCGCGCCGCACCGTCATCCGGCTCACCGAGTAGAGCTGCATCAGTTCGCGTTCGCTCGGCAGTGCCTCGTGAGGGGCGAGCCCGTCGTCGATCAGTGCGGTGAGCGCGGTGCGCAGCGCTTCGTGCTTGGGCTCGCGCTCGGCCGGCGCGCCCGCCGCCGCACCATCCTTCCGCGTGACTTCGTCGCCCGTCCCCGTACCGGTGTTCATCCCTTGACCGCCCCTTCGCCCACGCCTCGGAAGAAGAACCGCTGCAGCGTGAAGAAGAGAACAAGCAGCGGAACCACCGCAATCATGGTGCCCGCGGCCACGACCCGCTGGTCATTGGTGAACGTGCCGGAGAGGTACTGGATGCCCACCGTCAGCGTGTAGTTCGCCGGGTCGTTGAGCACGATCAGCGGCCACAGGAAGTCGTCCCAGGCGAAGACGAAGCTGAAGATCGCGACGACCGCGATCGTGCCCTTCACCGACGGCACCGCGATCCTCCAGTACCGCTGCCACTCTCCGGCGCCGTCCAGGATCGCCGCCTCCTCCAGCTCCTTCGGCAGTCCGAGGAACGCGTTGCGGAAGAGCAGGATCGACAGCCCGGTCGCGGCCATCGGCAGCATCACTCCGACCAGGGTGTCGTTGAGACCCAGCGACCGCATCATCAGGAACTCCGAGACCATGATGGACTCGAACGGGATGATCATGGTGGCGAGGAAGATTCCGAACGCGATCTTCCGCCCCCAGAACTCCATCCGGGCCAGCGCGTACCCGGCCAGCGAACCGAACAGACAGTTCGTCGTCGCGCACCCCACCGCGACGAGCAGCGAGTTGAACGCGTAGGAGAAGACCGGGACGGTGTCCGCTGCCTTCGCGTAGTGCTCGAGCGTCGGGTGGCTCGGAAGCAGCTGTGGCGGGTACCCGAACACGCTCTCGCCCGCGCCCTTCAGCGACGTCGACAACTGCCACAGGAACGGTCCGACGGTGACGACGAGCACGAGCAGCAGCAGGACGTACCGCACCCCCGTGCCGCCCGCGGCGCGCAGCCGCGGTGAGCGCGGCCGGGGGGCGCCCGGAACCGGGGGCCGGTCCGTGTTCGTCGCCGCGGGACGTACCGCGGTGGCCGGCCGGTTCGTGGTGGGCGCGCTCATGCCTGCTGCTCCCGGGAGTTGAGACGGGTGACGAACACGGACAGACCCAGCGTGCCCAGGAAGAGCGCGAGGCTCATCGCGGAGGCGTACCCCGCCTCCCCGCTCAGCCCGAGGCCGGCCTCGCGGATGGTGTAGACGATCGTGCGGGCCTCCCCGCCCGGCCCCGCGCTGCCGTCACTGAGGGTGTGGACCTCCGCGAACACCTTCGCCGACGCGATCGCCGACAACGTCCCCACCAGCACCATCGTCGGCCTCAGCAGCGGCACGGTCACGCTCATGAACCGGCGTACCGCCCCCGCGCCGTCCACTTCCGCGGCCTCGAGGAGCGACCTCGGCACGTTCGCCAGCGCGGCCAGGTACACCACCATGTAGTATCCGAGCCCCTTCCACACCGTCATCGCCATCGCGCTGAACAGCAGCAGCGTCGAATCCGTCAGGAACGGCAACGGCTCGGTCACTATCTTCAGGCCGCGCAGCATCGAGTTGACCAGGCCGTCGCTGGACAGCAGCCACGACCAGATCAGCCCCGCGACCACCATCGACGCCACCACCGGCGAGTAGAACACCGCCCGGAAGAAGCCCACGCCGGCGATCTTCTTCTGCACCAGCACCGCGACCAGCAGCGGCAGGACGACCATCAGCGGCACCACCACCACGATGTACAGCCCGGTGTTCCGCACGGAGAGCCAGAACTCGCTGTCGACCAGGAGCCGTTCGTAGTTCGCGAGCCCCGTGAACCGCCCTCCGCCCAGCGTGCTGGCATCGGTGAACGACAAGACGATGGTGTTGCTGAACGGAACGATGAAGAAGGTCACCGCGATGACGAGCGCGGGAGCGAGGAACAGCCAGGGGGCGTACCAGCGTCGGCCGGTCACGGATCCTCCAGGGGGTAGGGGTGGAACTTCGTCGCAGCCGCGAGGCGGTCACCGTCGGGCGCGACACGATCTCCGCCGAGCTCGGCACCGACGACGACCGGACCGGCGTTTCGAGCCACAGTCCGGAGGCCGGCAACCGCGGGAGAGCCGCGGACGCCCCGTTGCCGACCGGACGAGGCCTGCGCAGAGAGCCGGAGTCCCCGCCCGCGGGCGGGCGGGGACTCCCACAGGATCAGCCGGTGATCCGGTTCGCCGCCTCGACCGCCTGGTCGAGCGCGTCCTGCGGGGCGAGCTTCCCCTGCAGGGCCAACTGGACCTTGCCGACGACCGCCTTGGTGACGCGCTCGTCGTACTGCACCGGCACCAGGTTCTCGCCCTTGGTGATCTGCTCCGCCGAGATCTTCCGCGCCTTCGCCTCCGCGGACCCGTCACCCGCGTCGGTGAAGAACGGGTCCTTCAACGCCGCGGAAACGGACGGCAGCACCGTCACGATCTTCGAGAACGCCAGCTGGTTCTCCGCGTTGGCCATGTACGCCGCGAACGACACCGCCGCCGCCTGGTTCTTGCTCGACTTCGGCACGAGCAGCCCCATGACGGACATGTTGGTCGCACCCGAGGCACCGGTGATCTGCGGCCCGACGCCGGTCGCCTCGGCGATCTTCGGCGCGTTCTCCTTGATGATCGTCAGGAAGTTCGGCCCGGACGGCAGGACGCCGATCTGACCGGCCTGGTACGCCTCGGTCGCCTTGCTGTGATTCTGCGTGAGCGAGTCCTTGGGGAACACGCCCTTCTTGTACGCGTCGGCCAGCTTGCCGAGATACGCCGCAGCCTCGGGCGTGTTGAAGGTCCACTTCTTTCCCGATTCGTCGAGCAGCGGCACACCCTGCTTGGCGAGGTCCGTGATGAAACGGTTCTCCAGCGCCGGGTGCAGGCCGTACGCCCTGCCCTTGCCCGCCTTCGACAGCTTCTCGCCCGCGACGAGCAGCTCGTCGAGGGTGGCCGGCGGCCTCTCCGCGTCGAGGCCGGCCTTCTTGAACTGGTCCTTGTTGTACATGGTGACCTCGGAGGTGAGGTACCACGGGATGCCGAAGGACCCCTCCTTGCCCGGGACGGTGAACGCGTCCCAGGCCCCCGGGACGTAGTCGGCCTTGACGTCCTTCGCCGCCTCGTCCATGTCGATGAACAGGCCCTTGGCCTCGAGTGCCTGGGCGAACTGCGGGTTGAGGTTGACGACGTCGGCCATGGTGCCGGCGACCGCGTTTGCCGTCATCTTCTCCTGGGCGCCCTCGAAGGGCACGTCCACCCACTGGACGTCGACGCCCGGGTTCTTCTTCTCGTAGGAGGCGATGACGCCCTCGATGTACGTGGTGAACGTCGGCTTCAGCTGGAGCGTCTCGAAGCGGACGGTGCCCTTGAGGGCGGCGCCGGGCTTGTTCGCGGCCTGGGTGCCGGTACCGCCGTCCGTGGAACCGCCCAGGCCGCAGGCGGTGGTGAGGATGCCGAGGGCGGCGGCGACGGACGCGAGACGGGTGCCTCTGCTGGAGGGCATGACGCTCCTAGGGAAGTTCCGGACACCGGCCGGAGAGGGAGAGGGTCTGCGACCTGTGTCGCACTGCGAGAAGTGGTCCGTACCACTTGATGGGCAAGAGTCTGATGAGGGTTTGATGCCGCGTCAAGAGGCTCACCGGATCTTTCTACGCCGGCACGTTTCCGCCACGCGTGCCGTCCGCCCGAGGGCAGTCGAATGGATTCACCGGGTCTTGCCAGCGCCAGCTCATGCGTGGCTTGATGTGCGCCGTAACTCCCGCTGTACCCAATGAAGGGAACAACGCGCGATGTCTCACCTCCCCAGCCGGCGCCGCCTCCTGCTCACCGCCCCCGCCGCGCTCGCCACCGTGCTCACGGCCCGTACCACTGCGGAGGCCATGGCTGCCTCAGGTACGAACCACTTCGCCAGGCTCACCGCGGCGGCGACCGTCATCGGCGAGAGCCAGTGGACGGCGGGCACCCCCACGGCCCCCGGCCCGACCGTCACGCGGGAACTCCTCCGGCAGCTACCCGGCTCGATGGCGGGCCCGGAACTCGTCGTCTCCAACAACCCGGAGACCGTCACCGGCCCCGGCTGGCTGATGCAGCACGCCCGCACCACCTCGAACCGGGGCGGCAGCGCCCGCGCCCTGTCCGGCACCTTCCCGCTGTACCTGTACCACCAGAACAGCACCGGCGGCACCGCCTACCTGCACGTCCTGGTCTCCAACCCCGGCACCTCGGCGGTGACGGTGAGCGCTCGCGGCTCGGCGTGGACGAACGCCGACAAACCGCTCGTCCAGGACCCGGCCGCGCGCGCCGGCACCGGGCCCTGCCACGCCGTCTCCGCGGACTGGGCGGCGGGCGACCTGCGCACGTACCTCTCCTCGACCTCCGTCGACGCGAAGAAGGTCGTGCAGGCCGCGCGGATCCAGATGACCGGCTCCATCCTGGACGGACTCCTGGAGATCACCGCGAGCGGCGGCGTGTACACCTACACCGTGGTCACGCGGGACGGGAACCTGAACACGGCGATCAACTACTCGCAGAACGACGGCAACGCCGCCACCGGCAACATCATCGGCCAGACGGACACGACGTACGGCCGCGAGGCGGGCGTCTACGGTGGCTCGCGCTGGGCCACCGGCCTCACCACGATCGACGTCCCGGCCGCGGGCCGGCATCTCGGGTTCGCGCTCAACACCACCGTCCGCCAGGTCGCCGCACTCGACCAGACCGCGCCCGCCACCGCGGCGCTCGGCGACTCCTCCCAGCGCAGCTGGGGCAACTACGGCGCGCGGTACTCCGTCGAGTTCGCCCTGCGCAACACCAGCGCGCAGTCCCGCACCGCGCGCCTGGTATTCGGCTCGAACGTCACCGGCTCGACCGACGTTCCCGGCAACACCTGGAACGGAGCCATGGCCGTCTCCGTCGACGGTGCGGCCGCCCAGCTCCAGACCGTCTACGTCCGTCCCACCGTCCCCCGCGACACCATCGGCACCTACACCCTCGCCGCCGGCGCCACCAGAACCGTGAAGCTCGACTTCACCGTCCCGGGCCTCATCACAGCGGGCTCCCAGCTCCTGTTGGAGAGCGTCTGAGCCCTCGTCGTGCACCCGCCCGAGACGCCGCCACCATGCAGCACAGGCGGCACGGGTGGCGGCGCGTCCAAGACCTCGGCCTCCACATCCCGGACGAGGACTACGAGGCGCCGAAGCCGCGCTGACCTGCAAACCGCCTGGATGCGCGCGCCCACGACCCCTCTGACCACCGTTCCCGGCGCACCTGCACACCGATGAGACCCACGGTGATCTCCGTCTTCGTGTTCGAGATGACGCTCATTCGGCCTTGGCCGGCGGGTCATGTGAGTTCATGACCGGTCCTTCGCCGGGCCGGTCATGTGCCGGGGGGTCTGCCCCATCGCGAGTGGCCGCTTCTGGCGCCGCACCTGCCACCTTGGCTTTGGCGGGGGCGACGAGGGGTGGGAGGTGGGCTCTCCGGCGTTCGTGGCTCGCCGCTCCAGGCCAGGCCGGATGCGCGTGGCTGCGAGCGGCGCTACGGGTGACGGAATCGGCCAGGGGATCCGGAAGGGCTTCCGCCCGCTCGGTTATGACCGTCACGTGAGGAGTCTTTTAGGACATATCGCAGCCGTGAAGGGGGGCATTCTGAGCGCATGACGACCGACCTGCCCGCCCGGATGCTCCGCCTGCTGTCCCTGCTGCGGACCCGCCGCGAATGGTCCGGCGCCGAACTCGCCGAACGGCTCGGCGTCACCACCCGCACCGTGCGCCGCGACATCGACCGCCTGCGCGAACTGGAATACCCCGTGGAGGGCACCACCGGCCCCGCCGGCGGCTACCGCCTCGCCGCGGGCGCCGCGATGCCGCCGCTGATCCTGGACGACGACGAGGCCACTGCCACCGCCGTCGCCCTGCGCACCGCCGCAGGCCGGCTCACCGGCATGGAGGAGACCACCCTGCGCGCGCTCGCCAAACTCGAACAGGTCCTCCCCGCCCGCCTGCGCGCGCAGGTCGCCGCCCTGCAGCAGTCGACCGCGACCATCGAATGGGAGCGGCGTGGCCCGCGCACCGACCCCGCCACCCTGACCGCACTCGCAGCGGCCTGCCGCGACTACGTTCCGCCCGCAGAGTACGAGGAAGCCCTCCGGCGGAACCAGGAGCAAACCCCGCAGCCCGCCTGAGCCAAGATCACCGGCTCCCACGAAACTCGGGGCAGCACATGTGACAACAGGGCCTCCTGGAACAGCTCTTGGTTTCAACAACCACTGAGCCACCGAGAGGCCCTGCCTTCATGCGCGCATCACCGGAAGATCACCAGGTCAGGATCCCTGTTCGACCCACACGTTGCATGACCGTTGGAGACACGGCTCCTAGCTCTCCGTGCTCCTGGTGAGCACCAGGGACCACGACCCATCCGGAGTGCCGAACGCCACCTTCCCTCCGCCGCGCGCGTAGAGCTGGACACCGGAGACCTCCCCGATGCCGCGCTCATCGATGTCCAGGTAGACGAAGTCGCCGGCGGAGCTGTCGACGAACTCCCATTGGCCGTGGAAATTGGCGGGATCGGAGTGCGAGTCCGTCGACAGATCAGTGGCGGTGAACGTGCCGTCGGATTCAAGCCGGATCTCGCCGCCGGTCTCGTTGTTGCGGTACAGGCCGGGCAGGTCCTCGGCGTCGACCCGAGCCGTGCAGCCTGTGGTGAGTACCGCGGAAGCGGCCAGGGCGGCGGCGAACCAGCGTCCGCTCGTCAGCTTGCCCACTAAGGTCCCAGCGTCACGTTGAACTCGACAACCACGGTCATGGTCGACCCGGGGCCCGAGTCGCCGCTGACCCAGTCGATCAAACCGTTGATGGCCTTACCGGCGGTCTCCTTGTACCAGTCCTGGTACCCGATGACAGGCGGGCGGGTCGCGGACTCGATGCTCTGCTCGCTGTACGCCGTGTACCGCCACACCACGCTGCCGTCCGCGTTCTTCCGGATGGGAGTCATCCGGATCTGCTGTGAGCCCAGGAACGCGTACGCGGAGTTTCCGGTGTACCCGGTCAGGAACTGGTCTGCCGGGCCCGTGATCCCGGCGTCTCTGAGCCACTTCAGGCCCTGGAAGCCAGCGAGACTGTAGTCGTACATGTACGTGTGGCCCAGCTCGTAGTCCCCGGACCGCACCCGATCGGCAAAGAAGCCGAGGGCCTCACTGGTCCAGGGATGCTCGCGGTAGATCCTGGTGAACTCGTCGTCCGGGCCGAAACACTGGGACCGATCGCCGCCCCCCGTGAGCCAGCTCCACCCCAGCTCAAACGGGGTAGCGCCGTTTCCGGACGCGATGGGCTTGCCGAACGGCGTCAGACAGCTCTCGGCTCCGACCGGAAGGCGGTTCTCGCCGGAGCCGACGGGAACGGTCGCGTTGTCGATCGCGTTCTGGATCGCCTGGCGCCACGCGGCCTCGGCGACAAGACGGTAGGCCTGAGTCGCGGCCTGCGCGGCGGCGACGGCGTCCTTGCCGGCTTCGAATGCCTGCTTGCGGGCGATCGTCGCCGAGACCGCGGCGTCCGTGGCGTATCGCGCGGCGGTCTCAGCGGACCGCACGGCTCGCGTCGCGGCCTGGCGTGCCACGCTGCTCGCCTTGAGCGCCGCGGCGGCTGCGTTGCTCGCGATCAGGGCGGACTGCGCCGCTTCGGCCGCGGACCTCTCGGCGGCATCGGCGTTGTCACGTGCTTCCTGTGCGGACTTCGCCGCATCCTCGGCGTAACCCTTGGCGAGGTTGGCCCACTCGGTCGCCTTGTCAGCGGCCTGGCGTGCGATGGCGGCGGCCTCGGAGGCGCGGGCCGCGTCCTCCTGCGCATTCGCTGCGATCTTGGCCGCGCGTGCGATCGACGCGCGGACCGCGCTGATGTGCGTGGCGCGATCGTGGTCGATCCGCGCGAAGTCGTACTGAGTGGTCGCGATGAACCGGCGGAGCATGAAGGTGTCGCCCTCGAGCGCGATCTGCGCCGCCGCCTTGGTGTAAGGGCCTCCGGTGGCGAGGAGCGCGGACGCGGCCACCCGGTCATCCTCGCGTACGGCCGCCTCGCGGCCGACCCACAGAAAGGCGTGCACGGCCTCGGCGGTCCCCGCGTCCAGTGCGGCCGCTGCCTCGCTTCGCACCCTCGTGCCGCTGCTGGGGTCGGCCAGGATCCTGGCCACCTCGACCCGGTTGTCATCAGCGGCCGCCTCGACCGATCCGGTCTCCAGGAACGCCTTGATCTTGGCGGGGTCTTCGGTCTTCAGAGCCGCCGCGGCCGCCGTGGCCACGGCCTGCGTCGACATTGCGGCGAGCGCCGCGACGTTCTCGACGTTGTCCTGCTGCAGCGCGAGGACGCGGTCGGTTGAGATCCAGTTGACGACGTCCTGGTCCGAGCCGGCCAGCGCGTACTCTGCTGCCTGACGGGTCCAGGTCCCCGCGCCCTCCAAGAGGCGGACCGCCGCCTTGCGCCCGGCCGCCGCGGCCTGCTCGATGGTTCCGTTCTGCAGTGCTGATTCCGCGGAGCTGATGAGCGCCCGGAGCTCTTCAGAGAGGCGTGCTTCCTGGGTCCGCTCCCGGTTGAACCGTTCGAGCTCGTTCGACTCCGCTTGCGCCGCGCGCCGTGCCTGCTCGATCGCCTCGCTGGTCTCCTCGGCCAGGCTCTCGGCCTCGGCCTGGCGGGCCAACTGCTCGACGTCCCGCGCCTTGGCGACCGCGTCGGCGGCGGCCTTCGCCGCCTCGACAGCGGCGTTGGCAGCCAGCGTGGACCGGTTGGCGTAGTCGACCGCCTCACCGGCGTGGGCGGCCGCTTCCTTGGCCGCGGCCGCGGCCTTCTCGGCGTGATCGGCGGCACTGTTGGCCGCGTCACGCGCCACGCGGGCGGCGGCGGCCGCCTGCCCGGCCAGGTTCCGCGCCCTGCCCGCCGCCTGGGTCGCCCTGGCCGCGGCGGCGTCCGCTTCGGCGGCGGCCCGCTTCGCGGCAGCGGCCTCGGACTGGGCTGCTCCGGAGGCCACGGCCGCGTCGGCCGCCGCACCGGCGGCCTCGGCCGCGTTGATCGCCGAGCTACGGGCGGCGTCGCCCGCCCGCAGCGCCGCGTCGGCCGACGCGGCCGCGAGGTCTGCCTTGGCGGCCACCGTGCGCACGAAGCTCACCAGCTTCAGCGCGACGTCCGCCGCCGCGGCGGCCGCACCCGCCATCGCCCTGTCCTTGGAAGCGGCGATCGCGGCACGATACGCATTCGCCGCAGCGCGTCCCGCCGATGCCGCAGCCGCGGCAGCGGCGTTGGCGGCAGCCACCGAACGCTGTGCCGCGGCCTGTGCCGTCCGTGATGCCGACACCGCGGTCGACGCGGCCGCGGCCGCGCCCATGGCCGCCTGCGCGGCCTTCCCCGCCGCCTTGGCCGAGCGTGCGACATCCTGCTCGGCGGCCAAGGCCTCGGCCTTGGCCTCCAACGCCGAGGCCTTCGCCTTCTCGGCGGCACTGACTGCCTGGCTGGACAGCTCGACAGCCTCTTCGGTCTTCAGACTGGCGCGGCGTCCTTCCTTCTCCACGACGTCGACCAACTGCTGGATCGTGGCCGATTCCTCGTCGCGTGCCCGGGCGATGTACTGACCCGTCTCCAGGAACCACCGGATGGCCCTGGCCGACCCGTCGTCCATGGCCCGACCCGCGTACTCACGCACCTGTGGTGACCCTGAGGCGAGGATGGTCATGACCTGCACACGATCGTCCTCCTCCTGTGCGGCGAACCGCCCGTCACTGAGGAAGGCGCGCAACGCGAAGGGGGAACCGGCCGCCAGCGCGGCTGATGCATCACGCTTCACAGCCTTGGCACCGTGGGCCTGGACCGTACTCACGGCCACCCTGAGATCCTCGTCCACGGCAGTCTGGAAACCGCCCTGGAGGAGGGTCTCGATCGCCGCGTCCCCGCCGGACAACGCCGCACCGATGGCGTTGCGCGTCGCCATGCCCGCTGTGGCCAGGGACTCCGCGAGCGCGAACCTGTTGTCCTCGGCCCAGGCCACAGGTGCCTTCTGATCGAGGAACTCCGTTATGTCCGCGGCGGAGCCCGCCAGCGCCGCGGACGCCGCGGCGCGGACGGCCCGGCGGCCCGATCGGTACGCCCAGACCACCTTGCCGCGATCGGTATCCGGAAGCCCGGATCCCTCGGGCACCGCCGGCATGCCACCCGAACCGCTCGCCGCGTACGCAGGGCGCGTCCCGAACATACCGGTGGACAGCACGCTGCCGGCCGCTACCCCGGTGAAAATGGCCAGCGCCTGACGCCTGCTCAACCCCCGCCGTGATTGCTGTGACATCACGACTCCTTTCCACTCTCACTGTGTCTATCCGACCCGTACTCGCCCCGATGGCGCGGCACGGTGCCGCCCGCCCGACGCGTTGCCCGGACAGATACGCAAATAGCGCGCAGGTGCTGTCCGGGCGTCGAGGCAGCATGATCCCAACACCCATTCAGTTAAACGTCAATTGGATGGCAATGCGGGGTGCGGATCCATGGCTTGATCCGTGACGATTGTTCCGTTTTCTCGGGGAATCGACTCCATCATTCATGATGGATCGCAAAGCGCGACCCATCCAGCAAACTGGAAGTTTCGACTCCAAACATCTCTCGATGGAATTTCTATTCGCGTGTCCAATCCCACACATTCACGAAGGTCACGCCTCCGAACCTTCACGGTTCCCTCACGGCCGTCCCTACAACCTTCGTGCGGCCGGCCGTCTCAGCGGGCGAATTCGCCAACACTGCATGCCCGCTTCCGGTTTGCCCTGCTGGACATGTGGAGGGATTGAGCTCTTGAATGAGGCGCCGCAGAAAGCCGCTTCAGCTCGCCTGGATGAATCCGCACACCTCGCCAGGTGGGCTGAAACGGCCTGCGCGGAAATATCGGCAGCCGTCATCCCGGCTGCACCCAGGACTTGCTCGAATTTCCCTGAAGCAGCGTGGAGGCGCCCGGTCGGGACGCGTCGCCATGCATAGATGAAGGGGATGAGGCACCTGACCTATAAGAGGGAACTGCACATGAAACTCGTCACTCGCATCATTGCGACGGCATGTACCGCCGGATTGGCGGCCGTGCTGTGGACGAATTCGTCGGCGGGCCGGCCGACGGGGAACACGGACCCCGTGGCCGACGCGGCACCCGGCTATGCCGTGGAGGACTACAACTACCCGAACGCGGACAAGATCCTCGCCGAGAAGAACATCGTCCTGAAGCGGGGCGACGGGCACATCGTGCTGGCCGACTGCGCCGGCGAGACCGGACTGCTCGAGGTCTGGGCCCGCAGCAAGGAGAAGATCTGCTTCAAGGTCACCGGGAACAGCGGCTGGCTGACGCTCGAGATCCCCTCCGTGTACGCCGTCAGGGGCAGCGTCGACCAGAGCGCCCAGGTCGACATGACGGTCGGCACGGAGGAGAAGTCCTTCGACGTAGCCAAGAACACCTGGACCGCGGTCGGCGAGAGTGCCGACCCCGAGGGCCGTGACCACATGCTCGTCGAGATCCGCACGTCCAAGTAGGAACGTCAGACCGCCTGTTCACCCCTTGGATCCCGCAGCAAGGAAACAACTCATGCAGCACTCCCGAGGTCTCCGCCTGGCCGCGCTCGGCGCAGCCCTGATAGCGGCTCCGCTGGCGCTGTGCGCCCCGCTCGCCTCCGCAGTCACCGGCACGCCTGTCGCCGACTCCGACACCACCTACGCCTACACGGCCCAGATCACCGTCGGCCCGCACGACCGCGGCTGCTCCGCCGTCCTCGTGGACGCCGAGTGGCTGCTGACCGCGGCGAGTTGCTTCGCCGCCGACCCGGCCGCTTCGCTCGCCGTCCCGGCCGGGGCCCCGCAGAAGAGCACCACCGCGATCATCGGCCGCTCCGATCTGTCCGGCACCCAGGGTGCCGAGCGGCGCGTGGTCGAACTCGTCCCGCGTACCGACCGCGATGTCGTCCTGGCCCGCCTCAACAGGCCGGTCACGGGCGTCACTCCGGTGGCGCTCGCCGCGTCCGCGCCGGCAGCGGGTGAAGAGCTGAAGTTCGCCGGTTACGGCCGTGACAAGACCGAGTGGGCACCCCTCAAGCTGCACACCGCCGCCTACACCGTCGACTCGGCGGCCGCCACCTCGGCGACCGTCACCGGCAAGGACGGCGCGGCCGCCTGCATGGGCGACGCAGGCGGCCCCGTCGTACGCGCCGGCCAGCTCGTCGGCCTCAGCAGCCAGTCCTCGCAGGGGGGTTGCTACGGCATCGACCCCGCGCAGACCTCCACGGCCGGTGTCATCTCCCGTGTCGACGACCTCAAGTCCTGGATCGACGGCAAGGTCGGTGCCACCCGGATCGTGGACTTCAACGGTGACGGTCTCGAGGACATCGCGATCGCCGACCCGGCCGGTACGGTCGGCACCGACACCACCGCGGGTCTGGTGCGGATCGTGTACGGCGGGGGCAAGGGCGTCGCCGAGATCAACCAGGACCTCGACTGGGTGGCGGGGGGTGCCGAACAGGGTGACTGGTTCGGTGACTCCATGGACACCGTCGACTGGAACGAGGACGGCTACACCGACCTCGTCGTCGGCACCACCCTCGAGGACGTGGGCACCGCCGCCGACGCGGGCTTCTTCGACATCCTGTACGGCGCCCCGGGCGGTATGGGCACCGGCGCGCTGAAGAGCACCCACTTCGAGCAGGGCGCGGGTGACGGAGCGATCAAGGCCGCCACGCCCGAGGCGGGCGACCGGATGGGCGACAACGTCGTGGCCGGCACCACCGCCACGGGCGAGCCCTACATCGTGGTCTCGGCGCCCGGCGAGAAGGTGGGCACGATCACCAAGGCCGGCGCGGCCTTCTACCTGCGCGGCTCAGTCAACGTCGCGATCCACCAGGACAAGACCGACGTCCCCGGTGCGGCCGAGGCGAACGACGGCTTCAGCACGTCTCTGGCCGCCGACTCCAACCACATCGCGATCGGCGCACCCAATGAGGTCATCGGTGGCGACGCCGCCGCGGGCAACCTCGCGGTGTTCAGCCACACCCTGCACGCCGACGGTCACCCCAAGCCGCTGTTCGGCCTCGACCAGGACCTCGACACCGTCTCCGGCGGCGCCGAGGCGAACGACGACTTCGCCTGGTCGCTGTCCCTGACCGACTACCGCCCCTCGGGCTCGGCCACCGCCAACGAGTCGATCCTCGCGATCGGTTCGCCAGGTGAGGCCATGTCCACGGACGGCGGCGCCACGCAGAAGGCCGACGCGGGCCGCGTCGTGGTCGGCCGCGTGACCGCCGCGGGCACGTGGAGCGAGACGCGTCAGCTGTGGCAGGGCACCGACGACGACGACGTCTCCGGCACCGCCGAAGCCGGCGACCGCATGGGCGAGAGCCTGACCGCCGTCAACACCGCCCCCCGTGCCGTGAGCACCGGCGCCACCATGCGCCTCGCCGTCGGCACCCCCGGTGAGGCCCTCGGCACCACCGACAACGCCGGCGCCATCCACACCTTCTCCCTGGTCGCAGCGGCCGGCACCAACGACCGCTGGATCGAGGCCGGAGACGGCGACGGCATCCCCGGCACCCCGGGCGCCAACCAGTACCTGGGCCGCAACATCCACTACACCGGCACCAAGCTCTACGTCGGCATGCCCTACGGCCCCGGCCTCGGCGCCCTGTACGCCCTGCCCATGTCCAACACCATCACCGGCGGAACAGTCGCACCGGTGACCGTGTACAAGCCGGGCACCGCCGGCCTGCCCAACACCGGCACCCGCTTCGGCGCACAAGCCCGCTGATGTAGGCGTCCGCCGCTGGCCAGCCGACCGCTAGGCGTCACACCGGCTGTCCAGCGGCCCCGCGAGGACATGGGCCGGCAACGGCACCACTACCGACGGACGCAAGGTCGATCCCCCCTCGCGGCCATCAGCGCGGGCATCGCGATCAACAAGGAACCCCAGGTTGGTCACCGATCGGGTGTCGGCCGAGGACGGAGAGCAGGCGAGGCCTTCGGACAGTGGTCCGAGACGTCTAACGTCTCAACCGCTGCGACCGGAGGCCTCGTCGGTCATCCATCCTGCCGTACTCGACCTGCCGCACACGCGCGCGCGTGGAGTGGGCCACGATGCTGATCGTCACCCCCAAGGGCAACCGCCGGAGCAAACTACGACCTTCGCAGTGCGCCATCATCACCCTGGTCCACCTGCGCGAGCACACCACCTGCGCGAAGCTCGCCGCGGGCTTCCGGATCAGCGAGGGCACCGCCCACACGTATGTACAGAGCGTGATCAAACTCCTCGCCGCGAGAG
>NZ_JBIBZN010000029.1:0-38166 GCF_043084305.1 Streptomyces sp. NPDC014656
GCTCCGCCCGTACTGGGACGAGAGCGCCTACTACTCCTTCAGCCTGGCCGAGGTCGAGGCGCTGGAGGAGGTCGTCGAGGAACTGCACGCCATGTGCCTGGCCGCCGCCGCGCACATCGTGGAGAAGGACCGCTTCGCCGAACTCGGCATCACCGACCCGCGCCTCGCCTCCCTCGTCACCGAGGCCTGGCACCGCAAGGCCGAACTGCCCTCGCTCTACGGCCGGTTCGACCTCTGGTACGACGGGTCGGGGGCGCCCGCCAAGATGCTGGAGTACAACGCCGACACCCCCACCTCGCTGGTGGAGGCGGCCAGCGCCCAGTGGTTCTGGATGGAGGAACGGTTCCCCGGCGCCGACCAGTGGAACTCCCTGCACGAACGGCTCGTCGACGCCTGGCGCGCGCAGGCCGCGCTGCTGCCGCCGGGCAGCCCCGTGCACTTCGCGCACACCATCGACGACGAGTGCGGCGAGGACCTGATGACCGTCGCCTACCTGCGCGAGACCGCCGCCCAGGCAGGGCTGGAGACCGAGGCGATAGCCGTCGAGGACATCGGCTGGGACAGCCTCTCGCACCGCTTCGTCGACCAGCGGCTCCGCTTCATCCGCAGCTGCTTCAAGCTGTACCCGTGGGAGTGGCTGGCCAGCGACGACTTCGGCCCGCACGTCCTGGACACCCTCGACAACGGCGGCGGCACCGGCTCCACCCTCTGGATCGAGCCCGCCTGGAAGATGCTCCTCTCCAACAAGGCCCTCCTCGCCATCCTCTGGGAGCTCTACCCCGGCCACCCCAACCTCCTCGCCTCCTACCTCGACGGCCCGCGCGAACTCGCCGCCACCACCGGGTACGTCACCAAGCCCCTGCTCGGCCGCGAAGGCGCCGGCGTCACCCTCCACCAGCCCGGCGGGACGCAGACCCCCGCGCCCGCCACCGGCCCGAGCTGCTACCAGCAACTCGCCCTCCTGCCCGACCTGTCGACCCCCGCTCCCGGCGCCCACAGCCCCACCAACCACGTCGTCCTCGGCGCCTGGGTCGTCGCCGACGAGGCCGCCGGGCTCGGCATCCGCGAATCGGCCGGTCCCGTCACCGACGGCTACGCCCGCTTCCTCCCGCACGTCATCCTCTGACCCGCCCCCGCTCCCCGCCCCACCCCGAGAGAGACCCGACCCGGTGCCCGAACTCCAGCGCCTGCGCGCCGACCACGCCCCCGCCCTCCTCGCCTTCGAACGCGAGAACCGCGCCTGGTTCGCCCGCACCATCAGCGACCGGGGCGACGCCTACTTCGCCGACTTCCCCGCCCGCCACCGCGCCCTCCTCACCTACCAGGACGAGGGCACCGACCACTTCCACGTCCTGGTCGCCGACGACGCCACCACGATCCTGGGCCGCTTCAACCTGATGGACATCACCGACGGCCAGGCCGAACTCGGCTTCCGCATGGCCGAGTCGGCCACCGGCCGCGGCCTCGCCACCGAGGCCGCCCGGACCGTCTGCCACCTGGCCGCCACCACCTACGCCCTCACCTCCCTCCGCGCCCAGGCAAACCTGGACAACCTCGCCTCCCACACCGTGCTGACCCGCACCGGCTTCACGGCGACGGAGCAGACGGTGCTGCGGAACGGGACGGTGGGACGGCGGTACGTGAAGGAGCTGGCGGGACCGGAGGAAGGGGCGGCCGGGGCGATCGGGGCGGCCGGGCTCTGAGGGGCCGGGGCCCTACGCCATCCCCAGCACCCCCCGCAGCTCCCCGAGGCCCCAGTCCAGGTCCTCCGCCGAGATGACCAGGGGCGGGGCGATGCGGATGGTGGAGCCGTGGGTGTCCTTGACCAGGACGCCTCGGGACATGAGGCGTTCGGAGATCTCGCGGCCGGTGCCGACGGCGGGGTCGAGGTCGACGCCGGCCCAGAGGCCGCGGCCGCGGACGGCGCGGACCGGGCCGTCGGCCTTGACGAGGTCGGCTAGGGCGTTGTGGAGGCGGGTGCCGAGTTCGGTGGCGCGGGCCTGGTACTCGCCGGTGCGCAGCATCGCGATGACCTCCAGGGCGACGGCGCAGGCCAGGGGGTTGCCGCCGAAGGTGGAGCCGTGCTCGCCGGGGCGGAAGACGCCGAGGACGTCGCTGTCGCCGACCACCGCCGAGACGGGGACGACGCCGCCGCCGAGGGCCTTGCCCAGCAGGTAGAGGTCGGGGACGACGCCCTCGTGCTCGCAGGCGAAGGTCCTGCCGGTGCGGCCGAGGCCGGACTGGATCTCGTCGGCGATGAAGAGGACGTTCCGCTCGGCGGTCAGTTCGCGGACCCGGCGCAGGTAGCCGGCGGGGGGCACCAGGACCCCGGCCTCGCCCTGGATCGGCTCCAGCAGCACGGCCACCGTGTCGTCGGTGAGGGCGGCCTCCAGCGCGTCGGCGTCGCCGTAGGGGACCACGACGAAGCCCGGGGTGTACGGGCCGTAGTCGGCGCGGGCCTCCTCGTCGGTGGAGAAGCTGACGATGGTGGTCGTGCGGCCGTGGAAGTTGCCGGAGGCGACGACGATGCGGGCGGCGCCGTCCGGGACGCCCTTGACCCGGTACCCCCACTTGCGGGCGGTCTTCACCGCCGTCTCGACCGCCTCGGCGCCGGTGTTCATCGGCAGCACCATGTCCTTGCCGCAGAGGGCGGCCAGCTCCTCGCAGAAGGCGGCGAACCGGTCGTGGAAGAAGGCCCGCGAGGTGAGCGTCACCCGGTCCAACTGGGCCTTGGCTGCGGCGATCAGGCGGGGGTTGGCGTGGCCGAAGTTGAGCGCGGAGTACCCGGCGAGCAGGTCCAGGTACCGCTTGCCGTCGACGTCGGTCATCCAGGCGCCCTCGGCGCTCGCCACCACCACGGGCAGCGGATGGTAGTTGTGCGCGCTGTGCGCCTCGGCGGCGTCGATGGCCTCGGCGGTCGCGGAACCGGGAGCGGGGGAGGAGTGCGTACCAGAAGGCGTACCAGACACGGGATCTCCGTTCGTCCTGCTGCGGGTGAGGCCGGGGTGTGGCCCTCTTTCTATCGTCGCGGGGGGGGGCCCGGCCGCGCGCCCCCCCCGCCCCCGCCGGGGGGGGGGCCCCCCCCCCCCCACGCCCGGTCGGGTCAGATCTGTGACCGTCCCGGTGCGGGGTCGGGAGACCCCGCTGCCTGTGCCGCCTGCCATGTCCGGGCACCGCAGTTCGGCGGGAACGGGGGGAAGAGGTGCCCGACGAGGTCGATCCGCCAGCTGTGCCCTTCCGCGCAGTCGCAGACGTACTCGCCCGCCGCCGGCGTGTAGTGGCCGGGGAGGAACGTGACAGATGAGGCCATGGGGTGTCCTGGCTTTCTTGAGGGGGACCGAGCGTCCGGGATTCGCGGAGGGGGCTCCGCGCGGATGCGCGGTCCCCGGGAGACGACCCGAACGGCGGTGCCCGCCGGGCCGGCGTCGGGTGCGGGCTCCGCTTGCGTGCCCCCCGCTTTCGGCGGGAGGCCGGTGACCGGAGGCGGGGACCTTCCGGGCCGTCCGGGAGACCGCCGCGGCGCAACGACGCACGAACGACGCGAATGGTCGCGCGTGGCCGGCGGAGAGACGCTGGTCTTCCTTCGCCTCGCGCCCTCCCGGCCTCGGCCGCCCGGCCGCGTCGCGGAGGTGCGCGACAGAGCAATGTCCGACCGGGGCCCCGCCCTACCGGCGGGGTTCGACGATGGGGAGACCCTCATGAACACCCACGCCGTCGCAGTGAACGGTCTGGCCGCCGGCGT
Organism: Streptomyces sp. NPDC014656; assembly: GCF_043084305.1. Classification (NCBI taxonomy): domain Bacteria; kingdom Bacillati; phylum Actinomycetota; class Actinomycetes; order Kitasatosporales; family Streptomycetaceae; genus Streptomyces; species Streptomyces sp. NPDC014656. Next base: position 3,743 of record NZ_JBIBZN010000029.1, read on the forward strand.
CTGGCAGTCCGGACTCGCCCAGGTGCTCGGTGGCCTGATCGTGGTCGTCGTGCTCATCGGCGCCTTCGTCCTGGGGATCAGGCTCACGGGCAAGGAGCTTCCGCCCCCGGCCCCCGGCACCCAGCCGCACCGCCCCGAGACCGACCGGCTCCCCGGTGAGATGTCCGAGTACCGGAAGCCCTCCGAGGTGCCCCGCACCGACGGGGAGCACCGTCTCCTGCCCTACAACCTGAAGAGCTGCGGCGACGCCTCGGTCCATCCGCCCGGCGAGGAGCAGCGCAAGTGGGGCGGCATCTCCAGCGGCGGCTTCGGCAGCGGTGGCACGGGCCACGGCGACTGAAACACCGGTGCACGTCCCCGCGGAGGACGAACGGCGCGCGAGGGTCCCTCCCCCGCGCGCCGTTGCCGTGTCCGGCGGGGGAGGGCGGCCCCGCGTCCGGCACCGTGGCGGCGCGACCCTCACGGCCGGCCCGCGCGGGATGGCGGCGGGCGGGACTCCGTGGTCCGCTGGTGCCGTGGGCATCCCTGCGCCGCGGCCTCGTCCCGAGGGACCCGTTACGGCCGTCGGCATCGCGACCCCGTCCCTTCCCCCGGACGCCTCCGGAGACGACTGGTGCCCTCCAGACCGCCCGCGCCCCCCTGTGCCCACTGCCTGGCCCGGAACGACGGCGCACCGCCGCACGGCGATGTCGTGCGGGAGTCCTTCGAGTCCCTCTTCACCCGCTGGTACCCCGTCGTGCTGCGGTGGGCCCGGCGCCGCTGCGTCGATCCCCAGGACGCCGAGGACGTCGCCCAGCGGGTGTTCGCGGACGTCTGGTCGCACTCCGGCCGGTACTGCCCGCGTCGCGGCGACCTCGGTCCGTGGCTGCACGGCATCACCGTCCACAAGGCGGCCGACGCGTCCGGCGCGCTGATCCGGCGTCACGAAGGCTTCCGCCGCCTGGTCCTGGGGCCCGCTCAGGAAGGCCCCGACGTCTGCGCGCACGCGGTGGAGCGTCTGGGGCTCGCCGTCCACCTGGCCGTTCTGCCGCCCGAACGCCGGGAGATCCTCTTCCTCGCCTACTACCTGGGGCTCACGCAGCCCGAGATCGCGCGGCGCCTCGGCCTGCCCCTCGGCACGGTCAAGAGCCATGCGAGGAGGGCGCTGCGCTCGCTCGCCGGGGCGGTCGGCGAACCGGCGCGCGCCCGCGCGGACGGGCCGGCCGGCCTCGCCCCCTGAGCCCTCGCGCCCTCCGGCCGTGCCCTCCGGCCGGGGCCCGGCCGCCCTCTCGGGACCGGCCCTGAAGGCCCGTTGCGAGCGGCACGGAGATCCGCGGAGGCCCTGAGGGCACGGTCACGGCCGCGGTGCCCCCGGGCGGCGCGGGCCGTTCACGCCCGGCCCGAGCGGAGGTCGTCCAGGACGGTGCGGGCCGCCCGTGCTCCCGAGGCCAGCGCGCCCTGGAGGGAACCGGTCGCCCGGTGGTCCCCGCACACGTACCGGCCGGGCGCCCACCGCGTGGCGCGGAGCAGCGGGGAGGGGCCCGGCATGGCCGGCAGGGCGTCGGTGACCGTGACGCGGTGGACCAGCTCCCAGCCGTCCGTGTCGACTCCGTACACCTCGCCCAGGGCGTGCCGGACGGCGTCCGTGTGGGCCGCGTCGGGGGAGCCGAGCACGGAAGTGGAGACGAGGGCCCGGCCGTCGGTGGAGAAACCGGGCTGGACGGCGGTGAGGACGCAGGTGTTGAGGAACCTGCGCCGCGAGTCGACGACGAGGAGGGGCTCCTCCAGCGGAGGGCGGGCGGCCGCGTGGTACAGCGTGGTCACCGTCCGGCCGTCCGGTACGCGGAGTCCCGGGAGTAGTTCCGCCGCGACCCGCCCGCCGGTCGCGACGGCGACCGCGCGGGAGGACACCTCACGGCCGTCGGCGAGGGCCACGCCCCCGGATGTCAGGGCGGAGACCGGGGCCCCGCACCGCACCACGCCCGGCGGCAGCCGCGACGCGAGCTGGGCGGGCACCGCGCCGATCCCCCCGGCCGGCAGGCAGAGGGTGCCGCGGAGCATGCTCCGCCACACCAGGTGGAAGAAGCGCGCCGAGGTCTCCAGCCGGTCCTCCAGGAAGACGCCGGAGAGGAAGGGCCGGAAGAACGTCTCCACCAGCCGCGGCGACACGCCCGCCGCCGTCAGCGCGTCGAGCGTCGTACCGTCGGCGCCGCGTCGCAGCACCGACGCCGGCGCCAGGGCGTCCCGGGCCGACAGCGCGGAGAGGGCGAGCAGGTCGCGACCGGAGGCGAGCCGCCCGGGGAGCAGGTCCCGGCTCCGCAGGGGACGCCGGCTCGGGTCCGTGAACAGGCGCGGCCCGTCCTCCGTGTGGACCAGCACCCCGGGGGTGAAGGGCCGCAGCCGCAGTGCCGGGAGGTCCATGCGGCGCTTCACCTGGGGGTAGGACGTGTTGAAGACCTGGAACCCGCGGTCCACGGTGAAGCCGGCCACGCGGTCGGTGCGCATCCGCCCGCCGACCGCGTCGCCGGCCTCGAGCAGCAGCACCCGCAGCCCCGCCGCGCACAGGTCACCGGCACAGGAGAGCCCGGAGGCGCCCGCTCCGACGACCACCACGTCGTACGATCCGCCGTCCGTCGTCCGCGCCATCGCGTCCTCCTGGGGTGTGGGCTCCTGGGGTGGGGGCTCCTGGCCGGGCGGCCGGTCCCGCGGCCTTCTCGCGGCGGCGCGTCCGCACGGAGCCGCTCGCGTCCCCGTCCCAGGGGGGCGGCCCCGGCCGAGTCGAGGGCCGTCCCTCACTCCTTCGCCCCGGGGACGGCCCGTGGATGCGGCGGATGTCCCCCGGCGGGCGGTGGCCCCCCGGGGGCGGCGCGGCGCTTCACGCGTCGGGTGCATCCGCGGAACGGCTCCGTACGGAATCGCCACCGACCCGGAAGCCCGCGCCGCCCGTCGGCAGTCGGACGAACGGGTCTCGCACCGACATACCTTCATCATTGAGATTATTTCTCATCAAGGCACCCTTTCCGGGAGTTCTCATGTCCACACCCCCGCGGTGGGCCGGCCGACTGCTGCCGCTCCTCGTCCTCGTCGTCTGGCTCGTCATCGGAGGAGGGCTGGGCCCCTACGCGGGCAAGCTCGGCGAGGTCGCCACGAACGACCAGGCGGCCTTCCTCCCCCGGAGCGCCGAATCCACTCGGGTGCTGGTGGAGCAGGAAGCCTTCCGCCAGGAGGAGACCCTGCCCGCCCTGGTCGTCTGGACGGCGCCGGGGGGCGGGCGACTCGACCCCGCGGTGCGAGCGGCGGCGACGCGGGCGCTCGCTTCCCTGAAAGGCGCGCCAGGAGTGGTCGGCGCGCCCTCTCCGGCACTGCCGTCCACGGACGGCGAGGCCCTGCGGGGCATCGTCCAGCTCCGGCCCGACCTGGGCGACGAACTCCCGGGGACGATAGGGAAGATCGATGCCGCGGTGTCCGCCGTCCCGGGCGCGGAGGCATGGCTCGGCGGCCCCGCCGCCACACAGGCCGACCTCACCGACGCCTTCGCCGGCATCGACGGTCTTCTGCTGGTGGTCGCCCTGGTGACGGTCCTGGTGATCCTGCTCCTCGTCTACCGGAGCGTCCTGCTCCCCCTGTTGATCATCATCGGGGCCGTGTTCGCCCTCGGACTGGCCTGCGCCGTCGTCTACGTCCTGGCCGACCACGACGTCGTGCGGGTGGACGGGCAGGTGCAGGGGATCCTGTCCATCCTCGTCATCGGAGCCGCCACCGACTACGCGCTGCTGCTGGCCGCCCGCTACCGCGAGGAGCTCGGAGCCCGGGACGGGGACCGCGTGCCCGCCATGCGGGCGGCGCTGCGGCAGTCCATCGGGCCGATCGCGGCCAGCGCGGCCACCGTCGCGCTCGGTCTGCTCGCGCTCCTCCTCAGCGACCTGACCAACAACCGCGCGCTGGGGCCGGTCGGAGCGATCGGCATCGTGTGCGCCGTGCTGAGCACCGTGACCTTCCTCCCCGCGGCCCTGGTGCTGCTCGGCCGTGCCGCCTACTGGCCCGCACGTCCCGAGCCGGCGCCCGCCGACGACGCGCACCCGCTCTGGCGCAGGATCGCCGCCCTCGTCGACCGCTCGCCCCGCAAGGTCTGGGGAGGTTCCCTCGCGGCCCTGCTGGTCTGCGCCGCCTTCTCCTTCGGCCTCGACTCCAAGGGCGTGCCGCTCGACGAGATCTTCGTCAAGGACGCCCCGTCCGTCGCGGCCCAGGCGCGGCTCGTCGAGCACTTCCCCGGTGGCGCGGGCAACCCCGCCGTCGTCATCGCCGACGCCGGCGCCGCGGAGAGGGTCCGTTCCGCGGCGGAGGAGGTCGAAGGAGTCGACTCCGCCACGGTCTTCACGGCCCCCGGGGCTCCCGGAACCACCGAGGCGCTCGTCGCGGACGGGCGCGTACGCGTCGACGTCACCCTCGCGGACGCCGCGGACACCGATGCGGCGAAGGACACGATCGCCGGCCTCCGGACGGCCCTCCACGCCGTGCCGGACGCCGACGCCCTGGTCGGCGGCTACACCGCCCAGCAGTACGACACCCGGGTCACCGCCGAGCGGGACCGGACGCTGATCGTTCCCGTGGTGCTCGCGATCATCCTCGTGATCCTCGTCGGCCTGCTGCGCTCGGTCCTGCTGCCCCTGCTCCTGGTGGTGACGGTCGCGCTCAACTTCGCCGCCACCCTCGGGGTGTCCGCCCTCGTGTTCCAGCACGTGTTCGGCTTCACCGGGACGGACCCGGCCGTGCCCCTGTACGGCTTCGTGTTCCTGGTGGCGCTCGGCGTCGACTACAACATCTTCCTCATGTCCCGCGTCCGCGAGGAGACCGCCCGGCACGGTACGCGGGAGGGAACGCGGCGGGGTCTGATCGCCACCGGAGGGGTCATCACCTCGGCCGGCGTCGTCCTGGCCGCCACGTTCGCGGCCCTGGGCGTCATCCCCCTCGCGTTCCTGGTGCAGATCGCGTTCATCGTCGCCTTCGGCGTCCTCCTCGACACCCTGGTCGTCCGGTCGCTCCTCGTCCCCGCCCTGGTGCGTGACATCGGTCCCGCGGTGTGGTGGCCGGGCGCGCTTCGGCACCGCCCCTGACGGCCGGCGGGCGGGGCGCGGCCCGACGGCGGCGCCGGGCCGGGACGCGGCGTGCGCGTCCCGGCCGCTCGCCGGGCGCCGATCGGTCACCGGCGCGGGACGGACGACTCCATGGCGTCGAGCAGGCGGTCGGCGATCCAGTGCGGCCCGCGCAGGCGGACCGCCTCCGACCAGCGCGGCAGCCCCTCGGGGACGTGTTCGAGGAGATCGCGTACGGCGGCGCCCGCGTCGGCCTCGGTCAGTGTCGCCGGGTCCAGGCACGTGGCCAGCCGCGCGCGTTCGGCGTCGTGGGCGATGGAGAACTGGTCGCTGGAGAAGGGCAGGATCAGCGCGGGCGTCGCGGAGGCCACGCACTCGGTGAACGAGTTGTTGCCTCCGTGGTGCACCATGGCGTCGACCCGGCCCAGCAGCCACCGCTGGGGAACGACGCGCGCGACGTGCGCCCTGGGCCCGGCGAAGCGCGCCAACGCCGGTGCCGAGTCGCCCGCGGCGACGACGACCGCCACGTCCGGACAATGGGAGAGGACGCCCCGGACCAGCAACGCCAGTACGTCGTCGCGTGCGGACAGGAAGGTGCCGAGCGCGATCAGCACCAGGCGGCCCGCGGCCGACCTGAGCCGGTCGAGCACGCCCTCCCACTCGTCGCCGGGCCCCTCCTCCTCCGGGGGCGCGCCATGGCCCCCGTACAGGAAGCGCGCTCCGGACGGCCGGTGTTCCGGCAGCCAGGAGAACCACGGGTAGTTGAAGACGACGGCGTGCCGCGAAGCCAGGGCGAACGCCCGGCCGGGAGCCGCGGCCCGGGGTGCGTGTCCGCGGGCGACCCCGGCGAACCGCTCGGTGAACGCGAGGTCGTTGGCCAGCGCGGCCTTCCGCAGCTCGGCGAGGTCCCGGGCGGCGGGACGGACGGCCCCGGGCCAGGCGTAGGGGACGCCGAACAGGGCCTCCGGGCCGTTCGGCAGGTACGTCGGATGGCCCGGACAGAACGTGGCGAAGGGCAGCCCCAGACAATGCAGGGCGAGCGTCACCGGGTAGCTGAGCTGGTCGACGACGAACCAGTCGGGAGCCAGGCGCTCCTGGAGGCTCCGTACCTCCGCGAGGACTTCCTCCGGGTCGGAGAGCATGTCCTCGCCACGGTGACGGCACTGCGTGAGCAGCGCGGCCACCGCCCCCTCCCGGGTGGAGCCGAGGAACTCCTCAAGGCGTTCCGCCTCCCGCACGCCCTGCCGCGTGCTCCGGGCGACACCGGTGTTCGCGTTGCGCGACACGGTCAACGGGGCGAAGCCCACGCCTGCCTCCTCGGCCAGCCGGGCGAAGGGCGGCGCGCACGCGAAAGTGACGTCGGAGCCCGCCCGGGCGAGAGCGCCCGCCAGCACCGACAGGGGACGGGCGTGCGACTGGAAGGGGGGACTGATCACCGCGACGCGTGGCATCCGGCCTCCTCCGCTGGAAAGACATCCGTCCGGTGCTTCGGACCGGAACGCCGGAGCGGATGCGCTTCCGTGCCCTTCGCGTACCGGGGCCGCGCCCCGCACCCGGGTGCATCCGCGCCGGGAGGAGACGGGGAAAGCCTCCTGGCCGGACGTATCCCACCAGGAGTCCACATGGAAATCTCTGTCCCGGGCCCGGCGGCGCCGGGCCCCCACGGCTCCACCGGCGCGGAGGGGGAGCGTGACGCGTTCACGGCGGCGAGGCGGGCCTTCTGGACCGGGTCCGGAGGCGCGACGACGTCCTCGAACCGGCCGGACCCGCCGCCGTCCTCCCGCAGTCTCCTGTCCCGGTTGGTCGAAGAGGAGTACGGAGCGGGCGGCGGTGCGGGACGCCCCGGGCGCCACGTCATGGCCACGGCCCATGACGTGGCGGTCGCCCGCCTGCGGAAGCGGGTACGGGCGGGACGGACGCCGGGCCCGGAGGAGTGCGTGCGGCTCGTGGCCGGGGGCGACGGAGCCCGGGGAGCGGTCTTCGAGGCGTGGCCCGAGGTCGTACGGCTCCACGGAGGCCCCCGGGTCGCCAGATCGCTGCGCTCCGGCCTCCGCACCGCTCGGGACCCGGAGACGACGGCCATGCTGCTGCACCTCGCGGCCGCCGCCGACCTCCGTCCCCTCCCCGAGGACGGCGTCCTCCGGCTCGCCCGCGCCGGCTCCCGGCGGGTGCGGCACGCGGCATGGCGGCTGCTCGCCCGGTACGGGCGCCGGGCGGAGAACCGGCTCCGGGCCGTGGAGCCCGCGGACACCTACGAGCGCCTCCTGCTGGAAGCCCTGCGCCACCGGCCGCGCACAGGGGCCCCGCCTCCCCTGCCCTCCTCCGGGCTGGTCGTCGCCCAGTCCATGCTCCTGGGGCGGTTCGACCGGCCGGGCGAGGGCCCGAGCGGCGGCCTCAGCGTCCTCCTCGACTCCGTGGGGGAGGCGCTCGCCTCGACCGACGGCATCGCGGGCGTGCTCACCGTGGTCACCGCCTGCCGCCCCGATCTCGAAGAGGACCGTGTCCTGCTGCGCCGGCGGAGCCCCGGCCACTGGATCCTGCGGCTTCCGGTGGACACGGACCGGCCGGCCGGCCCGCAGGACATGGGGGAGCACCGCGAAGCCCTGGCCTGGTGGGCCACCACGCTGCTGTCCGCGCTCGGGCGGCCGCTCGACGTCCTGCACGTGCGCTACGCCGACGACGGTTCGCTCGCCCTGTCGGAGGCGGCCCGAAGGGTCGGTGCCGGGCTGGTGTTCACCGCGACCCCCGACCCCCATCGCCGGATGAGCGAACTCCTCGACCGCCCTGAAGCGGATCCCGACCACGTGCGCCTGGACCTGCACCGCGTGTTCCTCGCCGACCGCCTGGTCGCCCGGGCCGACCGCGTGGTGGGAATCGCCGGCCGCGGGGGGACGGCGGAACTGCTCCACCACTTCCCCCAGCTCGCCCGGGGCCACGGGACACGGAGGCTGAGCGCCCCGCCGGAAGGCGTGGCGCCCTACGAGCCGCCGCCCGACGCGGCGGAACGATGCGGATCCCTCCTCGCCGGGATCGCCGGCAAGGCCGGACCCGCCGGGGAGCCCCGACGGACGGTGCTGCTGAGCGTCGGACGTCTGCACCCGGTGAAGCAGCAGGACGTCCTGGTCCGGGCGTGGATCGAGTCGGGGTGCCACCGTGCGTCGGTCCTGGTCCTCGTCGGCGGGAGCGCGGGTGCGCCGGACCGTCAGGAATCCCTGGTACGCGACCGGATCCGCGCGGCGACCCTCGGCCACCCGGAAGCCCGGGAACACCTGCTGCTCCTTCCCGCGCTCTCCAACGCCGACGTGCGGTCGCTCGAACGGACGCTGGCCGACCCCGCCCACCGGTTCCGGGCGCGTTACGTCTGCGCGAGCGCGAAGGAGGAGTTCGGTCTCGCGGTCCTGGAGGCCATGGAAGCGGGGATGGTCGTGGCCGGGCCCGAGCGCGGCGGCGTACCGCACTACCTGGACGACGGGGTCAACGGCCTGCTCCTGGACACCTCGTCCTCGCACGCGCTGGGCCGGGGGCTGCGGCGCCTGCTGGAACTGGACGACGAGACCGCCGGGGCCATGGCACGGCGGGCACGGCGTCTCGTGCGCACCGAGTACTCGGCGGCCGCCATGGCCCGGGCCCTCGCGGGCCATTACGCCGACGTGGCCTCGCGCGGCCGGAAGGCGGAACAGGGCCCGCCGCCGGAGCCGTTCGGGCGGGCACCCGTCTGACGCGGGTGCTCCCGCGCTCGCGGAGCGCGCCGAAGAAAGGGGGGTTCTGACGGTGCGGGGGCGGGCGCCTCAGGCGGAGGGTTCCATCCAGCGCCTCAGGGAGTGCAGGGCGCGCCTGATGTGGCTCTTGACCGTACCGAGCGGGAGGCCGGTCTCCTCCGAGATCTGCGCCTGGGTCATGTCGCCGTAGATCGCCATGCCGACCAGACGCCGTTGGACGGGGGAGAGGAGACCGAGCTTCTGGAGGACGAGGACGCGGTTCAGGGCCTGCTCGCACTCGTCCTTGCTGTAGGTGCGGACCGCCTGCGCGTGCTGACCCGTCAGCACGCGCTCCAGCTCGGTCCGCCGCGTCCGTGCCGTACGCGCGTCCAGGATGACGTGGCGCGCGATGCCGACGAGCCAGCTGCCGAGGGCGCCCCGCTCCGCCCGGTATCCGGCACGGCCGCGCCAGGCGGCGATGAACACCTGCTGCGTGACGTCCTCCGCGTCCTGGGCGTTGCCGAGCGCACGGCGGGCGAGGGAGTACACCAGGGCCGAGTTCCGCTGGTACAGGGTGGCCAGGGCGGACGGATCGCCGCTCGTGAACCGTGCCGCGAGCTCCGCTTCCGACGCGTCGGGCGCCGTCGAGCGGTCGGCCCGCGGCGACGCCCCGTCGGGGGCCGCGGGCGGCGCGTGCGGGTGGCCGTGAGCCGGGGAAGAGGGGTGGGCGGAGACCATGGCTTGCTCCTATGGCACGGGGATGCACCGTCTCCCACACCGTCCGCCGAATCGATGCACGCAGACAACACGCATTGATGTTGCGTCGAAATGGGAAGGGAAAAGTCCGGAGCCGAACCCTGCATCCCGCTCACGGGGTCGCGGCGAAGCACAGGCATCCGCTCCCTCGCAGGGAGTGAGCGGTCCGAAAGGAACCAGCGATGAACACCCGGACCCCCGCCCTCGTCGCAGCCACCCTCGGGACGTGCGCCCTCGTCCTGGGCGCCACCGTGCCCGCCTCCGCCTCCGACGCCGACGACACCGCCATGGTGTCCGTCCTGCACGCCGTACCCGGACTGACCGTCGACGTGTACGCCAACGGCGACGAACTCCTCCCGGACTTCAAGCCGGGCACCCTCACCGAACCCCAGGAGCTCCCCGCGGGGAGCTACGACCTCAAGGTCTTCCCGGCCGGCGCCGACCCCAAGGGGACTCCCGCCATCCAGAAGACCGTGGAGGTCCCCGCGGGTGCGAACGCGACCGTGGTGGCGCACCTGTCGGCCGACGGCAAGCCCCGGCTCGACGCGTTCGTCAACGACACCTCCAAGATCCCCGCGGGGCAGACGCGGCTGACCGTGCGCCACGTCGCCGCGGCACCCGCCGTGGACGTCAGGGCAGGAGGCCAGCCCGTCTTCAAGGGGCTCGTGAACCCCGAGGAGGACACCGCGGAGCTTTCCGCCGGGACGGTCTCGGCCGACGTCGTCCTCGCCGGCGGCGACGACGTCGTCATCGGCCCCGCCGACCTCGACCTGAAGGAAGGCTCCACCAACATCGTCTACGCCTGGGGCAGCGCCGCGGACAAGAACCTCGCGCTCAAGGTCCAGACCCTGACCGGCATGCACGCCGCGCCCGCCGCGGTGGACGCGGGTCTCGGGCAGCCCAACGACTCCGGGGCGTGGATCGCCCTCACCGCCGGAGCCGGACTGCTCGCGCTCGCCGGCACCCTCACCGCCCGTCGGGCGGCGGCGCGGTCCCGTGCCTGAATCACGCGGGGCCACGCCGCGCCGCGGACGGCCGGCGGACGGCATCACAGCCGTCGTGCTGGCCGTCTCCGGAGCGGTGGCCCTGGTGGTCGGAGCGGCGCTCCGGCCGTCCGCTCCGGATGTCCCTCCGGCCGGCCCGGACTTCCACGCCCGGACGCCTCCCTCCGCGTCCGGGACGTGGGCGGGACCGCCCCCGGAGCATCCCCCCGCCCCGCCCTCCCGCGCGCCCGCCCGGGCCGGCGAACCGTCCGGCCGGCCGGCACCCCCGCGGAGCGTCGAGATCCCGCGCGTCGGCCTGGACGCCCCGGTCGTGCCGGTCGGAGTCGACCGGTACGGAGGCGCTCAGGTTCCCGCCGACCCCGGACGGGCCGGCTGGTACCGCTTCGGCCCCGCCCCGGGAGGACGCTCCGGCTCGGCCGTGCTGATGGGGCACGTCGACTCCCGCTCGGGGGACCTGGGCGAATTCGCCGCCCTCGCCGACGTCCGCGCCGGTGACGCCGTCCTGGTCCGGCGCGACGGCGCGCCTCCCGTCTCCTACCGCGTCGCCTCCCGCGCGACAGTCGACAAGAGCGAACTTCCGGCATCCGCCTTCGCCCGATCGGGCCCACCCGTCCTCACGCTGATCACCTGTGCGCCACCGTACGACCCGGACGGGGGCGGATACCTGCGCAACCTCGTCGTCACCGCGGTGCCCCTCCCGGCGGAGGGCTGACCGCCCGCAGCTCCGCCAGCCCGCCCGCGCGGACGCCGGGACCCGCGCCGGACACCCGCGGGGCCGATTCCCGCCGACCCCTTCCGGCCCTCTCCCGGAACGACATGACCGCGCCCGCCCGCCCGTCCTGCCCGAGTGATGTGACCATGGCAGAACATCTCAGTGCCGACGATCTGACCGAACTCGCCCTGCGGCCCTCCAGCCCGCCCGACGCGCGGCAGCGGGCCCACCTGCGGGTCTGCGGAGAGTGCGCCGGAGAGCTCCGGCAGCTGCGGCGGGTCGTCGAGAGCGCCCGTTCGGCCACCATCGAAGACCTTCTCGTGCCGCCTCCGGCAGGGGTGTGGGACGCCGTCTCCGCGGAACTGGACCTGCCCGTGACCGCCGCCCGGGACGGGCACGCCGGGCACGGTCCCCCGGGCCCGGACGGGCCGTCCGGGCCCCCGGCTCCGGGGCGGTCGCCCCGCCGGGGCCGGTGGCGCCGCTCCGGCCCGCTCCTCGCCGCGGCGGGTCTGGTCGCGGGGCTCCTGACCGGGAGCGCGGCGACCTGGTGGCGGACGCACGAGGACAGGCCGCCGGCGGCCGCCGTCCTGACGGCTCCTCTCGCGCCGGTGGCCGCGCCGGCGGCCGAAGGGACCGTGCGGATCCACCGGGGGGCGGACACGAGGCGCGCGGTGACCGTGTCCGTCAGCGGACTGCCACCGACGCCGGGCTACTACGAGGTGTGGCTCATGGACCGCACCCACACCAAGCTGATCGCCGTGGGGGTGCTGGGATCCGACGGCACGGCCACCCTTCCCCTGCCCGACGGCGTCGACCTGGCGGGGTACCCCCTCCTCGACGTCTCCGCGCAGGTCTACGACGGCGACCCCGCGCACTCGGGGAAGAGCGTGGTCAGGGGCGATCTGCCGCCGTCGGCGACGTAGCCGGGCCGTCCGCGCCGAGGGGTTCCGGCCCGGCGGCGGGCCTGCGCTCCGATTCCGCCACGGGCTCGCCGTAGACGCGGGAGAGGGAGTCGAGGGCCTCGCGCAGCCCCCGGGGGCGCAGCATGCCGGGGTCGGGCGTCCGGCCCGCCCAGCCGGGGCCCGCCAGCAGCACCAGCGGCGCGGTCCGGGCACCGCGCAGGCCGAACGTCACGCCCGCCACGTGACGGGCCAGTGCGTGGCTCGCCGTCGAACGCGCCTGGGACCACAGGACGACCGCGGCGGGACCGCACCTGCGCACCGCCGCGTCCAGCGCCTCCGCCGGCACCGCGCCGCCGAGCATGCGGGTCGCGAGGCCCCGCTCGGACAGGGCCGCGGTGAGCGCTTCGAGCGGAAGCGTATGGGTCTCCGACGGCACGCAGGCGAGGAGGACCGGAGGCATCGGCTTCCCCGCGGAAGCCGTGGCGGCGCGGCGGAGGACGGTCGACACCTGCCAGGACAGCAGGTGCTCGACCTCGACGTAACGGTCGCTCGAGGACTCCCACTTGCGGCCGACGGCGTGCAGCGTGGGGGCCATCACCTCTTCCCAGGCCGCGACGATGCCGTAGTCGGAGACCGCCTGCTCCAGCAGGCTCTCCATCGCCGGGGCGTCCAGCCGGACCGCCGCCCGGGCCAGACCCCGGCACTCCTGGCGCACGTCCCCCAGGGGCAGTCCGCCGCCCCCGGCCGGTCCGTGGTCCGGCGAGGGGCCGGACGCGGGAGGGGCCGGGGCGGGGAACTCCTCGCCCGCGCCGGACGGTTCCCGGCGGTTGCTCCGGGCGGCCCGGGCGGCTTCCGCCGGGGGAATGCCCGACGCCGTGAGGCGGCACATCTCCTCCAGCATCGCGACGTCGGAGGGGGTCCAGCGCCGGTGCTTGCCGTCCGGGCGGGTCGCCGGCCCGATGCCGTAGCGCTGCTCCCAGGAGCGGACGGTGGTCGGCGACACCCCCAGGCGCCGGGCCAGGGCCCCCGTGGTGATTCCCGGACTCGTGCCGGCCATGCAATCCACCTCCCGCTTCGTCAACGCTGCATGCCATTCAAACGCGGCGCGGCGCGGAGTCCGCCCGGCCCGCGCCGGATCCGCCCCCGACAGGTGCCGGTCATTCCCGGGGCGGCACGGGCGACGCCTCCGTAGCGGCTCCGAGCTGGTGCGGCCGCAGCCGGTGCGCCCAGTCGGTCCGGGGAACCTCGGAGGGCCTCCGGTACGCGGACGTCTCCCCCGGCAGACGGTCGGTGGGGGGCCGCAGCGGATGCGAGGCGGGGTCCGGCGGCGGGGCCTCCCCGTCGCGGACCCTGGTCCCGAGGACGAACGCGCCGATCAGGACGGCGACGACGAGCAATCCGACGAGAACGAGCACGATGACCTCCGGCGAAGCGATGGACGTACGGGTGGCTATGGGGCGTACGTGTGACTTCGGCCGCCGGTGCGCGCCTGGATGCGCGGGGGGCGAGATCTCCGCCCCGCGCGTACGGGACGCCCCACCGCTCGCCGCCGCCACCGCTCGCCGTCGCTGCCGTCGACGCCGCCCTCCCGCTCACGCGTTCCTTTCCGGCGGGACGGCCGCGGACCCCGGCGCCGGGCACGGAGGGTGGTCGGGGAGCGGGGCGAGGCCGCCGCCGGCCGCGTCCCGGCGCGCCCGCACCGGTCGCCGGGAAGCGGCCCGGGACGGCCGCCGGGCGGGGCCGGAGGCATGAGGAGCGCCAGGCGGGGCAGTCGGTGGAGCACGAGGGGACCTCGCCACGGAGGCGGGGCCCCCGGTCCGAGAAGGCCGTCCGATCACAGGGAGTCACGGTGACCGTCCGCATCGGGGTCGAAGAGGAGTTCCACGTGATCGACGTCGAGAGCGGACGGCTGGTGCCGCGCGCCGACGCGCTGCTGCGCGCCGTGGAACGCTACGGCGACACCTTCACCGGGGAGCTGCCCCAGTCCGTGGTCGAATCCAACAGCGGGGTGCACACGACCCTCGACGGACTCTTCACCGACCTGACCACCACCCGCGCGCGGCTGGACCGCGCGGCCGCCTCCGAGGGCCTGGCCGTCGTCGCGGCCGGCACCGCCCCGCTGGCCCGGCTCGGCACCGTCCCGAGCGCGGACGCCGATCCGCGCTACGCCCGGATGACCGGCGAGTACCGGCGGCTCGCGGACGAGCAGCTGATCTGCGGCGCCCACGTGCACGCCGACGTGCCCGACCGGGACGCGGCGGTCCGCGCGATGTGCGCCGTCGCGCCGTGGCTTCCGGTCCTCCTCGCGCTGTCCGCGAGCTCGCCGTACTGGCTCGGCGCGGACACCGGGTACGCCAGCTGGCGCACCATGGTCTGGGAGCGCTGGCCCACCGCCGGCCCGCCCGGCTGTTTCGCCGGCGCGGAGGAGTACGACCGGGTGGTGGACGAGCTCGTCGGCTCGGGCGTCATCAGCGACCCCGGCATGATCTATTACGACGTCCGCCCCTCGGCCCACCTGCCCACCCTCGAACTGCGCGTCTGCGACGCCTGCCCGCGCGTGGAGACGGTGGTGCTGATCGCCGCGCTCCACCGCGCGCTCGTGGCCGACGCCCTCGCCCGGATGGACGCCGGGGAGCCCGGCTGCGACGGGAACCACGCCTGGCTGCGCGCGGCGACCTGGCGCGCGGCCCGCTCCGGACTGGAGGGCGACCTCGTCGACCCGGTGACCCGCCGCCCCGCGCCCGCCCCCGAAGTGGTGCGCGGAACGCTCCGCCGGCTGCGTCCCGCGCTGGAGGCGCACGGCGACTGGGCGACCGTACGGTCCCTGGCGGAGGAGACCCTCGCGCGGGGGAGCGCGGCCGAACGGCTGCGGGCCGCGGTGGCCCGGGAGGACCTGCTCGCGGGCGTGGACCAGCTCGTCGCGGACACGCGCGGGAGGACCCGCCCCGCCGTCCGGCCCGAGCGCCGCGCCGCGCGGACCCGGCACGCCCGCCACGACGGACGGGCGGCGGCGGGAGCGCGGTGAGCCGGCCCGACGCGGGCGACGGCCCGTGGAACCCGTCCGACGGGAGCGGGCACCCCGACCTCCGTCTTTCCGAAATCCGGCAGCCGGCATCCCGCCGGCCGGCCGACCGTCCCACCGAGGAGCGACGCACATGCGAAAACGTACCCGCCCGCCCGTCCACGCCGCCGAGTCCGCGTCCCGTACGGGGCGGTCCGTCCTCCCGGGAGGTGGCGTCCCGTGTGCGGCCTGACCGGTGAGCTGAGGTTCGACGGAAGCCGTCCCGACCTGGCGGCGGTGGAACGCATGGCCGACCGGCTGGCGGCCAGGGGACCCGACGGACGCGGCCTGTGGTCCCAGGGCGCCATCGCCCTGGGCCACCGGCGGCTCAAGATCATCGACCTGAGCGACCGCGGCAGCCAGCCCATGACCGACACCGAAGCCGGTCTGACCTGCGCCTTCAACGGCTGCATCTACAACTACCAGGACCTCAGGGAAGAGCTCAGGGGACTCGGGCACACCTTCACCACCACCTCGGACACCGAGGTCGTGCTCAAGGCGTACCGCCAGTGGGGCACCGGCTTCGTCACGCGCCTCGTCGGCATGTTCGCCGTCGCGCTGGCGGAGCACCGCACCGGCCGGCTCGTCCTGGTCCGTGACCGGCTCGGCATCAAACCCCTCTACCTCGCCGAGACCCCCGGCCGGCTCCGCTTCGCCTCCACGCTGCCGGCCCTGCTCGCGGGCGGCGGCGTCGACACGGCCCTCGACCCCGTCGCGGCCCACCACTACATGAGCTGGCAGTCCACGGTCCCCGCGCCGCGCACGATCCTCGCCGGGGTGCGCAAGCTGCCCCCGGCCACCGTCCGCGTCGTGGAACCGGACGGCACCCACGCCGACCACACCTACTGGCAGCCCTCCTACGCCCGCCGCGCCGAGTTCGCCGGCATGGGCGCCCCGGAGTGGCGGGACGCCGTGCTCGACGCGCTCCGCACCGCGGTGCGGCGCCGGATGGTGGCCGACGTGCCCGTCGGGGTGCTCCTCTCCGGCGGCCTGGACTCCAGCCTGATCGTGGCCCTGCTGGCCGAGGAAGGACAGGCGGACCTCGCGACCTTCAGCGTCGGCTTCGAGACGGAGGCCGGCGAGGAGGGTGACGAGTTCTTCTACTCCGACCTCGTCGCCCGGCGCTTCGAGACCGACCACCACCAGCTGATGGTGCCGTCCGACCGGGTCTCCACCGCGCTGGACGCGGCGGTCGCCGCCATGAGCGAACCCATGACGAGCCACGACGTCGTCGCCTTCCACCTCCTCTCGGAGCTGGTCGCGAAGGAGGTCAGCGTCGTCCAGAGCGGCCAGGGCGCCGACGAGGTCTTCGCCGGCTACCGCTGGCACCAGGAGCTCGCGGGGGTCCCGCGCGCCCAGGAGCCCGACCGGTACGCCGAGGTGTACTTCGACCGCACCCACGCGGACCTGGAGAAGATCCTCCAGCCGCACATGCTGCCGCTCCGCGACGTGTCCCGGGAGTACGTCGAGGCCCACATGGCCGCACCGGGCGCCGAGACGGCGATCGACGCGGGACTGCGCACCGAGACCCACGTGATGCTCGTCGACGACCCCGTGAAGCGGGTCGACAACATGACCATGGACTGGGGCCTGGAGGCCCGGGTGCCCTTCCTCGACCACGAACTCGTCGAACTGGCGGCCGCCTGCCCGCCCGCACTGAAGCTCTCCCAGGGCGGCAAGGGCGTCCTCAAGGACATCGGGCGGACGGTCCTCCCGCGCCACGTGGTCGACCGCCCCAAGGGGTACTTCCCCGTGCCCGCCATCCACCACCTCGCCCCGCCCGTCATGGAGCGCGTCCGGGACGCCCTGGCCGCGCCCGCCGCCCGCTCCCGCGGGCTGTTCCGCGAGGAGTACGTCGCCTCCCTCCTGGAGGCTCCCGACGACCACCGCGCCCACCGCGGGCAGAACGCCCTGTGGCAGGTAGCGTTGCTGGAGATATGGCTGCAGACGCACGGAATCGACTGATCGGAGAACACCGGCCGGGCGCGCCCGCGGCGCGGCCCCTGCCCGCCGGGGCCGGGCGCCACGACACCCCGCCGCTCCAGGCGGCGCACGCCTGCTGGTACCCCTCCGCCGACCCGGGTGGCGAACGCGTCGCGTTCGTCTGCGACCGGGGCGGCTCGCCGCAGCTGTGGGTCGGACCGGCCGACGGCGACCGGGCGCGGCCGCTCGACACCACGCCCGACCCCGTCACGGAGGTCGCCTGGTCGCCGGACGGGCGGTGGATCGCGTACACCGTCGCCCCCGGCGGCAGCGGACACACCCGCGTCCTGTGCGTCCGCCCCGACGGCTCGGACCGCAGGGTGCTCGCCGGGGCGCAGCCCGGCACCTCCGCCTACCTGGGGTGCTGGGTCGGCGACGGTTCGGCGCTGGCCGTCACCGTCGCCGAGCCCGTCGACGAGGCGGGCGACCCGGTGAGGCGCCCGGAGCGGTCGCCGGGCGGCGCGGACCGCGACGGACCCGCCACCCTCCTCGGCGCGGACGGCCGCCCGGTCACGGGCGACGGCCGGGGCCTCGTGCGCGACCGCCTCACCGCCTACCTGGTCGACCCCGACGGGACCCGCCCGCCGGTCCTGCTCGCCGACGAGTCCGAGGCGGCCACCCTGCGCGTCTGCGACGTCAGCCGCGACGGCCGGCTCGCGCTGCTGCGGCGCGGGCCGCGCGGCGGGCGCGAGGCGGTCGTGGTCCGCGTCGCCGACCGGGCCGCCGCCTGCACGCTCCCGGTCGCCGACGGCGACCCGTGGATCGGCCGCTTCTCGGCCGACGCCCGCACGGTGTGGCTGCGCAGCGACCACGGCGCCGAGTTCGCGGCCCTGCTCGCCCTCGACCTGGACGGGGACGGGCGACGGACCGGTCTGCGCGAGATCGCCCGGAGGGCCGCCCACGACCTGGAACTGTTCGCGTCCGTCGAGAACGGGCGCCGCGCCGCCCTCGTCTGGAACGCCGGCGGGATCAGCGAGCTGGAGACCCTCGCCCTGCCCGGGCCGGGGGCGGTGCCGGTCCCGCCCCGGACGGTGGAGCTCGACCACGAGGTCGTCACCCGGGTCGCCGCCGCCGGCCCGCACGGCCTCGTGGCCGCCCTGGCCGGATCGCAGCGCCGCCCCGGGGTCTGGCACCTGGCCGACGCCTCGACCGCGCTGCGCGCCCCGTGGACCGCGCGGGACGCCGACACGGTCCCGCCGGGCCCCGCGCCGGTGCGCCCGGCCCCGATGCGGCCGAAGGCCCGTGACGGGCTGCGTCTGGGCGGCTGGTACCACCGCGCCCCCGGCCGCGCCCCCGGTGAACCCGCGCCCTGCGTGGTCCACCTGCACGGCGGCCCCGAGGAGCAGGAACGCCCGGTCTTCGACCCGCTGTACCACGAGCTGGCCGGCCGCGGCCTGGACGTCTTCGCCCCCGACGTCCGCGGCTCCTCCGGCTGGGGCCGCACCTTCCGCGACGCGGACCTCGGCGAGGGGCGCTTCGCCGCCATCGACGACGTCGCCGACTGCGTCGCGCACGCTGTCGAGGCCGGCCTGGCCGACATCGGGCGCCTGGCCGTCATGGGCCACTCGTACGGCGGCTACCTGACGCTCGCCTCGCTCGTCTGGCACCCCGGGCTCTTCCGCACCGGCGTCACCGTCTGCGGCATGTCCGACCTCACGACCTTCTTCGCCACGACGGAACCCTGGCTGGCCGAGTCGGCGGCCCACAAGTACGGCCATCCCGAACGCGACCGGGCGCTGCTGCGCGCCCTCTCGCCCATGAGCCGCGTCGACGCGCTGAGCGTCCCCCTGCTCGCCGTCCACGGTGCCCACGACACCAACGTCCCGCCGCGCGAGTCCGAGCAGATCGTGCGCGCCGCCCGGGAGCGCGGCCACGAGGCCGAACTCCTCCTCCTCCACGGCGAGGGCCACGACTTCCGCCGCGCCGACAGCCGCCGCCTGTTCCGCCGCACGGCGGCGGACTGGATCGAGAAGCGCCTCGCCTGAGCCCGGGCGGCGCCCCCGGGCGGGGGCCGGCGGCGCGGTTCCGCCGCCCGGCGGAGGGGTCGCGGCCGCCCACCGGGGCGCGCCGGGCAGGGGGTTCCACCCCGGTGCCCCGGCCCGGGGCGGGTGGGGGGCTCGGGGTCAGCGAGGGGTCAGGAGGGTCTCCACGAGCACCGTGCGGAGCTCGGCCCACCGCTCCGCCAGGTCCTGGCGCTGGTGCAGGACATCGGAGATGTGCTGCATTCCGAAGACCGCGGCGACGACGGCGGTGGCGGCGGCGCGGGGAGTGACGCCCGGCCTGAGGTCGCCGGCTTCCGCGGCCTGCTCGAACAGCTGGGTCAGCCGGTTCGTCCAGCCGACGTACGGCTCGGGGAGCCGGGCGTCGATCAGGGAGCGTTCGGCCTGCAGCCGGGACCCCGCCTGGACGATGACGTCGTCCAGGAAGGTCTGCACGGTCCGGTCGAGCAGGGTCATGATCGAGGTGGCGGGGTCCTGGCTCTCCGCCGTGACCTCCTCCGTCAGGACGCCCCAGATCCGGTAGGCGTCCTGCACGACTTCGACCGCCATCGCGTCCTTGTTCTTGTAGTGGAAGTACACGGCTCCCTTGGTCATGCCGATGTGTTCGGCGATGCCGGTGATGGAGGTGTTCGTGTAACCGAGCTCGGCGAACATCTCGGCCGCGGCACGCAGCACATGGCGACGGGTGCGATAGGCCCGGTCCTGCTTGAGGGTTCGCGGTTCGCCGGAGCCGGAGGGAGATGAGGGGGGCATCTGGGGGATCGCGCCTTTCCGGTACATAGGGTGCGCGCCAGGCGGGCGCGGGGTCGTCAGCTGGGTCGGGCCTTGCCTAATACCTTCGCGAAGGTATATTTTTTCGTGGTCACAGCAAGGGTTGAGGCGTGCACGGAGCACGCTCTCAGTACTGCGATGGGGGTCGGGGGACATGGGTTTTGGTGAATTACCTACAACTGCCAAGAGCAGCACAGTACATCCTGAGTTGCGCGCACGTAACATCCAGCGCATGGTTCACAAAGCCGCCTCGTCGGAGGTGCTGCTGACCGACGCGGTGAGGATCGCGCCCGGCCGGTTCCGACTGGCGGTCGAGCGGCCGCGGGGGCACGTGCTCTACCACCCCGTTCCCGCTGGTCGGAGCGATCCCTCCTTCTTCATGGAGGCGCTGAGGCAGGCCGCCATCTATCTGACGCACGAGTTCTACGGGATCCCGCTCGACCACCCCTTCGTCTTCGACGGGATCGAGCTCGACGTGCGCGCCCCGGACGGGGCCGGATCGACGTCCGGCCTCCTCGTGCTCGACGTCACCGTCAGCGAGGGCCGGCCCCGGAGCGCGTCGCGCACCGTCCTTTCCCTGCACGGACGGATCACCGACGGCACGGTCGTGTACGCCGAGGGCGGCGTCTCCTGGAAGACCCTGGCTCCCCGGCTCTACCGGCGCTTGCGCACGCCGTCGAGCAGGACGCCCGAACGGGTGCGGCACGTGGTCGGGCGACCGCTGCACCCCGCACGCGTGGGCAGGACGCGGCCCGCGGACGTGCTGCTCTCCGAGGACCTCACGATGGCGTCCATGTTCAGCGACACGCGCCTGTGGTGGCTCCGCGTGGACACCTCGCACCCCGTCTTCTTCGACCACCCGAGCGACCACGTGCCGGGCGTGCTGCTGCTGGAGGCGTTCCGGCAGGCCAGCCGCGCGGCCGCCGGGCCGGGGACGTGGGCGATGGCGAGGACCGTCACCGACTTCGCGTCCTACTGCGAACTGGACGCCCCCGTCGCCATCAGGACCCGGCGGGTGATCGACGGACAGCCCGGGGGCCACGTCCGGTTCGACGTGTCCGCGGTGCAGGACGGCAGGGTCGCCGCCGCGGGCCACGTGGTCTGGGCGTCCGCGCCGCCGCCCGCCGCCGCCGGGCGGGTCGCCCTCCGGGCTTCGGGTGCGCGATGAGGACGCTGCGGGCCGTGCGCCCGCTCGCGGACCCCGCCCCCATCGACGTGACCGCTTCCGTGCGCGCGGCGGAACGCGGAGCGGATTTCGCCGACCGGGCGGGCAGACTCGCGCCCGAGGTGGTGTCCGCGCTGGTGCGGGCGGGCTTCGGCCGCCACTTCGTCCCTTCCGCCCACGGCGGCTCGGCGGGGGGTTTCGCCCCGCTGGTCGCCGCGGTGGGCGAACTGGGCGCGTCCTGCGCCTCGGCCGCCTGGTGCGGCATGCTCTTCGCGGCGCACGGCCGGCTCGCCGCGTACCTTCCGGAACGGGCGCGGCGCGAACTCTGGGGCACCTCCCCGGACACCCTCATCGCGGCGGGGGTGGCGGCCCCGACGCAGGAGGCCGAGCCGCTCGCGGACGGTCACCTGCTGACCGGGCGCTGGCCCAACGTGAGCGCGGTGGAGCACGCGGACTTCGTGCTCGTCTCGGCGTGGGTCCCGGCGCCGGAGGGCCGGAAGGTCCGGCTCTTCCTGGTGCCGGCCGGCCAGTGCGACGTGGAGGAGACCTGGGACCCCCTGGGGATGCGGGGCACGGGCAGCAACACCGTGTCGCTCGACGGGGTGTTCGTGCCGGACCACCGCTCGGTCGCCCAGGACCGGCTGCTCTCGTCCGCGCCCGCCGCGGACGGAGCGCGCTGCCACAGCGTCCCCTTCCCCCTGGTCGCGGCCCTGATGTTCGCCGCGCCGGTGCTCGGCGCGGCGCGCGGCATGCTCGACGCCTGGACCCGGGAGGTCGGCACCGCGCGGGAGCCGGACGGGACGGCCCGGATCGAGAGCCCGCGGGCGGCCGCCGCCCTCAGCCGGACGTCGGCCGAACTCCGGGCCGCTGAACTGCTGTTGACCGAGGCGGCCCTGCGCGCCGACACCTGCGAGGTCGAGCCGCGGACGACCGCCGAGGTCATCCGGGACGCCGTCGCCGCCACGGAGTGGTGCGTGGCCTCCTCCGAGCGGCTGATGGCGGCGGGCGGATCGCGCGCGCTGCGTTTCGACGGCCCGGTCCAGCGGCGGTGGCGGGACATCCGGACGGCCTCGGAGCACGCGATGCTCCGCTTCGACACGGCCGCGGCGGGCTATGCCCGGGCATGGGCGCCCGCGCCGCACCAGGTCCCCGCGCCGCACCAGGTCCCCGCGCCGCACCAGGTCCCCGCACCGCACCACGTCCCCGCGCCGCGCCAGGTCCCCGCCGCGCGCTGAATCCCCGGCGCGCGCCGGACCCCGCCGCGTGCCGAATCCCCGCCGTGCGCCGGCCCTTCCGCGCACGGAACCCCCCGCCGTACCCCTGTGTGACCGGCGTGCCCGCCCTCGGGGCGGGTCCGCCGGTCACGCCCTGCCCAGGGGTCGCATCCCTGAAGATACCTGCGAGAAGGTATTTTCCCTGAGAGGAACCGTCTCCATGCCGCCCCGCCGCGCCGCTTTCTTCGACGTCGACGAGACCCTGATCACGGCCAAGAGCATGCTCGACTTCTTACGCCACTGGCTCGGAACGCAAGGCGACGACGGCTGCGCGTTCCGGGCGGAGCGCACCCGTCTGCGCGCGCTGGCGGCGTCGGGAGTCGACCGCGCGACCCTCAACCGCACGTACTTCGAGCGGTTCGCCGGCGTGCCCCACGCCCACCTGCTGGCCACGGGCCGGGCCTGGTGGCGTGGCTACCGGCAGCGGCCCGACGCCTTCGTCCCCGAGGTGCGCCGCGCACTCGACCGGCACCACGCCGCCGGAGACAGCGTGGTGCTCGTGTCCGGTTCGTGCGACGCCCTGCTCGAACCGATCACCCGGGAGGTCGGGGCGGACCACGTCCTGTCGACCCGGCTGGCGGTCGACTCCCGGGGGCTGCTGACCGGGGAGGTGGAGCGCCCGATGATCGGCGCGGCCAAGGGCGCGGGCGTGGCCGCGACCATGCGGCGTCTCGGCCTCGAACCCGACGACTGCTTCGCCTACGGGGACCACGACAGCGACCTGGACATGCTCGCCCTCGTCGGCCACCCGGTGGTCGTCGGCTCGAACGCCGTGCTCCTGGCCCACGCGGCCGCCCACGACTGGCCCGTGCTCCCCGGTACCGGGCCGTCCGCCCCGTCCCCCGTCCCGCGTCCGCTCCTTCGACCCCGCACCGAACAGCAACGAGAGGCAGCCATGCAGCACACCACCACGACCGGCCGGCTTCCCCGGACCCAGCCCGCGGCCGGCGCCGAGCCCCCCGAGTCCTACTGGGTCATCTGCCGGCACTGGGCAGGACCGGAGGAGGGCAGCGAGGACGCCACCGACATCGACCGGGTGCCCGACGCCCTGTCCGCGCTCGAAGCGCTGACGACCTGGCACCGGACGATGTCCGAGTCCGCGCTCGCGTGGGTGGTGCGCACCTCCGCGCCCTTCCCCTACGAGGTCCCGGCGCTGCCCGTGGGGGAACTCGTCACCGCGGCCCGCGCCGACGCGGGCGCCCTCGGCGACGCCGGTGCCGAGCGGCTCGGCCGGGCGCTGAAGGACCTGCGCGCCTGACGAACGAGCGGTCCCGAGCGCGGCAGACCGGCGTATCGCCGGTCTGCCGCGCTCGTTTCTGCGGGCGGCGGCCCGCCGGCCCACCCCTGCCCCGAGTCTGACCCTCAGCGATCAACTGGGGTGGCAGTAGGGGCCGATAAGGGTTGGTGGCCCGTAACCCGCTTCGTAACGTTCTTCCTGCGGGAAATCGACAGGCCGTGCCCGGGAGACCGAAGAGTCCCCGATTCCCTCGCCACTCCGCCCACCGACGCGCGGACGCACGGCGCCCGCCCTGTCCGCCCGGATCCGATCCCCGCCCCCTTTGCCCGGCGCTTTTGATCACTGAAGGATTGTCATGGACTCATTGGCAGAAGCTCTGATCGGTGGAGCCGCTCCCGAACAGCTGGAGCGGACGGAACTCCCCGAGACCTACCTCGCCACGCACACCCGGATCGAGGACGTGGACATGTTCCGCGGCGTCGAGGACAAGGACGTGCGCAAGTCGCTGCGGGTCGGGCACGTCCCGATGCCCGAACTGGCGCCGGACGAGGTCCTGGTGGCGGTCATGGCCAGCTCCATCAACTACAACACCGTCTGGTCGGCGACCTTCGAGCCGGTGTCCACCTTCGGCTTCCTGGAGCGCCTGGGACGGCAGGGCGGCTGGGCGGCACGGCACGACCGGCCGTACCACGTGCTCGGCTCCGACGCCTCCGGCGTCATCGTCAGGACCGGGGCGGGCGTACGGCGCTGGAAGGTCGGCGACCACGTGGTCGCCAGCTGCGTGCAGGTCGACGACCAGCAGCCGGCCACCCACGCCGACGGCATGCTCGGCAGCGAGCAGCGGATCTGGGGCTACGAGACCAACTTCGGCGGCCTGGCCCACTACACGGTGGTGCGGGCGAGCCAGCTGCTCGCCAAGCCGACCCACCTGACCTGGGAGGAGTCGGCCAGCACCATGCTCACCGCCGCCACCTCCTACCGGATGCTGGTCAGCGACCGCGGCGCCCGGATCAAGCAGGGCGACATCGTCCTCATCTGGGGGGCCACCGGCGGCCTGGGCGGCTTCGCGGTCCAGCTCGTCAAGAACGCGGGCGGCATCCCGATCGGCGTCGTCAGCTCCGAGGAGAAGGCCCGGCTCCTGCGCGAGCTCGGCTGCGACGTCGTCATCAACCGCGCCGACATCGGCCTCGACGGCAGCGGGCCGCTGACCCCCGAGCGGACCGTGGAACTGGGCAAGCGCCTGGGCCGCGTCATCCGCCAGGAGGTCGGCGAGGACCCGCACGTGGTGTTCGACTTCATCGGACAGGCGACCTTCGGCATCTCCGTCTTCGTGGTGCGCCGCGGCGGCACGGTGGTCACCTGCGGGTCGAGCACCGGCTACCAGCACCAGTTCGACAACCGCTACCTGTGGATGAACCTCAAGCGGATCATCGGCAGCCACGCGGCCAACCTGCAGGAACAGTGGGAGTGCAACCGGCTCTTCCAGCTCGGGATGATCTCGCCGGTCCTCTCCGAGGTCCACCCCCTCCAGGACGTCGCCGAGGCGGCCCGCCTCGTCCAGACCAACCGGCACACCGGCAAGGTCGGCATCCTCGCCCTCGCCCCCCGGAGCGGACTCGGCGTCACCGACCCCGCCCTGCGCGAACGCATCGGCGCACAGCGCCTGAACCCCTTCCGCACGGTCGACGACGCCCCCGCCGCGGCTCTCGCCGGCTGAGCGCTCACCCCCCAGCGAAGCGAAGAAGGAGCAGACATGGCACAGACCGCCGTCGGCATCCTGGGCACCGGCTCCTACCTGCCCAAGGACGTCATCAGCAACGAGGAGGTCGCGCTCCGGGCCGGTGTGACGGCCGAGTGGATCGAGCGCAAGACGCAGATCTCGTCCCGGCGCTACGCCGCCCCGGACGAGGCCACCTCGGACCTCGCCGCCCACGCCGCGCGCAGGGCCCTCGACCAGGCCGGCGTCCCGCCGGAACGGGTCGACCACCTCATCGTCTCCACCTCCACGGGCGACCACCCCCAGCCGCCCACGTCGGCCCTGGTGCAGGACCTGCTGGGCGCGTACGGCGCCGCCTGCTTCGACGTCAACGTCGTGTGCAGCGGCTTCGTCTTCGCCCTGGAGATGGCCCGGGGCCTGGTCCAGCTGAACCCCGACGCCGTCGTGCTCGTGGTGGCGGCGGACACGTACTCCCGGATCCTCGACCTCGCCGACCGCCGCACCGCCGTGCTCTTCGCGGACGGCGCGGGCGCGGCCGTGATCGGGCGCGTGCCGCGGCCGTACGGGATCCTGGACACCGAACTCACCACCCGTGGCGACGCCCACGCGCTCATCCGGGTCGAGGCGGGCGGCAGCCGGCAGCCGGCCTCGGCGGAGACGGTCGCGGACGGCGGCCACCACTTCAAGATGAACGGCCGCGGCGTGCGGGACTTCGTGGCCGAGAACGTGCCGGGGGCGCTGCGCGGCCTCGTCGAGCGGGCCGGCTTCGAGATGGCCGACGTCCACCACTTCGTGCCCCACCAGGCCAACGGGGTCATGCTGACCGACCTGGTCGCGACCACCGGCCTCCAGGGCGCCCACACCCACCGCACCCTGGAGCGGTACGGCAACGTCGGCAGCGCCTCGGTGCCGGTCGCCCTCGACGACGCGAACCGGTCGGGTGCGCTGCGCGACGGAGACCTGGTCCTGATGGCCGGGTTCGGCGGCGGCATGGCGATGGGCACCACCCTGCTGCGCTGGGCGGTGACGGCATGAGCGCCACCACCGTGGAGCGCGTGGGCGTCGTGGGCGCCGGCACCATGGGCGCCGGGATCGCCGAGCTGTGCGCCCGGGCCGGGCACGACGTACGGATCGCGGTCCGCTCCCGGGAATCCGCCGCGGCGGGACTGCGGCGGATCACGGGCTCGCTCGACCGGGCCCTGGCCAAGGGGAAGACCGACGAGGAGGCGCGGGACGCCGCCCTCGCCCGCATCACCTTCACCACCGACCTCGCCGACCTCGCCGACCGGCAGCTGGTGGTGGAGTCCGTCGCCGAGGAGGAGACGGCCAAGCACGAGGTGTTCGCCACCCTCGACAAGGTCGTCGAGGACCCCGAGGCGATCCTCGCCACCAACACCTCGTCGCTGTCCGTCGCCCGGCTCGCCCGGGTCACCCAGCGCCCCGGCCAGGTGCTCGGCATCCACTTCTTCAACCCGGTGCCGGTGCTCCCGCTGGTGGAGCTGGTGGGCTCGGTCCTCACCGACGGGCGGACCGTCGCGCGGGCCGAGGCGTTCGTCACCGAGGGCCTCGGCAAGCACGTGATCCACACCCCCGACCGCGCCGGCTTCGTGGTCAACGCCCTGCTCTTCCCCTATCTGCTCTCCGCGATCCGCATGGTCGACACGGGCGTCGCGACGGTCGACATGGTCGACAGCGGCATGGAGCTGGGCTGTTCGCACCCGCTCGGCCCGCTCAAGCTCGCCGACCTGATCGGCCTCGACACCACGGTCGCCATCGCCCGGGCGATGTACGAGGAGACCAAGGAACCCCTCTTCGCCCCGCCGCCGCTGCTGCTGCGCATGGTCGAGTGCGGACTGCTCGGAAAGAAGAGCGGCCGGGGGTTCTACACCTACCGCTGAGCCGAGGAATCCGAATTCCCGCCATGCGTCCTCCCTTTCCGCGGCACCCCGCGCTCTCTCGGCGGCCCGCGCTTCTGCGGCGCGTCCGCGTTCCAGGTTCTGTCGCGTTTCACCATCCCCTCGCGCAATCCACATCCGGAAGGAAGAAAATGCCCATCGAATCCGGGGGCGGAACGACCGATCAGCAGGGCGTTCCCGTCGACGGCATAGCCATTGTCGGAATGTCCTGCCGCTTTCCCGGCGCACCCGACGTCGACTCCTTCTGGAAGCTCCTGAGGGAGGGCCGCGAGGCGCTCTCGCAGCCTCCCGCGGAGCGCTCGGAACTCGCCGCGGAAGGCAGGGTGCCGGCCGGTTACCTCGACCGGGTGGACCGCTTCGACCCGGAGTTCTTCGGGATCTCACCGCGCGAGGCGGCGGGCATGGACCCGCAGCAGCGGCTGGCCCTGGAGCTGGCCTGGGAGGCGCTGGAGGACGCGGGCATCGTCCCGGCCACGCTGGCGGACAGCCGTACCGCCGTGTACATGGGCGCCATCTGGGACGACTACGCCAAGCTGGCGCACGAGCGGGGCGCGGAGGGCATCAACCACACCAGCATCACGGGCCTCAGCCGCGGCGTCATCGCCAACCGCGTCTCGTACGCGCTCGGGCTGCGCGGCCCGAGCGTGGTCGTGGACACGGGCCAGTCCTCGTCGCTCGTCGCCGTGCACAGCGCCTGCGAGACCCTGCTGAGCGGACAGGCGTCCGTGGCCCTCGCGGGCGGCGTGAGCCTCAACCTCACGCCGGAGGGCTTCACCCTGGCCGAGGAGTTCGGGGCGCTCTCCCCGGACGGCCGGGCCTACACCTTCGACGCGCGCGCCAACGGTTACGTACGCGGCGAGGGCGGCGGCCTGGTCGTCCTCAAGCCGCTGGACCGCGCGCTCGCCGACGGCGACCGCGTGTACGCCGTCATCCGCGGCGGCGCCGTCAACAACGACGGCGGCGGCCTGACCCTGACGGCGCCGCGCCCGGAGGCACAGGAGGAGGTCCTGCGCAGCGCCTACGCCCGGGCGCACGTGGACCCCGCCGAGGCGGCCTTCGTCGAGCTGCACGGCACCGGCACCCCGGTCGGCGACCCGGTCGAGGCCAAGGCCCTGGGCGCGGTGCTGGGCGCCGGCCGGCCCGCCGGCGCGCCCCTGCGGGTGGGCTCGGTCAAGACCAACATCGGTCACCTCGAAGGCGCCGCGGGCATCGCGGGACTCATCAAGTCCGTGCTCTGCCTGCGCGAGGGCGAACTCGTCCCCAGCCTCAACCACACGACCCCCAACCCGCGCATCCCGTTCGACGAGCTCCGCATCGCCGTCAACACCGCTCCGACGGCCCTGGACCGCGACGGCGGCCCGGTGATCGCCGGGGTGAGCTCCTTCGGCATGGGGGGCACCAACTGCCACCTCGTGCTGTCCGACTGGCCCGACCGGGAGCCCGCGGCCGGGAGCGGCACCGCCGCCGACGGGCCGCTGCCGTTCCTCGTCTCCGGCCGGACCGAGACCGCCCTGCGGGACCAGGCCGAGCTGCTGCGCGCCTCCCTGGCCGGGCGCCCCTGGCTGCCCGTGGCCGACCTCGCCCACTCCCTGGCCGTGGGCCGGACCCACTTCGAGCACCGGGCCGTGCTCCTCGCCGCCGACCGGGCGGACCTGGAGACGGCTCTGAGCGACCTGGCCGGCGGCCGCCGGGCCGCGCACCTCGTCCGCGGAGAGGCCCGCCGGTCCGACGGGACCGGCGCGGGCGGCAAGCTCGCCCTCCTGTTCACCGGACAGGGCAGCCAGCGCCCCGGCATGGGACGCGAGCTGTACGCGGCGCAGCCGGTCTTCGCCGCCGCCTACGACGAGGTGTGCGCCCAGCTCGACCCGCTGCTCGGCCGCTCCCTGCGGGAGCTGGCCCACTCCACCGACCCGGCCGACGCCGGCCTCCTCGACCGCACCGAGTACACCCAGCCCGCGCTCTTCGCCCACGAGGTCGCCCTCTTCCGGCTCCTGGAGCACTGGGGCGTCACGCCCGACCTGCTCCTCGGCCACTCCATCGGCGAGCTGGCCGCCGCGCACGTCGCCGGAGTCCTGACCCTGCCCGACGCCGCCCGGCTCGTCGAGGCCCGCGGCCGGCTCATGCAGGCGCTGCCCGAGGGCGGCGCCATGGTCTCCGTCCAGGCGTCGGAGGAGGAGGTGCGCGACGCCCTGGGCGACGCCCGGGACGTCGCCGTGGCCGCGGTCAACGGACCCGCGTCGACCGTGGTCGCCGGCGAGACCGACGCGGTCCTCGCCGTCGGCGAGCACTGGCGGCGACAGGGCCGCAAGACCAAGCGCCTCCAGGTCAGCCACGCCTTCCACTCACCGCTGATGGAGCCGATGCTCGCCGGGTTCCGCGAGGTCGCGGAGAGCCTCGCCTACCGGCAGCCCCGGATCGCCGTCGTCTCCAACCTGACCGGGGACCTCGCCGGTCCGGCGGAGATCGCCACCCCCGGCCACTGGGTGCGGCACGCCCGCGAGGCGGTCCTCTTCCTGCACGGCATGCGCACGCTGGAGCGGCTGGGGGCCACCTCCTACCTGGAGATCGGCCCGGACGCCGTGCTCACGGCGATGGGCCGCGACTGCCTCGGCTCCTCCGCCGTCCTGGTGCCGGCGGTCCGCCGGGGCCGGGAGGAGCCCCGCACGCTGCTCGCGGCGGTCGCCGGGCTCCACGCCTCCGGCGCCGCGTCCGTGGCCTGGGACCGGGTGATCTCCGGCGCCGGCTCCGACTCGGGCGCCGGCGCGCGCCGGGTCCCCCTGCCGACCTACGCCTTCCAGCGCGAGCGGTACTGGCTCCGCGAGCCGGGCCGGGCGGCCCGGGCCGACGTCGGAGCGGCCGGACTCGCCGCACTGCGCCACCCGCTGCTCGGCGCGGTCGTGGACCACGCCGACTCCGGCCAGGTCCTGCTGACCGGCCGGCTGACCGCCGGGGCCCCCTCCTGGGAGGAGACCGGGCTGCTGTCCCCGGCGGCGCTCGCCGAGCTGGTACGGCAGGCCGGTGCCGCCGCGGGCACCGAGCGGGTCGCCGAGCTGACGGTGGGCACCCCGCCGGTGCTGCCCCGGGACGGCGCGTCCCGGATCCAGGTCGCCGTCACCGCGCCCGACGGGTCCGGCGTCCGCCGGGTGACCGTCCACACCCGTCCCGACGACGACCTGCCGGGCACCGTCTGGACCCGGCACGCCGAGGGCACGCTCACGGAGGGAACGTTTCCCCAGGACTCCTTCCCGACGGCCCCGACGGGCGCCGCGGGACCCGGGACGGCCGTGCCGACCGGGACGGCCGGGCCGGCCGACGACGCGGACCCGATCCCCGCGCCCGAGGGCGTCCGCGCGGCCTGGGCGACCGGCACCGGCCTCCTCGCGGAGATCGAACTCACGCCCCGGGAGCGCGAGGACGCCGCCCACTACGCCCTGCACCCCGCCTTCGTCGACCGCGCCCTGCGCCTGGTCGCCCCGGACGGCGAACTGGCCGGAACCTGGCAGGACTTCGAGGTGTACGCGACCGGCGCGACGGCCCTGCGCGTACGGATCACCCCGGCCGGCGACGCCGCCCACACCCTGACCTTCACCGACGGCGCCGGCGAGCCGGTCGCCCGGATCGGCTCCCTCACCCCGCGACCGGTCACCGAACGGCAGATCCGCGCCGCCCGGACCGCCGCCCAGGACGCGCTGTACCGCCTCGAATGGCGCCCCGTGCCCACCCCACGAGGAGCGGTGCGGAGCGGGGTCGTCGTCGTCGGCTCCGACGGCTTCGGCCTGCCGGCCGCCCTGACGACCGCCCACAGCGGGGTCACGCACCTGCCGGACGTGCGGAGCCTGCTCGGCTGCGTCGGCACCGACGGCCGGGCACCGGGCGTCGTCCTGCTGACGTGCGCCGACGAGGCCGGCGACGCCACCGGCGCGGCCCTGGCCGACGCCGCGGCCGCGGCCGCGGCCCGGACGGCCGAAGCGGTGGGCGCCTGGCTCGCCGACGAGCGGTCCGCGGACGCCCGGCTCGTCGTGGTCACCCGGTCCGCCGTCGCCGCCGGCGACGACGGACTCCCGCCCGACCCGGTCTCCGGGGCCGTACGCGGCCTGGTGCGCTCGCTCCAGCACGCGCACCCCGGACGGATCGGACTGCTCGACCTCGGCGCGCCCGGCGACTCCCTCCAGGCCGTGCCGCTCGCCCTCGGCTGCGACGAGCCGGAACTGGCCCTGCGCGGCGGACGGATCCTCGCACCGCGCCTGGTGCGCGCCCTGCCGCCGGCCGCACCCGTGCCCGTGTGGGAGACCGGCGGCAGCGTCCTGGTCACCGGCTCGGCCGACGGCCGGTCCGCGGCACTGGCCCGGCACCTCGTCACCGAGCACCACGTGCGCCACCTGCTCCTCGCCGGCCCCGCAGGCACCTGGAGCGAGGAGACCGCGGACGGACTCCGCGCGCTCGGCGCGGAGGTCACGCCCGCGCCGTGCGACCTCACCGACCGGCACGCCCTCGCCGGCCTGCTCGCGGCCATCCCGCCGGCCCACCCGCTGACCGGGGTGGTGCACGACGTGGCCGCGACCGGTCCCGAGGCGGACGTGCGGGCACGCACGGCCGCCGCCGTCCACCTCGACGAACTGACCCGCGCCCACTCCCTGTCCGCGTTCGTGCTGCTCACCCCGGCCGAGGCGGTACTGGGCGGCCCCGACGGCGCCGACTGCGCCGCCGGAGCGTTCGCCCACGCCCTCGCCGCCCGCCGGCAGGCGGAGGGCGGCGCCGCGCAGGCCGTGGCCCGGGGCCCGTGGGAGGGCGACGGCTCACCCGCCCCCACCGGCGTGCTCCCGCTGCCGGCGGCGGAAGGACTCACCCTGCTCGACCTCGCCCCGCGCGTGCCCGCCCCCCTGGTGGTCGCGGTGCGCCCGGACCGCGGCGCGCTCCGCGGACCGCGGGAACGGCGGACCGTATCCGCGGTGCTGCGCGGATTCGCCCCCGCCGCCGAACGGCGCCCCGCCGCGCTCCCCGCCCTCCTCCCGGACGCCGGGCGTCCGGCGGCGCGGCCGGAGACCGGGGCGTCCGCCGCGGACGCCCTGGTGGCCGGGCTGACGGAGGCCGAGGCGATCGCCGCCCTGACGGAGCTGGTCCGCGGCCATGTCGCCGCCGTCCTGGAGCACGGCTCGGCGGCGGGCGTCGACACGGCCCGCAGCTTCAAGGACCTGGGCTTCGACTCCCTGATGACCGTGGAACTGCGCAACCTCCTGGTGGCCGGGACGGGCCTCGCCCTGCCCACCACCCTGGTCTACGACCACCCCACCCCGGACGCCGTCGTCCGCCACCTGTGGCGGCGCACGGGCGGCGGACGCGCCGACGACGCCCAGGACCCGGCCGCCCCGTCCGGGCCGCCCGCCGGCTCCCCGTCCGGGGACGAGGACGACGACCCGATCGCGATCGTGGCGATGAGCTGCCGCTTCCCCGGCGGCGTCGACACCCCGGAACAGCTGTGGCGGGCCGTCGCGGACGGCGCCGACCTGGTCGGCGCCTTCCCCACCGACCGCGGCTGGGACCTGGAGGGGCTGTACGACCCGGAGGGCAACGCCCCCGGCAAGCACTACGTGCGGGAGGGCGGCTTCCTCGACGCGACCGGCTTCGACGCCGACTTCTTCGGCGTCAACCCGCGCGAGGCGCTGGCGATGGACCCGCAGCAGCGGCTCTTCCTGGAGGCATCCTGGGAGGTCTTCGAGCGGGCCGGGATCGACCCGAAGTCGCTGGCCGGCAGCCGTACCGGCGTGTTCGTCGGCACCACGTTCCAGGACTACGGACCGCGCCTCGACGAAGGCACGCAGGCCACCGAGGGCTATCTGATGACCGGCAGCACGCCGAGCGTCGCCTCGGGCCGGATCGCGTACACCTTCGGCCTCGAAGGCCCCGCGATCACGGTCGACACGGCGTGCTCCGCCTCGCTGGTGGCCCTGCACATGGCCTGCCGGTCGATCCGGACGGGCGAGTGCACGATGGCCGTCGCGGGCGGCGTGACCGTCATGTCCACGCCCGGCATCTTCGTCGAACTCACCCGCCAGCGGGCGCTGTCGGCGGACGGACGCTGCAAGTCCTTCTCCGACACGGCCGACGGCACCGGCTGGTCGGAGGGCGTCGGGGTGCTGCTCGTCGAGCGCCTCTCGGAGGCCCGCAGGCGCGGCCACCGCGTCCTCGCCCTGGTCCGCGGCTCCGCCATCAACCAGGACGGCGCCAGCAACGGCCTGACCGCCCCCAACGGCGTCCAGCAGCAGCAGGTCATCATGCGGACGCTCGCCGACGCGGGCCTCTCCACCGCGGACGTGGACGCCGTCGAGGCGCACGGCACCGGCACCCGGCTCGGCGACCCCATCGAAGCGGGCGCGCTGCTGGCCACCTACGGGCAGGACCGCCCCGCCGACCGGCCGCTCTGGCTCGGCTCGGTGAAGTCGAACATCGGCCACACCCAGTCCGCGGCCGGTGTCGCGGGCGTCATCAAGATGGTCCAGGCGATGCGGCACGGCGTGCTGCCGCGCACCCTGCACGTCGAAGCGCCCTCCACGCACGTGGACTGGTCGGCGGGCGCGGTGGAGCTGCTGACGGAGCAGCGGCCGTGGCCGGAGACCGGCCGCCCGCGCCGGGCCGGCGTCTCCTCCTTCGGGATCAGCGGCACCAACGCCCACGTGATCCTCGAACAGGCCCCGGAGGCGGAGGAGTCCACCGAGGACGAGACGGCCGCCGGACGGGAGGCGTCCGCGCTTCCCCTGGTGCTGTCCGCGAAGACCGGACCCGCCCTGCGCGAACTCGCCGCCCGGATGGCCGCGGCGGTGGAGGACGGCCTGGCGCCGGAGGACGCCGGCCGCGCGCTGACGGTGGCACGGGCCGTCTTCGACCACCGCGCGGTGGCCGTGGGACACGACCGCCTCGAACTGGCCTCGGCCCTCCGCGCCGTCGCCGAGGACCGGTCGGCGCCCGGTGCGGTCGCCGGCACGGCGGAACCGCTGGGTCGTCGGGTGTTCGTCTTCCCGGGTCAGGGTTCGCAGTGGGCGGGTATGGCGGTCGAGCTGCTGGACGCGGACGCCGGTTTCGCGGGTCATTTCCGTGAGGTGGCGTCGGCGGTGGAGCGGTGTGTGGAGTGGCGGGTGGAGGATGTCCTGCGGGGTGTGGA
>NZ_JBIBZN010000030.1:0-32042 GCF_043084305.1 Streptomyces sp. NPDC014656
GTCGGGGGTGAACAGGATGCCCGCCAGGTTCAGGCCGGCGCTGGGGAAGGTCACGTTCGTCTTCATGAGCGGTGATACGTCCTTGCGTGGTTCAGGAATGCGGTGGGGAAGGAAGGGCCGCCGGGCGGGAGCCGGGGGTGTCGCTCCCGGGGCCCCGGTCGGCCACGTCCACTACATTCACACGCCCGCCGAACAGCGAAAAGGGGCGGAAAACAGCCCCCGACACCCCTGTCCAGGGACACCACAGACCCCCCCATGGCCTGAGGGAGGCACGCATACGGGTCAGTTCTCCAAGGTCGCACACGAATGAGCCGGCCCGGTGTCCCCGCACGGGACACCGGGCCGGCTCTTGAGGTGGTGAGTCGGCCGGCGCTACGACTTCCCACCCCACGCCGCCGCCCTTCCCCCGGTACGGCGTCGTGGTCCATCCACCCGTGTCGGGCGGGTGGTCGCTGTCGGAGCGACGGCAACCACCCTCATCGACTCAGGAGTTGGGAGGCGTGCTGATCACCAGGCCGTAGGCGCGGCGGTCGACGCGGCCCGAGAGGTCGATCGTGATGGCCTTCTGCTCCGTGAACTCGTCGAGCGCGTCGGCCCCCAGCTCGCGGCCGAAGCCGCTCTGCTTGAAACCTCCGAAAGGCATGTGCTGCGAGATGTTGTGCCAGTCGTTGATCCACACGGAGCCGGCCTGCAGCTGCCGGGCCACCTCCAGGGCGCGCGGTACGTCCTGGCTCCAGACACCGGCGGAGAGACCGTACTCGGTGTCGTTGGCGATCTTGATGGCCTCGTCGACCGAGTCGTACGAGATCACCGACAGCACGGGACCGAAGATCTCCTCACGCGCGATGCACATGTCGTTGCGCACGCCGGTGAAGACGGTCGGCTCGACCCAGTAGCCCTTCTCGTACCCCGCGCCGGCGGGCGCTCCGCCGCCGTGGGCCACGGTGGCGCCCTCCTTCCGGCCGTTCTCGATGTAGCCGAGGATGCGGTCGCGCTGCACCGCGGACATCACGGGACCGATGTCCGTGGCCGGGTCGAGGGGGTCGCCGACCTTCAGCGTCCGCAGCCGGGCCGTGAGCCGGCTGACGAACTCGTCGTGCAGCGAGGCCGGAAGCAGCAACCGGGTGCCCGACTCGCAGGCCTGGCCGGCGTGGAGGAGGAAGGCGTAGATCGATCCGTCGACGGCCGCGTCCAGGTCGGCGTCGTCGAGGACGATGTTCGGTCCCTTGCCGCCCAGTTCGAGCGTGACCCGCTTGATGGTGTCCGACGCGTTCCGCATCACCTCGCGCCCGACGGCCGTGGAACCCGTGAACGACACCTTCCGCACGTCCGGGTGCTGGACGAGGTGAGCGCCGACCGTCTCGCCGTCGCCGGTGACCACGTTGAGCACGCCCGGCGGGAGGCCTGCGTCCCGCAGGATCGCGGCCATCTCCAGCGCGGCGATCGGCGTCTTCTCGTCGACCTTCAGGACCACGCTGTTGCCGGCGGCGATGGCGGGCATCGTCTTCCACACCGCGATGACCAGGGGGAAGTTCCAGGGCACGATGCCGACACAGACGCCGATCGGCTCCCGGCGGACCAGCTGGGTGCTCAGCACCATGCCCGTCACGGGGCCGGGGCGCTCCCACTCGTAGGTGCGGGTCAGGTCCGCGTAGTGCTGCATGTGCGCGAGCGGGAAACCGACGCAGATCGCCTGCGAGAGCCTCAGCGGGAAGCCGCACTCACGCGAACCGATCTCGGTGAACTCGTCGATGCGCGCGGAGAGGGCGGCGATCACGCGGTCGATGACGGCGGCCCGTTCCAACGGCGGGGTGTTACGCCAGGTCCCCTCCTCGAACGCCTGCTTGGCGGCGGCGACGGCGGCGTCCGCGTGCCCCGTGTCGCCCTTCGCCGCGGTCGCGAACACCTCCTCGGTGGCGGGACTGATCAGCGCGTAGCGCTCGTCCGTGTCCACCCACTCGCCACCGATGTACATGCGGTAGTGAGGAATGCCCTCCCGGTCCACGGCGGGACCCTCGGTCAGCACAGTGGCCACGATGTTGCTCCTGTTCTCATCGTGCCGCCGAGCGTGCCGTCGACGGCTTCGCCCACACGCTAGAAACGAATCGGGGGCCCCGGTGTCCAGAAAACTGCACAGCCGAGGTGCGAGAGGCCGGCTGACGCCGGCGCAGGGGAGTCCCTTCCACAGGAGCTGCAGGAAGGTGTACAGATTCTTGGACACTTCCCCATCCGGCCCTTCCCAGCAGAGTGCCTTCCGGTTCCAATGAGCGCTCTGGGTGCAGTGGGCCCCGGCCCACCGTGTCCGAGGCCGGGGAACGGACCAGAGGAGCCGCGCGTGAACACAGCCCACCAGGAACTCCGGGCCGGGCGCCACACCCCCGACATCGAGTCGTCGTGGTTGAGGTCGCGGCTCAGCGGACTGCACCCCGACGACCTGCCCCGCCTCGTGTACGCACCGGTGGCCAAGGACGGCGGCCTCGTCCGAGCAGCCGCTCCGGTCCTCGAACAGGCGCGTGCGGAGCTGGCCGAGACCTCAATGGCCCTGGTCCTCGCCGACCGTGACGCGCGCATCCTCACCCTCGACTGCTGGGACGGATCGACGCGCGAAGCGATCGATGGTGCGGGGATCGGCCCGGGTGTTCAGCTCGGTGAGGACCAAGTGGGGACCAACGCGATCGGCACTCCCCTGGAGATCCGGCAGCCCGTCATGGTCAAGCGGGGCGACCACTACATGGAGGTGTTCCGGAGCTTCGACTGCTACGGGCATCCGGTGATCCACCCGATCACCCGCCGCCTCGAAGGGGTCCTGAACATCGGAGGCATCCGGGAACACGGGCAGGCCCTGATCCCGCCCTTCGTCCGGAGGATGGTCCGCGACATCGAGGAGAGGCTCCTCCTCGACTCCACCCGCCAACAGCAGCGACTGCTGGCGGCCTTCCAAGAAGCCGC
Organism: Streptomyces sp. NPDC014656; assembly: GCF_043084305.1. NCBI lineage: Bacteria > Bacillati > Actinomycetota > Actinomycetes > Kitasatosporales > Streptomycetaceae > Streptomyces > Streptomyces sp. NPDC014656. The sequence continues at coordinate 2,950 of NZ_JBIBZN010000030.1, forward strand.
CCGGAACCCGCGTCGCCGGGTGCTCGTCGTCGGCCACGGTCTGGTCCTCGCCACCCCGCCGGCCCTCGCGCTGCTCGAACCCGCCGACCACGCCGCGGTTCAGGCGTGTGCGGACGCGGTACGGGCCGAGGGCCCGGTGACGCACCGGCTGCCGTTGCTCTCCGGTCGCGTCGTGGCCGTACGGTGCACCCCGGTGGACGGCAGCGATGGAGTCCTGGTCGAGATGATCGTCGAAGAGGCGGCCGCCGGCTGTGGCAATGCCCGGGCGGCCGACGCCGGTACGGCGCTCGAATGGCCGCTGCTCATCGTCGGCGAGCCGGGCAGCGGCCGGACCACCGAAGCGCGCTCGGCGCTCGGCCGGGATACGAACACCCTCGACGCGACCGACGTCCTCCGTCAGGGTGAGCACGCCTGGGTAACCGGCATGACCGCCCTGCTGGCCTCCGACGGACCGCCATTGATCATCGAGAACATCCAGCTCCTGTCCGAGCCCGTGACCGCGCTGCTGACCTCCAGGCTCCGTGCCACCGCACGCAGGGCGGTCCTGACGGCCACCCCCGGTGAGCACCTGGAGAAGGAGCACGCGTCCTTGGTGGCGCTGTGCAACGCGCGTCGCGACCTCATCCCGCTGCGTCGTCGGCCCTACGAGGTGCCGCGGTTCGCCGAGCAGATGCTCGCGGACCTGGGCGGGGCCGGCAGGCCGCGCCTGACCGCGGACAGCCTGCGAATCCTTGCCGTACAACCGTGGCCGGGAAACCTTGCGGAGCTGCGCAGAGTGATCCAGACCGTGGCCGGAGCCCGTAGCACAGGCGACATCGTCCCGGCGGATCTGCCCGCCTCGCACAGGGGGGTCCCCGGTCCCGCGTCGCCGTTCCGCCAGGCCGAGCGTGAGGTCATCGTTGCCGCGATCGAGGCGGCCCGCGGTAACAAGCTCCAGGCGGCTCGCGCGCTGGGAGTGAGTCGATCGACGCTCTACAACCGGATGCGCGCCCTGCGGATCACCTGACGGGCGCGAACCTCAGGAGGCGGATTCCTCCTGCCAGAGGCCGCGGGCCTCGAGCATCTCGATGAGGTGGTCGGCGCTCTCCAGGATGTGCTGCTCCATGAGGGAGCGCGCCATCTTCGCGCTGCGTCGGCGGAGCGCCTCCAGAATGAGGGGGTGCTCCTCGCGCGTGGAGGAGGTCCTCCCCTCGATCGACAGGTAGAAGCGGTTCGGCAGGTGTCGAACGACGGACCGGAGGAGCAGGGCGAGGCGGTGGGAGTCGGCGGCGACGTTGACCAGGCGGTGGAAGGCGTGACCGTACTCGACCATCGCGTCCTCGTCGCCGCTCTGGATGGCCGCGTCCTGCTTCTTGACGATCGCCTCGAGTTCGTCGAGCTGCTCGGGTGTGATGTTCTTGGCGGCTCGGGCGGCCAGCTCGCCACCGAGCTGGGCCTGGACCCAGAACAGGTCGCGGACGTCCTGCCGGGAGAAGGGGGTGACGACGAAGCCGCGCCGGGGGACCAGCTCGATGAACCCTTCGCTGCTCAGGGCCAGCAGACCCTCGCGGACCGGGGTGTTGCTCACGCCGACGGCCTCGGCGATGGGCTCCATGCGCAGGAAGTCACCGGGGCGCACCTCGCCGGAGATGATGAGCTCCCGGACATAGCTTGCGACCTCTTCCGAGAGTTGCTGCCGCCTGGAGTCGCCGCGCGCCATGAGTGCCCCGTTCGTCCGCTCGCCCGAAGTTTTGTTTACACATCATATAGTGAGCGTCCTCGCCGTCGCCCCTGTCAGGCTGCGGCACCCCTCACGCGACCGTTCCTGTGAGCGCGGTCGCGAGACGGCGGTGGACCCCGGAAAGCACGACGGCCGTCACCACGAGGATCGCGTCGAGCAGAGCCAGGGAGACGAGGGACGGCAGCCACGGGCAGGCGAGGGCGGCGAGGACGCAGGCCCCGCACGCCACGAGCCGCTCGGCCCAGGCCCGCCGGGTGGTGACGCGGTAGTACCAGGCCTGGGAAGCCAGGTACAGCACGGTTCCGCCGAAGAGGGTCAGAGCGAGTGAGACGGAACCCTCGTCGCGGGGGTGGCCGATGAGCTGCTCGCTGGCGACGGCGACGGCCACCAGGGCCGCCAGCGCGCAGTACGTCGTGTTGATGCCGTAGCGGACGGCGCGGATGGGGTCGGTCGTGTGCGCGACGTGCACGGCGACGACGTCCTCACCGCCGCCGAAGTACACGGCCCAGAGGCTCACCAGCGCAGTGAAGACGCCGACAAAGGCCAGGAAGGTGGGCACGTCGAGCGGCACGCCGGCCAGGGTCCGGCCGATCGTGAGGACGGTCTCGCCCAGAATCAGGATGAGGAAGAGGCGCAGTCGCTCCAGCATGTGCTCCGCGTCGAAAGCGACGTGGGCCGAGCGGAACACCCTGCCGGGCAGGGGATGCGCGAGCCAAGTGCCGGTCACGTCGATCAGCGCGGCCGCACCCCACCACCACAGGCGGGGCTCAGGAGACTGTGTGGCGCCGACCACCCACAACGGGGCCGAGGCCGCCGTCCACACCAGACCACGCTGGTAGTGGCGGCGGAATGCCGGACTGGGGCCGGTGAAGGCCGCCAGCGCCTGTACGCCGACCATGATGATCAGCAGGGGAACCACGAACATCCAGGCGTTGCCGGCGAAGGCGCGGGAGATCGCCGCGTTCATGAAGAGGCCGAGGCCCATCACGGTGATCACGGTGAATCGCGTCCGCGGGCGGTCGATGTCGAGCAGCGTGGCTTCGAAGCTGGTGAAGGCCCACGTCCCGAAGACGGCGATCAGGAGGACACCGGTCTCGGCCGCGCCCCGCCAGGTCAGATGCTCGACCAGGTGGTGGGCGAGCTGTGACACGGCGAAGACGAAGACCAGGTCGAAGAAGAGCTCAAGAGGGGAGACCTGCCGCCGGATCGCCGGCGCCGGAGGCGTGCTGGTGTCGGGCATGCGGCACACGATAGGGCGGGAGCATGGATGGGGGTGGGAGCGTCGTCGGCATGTCCGCAGGGGGCGGTGCAGCGCGGAGGCCGCAGGATCGGCCTTCACCTATCGACATAATATTTTATGCATGATACTTCTTGGTCTATGACCACTTCTTCTCCTTCCGACGCGGTGTCCATCGGCGAACTGCTGGACCTCGGTGGCAAGACCGCTCTTGTCACCGGCGGTGCCATGGGCATCGGCCTGGGCATCGTGAAGCGCCTCCACGAGGCCGGCGCCAACGTCGTCATCGCGGACATCGACAAGGCCGCGGCCGAGAACGCCGTCACCGAGATCGGCTCCGAGCGCGTCCGGGCCGCCGTCGGAGACGTCAGCGACGCCGATGACGCCGCCTCCATGGTCCGCACCGCCGTCAAGGCTTTCGGCGGGCTGGACATCCTGGTGAACAACGCCGGCATCTACAAGATCTCGCCCTTCCTGGAGTTGACCCTCGACCTCGCCCGGCGCACCGTCGAGGTCAACCTCCTCGGTGTCATGGCCTGCTCCCAGGCCGCCGCGCGGCAGATGATCGAGCAGGGACGCGGCGGTCGGATCATCACGGTCTCGTCCATCGAGTCGCTCACTCCCTCGCTGGAGGGCATGGCCCACTACGGCGCCTCCAAGCACGGAGTCGCCGGACTGATCAAGACCATGGCGCTGGAGCTCGCCCCCCACGGCATCCAGGTCAACAACGTGGCCCCCGGCGGCATCCTCACTCCTGGTCTGGGACCGCTCGACGACGCGGTGCTCGAGCAGTTCGCCGCCAGCGTGCCGATGGGCCGCATGGGCGCGTCGGACGAGATCGGCAAGGCCGTCCTCTTCCTGGCGTCCGGGCTCGCCTCGTACATGACCGGCACCCAGATCGTCGTCGATGGCGGCCGGACGCTCCGCGGGGCCATGATCTGACCCTTCGACCACTGCGGCGACGACGCGGGCCGGGCACACCTGAGGGGTGCCCGGCCCGCGTCGTCGTGCGTCCCCACGCCCCGCTTAGTGGGGCGTGGGGACGGCTCAGGGGCCGCGCAGCAGCGGCGGTGTGGACGTGAAGGCGACCGGGAGAGACGTCAAGCCTCTCAGCCACGCCGACGGGCGGCGTGTGAGTCCCTCCTGGGGCATGGCCAGGTCGATGTCCGGCAGGCGGTCCAGAAGAACTTCGATCGCCGTTCCCGCGATGACCTCAGCCATCTCCTGGGCACGGAAGGGGCAGCGGTGCTCTCCGTGGCTGAAGGAGAAGTGGGCACTGTTGCCGCTCGTCCGTACGAGGCCCGGCGTGCGGACGAGCGGGTCGTGGTTCGCGCCCTGGAGGCCGAGGATCAGCAGGTCCCCGGCGCGGATGTGCCGGTCACCCAGGTGCGTGTCGCGCGAGGCCCAGCGGCCGGGCCAGTTCTGAAGTGGGGTGTCCTCCCAGAGGACCTCGTTCATCGCCTCCGCCACGCTGCTGCGGCCGCCGAAGAGCGACGCGGCGAACCGCTCGTCGGTGAGCATCAGCCGCAGCGAATTGCCGATCCAGTCGGCCGTGGACTGGTGGCCCGCGACCACGATCTCCAAGACCGTCTCGACGAGTTCCCGATCGCTGAAGCGCTCCCCCCGGGCCAGCATCCGGGAGACCATGTCGTCGGCGGGACGGGTTCGCCGCTTCGTGAGCAGCTCCGTCGTCGTCCCGATCAGATGGGCCAGGGCGTCGTTCGCCCCCTCCTGCCCGTCCATCAGCGCGGTGAGCGCCGTCACGAGCCCCGGCCCGTCCTCGGCGTCGAAGCCGCAGAGGACGGCCGTGACCCGTAGCGGCAATTGCACCGCGTAGTCGGAGATCAGATCCGCGTGGCCGGCGCCGCACACCTCGTCGATGAGTTCGTCGGCGAACCGCTCGGTGAGCGACCGCAGCCCGATGAGGTCGACGCCGTCGATCGCGTGGTTGCTGATCGCCGAGCGTTCCCGCATCTGCTCCGGGGTGGGAGGGTCTCCCAACGGGATCCGGCGCAGGATGATCGGCAGCAGTGGCCAGTCCTCGGGCAGGGCGTCCTTCTGGTTCCAGAGCCGTGAGTCGCGGGTGAACAGCACGGGATCGCCGGCGAGCTGGTGCAGCTCGCGGTAGCCGAGGACGAGCCACGCCGGGACGCCGCCGTCGAGCAGTACCGGGACCACGGGGCCGTGGTCCCGGCGCATTTCGCGGTACAGGGCGGCAGGGTCCGTCTGGAACCGCGGCCCGCTCAAGGATATGGGGGGAAGGGTCACACCAGCTCCTCGTTCGAGGTCGGGTCGGAGGCGGAGAGGAGCCGCTGTACGTGCTGCACCAGAGAGATCAGCACGTGCTTCGTGGACTCGCGCACGCGGGCGTCGCAGACCATCAGGGGGACACGTGGGTCGAGGTCGAGAGCGGCGCGGACCTCGGCGGGGGTGTGCCGGGGGCCGCCGAAGTCGTTGCAGGCGACAACGAAGGGCAGACCGAGTCGCTCCAGCCGGTCGATGGAGTACCACGACTCGTCGATGCGCCGGGTGTCGACGAGGACGACGGCGCCGAGGGCGCCGGCGAACAGCCGGTCCCACAGGAACCAGAACCGCCCCTGGCCCGGTGCGCCGAAGAGGTAGAGCACATTGCGCGCGTCCAGGGTGATGCGGCCGAAGTCGAACGCGACCGTCGTGGTGGACTTCTCGCGCACCGCGCTGACGTCGTCCACGCCCGCACCGGCCAGCGTCATGGTCTCCTCGGTGCTGAGCGGACGGATCTCGCTCACGGACCGGACGAGTGTGGTCTTCCCGACTCCGAAGCCGCCGACGATCACGATCTTGATGCCGTTGTCGGCCTGGCTGCCGAGCGGTGTGCGGATGTCAGAGCTTACGGAGTCCAACGAGCACCTGTTCCAGGATCTGAGGGTCGGGGAGAGCCGCGGCCCGAGGGTGGCGGACGCTCACCCGGCCTGCCGTGAGCAGGTCGGAGAGCAGGATCTTCGTGGTGTTCACCGGCAGCCGTAGATCCGCCGCGATCTCCACGAGCGCTGTGGGTCGGTCGCACATCCGCAGGATCGCGGCGTGCTCCGATTGCATGCCCGGAGCCGGGAGGCATTCGGCGATCACCAAGGTCACCAGGTCGAACCGGAAGGCCGGGTCGGTCCCGCTCCGCCCGCCCGTCAGCGTGTACAGCCGGTCGGGGGAGTCGTCTCTGCCTGGGCGGCTCATGCGGTACGCGGGGGAGCGGTCAGGTGCTCACCGAGCTGCTCGACGAGTTCGCTCATGTTGTGCCCCACGAGACCGGCGTCGGCCTCCTCGGCGGTGATCAGGGCGAGATGAGCGCCTTCACCGGCCTCGACGATGAACAGGATCCCGCCGTAGAACTCCGTCATCGCAGAGCGCACGCCGCCGGTGCCGTCGCCGAACTCCATGGACGCGCCCTGGGAGAGGGACTGGATGCCGGCGGCGATGGCGGCCAGCTGGTCGGCCTGGTCGGTGCTCAGCCCCGGGGTGTGGCAGAGCTTGAGCCCGTCACGGGACAGCACGAGGGCGTGCAGCGAGCCGGGGGTGCGTTGCAGGAGGCCTTCTATGAGCCAGGTCAGCCCCTGATCGGCGGTGGTACAGGAGGTCATGGCGTGCGGCTGCCTTCCGTGTGCGGGATGGAGACCCGGGAGCGCCCGGGTGGGGGTGTCGGGGGGAACGACGGCGCCGTCGACCGGGCCGGAGCAGGGCCGGTGGTCGGCGCAGGCGATGTATACGGGGGGAGGGAGGCACGGCTCGTGATCGGTCGAGCCGGGGCGGTGGCGCAGGGGTCTGGAGGATCAGGAGTACGGTCCGGTGGGGTGTGCGTCAGGACCATCCGGAGGCGCCTCGATTGCTTCCGGACCTTCGAGCGGCGCGGGTGTGCCGCGGACGCCCTGCCGGAAGCTGCCGAAGCGGAGGGCACGCACAGGGGGAGCGGGGAGCCGGTCGTCACGCTCCGCGATGGTTCTCGCCCGGCTCCGTTCGGCGGCGGCGAGGGACTGGCCGCGCCGCCGCCTGGGCAGGCCGCCGGAGGCCGGAGTGTCGCTGACCGTTGCCGTGTCGGGCGACATGAGGCCCTGGGCGGAGGGGAGCGAGGACACGGCGACGGCCGCGCGGGGTGGCGTGGCGGGCGGCGAGGCGGCGGCGGCCTTCGTGGCGCCCTTCGACATCCCTGTCGGACCGTGGGACAGGATCTCTCTCGGAACCATGACCAGGGCGCTCGTTCCGCCGCGCGACGACGGCCGGAAGGACACGGTCAGCCCGTGCTTCCGGGCGAGCCGGCCGACGACGACGAGGCCGAGCCGGGTGCCGCTGATCCCGCCCAGTTCGTCGACCTCACCGGACACAGCCTGCTCCGCGCGGCGATGCTGGGCGTCGCTCATGACCAGGCCGGCGTCCTCGACTGAGATGACGATCCCCGACGAGACCTCCTCGACGTAGACATGGACCTCGGCAGTGGGTGGTGAGAAGTTCGCAGCGTTGTCGAGGAGTTCGGCGACGACGTGCATGACGCCTTCCGCTGCGTGTCCGGCAACCGAGGTCTCGCCGGTGGCGTGGACGCGGACCCGCTGATAGCCGCTGATCCGGCCCATGGCGCCGCGCAGGACCGACTCCATGCCGATGGGGCGTGCCCAGCGGCGGCCAGAACGGGCACCGGTGAGGACGGCGACGGAGTCGGCGAGCCGACCGCCCTGCGCGGTGCTGTGGTCGAGCCGGAGCAGGTCCGCGAAGATCTCGTCGTCCGTGTACCGGTCCTCCATGGCCCGCAGATCGGCGAGCATGGCGGTGGTGAGTGCCTGGAGACGGCCCGCTACCCCGGCGATGGCGGCGACGGTGGCGTCCCGGTTCGCCCGGGCCTGACGGGCGTCCTCAGAGAGACGGGCGTTCTCCTCGCCGAGGCGTCCGAGTTCGTCCGTGAGTCGGGCCCGCTCCGTGGCGAACCGTTCCTGCTCCGCCGCGAACCGGTCGAATTGCACGGCGAGTTCGGCGGAGTGTGCGGCGGTCGTGGCGGCGAGTTCGCCGAGGAGGTGAGTGCGGTCCTCGGTGAACTCCGCGACGAGCCGGCCGTGCTCCTCGGCGAACTCCGTGATGAGCCGCCCGCGTTCCTCGCCGAACTCCGCGAAGAGGGCGGCCCGCTCGCGCTCGAACCTGTCGGCCGTCGTCGCCTGGTGACGGGCGAAGTCCTCTTCCCTCAGCGCCATGTCCCGGCGGGCTCGCTCGGCGCGGCGTCGCGCCGCTTCGAGGCGGCGGAGGGCCCACCGCGCCGAGTGAAGACCGCGTGCCGCGACGGCCACCGCCACGCTCAGTGCCAGGGCGGCGGCTCCGCCACCCCAGGCGAGCGGCGTGCGGAAGCCGCTCGGTGCGGCCATCGCCGTGACGGCGGCGCCGAATCCGGCCGTCAGGGCGGCGATGAGGGCGGGCAGGCCCACGGCGGCGAGTGCGGAGCGGTCGCGTGACGGTGCGGAGGCGGTCATGCAGGAAGTCCTCGATCGTTCTGGGGCGGTCCTGAGCGTGCGCGGCCGACATCCGGGCCGGTGGTTCCGCAGGAATCCGGATGCGAATGAGACGCACTATATAAAATATGTGAAGAGTCTGGTGTCTGGCAGGGCCCGCGTCCGTCCGGTCGTCCGACAGGCGGACGTCACATGCCCGCTTCGGCGATCTCCCGCAGCACCTCACGGAAACGACCGAAGAAGTGGGGCACGTTCGCAGCGGCCTCGGGAGTGTCCGGATACGTGACCTTCACGTACGTCCGGTCCCAGCGACGGTTGACCCACATGAGGACCTCGTCGCTCGGACTGGAGTCGGCCAGGCCATTGCACTCCGCCGCGTCCCAGTCACGCGAGCCGGGCACCGGCCTGCCGTCGATGTACGAGACGATGGGCAGCACCGAGGAGTCGTCGCCCTGCAGCGGTATGCCGGCCAGTTCGGCGACCCGCAGCGGGGAGACGCGGGCCAGCTTGCAGGCGCTGCGGAAGGCCGTGCCCGCCACGTCGAGGAGCTCGGCCCGCGTGAGCTGGCGGCCCTCCTCCATGAGCGGGAACGTCACGGGCACCAGGGTGATGAACCAGCCCTGGGCGGTGTGCCAGCGGGAATCGTTCCGGGTGTGCACGACGGACAGACCGCGGTACTCGGCGCGACCGCCCAACTCGCGGTGCAGAAAGCCCAGGGCGGCCATCACACCGGCCGAGAACCCGGCCCCGTGCTCTCGGCACGCCTTGGCGAAGGCGTCGGCCTCGGCACCCGTCAGCAGGTCGAGTTCGAAGGCGCGGCTCGGGCGTGACTCGCCGGGCGGGACCCCGAGGTCGAGCGGGAAGGACGGCATCGGGCCGGACAGCAGGAAGGTGATCCAGCTCTGCACCTCGGGAGCGTCGGCCTGGATCGCGGCCGCCCGCTCCCGCTCCTCGGCCCCCGCCTCGATGTAGCTCCCCGCGGCGGGGAGAGACGCCTCGATCCCGTCGACCTCCGCCTGGTAAAGCGTCCGCAGCTCGTGGAAGACGAGCACCACCGAGTACGCGTCACTATGGGCGTGGTCGATGGCGAAGTAGACGGTGGAGGAGGACTCGCGCAGCACCACTCCGGCGGTGAACGGGGGCCAGCGCAGCGGGTCCGTGCTTCCCTGGAACTGCGCGCGCAGATGGTCCCGCAGCGCGTCGGTCGAGTCGTACGTGCCGATCGTGACGGGCCTGATGTCCACGTCCGAGGCGTCGACCATGTGACGCACCAGGGACGTCCCTGCCGCTTCGCCACCGTCGGCGGACCGCTCGGCGGAGAACCAGGTGAGCACGGTGTCGTGGCGCAGCACCCACTTCTTCAGGGCGGCCGCCAGCGCCTCCGTGTCGGCCGCGCCCTGGACCTCGAAGGCGAGGCCTACCCAGGGCGCCTGGGGGCGGCCTGCGGCGATGTTCGCGAGGCGCCGCAGGAGGTGGTTCTCCTGCACCGGCGACGGGGGAACGGGATGCACGGGTGCGTGCCGCGCCCTCGCGATCACCTCGTCCGGCACGCGCAGTTCGACCAGTTTGCCCGGCCGGGGTTCGTAGTCGTCCAGGAATGTCATCAGCATGGGGGCGGGGATCCCTTCGAGAGATTGCGGCGACATGGGGGGAGTGCGGCGGACACGGGGGTCAGAGTCCGGCGGCGATCATGCGGACCAGGCGGCGGGTCTCCTCGAGAAAGGGGGGCACCGTCGCGCGGGCCAGTTCGGAGTCGGGAAACCGGAAGCTCAGGTAGACGCCCTCGTGGTTCCGCACGACCCACAGGTAGACCTCGTGGTCGTCGAACCGGCGGCTGCGCAGCGCCGCCGCGTCCCACTCGGTCCAGCGGCGGGCTCCCGGCACCCAGCGGGTGTCCATGTACGAGACGAGAAAGCGCGGCGCGAGCGGGCGCCCGAGCAGCCGGCTGAGCAGGGCGAGCGGTGCGTCGGACAGGGGGAGTCCGGTCCGGAGAGCCTCACCGGCTTCCTTCATGACCTGTCCGAAGCCGTCCTCGGCGTGTACCGGAAGGCTGACGGGAGCGAGCCCGACGTACCAGCCCAGCGAACGCAGATAGCGCCGTTGGCTACGGGTGTGGACGGGGACCAGCGTGCGGAACCGCTCCGTTCCGAACCGGTTTCTGGCCGTCATGGCCAGCGCGGCCAGGGCGCCCGAGAACAGGCCTCCGCCCTTCTGCTTGCAGACGACGTCGAAGGCCCGGGCTTCCTCGGAGTCGAGCAGCCAGTCCATGCCACCGCATTGCGCGAGCGGATTCGGCGAGGGCTCGGAGCCGTCGGAGACCGGGGCGGGGAACGACGGCAGCAGGCCTCCGCCCTCTTCGACGTATTCCCGCCAGCCGCGCACGACGTCGTGCCCGGCGTCCAGCCGGTCTGCGGCCGCGCGTTCGACCCCGGCGAATTCCGGATAGCTGCCGACCGGAGAGAGTCCCGGGGCGCGGTCCTCGACGACCGCACGGTACAGCTGGGTGATCTCGTAGGCGATCAGCAGGATCGAGTACCCGTCGGCGTTGAGGTGGTCGACGCCGACGCAGACGGTGGTGGCGTCGCCGTGTTCCACCGTGAGGAGCACGAAGGACGGCCATGCCAGAGGGTCGGTGTTCCCGTCCAGGACGCTCTCGATCCAGGCCCGCACCTCAGCGGGGTGGGTGAGGTATCCGAAGTCGTCGCGAACGAGGTCGACTTCCCCGCGAGGGAGCGTCGCACGCTCCACGCGCGGGTTCCCGCCGGTCTCGTCGGCGCCGGGACCGACAGCGCGGATACGAAGCCGGCTGCGGAGTGTCTCGTGACGGTCGATCCAGCCGAGGAAGGCCGTGCGGAGGGCGGCGGAGTCGAGCGGGCCGGGCAGTTCGAAAGTGGTGGCGAGCCAGGACGGGCTGCGGCGTGCCTCCGCGGCGGCGGAGCGGGCTCCATGGAGATGAGCTTCCTGGAGGTACGAGGCGGGTCTGCCGTCGGGGACCCACCGAGGGGTCCGCAGGGAGTCGGTCCTGGGGTGCCACGCCGTCGACCGTCCGGGGCGGATACCGAGGTCCCATATGTCGATGAACTTCACGGGCGTGCCTCACTACTCGGGCGGTGCCTGGTGGGGGATTCCGCAATCCGGGTCCGGCCTCGCGAGCGAGGCTCGGTGACCTGATCGCGTCAAGGTGGTGTCCACCGTAGAAAGAGGTGAGGCAATTACGTGTCCAGAGAATTGGACACCCGCTCCAGAGGTGTTCGGCCTACCAGGTGAAGAGCATGCGTCATCGTCGCTCTGTACTCATTCGCATCTCTCCGCGCAATTGGGAGGGCCGGTCAGTGAATGCGCAGGGCGCGCATGCGGTTGTAAAGGGTGGAACGGCTCACTCCCAGGGCACGGGCAGCCTGGAGTTTGTTGCCCCCGGCGGCAGCGATCGCCGCCAGGATGATGTCGCGCTCGGCCTTTCGGAGTGGAGATGCGTCAGGGTTTTCTTGTCGGTAGGGGAGAGGTAGATCGGAAGGGACGAGATCACCTGCCGATCGACTGGCGGCGAGTGTCTGGACTACCTCGCGCAATTCGCTGAGATTCCCATGCCAGGGTTGTTCCGTGAGGACGCGAACTGTTTCCCGGGAGAGCCGTACTCGCCCGGCTCCCGCGATCTCGGCGAGCATGCTTCTCGCCAGCGGGGCGATGTCGTGGCGGCGCTGCCTCAGCGGGACGAGGTCCTCGCGTGCGGCACAGACGGCCACGAGCGGCACGAGGTCGGTCTCCAGGTGCCCTCCAGGTGACGCGGTCAGGACGACGTCTCTCGGTGTGTCGCGGAGAAGGTGGGCGAGCAGCGTCACCAGGTGCTCGGAGAGGCGGGAGAGGTTCTCCACGACGATCGGGGGGCCCTCCGTGGCGAGCAACCTTTCGAGGGACCGCGCCCAGGCTTGGGGGCCCTGTGTCAGGGCGTGGTCCGCGTCGAGGATCGTGGCCCCCGTTCCGGCGGCCTGTCGGGCTCGCGTCGTCCGGCCGGTTCCCGGCTCGCCGACGATCAGCAGCGGCCGGGCCGTTCGGAGGGGACCGTCGGGGAGTTCGCGCGGGGCGTCGGGCTCCGGGAGGATGTGGATCAGGGAGCCGTCCGTGCCCTCCGGGCTGGTGCTGCGCAGCCGGACCGTCCGGCCCGAGGTGAGCGTGTACCGGCGGGTCGCCTCTCCGAGGGGCCGCACGATCTCGGACCAGGCGCGGACGATCGTCTGGTCTACCGGCGGCAGGAGGTCGAGCGCCGGCGGGGAGGCGAGGACGACACCTTCACCGACCACCATGACCGCGTGGCCGCGGCGCCGTGCCGCCTTCTGGAAGGCGGCGAGCAGCCGCTGTTGGGCGAGGCCCGCGTCCCTCCTCAGCCGTTCCTCGATGTCCCGGACGACCTGACGGGCCATCGGGCCGAGCAGTGGGAGCTCCGCCTGCGCTCGGCAGCTGATGCTGAGGACTCCCTCGAGCCGGCCGGAGACCGGGTGGACGATCGGGTGTCCGTAGCAGACGAAGGAGCTGAACCGTTCCGCGGAATGTTCCTCCCCGCGCAGGAGTACCCCCTTCCCCGTGAGGGCGGGCGTGCCGAGGGCGTTGATTCCTAGGTTCTCCTCGCCGACCTGCGCGCCCACGGTGACGCCCAGGTCGGTCATCTCCTGGCGTACGGACCGGTCCACGTGCTGGACGTGGACCACCGACGGCGACGCGTCGCCGAGCACGAGGACGGCGGGAGTGCCGTCCAGTTCACGCCCCATCCTCTCCAGGACTGGGCGTGCTGCCCGCACGAGTGCCCCTCGGGGATGCCTCTCCGCCGGCCGGGGGCTGTCGCCTAACGATGATCGGGGCCATGACAGCTGACAGTCGAACGCCATCCGCTTACCGCCACTCCGCTTATCTGTTCGGTCACCCAACGGAAGCATATATGAAATAAAATACAACATCGAGGTGGAGGTGTGGAGCCGGCTCAGCAATCACTCCCCCTCGCCCGGCCAGAGTCCTCGCTCCTCCAGTGCCCCTATCAGCCGAGAGGCTCCCGCGAGGATGTGCCGTTCCATCAGGGCGCCCGCCCTGTGGGCCTGGCGCCGGCGCAGAGCGTCGAGGAGTTCGGGGTGTTCCGTCCGGGTGGCGGAGACCTGTCCCTCGATCGCGGCGTAGAAGCGGTTGGGAAGGTGCCTCACCACGGACCCGAGGAGAAGGGCGAGCCGTCGGGCGTCCGCGGTCAGGTTGACCTCTCGGTGGAAGGCGTGGCCGAGGTTCGCGATGCGCTCGGTGTCGCCGGATTCCACGGCCGCCTGATACGTGTCGTGCAGAGCTTCGAGGCGCGCGATCCCCGCGGGAGAGATCCGCTGGGCCGCACGCGCCGCCAGTCGCGCGGAGAGCTGCGCCTGGGCCCAGAACAGGTCCCGGACGTCCTGCCGAGTGAACGCCTCGATCATGAAGCCCCGGCGCGGGACGAGGCGCACGAATCCCTCGCTCTTGAGAATCAGCAGACCCTCGCGGGCGGGGGTACTGCTTACGCCCACGGCTTCGGCCACGCGCTCGATGCGCAGGAACTCCCCGGGCCGTATCGCGCCGGAGATGATCTGTTCGCGCACGTGGCCGGCCACCTCCATGGGGAGGGGGCGCCTCCCACGGCTGTCGCGCTCCAGGTGTGCGTCGTCGCTCGTCACGGTCCTGCCGTCCTCTCCGGGGTGTCGAGCAGCCCCCTGCGGGCAGCCCCGCCCTCGCCATTGCCTATGCATAATATATTTTGTATCTTCACGGTGTCTGTACGTACAGCGAAAGGACCTCCCATGGCCGGCCTCTACTTCGAAGAGTTCGAACCCGGTGCCGTCATCGAGCACGTCAACCGGCGCACGGTCACCGAGACGGACAACGTCCTGTTCAGCACGCTGACGCTGAACCTCGCGCCGCTGCACCTGGACGCCGAGTACAGCAAGAACAGCATCCACGGCCAGCGCCTGGTGAACAGCCTCTTCATCCTCGGACTCGTCTCGGGCATCACCGTCCCGGAGACGACCCAGGGCACGACGCTCGGGAACCTGGGCTTCCAGGAGATCAAGTTCCCGAAGCCCGTCTTCCATGGCGACACCATCCACGTCCGCACCGAGATCGTGGCCACGCGCGAGTCCAAGAGCCGCGACGACTCCGGCATCGTCACCTTCCGCCACCTCGGCATCAACCAGCGCGACGAGGTCGTCTGCGACGCGGTCCGCGTCGGTCTGATGATGAAGCGCCCCGCTGCGGAGAAGGCGACGGCGGACTCCTGAGGACGCGGCTCGCAGAGAGGAGTCGACATGCGAAACAGGAGACCGTTCGGTGCGTCGCGGAACCCGGTGTGGGTGCCCGGCGAAGCCGAGCGCGAGCGCAGCCGCCTGCTGAGCGCCATGAAGCGCTGGGGGTACGACAACCTGGACGACCTGCACCGGGCATCCGTCGAAGACCCGGAGTGGTTCTGGCGAGCGGTGGTCGAGGACCTCGACATCACCTTCCGCAGCCCCTTCGGTCAGGTCCGTGACGACAGCGCCGGCACACCCTTCCCCCGCTGGTTCACCGGCGGGAGCTTCAACGCGGCGGACGTCTGCGCCCACCGCCACGCCGCCGGCCCGCTCGCCGACAAGACCGCCGTCGTCTACGAAGGCGACGGCGGCCAGCGGCGGACCCTGACCTATGCCCGTCTCGACGCCGACGTACGGCGCTTCGCCGCTCAGCTCACCGGGCTCGGCGTCACCCGCGGCGACCGCGTGGTCCTCTTCCTGCCCGTGGTTCCCGAGGCCACGGTGGCCTTCCTGGCCTGTGCCATGATCGGCGCCGTCTCCGTCCCCGCTTTCACGGGTTACGGTTCCGGGGCGCTCGCCACCCGGCTGAGGGACTCCGAGGCCATCCTCCTCGTGACCGCCGACGGCACCACCCGCCGAGGCAAGCGCGTCCCGCTCAAGGCGACCGCGGACGAGGCCATGGCCGCCGCCCCCGGCGTACGTCACGCCGTGGTGGTCCGTCACCTCGCTGACGGCGTACCGATGCGGGAGGGCAGGGATCTCTACTGGGACGAGCTCGACCCGAGCCCCGCCCCGGTGGACACGGTCGCCGCCGACCCGAACGATCCGCTGACGATCGTCTACACATCCGGCACCACCGGCGCCCCCAAGGGCATCGTTCACTCCCACGCGGGCCTCGCGGTCAAGGCCGCCACGGACTTCGGATACGGCTTCGACGTGCACAGTGAGGACGTCATCGCCTGGATCAGCGACATGGGCTGGCTGGTCGGCCCGCTGCTCATCATGGGCGGACTCCAGCTGGGCGCCACCGTCGTCTTCACCGAAGGCGTGCCCAACCATCCGAACCCGGGGCGGCTGTGGGAGATCGCCGACCGCAACGGCGTCACCGTTCAGGGCGTCGCGCCCACCGCGATCCGCGCGGTCATGGCCGCGAGCGACGGGGCCTTCGGCGACCTCTCCACGCTCCGGGCCTTCGTCTCCACCGGCGAAGCCTGGGACGAGCCGACCTGGCAGTGGCTCTTCGGGACCGTCGGTGAGGGCCGGCGTCCGATCATCAACTACAGCGGCGGAACCGAGGTCGGCGGCGGGCTCCTCAACAGCTATCCGTTTCTGCCGATGGAAGCGGCCTCCTTCAACGGGCCGCTGCCCGGCATCGACGTCGCCGTGCTCGACCAGGACGGAGACCCCGCGGTCGGCGAGATCGGCGAACTGGCCGTCCTCAACACCTTCCCGGGCATGACCCACGCCTTCTGGCAGGACCGCGAGCGGTACCTGGAGGCGTACTGGAACCGGTGGGACGGCATCTGGGTCCACGGCGACCTCGCCGCCGTCGACGCCGACGGGACCTGGCGCATCCACGGCCGTTCCGACGACACCATCAAGGTGTCGGGCCGACGGGTCGGCCCGGCCGAGCTGGAGGCGTCGATCCTCAAGGACCGCCGGATCGTCGAGACCGCGGTGATCGGAGTTCCCGACCCGCAGCGCGGGCAGCGCGTGGTCGCCTTCGCCGTCGTGGGCGACACCGACCTCGACCACGAGGCCCTCGCGGCGACCGCCGCCCACCACGTCGGTCGTTCCTTCGCCCCGACCCTCCACGTCGTGGCGACCCTGCCGAAGACCAAGAACGGCAAGATCATGCGCCGCGCCATCCGCGCCCGCTACCTCGGGGACGCCCCGGGCGACATGTCCTCGCTCGACCCGGCGACCCCCCTCGAAGACATTCCCGTGTACCAAGGAGACAAGTGATGGCCGCGACCGATACCGGTGACCTGGAGCTGATCCGCAAGTCCGTGCGTGAACTCGCCCGGCGCTTCGACCTGGAGTACTGGCGCGAGAAGGACAAGAAGCACGAGTACCCCTGGGAGTTCGTCAGGGCCTTCGCGGACGGCGGCTGGCTCGGCGCGATGATCCCGGAGGAGTACGGCGGTCTCGGCCTCGGCCTGGCCGAGTCGGCGATCATGATGACGGAGATCGCCGAGTCCGGCGCAGGCATGAGCGGTGGCTCCGCCATCCACTTCTACGTCTTCCCGCCGGCCCCCATCCTGCGGTACGGATCCGAGGCGATGAAGCGCGAGTGGCTGCCCAAGCTCGCCGCCGGCGAGATCCTCATGGCGTTCGGCGTCACCGAGCCGACGGCGGGCGTGGACACCTCCCGCATCCGCACCAAGGCCGAGAAGATCGACGGCGGCTGGGTCGTCAACGGCCAGAAGGTGTGGATCACCAACGCGCAGAACGCCCACAAGATCCTGCTGCTGGCCCGCACGTCGCCCCGCGACGAGAGCAAGCCGCTCGACGGCATGACCCTCTTCTTCACGGACCTCGACCGCTCCAGGATCACCGTCCGCGAGATCGACAAGCTCGGCCGCGCCGCGATCGACTCCAACGAGCTGTTCATCGACAACCTCGAAGTGAGCGACGACGAGGTCGTCGGTGAGGTGGGCCAGGGCTTCCGTTACCTGATCGACGGCCTCAACCCCGAGCGCATCGTGGTCGGCATGGAAGGCATCGGCCTCGGCCGCGCCGCCCTGGACCTGGCGAGCAACTACGCCAAGGAGCGCGTCGTCTTCGACCGGCCCATCGGCAAGAACCAGGCCGTCGCCCACCCGCTGGCCGACTCCTGGATCCGCCTGGAGGCGGCCGAGCTCGTCTGCATGAACGCCGCCCGCCTGTTCGACGCCGAGCAGAACTGCGGCAAGGAGGCGGCCGCTGCCAAGTTCCTCGGCGCAGAGGCGGGGTTCCAGGCGTGCGACCGCGCCATGCAGACCCACGGCGGCTTCGCGTACGCCAAGGAGTACCACGTCGAGCGGCTGTGGCGGGAGGCGCGTCTGCTGCCCAACGCCCCGTTCTCCCAGGAGATGGTCCTCAACTACATCTCCAGCAAGGCGCTGGGCCTTCCCCGGTCGTACTAGGCCGTCCGCACGGCGCAGGAAGGACGAGGAGAGACATGCGAAAGGTGCTGACCGGCGACGGTGAACGCGCGGTTGTCCGGGGTGCCGCGTGAGCGGCCCGCTGGAGGGCGTCCGCGTGGTGGCCCTGGCCGGCATGGGGCCCGTCCCGTTCGCGGGCATGCTCCTGGCCGACATGGGCGCCCACGTCGTCCGGGTGGCCCGGCCCGCGCATCGGGCCGCCCGCGCCCTGGGACAGACCGACGGACTGAGGGAGGAGTACGACCTCGGCAACCGCGGCGTCGACACGGTCTCCGTCGACCTGAAGGATCCCGACGGAGTGGAGTCGGTCCTGCGCCTCGTAGAGGCCGCTGACGTCTTCGTCGAGGGATACCGTCCGGGCGTGGCCGAGCGGCTGGGGCTCGGTCCGGAGACGGTGGGGGAACGCAATTCCGCGCTCGTCTACGCCCGACTCACCGGGTACGGGCAGAGCGGACCGCTGGCCATGACCGCAGGGCACGACATCAACTACGTGGCCCAGTCGGGGGCGTTGCACGCGATGTCCCGGGCGGGCGAGGCACCCCGCCCGCCGATCAATCTGCTCGGCGACTACGCGGGTGGCGGCACGATGGCGGCGTTCGGCATCGTCTGCGCCCTCCTGGAAGCCCGGAGTTCGGGCCGAGGACAGGTGATCGACGCCGCCATGACCGACGGGGTGGCGTTGCTGACCGCGAAGATCCAGGGGTTGCGGGCCGCCGGCCGGTACTCCGACGCGCCGGGCACGAACCACCTCGACTCGGGGGCGCCGTTCTACGACACGTACCGCTGCAAGGACGGCGGGTATCTGGCCGTGGGTGCTCTCGAGCCCGACTTCTACCGGGAGTTCGTCGATCGCCTCGGCACCGATGTCTCCGGCTGGCCGGAGCAGGAGGACCGGAGCGGCTGGCCGAGGTTGCGCGAGCTCATCGGCGCCGCGATCGTGACCAGGACCCGGGCGGAGTGGACGGAGGTGTACGCCGGCACCGACGCGTGCGTCACTCCGGTGCTCACCTTCGACGAGGCCGCGGACGATCCGCACAACGCGGAGCGCCGACTGTTCCAGCGCGTCGGTCAGGTCCTGCACCCGGCCCCGGCGCCGCGCTTCAGCCGGACCCCGGCTCATCCCCCCGTGGCGCCGAGCCCTGAGCGGCTCGATGTCCACCAGATGATCCGGTACTGGAACCCGGGGCGGAGCTGACGACCGCGCCGGGGGAGGGGGCGGAGCGCTCCGCCCCCCTCCCGCATCACCTAAATCGACGCATGATATTTGATGGATCCGTTTGAGAGGATGGCCATGCCCGTATCTTCCGGAGAACCCCACGAGCCCATACGACAGGGCTTGTTGGCCGGGCTGCGGGTGGTGGAGCTCTCCAGCTACGTCGCCACCCCGCTCTGTGGTCTCACCCTCGCCCAGCTCGGCGCCGACGTCCTCCGGGTCGAACCCCTCGGGGGAGCGGCCGACCGTACGCGCTGGCCGCTCGCGGACTCCGGCACGAGTCTGTACTGGTCGGGGCTGAACAAGGGCAAGCGCGCCGTGTCCGTCGACATGGCCTCCGCGGAGGACCGCCGGCGCGTGGCGGACCTGATCGTCGCGGGCGCGCCCTGCGTCGTCGTGAGCAACAGCGACCGTTACCCGGAACTGGGTTACGAGGAACTGCGGGCTCGGCGTCCTGACGTCATCCACGTCCTGCTCCAGGGACGTGCCGACGGTGGCGCGGGCGTCGACTACACCGTTCAGGCCGCCACCGGCTTCCCCTTGGTCACGGGGCCCGGTGGCAGCGACGCGCCGGTCAACCAGGTGCTTCCCGCCTGGGACATCGCGGCCGGTCTCTACCTGGCGGTCGGACTGCTCGCGGCCGAGCGGGAACGGCTCCGGACGGGGCGGGGGCGCCGGATCCGGGTCGCCCTCGACGAGGTCGCCCTCGCCACTGCCGGAAACCTCGGGTACCTCGCCGAGGCGCAGGTCACCAGCCATGAACGCGGTAAGTCGGGCAACGACGTCTTCGGCACGTACGGCCGGGACTTCGTGACTGCGGACGGCGAGCGCATCATGATCGTGGTTCTGACCCGCCGCCACTGGTCCAAACTGCTCGCGGCCACCGGCCTCACGGCTGCCTTCGAAGGGCTTTCGGACGCGCTCGGCGTGGACTTCTCCGGAGAGTCGCAGCGCTACGAGCACCGCGAACTGATCTCCACGCTCCTCGCGCGCTGGTTCTCGGCCACGCCGTACGCGGAAGCAGCCCGGCTCCTCGACGAGCACCGCATCCTGTGGGAGCGCTACCGGAGCTTCGCGGAACTCGGCCGTGACGGCGGTGCCGCCCTGCGCGGCAGCGATCTGTTCGCGGTCGTCGACCAGCCGGGCGTGGGCCCGCACCTGGCGCCGAAGTCACCGATCGTCGTCGACGGGGACCGCCTCGACCCGCTGCCGGCACCGGTGGTGGGTCAGCACAACGGGGAACTTCCGCCGTCCGTGGGGGACGACGGAGCACCGGCGGACGACTGATCCGACGGTACGCGTGTGGGCCCGGCCTCCTGAGGAGGCCGGGCCCACACGCGTGTGCCTCGGGCACCGGATCCGCCGGTGGGCGGTGCCACCCCGTACGCCGTCGTCAGTCGATCGCCAGAATGCGCCGGGCCCGGTCGAGGACCGGCTTGTCGACCATGTGCCCGTCGACCACCGTGACCGATTCGCCCGCGGTGAGCACTGACCTCGCCCAGGCCCTCTCGTCCTCGGTCGGCGCGAAGCCCTTCGCGACGACGGGGACCTGGCCGGGGTGGATGCACAGCTTCGCGGCGAAGCCCAGCCGGCGGGCATGCGCCACGTCCTCGGCCAGGAGAGCGAGGTCCTTCACGCTGGTCGTCACCCCGTCGACCGGAGCGCAGAGGCCGGCCGCCGCCGAGGCGGAGACCAGCCGCGCCCGGGCGTACGCGAGTGCCGCGCGGTCGTCGTGGGCGACGCCCAGCTGGCCGGCGAGGTCGACGTTGCCGAGCGCGATCCGCACCGCGCCGGCGGTGACGCACACCTCCGGTGCCCGCTCGACGCCGATGGCCGTCTCCACCAGCGGAATCAGCGCGGACTTCCCTGCCGTACGGCACGCGAGGTCCGCCAGTACGGCAGGATCCTCGGACTTCGGCACCATCACTGGTGCGCCGAGCCCGGCGGCCATCGCCAGGTCGTCGTCACTCCATGGCGTACCCGGGGCGTTGATACGGACCACCGCTCCGTTGCCCGCACCGAGCCATGCGGCCACGAGCTCGCGGGCACGTTCCTTGTCCGGCGCGGCGACGGCGTCCTCCAGGTCCAGGATCACCGCGTCCGCGTCCGTCGCCACGGCCTTGTCGAAGCGGTCAGGACGGTCCCCGGGCACGAAGAGGAAGCTGCGGGCCATCGTCAGGCGTCCGGCGGACAGGGGGAGCCGCGGGCTCATGCGAACGTCACCTCCGCCGTGGCATGGCGCTCCTCGCGATGGCTCATGATCCTGAGCGCGGCACCCCGCTCGCCCGGTGCGCCCGCCGCCAGCAGGCGCTCGCCCGCGAACGCGGGGCGGCGCAGCCGGTACGACAGGGACCCGACGGTCTTCCCGGGCGCCTCGCGCCGGACGAGCTCCAGCATCGCCAGGACCAGGAGGGGACCGTGGACGACCAGAGCGGGATAGCCCTCCTCACCGGTCGCGTACGGCACGTCGTAGTGGATGCGATGGGCGTTCGCCGTGAGCGCGCTGAACCGGAAGAGCAGGGCGGGGTCCGCCTCCACCGGCAGCTGCCAGGCCTCGTCGGACCGCGCGGGGGTGGTGGTGTCCAGTTCGGCCGGGTGTGCCGCGGCTCCCCGTCCGGACCGGTAGACGAGGTCCTGTTCCTCGATCAGGCACGTCGCGCCCTGCTGGAGGTACTCGGTGCGGACGGTCACGAAGAGCAGCTCGCCGGTGGAGCCCTGCTTCGTCGCCACTTGGCCCAGGCTACTGACGCGTCGCGTCGGTTCTCCGACCGTCAGGGGGCGCGTGATCGAGCAGCGTCCACCGGCGAACATCCTCTGGCGATCGGGGATCGGTGGCAGGAAGTGGCCGTCGGAGGGGTGGCCGTCCGGGCCCAGGTCCCTCTGCCCCGGCCACCTGAGGAAGTGGAGCCAGTGCCAAAGGGGCGGCAGGGCCGAACCGGTCGCGGCGGCGGGGGTCGGGAGGTCGAGGACCGCGGAAAGCGCGGCGACGGGCCCGGCGGACAGGGCATCGTGTTCGATGAGCGCTTCGGGGCTCCACGACTCCACGTACGGGCCCAGAGGGCTTGGGGGGATGGGCATGGCTCTCCTCGGCTGGCGACTGCGGAGTTCCATCATGTGCACTGATGAATAAGCCTGAGTAATAGAAATCCGTGATGGCCGCATGCTGAGGGGGAATGCGAGGGCGGCCTGGCCGGTCCCCGCAGCCTCTCAGGCCCCCTTGCCTCCGTTGTCGTGGAGCTCCGCGGAAGGCCACTTCCCGTCGCGCACAGCGGCCCGGATGCGATCGGTCAGCTCTCTCGCCACCACGCGCGCCGCTTGAGACGTCCGGCCGGCCCTGGCAGTGCCGAGCACGATCGAGCGCCACACCTCGGGGTCACACAGGGGAGCGGCACTCAAGGAGCCGTCGGCCACGTCCTCCGCGATCCCGACGCCCGGCAGGATCGTCCAGCCGTGCCCGGCGCGCACCAGCTGCTTCTGCACGTGCATCGAATTCGTCTGCACGACGAGGTTCATCTCCACCCGGGCCTGCGCGGCCGCCGAGTCGATCACCGAGCGCAGTCCGTGCCCCGACGCGGGGACGACGAGAGGGTGAGCGACAGCCTCCCGCAGCGGGACGGGCCGGTCCGCCCTCAGTCCGGCGGAGGCCGGCGCGACGGCCCAAAGGCGCTCCCGCACCAGAGGCTCGGCGTTGAGCGACGGGGTGCTGGCCAGGTTGTAGAGCAGGGTCAGATCCAGGTCGCCGTCGTCCAGCCACTGCTGCAGGTGGCCGGAGTACGCGGTGAGCAAGCGCAGGTCGATCCCGGGGTGATCGCGCAGTACGGCCGAAGCCAGAGGTTCGGCCAGCAGGCTGCTGGTGCTGTCGAGGAGGCCCACGGTCACGATGCCGGTAAGCACGCCGGGTGTCGGCCGGATCTCGGCGCGGGCCCGTTCCAGTTCGTTCAGGGCCCGTCGGGCCCGTTCGACCATCGTCGTTCCGGCGGCGGTGAGCTGCATGCCCTGACGCGTCCGCTCGAACAGGGCGACCCCGAGCTCCTGCTCCAACGTCCGGATCTGGCGGGTCACGGCGGGCTGGACCAGGTGCAGCAGCTCCGCCGCGCGGGTCACGCTGCCCGCCTCGGCCACCGTGACGAGGGCCCTGAGCTGTTTGACGTCCATCGGCTTCTCTCCTCCGCCCCATCCACAGCGGGCATGCATCTATCAAGAATCAGTATTTCACTTACCTCTCCATGAGAGTTGATGATGGCATCGCTGCCGGAATGAGGGTTCCGAGCGCGTGCCGTTCCCTGAGCGGCGCCGCAGGCGGCCCGAGGGCTCCCGCACGTGCCCTCCGCGTCGGCGGACCTCGCGTCGCCCCTTCGGGAGGTCCGCCGACGGCTCACCCGCAGCCTTACGCCCCGCACGCCCAGGAGGTCGGACCATGACCGCGCTTCCCCTCTCCGGCATCACCGTCGTCAGTGTCGAGCAGGCGGTGGCCGCCCCCTTCGCCACCCGCCAGCTCGCGGACCTGGGCGCTCGGGTGATCAAGGTGGAGCGCCCCGGGGAGGGCGACTTCGCCCGGCGGTACGACACCTCCGTGCACGGCCAGTCCAGCTACTTCGTCTGGCTCAACCGCTCGAAGGAATCGGTGACGCTCGACCTCAAGTCGCCCTCCGGTCGCGGGATACTGGAGCAACTCCTGCGCCGCGCGGACGTCTTCGTCCAGAATCTCGCCCCGGGTGCGGCCACCCGTCTCGGTCTCGACGCGACAGCCCTGAACCGGCGTCACCCGTCGCTGATCCCCTGCACCGTCACCGGCTACGGCTCCACCGGTCCCTGGGCCGACCGGAAGGCCTACGACCTTCTCGTGCAGTGCCAGACCGGTCTGGTCTCGCTGACCGGCACCCCCGAGGAGACCGCCAGGACCGGAGTGTCCATCGCGGACATCGCCGCGGGCATGTACGCCTACTCGGGCATCCTCACCGCCCTCCTCACCCGTGCCATCACCGGCGTCGCCCGCGCCGTCGAGGTGTCCCTCTTCGAGGCGCTCGCCGAGTGGATGAGCCAGCCCGCGTACTACACCCGCCACGGCGGCACCCAGCCCCCGAGGATGGGCACCCGGCACGCCACGATCGCCCCCTATGGCGCCTTCACCACCGCCGACGGCCGGCAGATCCTGCTCTCCGTCCAGAACGGACGCGAGTGGGCGGCGTTCTGCACCCGCCTCCTCGATCGCCCCGAGCTCGCCGGAGACCCGCGGTTCGCCACCGGATCCGGACGCGTCGCCCACCGCGAAGCCGTCGACACGCTCGTCGCCGAACGCTTCCTGCGGTCCACCGCCGACGAGCTGGCGGACCTACTGGACGAGGCGGGGATCGCCTGGGCGGGCGTCAACGACGTCCATGCCTTCCTCCACCACCCCGTGCTCGCCGCCCGCGGACGGTGGCAGGACGTCGCCGTCCCCGGCTCGGTCGTGCCGGCCCTGCGCCCTCCGGTGGACCTCGCCGGCACCGACCCGCGCATGGACCCCGTGCCCGCTCTCGGCGAGCACACGGAACCGATCCTCACCGAACTGGGCCACACCCGGCACCGGATCGAGGAGCTGCGGGCCGAGGGCGCGATCTGACCCGTCCGCCGGCCCGCCCCGGCGACATCGAACGACCCGAACCACGAGGAGTACACCGTGAGCACCCTGGACGCCCTCTCCGAGGACGAGCAGTTCGTCGTCAAGACCGTGCGCGACTTCGTCGACAAGGAGGTGAAGCCCGTCGTCCAGGAGCTCGAGCACGCCAACACCTATCCCGAGGCCCTGATCGAGCAGATGAAGCGACTCGGCATCTACGGCCTCGCCGTCCCCGAGGAGTACGGCGGCAACCCGGTCTCGATGCCCTGCTACGTGCTCGTCACCGAGGAACTCTCCCGGGGCTGGATGAGCCTGGCCGGCGCCATGGGCAGCCACACCGTCGTCGCCAAGCTGCTCGTCCACTTCGGCACCGAGGAGCAGAAGCGGCGCTACCTGCCCCGGATGGCCACCGGAGAGATGCGGGCCACCATGGCGCTCACCGAACCCGGCGGCGGCTCCGACCTCCAGGCGATGCGCACCATCGCCCGCAAGGACGCCGACGGCTACGTCGTCAACGGTTCCAAGACCTGGATCACCAACTCCCGGCGCGCCGGCCTGATCGCCCTGATGTGCAAGACCGATCCCGACGCCACCCCGGGGCACAAGGGCATCTCGATCCTCCTCGCCGAGCACGGCCCCGGCCTGACCGTCTCCCGCGACCTTCCCAAGCTGGGCTACAAGGGCGTCGAGACCTGCGAGCTGGCCTTCGACGACTACCGCGCCCCCGCCGACGCCGTCCTCGGCGGGGCCGAGGGCAAGGGCTTCGCCCAGATGATGAAGGGCCTGGAGACCGGCCGTCTCCAGGTCGCCGCCCGCGCGCTCGGCGTCGGCCGCGCCGCCCTGGAGGACTCGCTCGCCTACGCCCAGGAGCGGGAGTCCTTCGGCAAGCCCATCTGGCAGCACCAGGCCATCGGCCATTACCTCGCCGACATGGCCACGCAGCTCACCGCCGCGCGCCAGCTCACCCTGTACGCCGCGCGCGAGGCCGAGGCCGGACGCCGCGTCGACATGGAGGCGGGCATGGCCAAGTTGTTCGCGTCCGAGGCCGGCATGCAGATCGCGCTCAATGCGGTCCGCATCCACGGTGGTTACGGCTACTCGACCGAGTTCGACGTCGAGCGCTACTTCCGGGACGCTCCGCTGATGATCGTCGGCGAGGGCACCAACGAGATCCAGAAGAACGTGATCGCCGCCCAGCTCGTCAAGCGCGGCGGGCTCGACGCCTGACGGCGGCGAGCACACACGACAGGAAAGCGGTCCGTACGAGGGCCGGCACGGAGAAACAGGAGCGCCCCATCGTGAACATCGTCGTATGTGTGAAGTACGTTCCCGACGCGACAGGCGACCGGAAGTTCGCCGACGACCTGACGGTCGACCGCGAGGACGTCGACGGCCTGCTGTCGGAGCTGGACGAGTACGCGGTCGAGCAGGCGCTGCAGATCGCCGAAGAGGCTGACGAGGCTCATGTCACCGTGGTCACGGTCGGTCCCGAGGACGCCAAGGAGGCTCTGCGCAAGGCGCTCGCCATGGGCGCCGACAGGGCGATCCACGTCGACGACGAGGACGTGCACGGCTCGGACGTCATGGGCACCTCGCTGGTGCTCGCCAAAACGATCGAGAAGACCGGCTACGACCTGGTCGTCTGTGGCATGGCGTCGACGGACGGAACCATGGGCGTTCTGCCGGCGATCCTGGCCGAGCGCCTGGGCGTCCCGCAGGTCACGCTGCTCTCCGAGGTCAAGGTGGAGGGGGGACGCGTGACGGGTCGCCGTGACACCGACTCCGCCACTGAGCAGGTGGAGGCGTCACTGCCCACCCTGGTCTCGGTCACCGACCGCTCGGGCGAGGCGCGTTACCCGTCCTTCAAGGGCATCATGGCCGCGAAGAAGAAGCCGGTCGAGGAGCTGGAGCTCTCCGACCTCGACATCGAGGCGGACGAGGTCGGCCTGGCGGGTGCCTGGACGGCGGTCGACTCGGCGGCGCAGCGTCCGGCTCGGGCGGTCGGCACCGTCGTCAAGGACGAAGGAGACGGGGCCGCGCTCGTCGCCGCCTTCCTCGCGGAGCAGAAGTTCGTCTAGAACACCGCCTCGCAAGGCAGGAGTTCGCCCCCCACCCTAGGAGTTGTCCCCATGGCTGAGATTCTCGTCTACGTCGACCACGTCGACGGAGCCGTCCGCAAGCC
The DNA here is from genome assembly GCF_043084305.1 of Streptomyces sp. NPDC014656. Lineage (NCBI taxonomy): Bacteria > Bacillati > Actinomycetota > Actinomycetes > Kitasatosporales > Streptomycetaceae > Streptomyces > Streptomyces sp. NPDC014656. The sequence goes on from NZ_JBIBZN010000030.1 coordinate 29,793, forward strand.
CACCCTGGAGCTGCTGACCCTCGCCCGCCGTCTCGGCGAGCCGGTCGCCGTCGCGCTGGGCAACGGTGCCGCCGACACTGCCGCCGTCCTCGCCGAGCACGGCGCCACCCGCGTCCTGACGGCCGAGGCCGCCGAGTTCGCCGACTACCTGGTCGTCCCGAAGGTCGACGCCCTCCAGGCCGCCTATGACGCCGTGTCCCCGGCCGCCGTGCTCGTCCCGTCCTCCGCCGAGGGCAAGGAGATCGCGGCCCGCCTCGCGGTCCGCATCGGCTCCGGCATCATCACCGACGCCGTGGACCTGGAGGCCGGTGACGAGGGTCCGGTCGCGACGCAGTCCGCGTTCGCCGCCTCCTTCACCACCAAGTCCCGGGTCTCCAAGGGCACGCCGGTCATCACGGTCAAGCCGAACTCGGCCCCCGTGGAGGCCGCCCCGGCCGCCGGCGCCGTCGAGGCCCTGGCCGTCTCCTTCTCGGAGAAGGCCACCGGCACCAAGGTCACCTCGCGCACCGCGCGCGAGTCGACCGGCCGCCCGGAGCTCACCGAGGCCGCGATCGTGGTCTCCGGCGGTCGCGGTGTCAACGGCGCCGAGAACTTCGCCGTCATCGAGGCGCTCGCCGACTCGCTCGGCGCGGCCGTCGGCGCCTCCCGCGCCGCGGTGGACGCCGGCTGGTACCCGCACTCCAACCAGGTCGGCCAGACCGGCAAGTCGGTCTCCCCGCAGCTGTACATCGCGGCGGGCATCTCCGGCGCGATCCAGCACCGCGCCGGCATGCAGACCTCGAAGACCATCGTCGCCATCAACAAGGACGCCGAGGCCCCGATCTTCGACCTCGTCGACTACGGCGTGGTGGGCGACCTCTTCGACGTCGTCCCGGTCCTGACCCAGGAGGTCCAGTCCCGCAAGGGCTGACCACAAGCACATCCGTTCCCGGCCCGCCGGGTCCTCTCGGGGCCCGACGGGCCGGTTCCGTACCATTGAGAAGGTGACCCGCTGATGCAACCCGCCGCGATCATCGTGTCTCTGCCGCCGGCCGTGATCGGCATCGTTCTCTTCGTGCGGGCAATCGCGCGGATCTACCGCGTCGTGCGCCTCGGCCAGCCGGTCCCGGCCGGCACCCGCACGGACAACCCCTACCAGCGCAGCCTCACCCTGGTCCGGGAGTTCCTGGGCCACACCCGGCTGAATCGATGGGGGATCGTCGGCTTCGCGCACTGGTTCGTCGCGGTCGGCTTCTTCGCGCTGCTCCTGACGATCGTGAACGCCTTCGGCCAGCTCTTCCGGGCCGACTGGCTCGTCCCGATCGTCGGCGACTGGCTGCCGTACGAGATCTTCACCGAGTTCCTCGGTCTGATGACGGTCCTCGGCATCGTGACCCTCATCGTCATCCGACAACTGAACGGGCCCGCGAGAGCGGGCCGCAAGTCCCGCTTCGCCGGTTCCAAGGTGGGCCAGGCGTACTTCGTCGAGACCGTCATCCTGACCGTCGGCGTCTGCATCATGACGCTGCGCGCCCTCGAAGGAGTGCAGCACCACGTCACCGCCTGGGAGCCGGGATTCTTCGCCTCGTACCCGCTGATCGCGCTCCTGGACGACCTGGACCTCGGCACGGTCCAGAACCTCACCTACTTCTTCGCGGCCCTCAAGATCGTTACTTCCTTCACGTGGATGATCGTGGTCTCGCTGAACACCAACATGGGCGTGGCCTGGCACCGCTTCCTCGGCTTCCCCAACATCTGGTTCAAGCGCAACGCCGACGGCGCCACCGCGCTCGGCGCGCTCCAGCCGATGACGACCGGCGGCAAGCCGATCGACTTCGAGGACCCGGGCGAGGACGACGTCTACGGCGTCTCCCAGGTCGAGCAGTTCTCCTGGAAGGGCCTGCTCGACTTCTCCACCTGCACCGAGTGCGGCCGCTGCCAGTCGCAGTGCCCCGCCTGGAACACCGGCAAGCCGCTCTCCCCCAAGCTCCTCATCATGTCGCTGCGCGACCACGCGCACGCCAAGGCGCCGTACCTCCTCGCGGGCGGCGGCAAGGACATGGAGGGCAACGAGAAGGCCACGCCCGAGCAGCTCAAGGACGTCCCCGCCGCGGCCCTCGCCGAGGCCGAGCGCCCGCTGATCGGCACCGCCGAGGAGAACGGCGTCATCGACCCGGACGTCCTGTGGTCCTGCACCACCTGCGGCGCCTGCGTCGAGCAGTGCCCGGTCGACATCGAGCACATCGACCACATCGTCGACATGCGCCGCTA
>NZ_JBIBZN010000031.1:0-31206 GCF_043084305.1 Streptomyces sp. NPDC014656
TTCATCCGGGCGATGTCGGACGCCATGATGATGTCCTTGTTGCCCGTCGTCGTGATGAAGATGTCCGCCGTCTCCACCACGTCGTCCAGCGTCGCAACCTGATAGCCGTCCATCGCCGCCTGCAGCGCGCAGATCGGGTCGATCTCCGTGACGATCACCCGGGCACCCTGACCGCGCAGCGACTCCGCACAGCCCTTGCCCACGTCGCCGTAACCGCAGACCACCGCGGTCTTGCCGCCGATCAGGACGTCCGTGGCACGGTTGATGCCGTCGATCAGGGAGTGACGGCAGCCGTACTTGTTGTCGAACTTCGACTTCGTCACGGCGTCGTTCACGTTGATCGCCGGGAAGAGCAGGGTGCCGGCCTGCATCATCTCGTAGAGGCGGTGGACGCCGGTGGTGGTCTCCTCGGTGACGCCGCGGATGTCGGACGCCAGCTGGGTCCACTTCTGCGGGGACTCGACGAGGGTGCGGTTGAGGAGCTGGAGGATGTAGGCGTACTCCTCGCTGTCCGCGGTGGACGGGTCCGGGGCGGAGCCGGCCTTCTCGAACTCGACGCCCTTGTGGACGAGGAGGGTGGCGTCACCGCCGTCGTCCAGGATCATGTTCGGGCCGCCGGTGGGCGTGTTCGGCCAGGTGAGGGCCTGCTCGGTGCACCACCAGTACTCCTCCAGGGTCTCGCCCTTCCAGGCGAAGACCGGGACGCCCTGCGGGTTCTCCGGGGTGCCGTTCGGGCCGACGGCGATGGCCGCGGCGGCGTGGTCCTGGGTGGAGAAGATGTTGCAGGAGGCCCAGCGGACGTCGGCGCCGAGGGCGACGAGGGTCTCGATGAGGACGGCGGTCTGGACCGTCATGTGGAGGGAGCCGGTGATGCGGGCGCCGGCGAGCGGCTGCGTCTCGGCGTACTCGCGGCGGATCGCCATCAGGCCGGGCATCTCGTGCTCGGCGAGGGTGATCTCCTTGCGGCCGAAGGTGGCGAGGGAGAGGTCGGCGACCTTGAAGTCCTGCTGTGCGGCAGTCGTCATGACGGGTGCTGCTCCTCGTGGGATCGCGTGGTGAGGGTCGGTCGTGGCGCCTGACACCGCGGTCGAGGCACCTGCGGGCACACGAATGCCCGGGTGGTTCGCGGTGCAGTCGTCGGAGGCCCTCTCTCCCTCGGCCGGTCTCCTGGGGGGACCGCCCGACCGCCATCAGCAGCGACGTCTGGCTCGTTACGAATCTACACCGGTCGGCGCACCGGCCGCAGGCCGCACGGCGAAGGCCCCCGGGTGCGCGCGGTGCGTCCCAGGGGCCTCGTCAGGGTGTTCTACGGGTGGTGCGGGGGCTCAGTGGCCGGTTCCGCCCGGGCTCTTGGCCGGATTCACGCCCCGGGCCGCGGCGGCGTCGTCGTAGATGTCCGGCTCCAGGTAGATGACCCGGGCGATCGGGACGGCGGCGCGGATGCGCTCCTCGGCGGCGTTGATGGCGGTGGCGACCTCGGTGGCGGTCTCGTCGTGCCGGACGGCGATCTTGGCGGCGACGAGGAGTTCCTCCGGGCCGAGGTGGAGGGTGCGCATGTGGATGAGGCGGGTGACGGACTCGCCGTCGACGACGGCGGCCTCGATCTTCTGGACGTCGTCGAGGCCGGCGGCCTCGCCGAGGAGCAGCGACTTGGTCTCGGCGGCGAGGACGATCGCGATGGCGATGAGCAGGACGCCGATGCAGAGGGTGCCGATGCCGTCCCAGACGCCGTCGCCGGTGAGGAGGGCGAGGCCGACGCCGCCGAGGGCGAGGACGAGGCCGACGAGGGCGCCGAGGTCCTCCAGGAGGACGACGGGCAGCTCGGGGGCCTTGGCGCGGCGGACGAACTGGGTCCAGGTCAGGCCGCCGCGGATCTGGTTCGACTCCTTGATGGCGGTGCGGAAGGAGAAGGACTCGGCGATGATCGCGAAGACCAGGACGCCGACCGGCCAGTACCAGGCCTCGATGGGGTGCGGGTCGTGGATCTTCTCGTAGCCCTCGTAGATGGCGAACATGCCGCCGACGGAGAAGAGGACGATGGAGACGAGGAAGGCGTAGATGTAGCGCTCGCGGCCGTAGCCGAAGGGGTGCTGGGGGGTGGCCTCCCGCTGGGCCTTCTTGCCGCCGAGGAGGAGCAGGCCCTGGTTGCCGGAGTCGGCGAGGGAGTGGACGCTCTCGGCGAGCATCGAGGACGAGCCACTGAAGAGGAACGCCACGAACTTGGCTGCGGCGATCGCGAGGTTGGCGGCGAGGGCCGCCACGATCGCCTTGGTTCCGCCTGACGCGCTCATGGGTCTGTCTGTTCCCTTCGTCGGTGCTCCGGTCCGCTGACCGTGGCCGTGGTACGGCCGGTCATTGTTGCATCAGGCCACGACGGTCGCGCGGAACACCGTGCCCGCTCCGGAGAGTTCGACACGCTCGTCGGCGGGAACGAAAACGGATTCGCCCGGCGCCAGGGTGATTTCGCCCGCTTTGGGGTGTCCTGCGGTGGCGAGCAGGATCTGCGGGGTGGCGGCGGTCAGGTCGGTGGGGGCGGCGCCCTCGGCGCGGACGAGGCGGGAGAGCCGGAACTCGTCGATGGGGGTGTCGTAGACCTCCTCGCCCGAGGGGGACGCCTCGGGGCGGAGCACGCCGGGGTCGGCCGGTTCGAAGCGGACGATCCGGAGGAGCTCGGGGACGTCGACGTGCTTGGGGGTGAGGCCGCAGCGCAGGACGTTGTCGCTGTTGGCCATGATCTCGACGCCGAGGCCGGAGAGGTAGGCGTGCGGGACGCCGGCGCCCAGGTAGAGGGCTTCGCCGGGCTGGAGCGTGACGTGGTTCAGGAGCATCGCGGCGATGACGCCGGGGTCGCCGGGGAAGTGGTGGGCGAGGAGCGCGTACGGGGCGTGGGCGCCGCCGAGGCGGTCGGCGGCCGCGGCCGCCTCGGTGACGGTGCGGGCCATCTCGTCGTGCTCGGCGGTGAGCAGGGCCGTGAGGACCTCGCGGAGCGCGGCCTCCTCCGGGTGGGCGTGGAGGAGGTCCACGTACGGCTTGAGGGAGTCGACGCCGAGGGCGGCGAGGGCGTCGGCGGCCTCGGCGGGGGCGCGGAATCCGCAGAATCCCTCGAACGGGGTGAGGGCGCAGATCATCTCGGGCTTGTGGTTGGCGTCCTTGTAGGTGCGGTGGGGGGCGTCGGCGGGGATGCCGGCGGCCTCCTCCGCGGCGTGGCCGGCGCGGGCCTGCTCCAGGTCGGGGTGGACCTGGAGGGAGAGCGGGGCGCCGGCGGCGAGCACCTTGAGGAGGAAGGGCAGGCGGGGGCCGAACTTCTCGACGGCGGCCGGGCCCAGTTCCCGTACGGGGTCGGCCTCGATCAGTTCGTTCAGCGGCCCGCGGGCGGTGAGCGAGGGGGCACCGGGGTGGGCGCCCATCCACATCTCGGCCTGCGGCTCGCCGGTGGGGGCGGTGCCGAGCAGTTCCGGGATGGCCGTCGTGGATCCCCAGGCGTAGGGACGGACGGTGTTGACGAGGCGTTCCATGGGGGTTCCAGCTCCTCGGGGCGGTGACGGTGGCGGTGCCAGACGACAGATGACAGGGGGAGGGTGACACGCGGGCGTCCAGGACCTGGCGTGCCGGTGTCCGGGGCCGTACGCCGGTGTGGCCCGGGGGCGTGCGGCGTGCGGCCCGTGGGGTGCGCCGGGGTCCGGCGCGTCCGTGCCCCTCCGTGTCGTGCTGTGCGTCGGGGGCCGGGCGTCAGGGGGCCAGGTGGCCCGAGGTCGTCAGAGCGAGGTAGACGGCGGCGAAGTCGGTGACGGCGAGGAGTTCCGCGAGGGTCTCCAGCGCGTCGCCCTCCTCGGGTTCGAGTTCGCTGACGGCGGTGTCGTGGCCGAGGGCGAGTTCGCGGGCGGCGGGGGCGGCGCTGAGGCCGTCGGCCGGGCGGTCGCGGAGGAGGAGGACGCGGGCGCGCGGGGCCTGGGTCTCGTCGACGCGGTCGCGGAAGAAGTCGTCGGGGTCGGCCGCGGCGGCGTAGGCGCCGGCGAGGAGGACGCCGTGGGCGGGGAGGGCCTCGGGGAGTTCGGCGGCGAGGGCGGGGAGGCCGGCGAGTTCGGCGAGGACGGCGGCGAAGCGGCGGCCGGCCGGGCCGGCGGCGTCGCCCTCGGTCCAGATCAGGGGCAGCGACTCGGCGAGTTCGGCGGCGAGGGTCTTGGCCGGGTTGGAGTAGGTGGCGATGGCGGGGCCGCAGCGTTCGGCGGTGCGGTCGAGCCGGTCGGCGACCCGTTCCAGGGCCTCGGGCGGGGCTTCGAGGAGGCCGACGCGGTCGAGGAGGGCGAGCAGCGGGGTGAACAGGGCCCACAGGGCGCCGGGGCTGGCGGCGAGGTTCTCGCCGTACTCGTCGGGTTCCTCGTGGGGGGCCATGGCCAGGGGGACGAAGAGGCCGTGGGAGCCGCTGACGGCCTCGGAGAGCGGGGAGCCCTGGGGGGCGACGGCGGCGACGGTGATGCCGCGGCGGTAGGCCTGTCCGGCGAGGAGCGCGAGGCCGGGTTCGGAGCCGTCGGTGGTGGGCAGCAGGAGCAGGTCCACGGGGCCGGCCCAGCCGGGCAGGGCCCAGCGCAGGGCGCCGGCGGCGGGGGCGACGCCGGTGGGCGCGAGCCGTACGACGGGGGCGGAGGCGCCGGCGAGGGCGCCGATCAGGTCGGCGACGCCGGCGGCGGCGGTGCCGGGGCCGGCGACGAGGACGGTGCGGGGGCGGCCCTCGGGGTGGAGGGCGGCGATGCCGGCCTCGGTGGCGTGGCGGGCGGCGGTCCTGACCCGGGCGCCGGCCTCGGCGGCGCCGCGGAGCAGTCCGCGGCGGTCGGCCACGGCGAGGGCGTCCGGTGCGTCTAGCAGGGTCTCGTCCAGCATGGGTGCCTCCGGGTGCGGTGCCGGGCGCGGGCGCGGCGCGGTGCGGGCGCAGGTGCGGGCGGGCGCTCCGGGTGAGCGTGCGGCGGGTGGGGCGCCGTCCTGGGGGTCTGCCCGCCCGTTCCTCCCCCGGGGACTTCGTCCGGGGGACCCCCGGCGGAGCGCGTGCCCGCGACGGGTCACGCGGGGCGGCGGGCCTCGTCCACGAGGAGGACCGGGATGGCGTCGCGTACCGGGTAGGCGAGGCCGCAGTCGGGGGACGTGCAGACCAGTTCGGGGGTCTCGTCCGCCGTGCGGTCGTTCAGCGGAGCGTGGCAGGCCGGGCAGGCCAGGATCTCCAGGAGGCCGGCTTCGAGCGGCATTGCGGTGTCCCTTCGTACCAGTGAACGGTGCTGGTCAGCCTACCGCCGGGGGCGGGGAGTCGCGGCTCGGCGGGCGGCGGCTCCCCGCTCCGGCGGGGTGGCGGGCGGTGGCGTCAGGCGGTGGCGCGGACGAGGGCGAGGACCTCGTCGCGGATGCCGGTCATGGTGGCCTCGTCGCGGGCCTCGACGTTGAGGCGGAGCAGCGGCTCGGTGTTGGACGGGCGGAGGTTGAACCACCAGTCGGCGGAGCTGACGGTGAGGCCGTCGAGCTCGTCGAGGGTGATGCCGTCCCGGTCGCCGTAGGCGGCCTTGACGGCGGCGGTGCGGGCGGCCTGGTCGGTGACGGTGGAGTTGATCTCGCCGGAGCCGGTGTAGCGGTCGTAGGAGGCGACCAGCTCGGACAGCGGGCCCTCCTGGCCGCCGAGGGCGGCGAGGACGTGGAGGGCGGCGAGCATGCCGGTGTCGGCGTTCCAGAAGTCCTTGAAGTAGTAGTGCGCCGAGTGCTCGCCGCCGAAGATCGCGCCGGTCTTCGCCATCTCCTCCTTGATGAAGGAGTGGCCGACGCGGGTGCGGACGGGGCTGCCGCCGTGCTCGCGGACGACCTCGGGGACGGACCAGGAGGTGATCAGGTTGTGGATGATCGTGCCGCCGGGGTTCTTGGCCAGTTCGCGGGCGGCGACGAGGGCGGTGATCGCGGACGGGGAGACCGGCTCGCCGCGCTCGTCGACGACGAAGCAGCGGTCGGCGTCGCCGTCGAAGGCGAGGCCGAGGTCGGCGCCCTCGGCGAGGACGCGGGCCTGGAGGTCGACGATGTTCTTCGGGTCGAGGGGGTTGGCCTCGTGGTTGGGGAAGGTGCCGTCGAGCTCGAAGTACATGGGGACGGTGTCGAGCGGGAGGCCGTCGAAGACGGTGGGGACGGTGTGGCCGCCCATGCCGTTGCCGGCGTCGACGACGACCTTGAGGGGGCGGATCGCGGTGAGGTCGACGAGCGCCTTGAGGTGGGCGGCGTAGTCGGTGAGGGTGTCCCGCTCGGTGACGGTGCCGGGGGTGGCGGCGGCCTCGGGGGCGCCTTCCGTCAGCCAGCGCTCGGTGAGGGCGCGGATGTCGGAGAGGCCGGTGTCCTGGCCGACGGGGGCGGCGCCGGCGCGGCACATCTTGATGCCGTTGTACTGGGCCGGGTTGTGCGAGGCGGTGAACATCGCGCCGGGCAGTCCGAGGCTTCCGGAGGCGAAGTACAGCTGGTCGGTGGAGCAGAGGCCGATGAGGGTGACGTCGGCGCCGAGGCGGGCGGCGCCGCGGGCGAAGGCGCCGGCGAGGCCGGGCGAGGAGGGGCGCATGTCGTGGCCGACGACGATGGCGTCGGCCTCGGTGACGCGGACGAAGGCGGCGCCGAAGAGTTCGGCGATCTTCTCGTCCCACTGGTCCGGGACCACCCCGCGGACGTCGTACGCCTTCACGATCTGCGACAGATCGGCAGTCACGGATCCACCCTCCTGAGTTCTCGGCACGCGTGTGCGGCGCGTGTGCGGAACGCCAAAACTACCCGGAGTGGGTGGGAGGGCACGCGGACGGTGGCCGGTTGTGGCTCGAGTCCGACCCGTGCGGCGGTCGGGTGCGGCGTGTTCCGGCTCAGTTGTCGGGGGAGCGGAGCACGCGCAGGTGGCCCCGGCGGCCGACCTCCATGGGGTCGCCGCCGCGTCCGCCGGGCTTGCCGGCCTCGGCGGCGCGTTCCTGGGGGCGGGCGGCCTCGCGGACCGCGTTGGCCAGGGCCTCCAGGTCGTCGCCGCTGGGGCGGGTGGGGGCGGAACCGTCGGAGAGCCGCACGACCTCCCAGCCGCGCGGGGCGGTGAGGCGCTCGCTGTGCTCGGCGCACAGGTCGTAGCAGTGGGGCTCGGCGTAGGTGGCGAGCGGGCCGAGGACCGCGGTCGAGTCGGCATAGACGTACGTCAGTGTCGCGACGGCAGGGCGGCCGCACGCGGTGCGCGAACAGCGACGTACAGGGCTCACGACGTTGGACGGTACCGCACTCTTGAGCGGGCCGCGACGACTCTCCCCCAGGTCACTCCACCGTGTCGTGGTGTGACGTCCGACACCCCCCTTCGGGTGGCGCCCGTTCCGACCTGCGGAGGAGGGGGCGCAAGGGGGGTGGGACGGGGGGCGATCCGGACAGGGAGGGGAGGGAATCCGGTCAGGCGCGGCCAGATGGCCGATCGCGAGCGGGTGCCGAATCGTTCCCCGGGGCGGCCGGAATGTTCAGGTTTCGACACCGGGTGGGGGTGGGGCGGGGGCGGGACGCGGTGATCGGCGGGTCCACGCCACCGTGCGGAGTGACCCAGGAGAGTTACGCTGCGTCAGTGATGGACACTCCTGTGCCGCCCGGTCAGCCCGGTCCCCCGCCCGGTGCCGGGGAGCCCTCGGCCGAGCCGCGGGTCCGCCGGCGCGACCGGCACGGCCGCGGGATGCGGGGGCCGGTCGCGCCGCCGCAGGTCCCGCTCTCCGTGAGCCGGGCGGACACCTTCCGCGATCTGGTCCTGGACTCGGTGGAGCGGCTGGAGCGGCGCTGGCCGCAGCTCCAGGACGTCGAGTTCATGATCATGGAGGTGCCGCCGCCGGTGTCGGGCGAGACGGTGCCGCTGGGCGGGTCGGTGCCGGCCGAGAAGCGGGAGCCCGCGAAGGTCGTCGTCTACCGGCGGCCGGTGGAGATCCGGTCCAAGAGCCGGGACGAGCGGGCGCTGCTGGTCCACGAGGTCGTGGTGGAGCAGGTCGCCGAGCTGCTCGGCCTCTCCCCCGAGTCGGTCGACCCCCGGTACGGGCAGGACTGACGGCCCGCCCGGACCGGGGCGCGCACCGGGGGCGGGCGTCAGTCGTCGAGGACCGTCAGGTCCTGGCGGGCGGTGGGCACCTGGACGGTGCCCCGGTCGTCCACCAGCGTCTGGACGGTGAACATCGGGATGCCGTCCTCGGTGACGCTCAGGGTGCGCGCCGCGTACACCGGTCCGCCGCCCGCGACGGGTTCGACGGTGACCGCGTAGGTGCCCTTGACGCCCTTCGGGGCGAGGTCGGTGAGGACGGTCGTGGTGCCCGCCTTGAGGGAGACGGTCCGGGTGGCGGGGCTGCCGCCCTCCGTGCCGGCCGAGGCGGTGACCTTCACCTGGGCGGCCGCCTCGGGCGCGGTGAGGGTGAGGGCGGAGCCCTTGGGGCGGTTGTCGGCGACCGTGGCGCGGTCGGTGACGGGGGCGGCGGCCGGGACGAAGGCCATCTCCGTGTCGGAGCCCTTGCCGCGGACGACCCGGAGCGCGGCCACGACCGGGACCTGCTTCTTGGGGTCGGTCGGGGTGAGCAGCAGGGAGGCGGCGGCTCCGCGGGTGAGGTCCGGCAGGTCGACGGAGGCGGTCATGCCGGACTTGACGTGCAGGGATTCGGCGGCGGTGGGGACGATCGTGCCGTTCGCGGTGACCAGCTGGATCTTCAGGTCGGCGTCGGCGTCGCCGGGGGCGAAGGCGACGAGGCGGACGCCGGTGGCGTCGCCGGGGATGCCGGGGAGGACCACGCGGGCCGCCGGGTCGGCGGAGGCGGCGAGCCAGTCGCTGCCCACGCCGTCGGCGGCGGAGCCGAGGGCGGCGCCGACGCGGCCGGTGCGGGTGGTGACGTGGGCCGTCAGGTTCTCCTGGGCGCCCTCGGCGAGGAGGGGGCCGAGGAGGACGGGGACGGTGGCGTGCGGCGGCACCTGGACGCCCTCGGGGATGGCGGTCTTCAGCTCGCCCTCGGGGCCGTACAGCTCGATGTCGGCGACGGCGAGGGTGTCGTCGGGGTTGGTGAGGTGGATGTAGTCGGCGCGGCCCTTGGCGGTGGAGGCGGCCGGGAACCAGAAGTCGGTGTCCGGGGCGGCGCAGTTCACGCCGAGGAGGCCGCGGGCGGCGCCGGCCGGGACGAGGGTGGTCTGCTGGACGGTCCAGCCGGGGGCGAGGGTGCCGGTGGCGGTGCCGGTGAGGCCGTGGCCGACGGCGCCGTCCGCGGCGACGGAGACGGGCTTGCCGGGGGCGGTGACGGAGGCGGGGGCCTTCGGGGCACCGGCCTTCTTGCCGGCGGGGGCGCTCGGGTTCTTGGCGATGCCGAGGACGGCGGTGGGCTTGGCGGCGGTGCCGCCGGCGGGGGCCGGGGCGGCCGTGGTGCCGGGCGGGGTGTACGAGGTGATGAGCGTCTCGGCGATCTCGGAGGCGCTGGGGGCGGGGCAGAGCAGGCTGGTGCGCTCGACGGGGAGGCGGGCCGCCCGGGGCGCGGTGGCGGTGGCGGACGCGGCGGCGGGCTCGCCGGGGGCGGTCAGCGCGGCGAAGCCGGTGACGGCGGCGAGGGCGGTGGCGACCGCGATCAGGGAGAGGGTGGTGCGCTTCACTGGTTGCTGCTCCCGTCGGGACGCTGCTCGGTGTCGTGGCCCTGGCCGCCCTGCGGGTATCCGTAGTCGTAGCCGGCGGTGCCGTCGTAGGGGGCGTACGCCTGCGGGTCCTGGGGGTCGTAGCCCTGCGGGGCCTGCGGGTCGTAGCCCTGGCCCTGGTCGTAGCCCTGGGTGGCGGGGTAGCCGCCCTGGGGGTCGTAGCCCTGTGGGGCCTGGGGGTCGTAGCCCTGGCCCTGGTCGTAGCCCTGGTTCTGGTCGTAGCCCTGTTGGGGGTACGTGTACGCCTGCTGCTGGTACGGGTCGGCGTACTCCTGGGCGTAGCCCTGCTGGTCGTACGACGGGGCGTACTGCTGCTGGGCGTAGGCCGGGTCCTGGCCCGCGGTGGCCCACTCGTCGGGCTCGGCGGGCTGCCGGTCGGGGGCGGCGGCGGGCTCGGCCTCGGGGGCGTCGGGCCATGCGCCGGTGCCGTCGGTCTCGGCGGCGGTCGCGGCGGCGGCCTCGGCCTCGGCGGCGGCGCGCAGCCGGCGGGCGCGGCGGCCGTCGCCGTCGGTGGCCTGGGCCGGGATGACGGCCTCCTCCTCGGGCAGGTCGTCGTCGATCTCGCGGCGGCGGCCGGGCAGGGCGAGGACGACGAGGACGACGGCGAGGCCGAGCTGGGTCCAGATCCAGGCGGTGTGGGCGAGGGGTTCGTCGTAGGTGAGGTCGAGGCGGCCGCCGCCCGCGGGGAGCTGGAAGCCCTGGGCCCAGCCGTCGACGGTGGTCGGGGTGAGCGCGGTGCCGTCGAGGGTGGCGGTCCAGTTCTCGTCGGCGCGGTCGGCGATGCGCAGGACGCGGCCGGCGGGGCCCGCGGGGACGTCGGCGTGGGCCTCGACGGGGCCGGCGGGGACGGGGACGGGGAGGGCGGTGCCCTCCGCGGCGGCGTCCGGGGCGGCGGTCTTGGCGGCGGGCGGGACGATCATCACGCGGGCGATCTCGCGGTCGACCCGCCAGAGCGCGGCGCCGTCGAGCTGGCTGAGCCGGGAGAGGCCGGGGGTGGTGTCGAGGACGCGGCTCATCTGGCGCGGCGAGCCGTCCTTCACCAGCAGGTACCGGATGGCGAAGGCGCTGAGTTCCTGGGTCTGGTCGGCGCCGGAGCCGGCGACCAGCTTGGCGACGACGGAGTCGAGGCGCGGGTCGGGCTCGGCGGTGCCGGTCAGTTCGGCGTCGCCGAGGCGGGCGCCGGAGCCCCGGACCAGGGTGTAGTCGACCGCGCCGGGCGAGGTGCCGGAGAGCACCAGGGTGCGGGGCTGGTCCTGCTGGCCGCTCTCCTCGGCGACGAAGGCGGGGACCTGGACGGGGTCGCGGCGGGTCAGCGGGCCGTCGGCGCCGCCGATCATCCAGCCGGTGGCGGCGACGGCGGGGCCGAGGGCGCAGGCGAGGGCGATCAGGGCGGCGACGGGCTGGCGCCAGCCGAAGCCGTGGGCGGCGACGCGGGTGCGGCCGCCCTCGGCGCCGAGCATGCCGGCGGCGATGAGGGCGGCGCCGTAGACGAGGGTGGCGGGGCCGGCCCAGCCGGTGCCGTCGGCGCCGTTGGACAGGGCGGCGAAGAGGAGGCCGGCGAGGGCGGCGGTCCAGGCGGTGAGGACGGCGGGGCGGCGCTCCTCGCGCAGGAGGGCGGCGAGCGCGGCGAGGACCAGGCCGAGGAGGAGGAGTCCGCCGGTGGTGCCGGGGCCGCCGGGGCTGCTCGCGAGCAGGTCGACGGCGGAGGCGGTGCCGGTGCGCAGGTCGAGGCCGGCCTCGTGGAGGAAGGCGGAGGGGTCGGTCAGCAGGGAGAGCGACCAGGGGGCCAGGGCGAGGACCGGGGTGCCGACGGCGGCGAGGAAGCGGAGCCCGTAGGCGGTGATGTCGTCGCGGCGGACGGCGAGGACGCCGAGGCCGAGGAGGACCGCGAGCGGCCACACGACGGGGGTGAAGGCGGTGGTGACGGTGAGCAGGAGGGCGTAGGCCCAGGTGGCGCGCCAGCTGCCGCGGTCGGGGCGGTTGAAGCCGTGGGCGGCGACGGCGGCGCGGGCCGTCGGCGGGAGCAGGACCGCGAGGACCGCGGTGCCGAGCCGGCCGGTGGCGAGGGCGCCGGTGGCGGCGGGCAGGAAGGCGTAGGCGACGGCGCCCCAGGCGAGCAGGAGGCGGGAGCCGACGAGGCCGCGGGCGGAGAGGTAGGCGGTGAAGCCGGCGAGCGGGACCGAGCAGACGAGCAGGACGGTCAGCGCGGTGGAGGTGGAGCCGAGGAAGAGCGCGGAGAGCGCGGCGAGGATGCCGAGGTAGGGCGGGGCGCTCTGGGTGCCGCCGGTGCCGAGGGTGTGCCAGGCGTCCGCGTAGCGGCCCCACAGGTCGGAGACGGTGTCGGGGGCGGGCAGCAGGACGCCGCCGGCGAGGGAGCCGCCGGCGAAGAGGTTGCGGCAGGCGACGAGGGAGACGACGAGGAGGAGGGCGAAGAGGACCGGTCCCGGCTTGCGGGCGATCTTCTTCAGGCGGGCGAACTGCTCGATCTCCAGGAAGTCGGCGTCGTCGCCGCCGGGGCCGGACTCGACGGCGCCGTGGCGGGAGCCGGAGTCCGGCTCGTCCGCTCCGAAGTGGGAGGCGAGCTGTTCGGCGGTGGCGCGGACGGTGGCGCCGGGCGGCGGGAAGAGGGGCCGGAGCTCGGCCGGCGGGATCTCGGGGTTCTTCCGCCGCTTGCGGGCGGCGAGGATCTTCTCGGGCCGCAGCAGGGTGGCGAGGAGGCCCATGATCTCGTCGACGGCCTGGCCGGGGGCCTTGCCGACGAGGAGGCCGAGGGTGCGCAGCACGGTGCCGAGGACGAGCCGCAGCAGGACGTAGGGGAGGGCGCGGCCGGAGGAGTTGGCCAGCAGGGCGTAGACGGCGGCGGCCTTGTCGACGCGGTGCGGGCTGGCGGCGGTGCGGCCGGCGCAGTCGACGGAGCGGCGCTCGCGGGCGGACGCCTCGGCGTGCCGCAGGACGGCGTCGGGGGCGACGAGGACGCGGTGGCCGGCGGAGTGGGCGCGCCAGCAGAGGTCGACGTCGTCGCGCATGAGGGGCAGGCGGCGGTCGAAGCCGCCGAGCTCCTCGAAGACGTCGCGGCGGATCAGCATGCCGGCGGTGGAGACGGAGAGGACGGGGCGGATCTGGTCGTGCTGGCCCTGGTCCTGCTCGCGGCGGTCGAGGCCGGTCCAGCGGCGGCCGCTGCGGGCGATGGTGACGCCGACTTCGAGGAGCTGCTTGCGGTCGTACCAGCCGCGCAGTTTGGGGCCGATGACGGCGGCGTACGCGTCGGAGTCGGCGACGCGCAGGAGTTCGGCGAGGGCGCCGGGCTCGGGGGCGCAGTCGTCGTGCAGCAGCCAGAGCCACTGGACCGGGTCGCCGTGCGGGAGTTCGGGGAGGTCGTAGGCCTCGTCGTTCCAGGTGCGGCTGACGGGGTCCCAGCCGCTGGGGCGCTTGAGGTAGGGCAGGTCCTCGGGTCCGAGCACGGGTGCGGTGCGGACGGCCTCGTCGACGGCGGCGCCGAAGCCGGTGCGGCGCGCGAGGTGCAGGACGCGGTCGTCGCCGACGGCTTCGGCGACGAGCTGCGCGGACTCGTCGGCGCTGCCGGTGTCGGCGGCGATCACGCTCTGCACCGGGCGCTCCTGGGCGAGCAGCCCGGAGAGCGCGTCGGGCAGCCAGCGGGCTCCGTCGTGGGTGACGAGCACGGCGGTGACGACGTGCCTGGGGAACTCAGGAGTTGAGGACATCGAGCTACGGGCCCTCCGGCCGGGGTCGCCCGCGGGGGGGCGTGGGGAGCGTCTCGGACGGAGGCCCACACTAACGGCTGTGGCGGGAGGGGTCCGCCCCTGTGGACGACGCCCTGTGGACGACGGGCGGGCGGACGGAGCGGCGGCGGGGGCGGCCGGTGGGGCGGTACGCGAAACGGTCCGCCTCCCGTGCCGTGCACGGGGGCGGACCGTCGGGGGTCTTCGTGGGGGTCGGGGCGGAGTGCCCCGCGGGGGTCTCGGGAGGGATCTTCGCGGAGGTCCGTTTCCGGCCGGTCGCCGGTTCAGACGGCGGCCTTCTTGAGCCGGCGCCGCTCCCGCTCGGAGAGGCCGCCCCAGATGCCGAAGCGCTCGTCGTTCTGCAGCGCGTACTCCAGGCATTCGGAGCGGACTTCGCAGGCGAGGCAGACCTTCTTGGCCTCGCGGGTCGAGCCGCCCTTCTCGGGGAAGAAGGACTCGGGGTCGGTCTGGGCGCACAGCGCGCGCTCCTGCCAGCCGAGTTCCTCGTCCGCGTCCTCGACCAGCAGTTCCTGGAACAACTCGGTCATCTGCGCCCCTCGTCTGTCTGTGCGTCCCGTGATGTCGCCGTGATCGAAACGGCCGAACGACACGAGTGAAATTACAAGTTCGTGCTCTGTGCGAGTCAAGCCGAGATCTGCTATTGGGCCCCGTATTCACTCTGCGGAACCAAGCCTATGCGGAAAGTGTTCAAATCACCAAAAAACGTGACACATGCCATCGGCGGTTCCCGCGGTGCCGTGCCTCCGTCCAGAAGGACGTACGAGGCGTGGATCTTGTTGCGATCCCGCCGGGGAAGCGATCCGGATCACAGTCCGATCACGGAGGGCGCTCACCACGGCCACCTCCACAGGCACGACTGCTGCGCCATCTTGCCTGGTCCGGGGCTGAACAAACCTTTCTCCGGGCACAGTAACCGGATGAGGTGAAACATTACCCCCAAATCGGGCATTGAGTTGACAGTCGGGTACCCCTCCCGCCACTTTGGTGGCATGCCAGCGACCGCAGCGCCCTCCGCGACCCACGCCCGTGGGTTCCGCCGCGCTGTCCAGGCGCGCTGTTGCTGTTGCTGTCCCAGCTGTTGATGCCCTCGAGCTCCGGCTGCTTCTCCCGGCGTCACCCTGCGTCACGCGTGTCACCTCTCTGCCCTTCCGGCCGTGACCCCTCACCGCATCTCCGTTTCTGCTGAGGAAAAACCCCCCGACATGAACATGGACAGCGACCTCCAGATCGCCGGCGACCTCATGGAGGTCCCCCACCTGCTCCAGCCCGAGCGCGAGCACCCCGTCACCGTCGCCGAGTTCGCCGGCCTCGCCCGCGAGATCGCCGCCGACCCCGCGCGGTGGGCCCCGCACGTCGAGTACGACGCCACCACCCGCTGGTACCACCGCCTGCGCACCGGGCCCGGCTACGAGGTGTGGCTGCTCTCCTGGGTGCCCGGCCAGGGCAGCGGCCTCCACGACCACGGCCGGTCCTCCGGCGTCCTCACCGTCCTGCGGGGCGAGTTGACGGAGCGCACCGACCGGGGCACGCGCGTCCTGCGGCCCGGCACCCAGCGGGTCTTCGCGCCCGGATACGTCCACGGGGTCTCCAACGACTCGCTGGAGCCGGCCGTCAGCCTCCACGTCTACTTCCCCGGCCTGACCGAGATGCCGATGCACGAGTCCATGCACGAGTCCATGCACGAGGCGCTCCAGGGCCGGTGCGCCCCGGCCGCCGCACACCCGGTGACCGCCTGACAGGCCGCCCGCCGCCCGGCCACCACCCCGCGGGGGACCAGCCGGCGGCTGACACACTGTCCGCATGCGCATTGTGGTTCTGGCCGGCGGCATCGGTGGTGCCCGTTTCCTTCGCGGTCTCAAGCAGGCCGTCCCGGACGCGGAGATCACGGTCGTCGGCAACACCGGTGACGACATCCATCTCTTCGGGCTGAAGGTCTGCCCCGACCTGGACACGGTGATGTACACCCTCGGCGGTGGCATCCACGAGGAGCAGGGCTGGGGCCGCGAGGGCGAGACCTTCGCCGTCAAGGAGGAGCTCGCCGCGTACGGCGTCGGACCCGAGTGGTTCGGCCTCGGCGACCGCGACTTCGCCACCCACATCGTCCGCACCCAGATGCTCGGCGCCGGCTACCCGCTGAGCGCCGTCACCGAGGCGCTCTGCGCCCGCTGGCGGCCCGGGGTGCGGCTGCTGCCGATGTCCGACGACCGCGTCGAGACGCACGTGGCGATCGAGGTCGACGGCGAGCAGCGCGCCGTGCACTTCCAGGAGTACTGGGTGAAGCTGCGCGCCTCCGTCGACGCGAAGGCCGTCGTGGCGGTCGGCGCGGAGGCCTCGAAGCCCGCGCCGGGCGTCCTGGAGGCGATCGCCGCGGCCGACGTCATCCTCTTCCCGCCGTCCAACCCGGTCGTCAGCGTCGGCACCATCCTCGCCGTGCCCGGCATCCGCGAGGCGGTCGCCGCCGCCCCGGCGCCGGTCGTCGGCCTCTCCCCCATCGTCGGGGACGCGCCGGTGCGCGGCATGGCCGACAAGGTCCTCGCGGCGGTCGGCGTCGAGTCGACGGCCGCGGCCGTGGCCCGCCACTACGGCTCCGACCTGGTCGACGGCTGGCTGGTGGACACCGTGGACGCGGGCTCCGTCGCCGACGTCGAGGCGGCCGGCATCGCCTGCCGCGCGGTGCCGCTGATGATGACCGACGTGGACGCGACCGCCGAGATGGCGCGGGCGGCGCTCGCGCTGGCCGAGGAGGTCCGCGCGTGACGCCCGGTCCGGCGGCCCCGGCGCCCTCGTACCGGGTGTGGGGACTGACCGGGCTGCCCGAGGTGGCGCCCGGCGACGATCTGGCCGGGCTGATCGCGTCCGTCTCCCCCGGCCTGGAGGACGGCGACGTCCTGCTGGTCACCTCCAAGATCGTGAGCAAGGCGGAGGGGCGGATCGTCGCCGCCGACGACCGCGAGGAGGCCATCGACGCCGAGACGGTGCGGGTGGTGGCGCGGCGCGGCGCGCTGCGCATCGTCGAGAACCGGCAGGGCCTGGTGATGGCCGCGGCCGGGGTCGACGCCTCCAACACCCCGGCGGGGACGGTGCTGTTGCTGCCGGAGGACCCGGACGGGTCGGCGCGGCGGATCCGGGCCGGGGTGCGCGAGGCGCTGGGCGTGGACGTCGGCGTCGTCGTCACGGACACCTTCGGGCGGCCCTGGCGCGCCGGGCTGACCGACGTCGCGATCGGCGCGGCGGGCGTGCGGGTCCTGGACGACCTGCGGGGCGTCACCGACTCCCACGGCAACGAGCTGAACGTCACCGTCGTCGCCACCGCCGACGAACTCGCCGCCGCCGGCGACCTGGTGAAGGGCAAGGCCACCGGCGTGCCCGTCGCCGTCGTGCGCGGCCTGCCGCACGTGGTGGGCGGGGACGGGGAGCCGGGGGCCCGGGCGCTGGTGCGCTCCGCCGCGGACGACATGTTCCGCCTCGGCACCTCGGAGGCCGTGCGCGAGGCGGTGACGCTGCGGCGGACGGTGCGGGAGTTCACCGACGACCCCGTCGACCCCGGGGCGGTACGGCGCGCGGTCGCCGCGGCCGTGACGGCGCCGGCCCCGCACCACACCACCCCGTGGCGGTTCGTCCTCCTGGAGTCCGCCGGGTCGCGGCTGCGGCTCCTGGACGCGATGCGGGACGCGTGGATCGCGGACCTGCGGCGGGACGGCAAGTCCGAGGAGTCCATCGCGAAGCGGGTGCGGCGCGGGGACGTCCTGCGGAACGCGCCCTACCTCGCCGTCCCCTGCCTCGTCATGGACGGCTCCCACCACTACGGCGACCCGCGCCGGGACGCCGCCGAGCGCGAGATGTTCGTCGTCGCGGCCGGCGCGGGCGTGCAGAACTTCCTCGTCGCGCTGGCCGGTGAGCGGCTGGGCTCGGCCTGGGTCTCCTCGACCATGTTCTGCCGGGACGTCGTACGGGACGTGCTCGGGCTGCCGGAGGGCTGGGACCCGATGGGGGCGGTGGCCATCGGACGGCCCGCCGGGGCGGCCAAGGAACGGCCGGGGCGGCTCGCCTCGGACTTCGTCGAGGTGCGCTGACCCGCGCCCCCTCCCCCGCGCCCTCCCTCAGAGGCGGGTGATGTCGTTCGGCGCCAGGCGGGGGGCCCGGCGGGGCGGGGTGCGGCCGCTGAGGAGGATCAGGCGGGCGGCCCGGTGGCGCTGGCCCTCGTAGGGGGCCAGGAGTTCCAGCA
Organism: Streptomyces sp. NPDC014656; assembly: GCF_043084305.1. Classification (NCBI taxonomy): domain Bacteria; kingdom Bacillati; phylum Actinomycetota; class Actinomycetes; order Kitasatosporales; family Streptomycetaceae; genus Streptomyces; species Streptomyces sp. NPDC014656. Next base: position 17,656 of record NZ_JBIBZN010000031.1, read on the forward strand.
TCGTCGCGTCGTCGGCCGTGCGGTCGCCCGCCAGGGCCCAGCCGACGATGCCCGGGAGGTGGAGGTCGCCCGTGGTGACCTCGTCGGGGGCGCCGTTGCTGCGCTGGATCGTCTCGGCGGAGGTCCAGGGGCCGATGCCCGGGACCAGCTCCAGGCGTCGGCGGGCCTCCGGGGGCGGCAGGTGCGCCGCCTCCTCCAGCCGGGGGGCCACGCGCGCGGCGCGGACGATCGTGGCGGCGCGCTTGCCGTCGACGTTGGCGCGGTGCCACTCCCAGGACGGGATCCTCGCCCAGGTGCGGGCGTCCGGCATCACGTGGAGGCCCTCGGGCACCGGGCCGGGGGCCGGTTCGCCGTACTGGCGGACCAGGCGGCGCCAGGAGCCGTACGCCTCCGTCGTCGTGACCTTCTGCTCCAGGACGGACGGGATCAGGGACTCCAGGACCAGTCCGGTGCGGGTGAGGCGGAGGCCGGGGCGGCGGCGGTGGACCGTGAGGAGGAGCCGGTGGCGGGGGACGAAGGCGGCGGGGTCGTCCTCGGCGCCGAGGAGGGCGGGGAGGTTCTCTTCGAGCCAGGCCGCGCCCGGGCCCCAGGTGTCCGTCGCGACCTCGGTGCCGTGCGCCCTCGCGCGGAGCGTGGCCGGGCCCTCCGGGGTGCGGGTGGCCCGCCAGACGGAGCCGTCCTCGGTGACGCGGAAGGTGGGGTCGTGGGGGCCCCTGCGGAGGGGGCCGAGGGTGAGGCCGAGGTCCGGCGGGCCCTGCCGCCGCTCGTCCGGGACCCGGGTGTCGCCGCCGCGGACGGTGGTGCGGGTGGGTGGTGGTGCGAAGCGGCCGGCCATGCGTACGAGCGTAGCCGGGCGGGCGGACGGGGGGTGGTCTCCCGGACCACCCCCTCGGGCGTCACTGGTCCGAGCTGAAGCGGACCGTGCCGGCGGGGAGGGTGGCGTCGCACCAGATGCGGATGCCGTCGCGGAGTTCGTTGTCGGGGCCCACGTGGGCGCCGTCCCCGATGACCGCGCCGGTGAGGACCGAGCGGGCTCCGATGCGGGCGCCGGCGCCTATGAGGGAGTCGGTGACGACCGCGCCGGGTTCCACCGTGGCGCCGGCCAGGAGGGTGGAGCCCGTGACGCGGGCGCCCTCGCCCACCGTCGCGTTCGCGCCGACCACCGTGCCGCCGGTCACCTTGGCGTCGGGGGCCACCCGGGCCGAGGGGAGGATCAGGCGGTCGCCGCAGCGGCCGGGGACGGCCGGGGAGGGGGCGCGGCCCAGGACCAGGTCGGCGGAGCCGCGGACGAAGGCCTGCGGGGTGCCGAGGTCCAGCCAGTACGTGGAGTCGACCATGCCCTGGAGGTGGGCGCCCGCGGCGAGGAGCTCCGGGAAGGTCTCGCGCTCCACGGAGACCGGGCGGCCGGTGGGGATCGAGTCGATGACCGAGCGGCGGAAGACGTACGCGCCGGCGTTGATCTGGTCGGTGACGATCTCCTCCGGGGTCTGCGGCTTCTCCAGGAAGGCCGTCACCCGGCCCGTCCCGTCGGTGGGGACCAGGCCGAAGGCCCTCGGGTCCTCGACGCGCGTGAGGTGGAGGGAGACGTCGGCGCCGGAGTCGGCGTGCGTGGCCACCAGGGCGCGGATGTCGAGGCCGGTGAGGATGTCCCCGTTGAAGATGAGGACGGGCTCGTCGGGGCCCGAGTGGAGGCGGGAGGCCACGTTGCGTATCGCGCCGCCGGTGCCGAGCGGTTCCTCCTCCGTCACGTACTCCAGGCTCAGACCGAGGTCGGAGCCGTCGCCGAAGTGCGGCTCGAAGACCTCGGCGAGGTAGGAGGTGGCGAGCACGATGTGCTCGACGCCGGCGGCCTTGGCCCGGGCCAGCTGGTGCGTCAGGAAGGGAACGCCGGCCGCCGGGACCATGGGCTTGGGCGTGTTGACCGTGAGCGGTCGCAGCCGGGTGCCCTTGCCCCCGACCAGGAGGATCGCCTCTGTCACGTGTCGTCTCTGCTTCCTGCTTCGGGGCCGGTCAGCGCGCCCGTCTCGGTCGTCCGTGCGATATGACCGGTCAGTTTATGCAGATGGTTGCCTCCGTGCCCCCCTCAACGCCGACCCTGGTACTTCGCGGAGGAGGCCCGGGCGGTTCCGAGCTTGCCGTAGAGGCGTTTGCCGGGGCACTCCGTGGCGAAGCCGTCGCGGTGTCCGGCAATGGTGTGGAAGCGGACCTTCCGGCCCTTCTTGTAGAGGTTGCCGCCGCCGGAGACGAGGGTCTGGGTGCCCTTGGGGTCGATGCCGTGGAGCCCGAGTTTCCAGGCCGTGAGGCGGGCGACGGCGGTCACGGCGGCGGCCGGCGGGGTGCTGCTGCTGAAGGTGCCGAGGACGGCGATGCCCATGCTGTTGGTGTTGAAGCCGAGGGTGTGCGCGCCGAGGACCGGCTTCGCCACTCCCCCGGCCCGGCCTTCGTAGATGTTCCCGCACTTGTCGACGGCGAAGTTGTAGCCGAAGTCACGCCAGCCGCTGCTCTTCACGTGGTAGCGGTAGATACCGCGCAGGACGGAGGGGACCTGGCCGCACGTGTAGTTGTTGCCGGTGGCGCTGTGGTGGACGAAGGCCGCCTTGATCGTCTTGGTGTAGACGAAGCCCTTCTCGCGGATCCGCTCGTCGGCGCCCCAGCCCTTGCGGGTGACGATCCTGGGGCGGGGGCCGATGTACGGCTTCTTCGCCGCCGCCTGGACCGGCTCGGCGGCCGGTCGCGCCGGCTCGGCCGCCGCCTCGTGGACCGGCGCGGCCACCGTCCCGTCCTGGGACTCGGCCGGGATCACGGCCGAGCCGTACGGCGCCAGCGGGCTGTTCACGCCGCTCGCGGCGGCCTCCGCGGCCGTCAGGACGGCGGGCGGGGCCATCGCCCGGGTGCCGGGGGCGGGGGCGGGGGCCGGCCCCTCGCCCGGGTCGACCAGTTCGACGCGCAGGCCGGCCGGGAGCGGAGCCGTACCCGCGCGGTCCTCCGCCGCGCCTTCCTCCGCCCGTACGCGGATCTCGACGCCGTCCGAGTCGCCGACCCAGAGCGGGGCGGTGGAGCCGCGCAGGGTGCCGGTGGCGCCCTCGGCCGTCTCCGGGTCGGCGCCGTGCTCCTCGTTGTGGGTCTCGACGTCCTGCCACGGGGACCAGACGCCGTCGGCGGTGGAGCGGGTGCGGACCTGGACGGTGCCGTGCAGCGCCGCCGCCGGGTCGTCCCAGACCACCCCGACGAGCGAGAAGGGCCTGACGTCCCGGCGGCCCAGGCCCTGCTCCCGTACGGCGCCGGGGTCGCCGAAGGAGCGTACGGAGGCGCCCAGCGGGCGGAGCGGCAGCGACTGGGTGGCGCCCGGCAGCTCGTCCTGGGCCGGTGGCAGGGCGTTCGCCGCCGGGCGCGCGGTGGCCGTCGCGGGGGCGACGAGGAAGACCGGCAGGGCGAGCGCGGTCGCGCAGGCGACGGCGATCGAGGAGGCGAGTGAGGCACGCATGGGCCGATCCTGCGGAGCGGACGGGCGGGGCGCGCGGCGGGCGGCGGGCGGAACCGGACGGCGCGTCAGGCCGTCCGGAGGACACCATCACCGGTCCGGCCCAGCGCGGCGCGCCGGCCCGCGTACCCTGTGCGGCGTGAACGCCAGCGACCGCACCCCCGCCGACCTGCTGCGATCCGCGCTCGCCGCGGACCCCGCCCGCCCCCTGGTCACCTACTACGACGACGCCACCGGTGAGCGGGTGGAATTGTCCGTCGCCACCTTCGCCAATTGGGTGGCGAAGACGGCCAACCTCCTCCAGGGCGAGCTGTCCGCCGAGCCCGGCGACCGGCTCGCGCTGCTGCTGCCCGCGCACTGGCAGACCGCCGTCTGGCTGCTCGCCTGCTCCTCCGTCGGGGTGACGGCCGAGCTGGGCGGCGACCCGGCGGGCGCCGACCTGGTGGTGGCGGGGCCGGACGCGCTGGAGGCGGGTCTCGCCTGCTCCGGGGAGCGGATCGCGCTCTCCCTGGCGCCGCTGGGGCGCCGCTTCCCCGTCCCGCCCGCCGGATACGCGGACTACGCGGTCGAGGTGCCGGGCCAGGGCGACCGCTTCGCGCCGTTCGCGCCGGTGGACGCGGACGCGCCGGCCCTCGTCGTCGACGGTACGGAACGCAGCGGGGCGCAGCTCGTCGAGCAGGCCCGGCTCGACGCCGTGCGGTTCGGGCTCGGCCCCGGCTCGCGGCTGCTGTCCGGGCTGCCGTACGAGGGCTGGGAGGGCCTGTCGGCGGGGCTGTACGCGCCGCTGGCCGCGGGCGGCTCCGTGGTGCTGTGCCGGCACGTGGGCGAACTGGCGCCGGAGTCGCTGGAGAAGCGGATCGAGAGCGAGCGGGTCACGGCCACGGCGCTCTGACGGCGGCCGGCGCGGGGCGTTCGCGCCTCCGCCGCGTCCGGTCCACCCGTTCGGCCGATCGACGCGCCGCGTACCCGCGACCGTACGCCGAGTCCGGTACATGATCGGCGCGGGGGGAGTCGTCTCCTCCGTACAACCCCGCGTCGGGTTCGGCCGTCTCCTTCTGCGAACGCCGGGCGCCCGACGCGCCCGCGACGCCCCGAAGGACGGACTGACGACGTGACGGACCGCGCTGGCACGCCCGCCGAACCGGACCCGGAACCGGAGCAGGAGACGGAGCAGGAGACGGAGACGGAGTCCGTCGGCCCCGAGGGCTCCGGCGGCTCCGGCGGCTCCGGGGACGGGCCCTCCGGCGCGCCCGCGGGGCCGCGGCGGCACTGGCTGCGGTGGACGGCGCTCGGCGTCTCGGTCGTGCTGCTCGGCGCGGCCGGTACCGGCTGGTGGTTCTACCGGAAGCTCGACGACAACATCACCACGGACACCACCGCGGCGGACGAGCTGCGCCGGTACGAGAAGGAGCGCCCGGCCGCCGTCGTGTCGGCCGCCCGGAACATCCTCCTGATCGGCTCGGACACCCGCTCCGGCGAGGGGAACAGCGAGTACGGCCGGGACAAGGGCACCCAGCGCTCGGACACGGTGATCCTGCTGCACCTGGCGGCCGACGAGTCGGGGGCGACGGCCGTGTCCATCCCCCGGGACCTGATGGTGACGATCCCGAGCTGCGCCAGGACCGAGGGGGGCCGCACCCGGGAGCGGTCGGCGCAGTTCAACTGGGCCTTCGAGTGGGGCGGGACGGCGTGCACGATCCGTACCGTCGAGAAGCTGACCGGGATCCGGGTCGACCACCACATGGTGATCGACTTCCGGGGCTTCAAGAAGATGGTGGACGCGGTGGACGGGGTCGAGGTCTGCCTCAAGGAGCCGGTGGACGACAGCGACGCCAAGCTGAAGCTGCCGGCGGGCCGGCAGACGCTGGACGGGGAGCAGGCGCTGGGCTTCGTCCGGGCCCGCAAGTCGCTGGGGAACGGCAGCGACACCGAGCGGATGGACCGGCAGCAGATGTTCCTGGGCGCGCTGGTCAACAAGGTGCAGAGCGACGGGGTGCTGCTGAACCCGGCGAAGCTGTACCCGGTGCTCGACGCGGCGACGAAGTCCATCACCACGGACCCGGGGCTCGACTCGCTGCGGGACCTGTACGAGCTGGCGCGGACGATGCGGTCCGTCCCGACGGAGAAGGTCCAGTTCCTGACGGTGCCGCGGCGGCCGTACACGTACAACGCGAACAGGGACGAACTGGTGCAACCCGCCGCGAGTGAGCTTTTCCGGCAACTCCGGGAGGACAGACCGGTCGTGGTGACCCCGGCGGAACCGGACGGGGGTGCCGACGCATCCTCCGACGGGAAGCCCGACGAGCCTGCCGACGCGGGCACGCCCGTGCCGAGCTCTACGCCCACCTTCACCGGGCGGAACGCGGCCGAAGGGGTGTGCTCGTAGCGACGCGGGGGGCGGACGGGTAAAGCGGGGCCCAAGGGAGGGGTGGAGGGCGATGTGGTTTGAGCAAAATTGCCCGGTTGTAAGGGGCGTGGAATTTGTCACGGACGTCGCCCCGCGCTGAACTGGGCGGATAGTGTGACGCGATCCGGTGCACCCGACCGCGTGGTCGCACTCAGCCAAGGATCGAACGACCGAGTGGCGCCCACAGGGGGAGGCGCCCCGCGTGGCACCGACGGAGGACAGGAACCGTGGACGCGCACAGCCGTGGACGGGCGGACGAGATCGACCCCGCCGACCAGTGGGTGCTCAACCCGCAGACCGGCAACTACGAACTGCGACTGGACCACTCCGCTGGGCAGTCGCCGGCCGGGGGGCCCCGCTCCGGTAGCACCGGTTCCGGTACCACCGGTCCCAGTACCCGCTCCTCGGCCCGGCCAACCGCCCCGGCCGAGAATCCCGTTCCCGGCCAGCGGCGCCGCCGCCCGGCCGGCCAGGACGGCACGGCGGGCCCGGCCCGTGGCGGACGGGTGCCGCCGCAGAGCCGCCGCAAGCGCAAGCAGGGCGCCAGCCGCAAGAAGAAGGTCCTGCTGTGGACCGGCGGCACGATGGCCTTCGTCCTCGTGGGCGGGGCCGTCGGCGTGTACGCCCTCTACAACAAGCTCAACAACAACATCGAGGTCGTCGAGGTCGTCGGCAAGAACAAGAGCGCCGGCTTCCGCAAGGGCGAGGCCTTCAACATCGTCATCATCGGCACCGACAAGCGGACCGGCGCGGGCAACGCGGGCTACGGCGACAAGAACAGCCCCGGCCACGCCGACACCACGATCCTCTTCCACGTCTCCAAGGACCGGACGAACGCCACCGCGGTGTCCATCCCGCGCGACCTGAAGACGAACATCCCCGAGTGCCAGACCAAGGTCGGCAAGGAGATCAAGACGATCCCCGCCGAGTCCGACGTCCGCTTCAACGTGAGCCTCGGCCAGAACGGCCGCGACCCCGGCTGCGTCATGCGCACCGTGGAGGAGCTGATGGGCGTCGAGGTCGACCACTTCATGATGGCCGACTTCAACGCCGTCAAGGAGATGACGACGGCCATCGGCGGCGTGAAGGTCTGCGTCGAGAAGGCCGTCGACGACCCGAAGTCGCACCTGAAGCTGCCGGCCGGCGAGTCGACCGTCCAGGGCGAGCAGGCCCTCGCCTTCGTCCGCACCCGGCACAGCTTCGGCAACGAGAGCGACCTCGACCGCATCAAGGTCCAGCAGCAGTTCCTCGGCTCGATGATCCGTCAGATGAAGTCCGACGACACGCTGACCGACCCGACCAAGCTGTACGACCTGGCGAACGCGGCCACCAACGCGCTCACCGTCGACGCGGGAATAGGGTCGCTCACCAAGCTCCAGGACCTGGCCGGCGAGCTGTCCTCGGTCGACACCAAGAACATCGCGTTCGCGACGCTGCCGGTCGTCGACAACCCCGCCGAGAAGATCAAGGCGACGGTCGTCCCGCACCCGACCAAGGCGCCGCAGCTCTTCGCGATGCTCCAGAGCGACACCTCGCTCACCGAGGTGAAGAAGAAGGAGCAGGCCGCCAAGAGCGCCAAGGCGAAGGCCCAGGCGGCGCTCCTGGAGGGCGAGCGGGCCCCGGCCGCCGAGGTCCGCGTCGACGTCTACAACGGCAGCGGCATCCAGGGCGCGGCCCAGTCGACCATCAACTGGCTCCAGAACGAACAGGGCGTCCTTCGCTCGTCCAACAAGAGCAACGCCCCCGAGAAGGCGGCGAAGACGACCCTGGAGTACGCGCCCAACCAGGCCGATCAGGCCCGCGCCCTCGCGGACATGATGGGCCTGCCGGCGACGGCTCTGAAGAAGGGAACGGCCGACGCCGCGGAACGCGAGCCCATGACGCTCGTCCTCGGCGCCGACTTCAAGGGCGCGGGGGTGCCCGTCACCGGACCGGCAAAGGCGCCGAAGGATCTGGGAGAAGTAGCAGCGGACAAGCAGGTGTGCGCGAAGTGACCCGGAAACACCGGAGTCCGGCGCACGCCTGACCGAAGAGGGGACCTGGGGTGGGACAGAACAGCGTGCGACGGGAGGGGACGCAGCCAAGCGTTCCGCACGCCCGAGAACGGGGCTGGGACGACGAGCTGCACGGCGCCGGTGATGCCACCGGCGCCGGCGGCGGACCGGCCGCGTCCGTACCGGCGCCGGGCGGCCGCGCCGCACGCCGGCGCGGGGCGGGCGGCTCCGGCGACGGCGACGGCGACGCGACGGGCGCCGCGACGGCCGCGTCCGGCGCCGGCGGCCGCGCGGCCGCGCGCAAGCAGGCCAAGAAGGCCGGCAAGCGGAAGGTGCTGCGCTGGTCGGCGATCGCGGTGTCGGTGGTGGTGCTCGGGACGGCCGGCGCCGGTTACGCGTACTACCAGCACCTGAACAACAACATCCAGAGCGGTGGCCGGGCGGGCGGTGACAGCGGCGTGAAGAAGGCGCCGCCGAACGCGCTGGGCGATACCCCGCTGAACATCCTGCTGATCGGCTCGGACAGCCGGGCCTCGGCCGCGAACATCGCCCTGGGCGGCGGCAAGGACCTGAAGGACGACAAGCCCCGGGCCGACGTGCAGATGCTGCTGCACGTCTCCGCCGACCGGAAGAACGCCTCGCTGATATCGATCCCGCGCGACACCGTGGTCCCGATACCGGAGTGCCGGAGCGAGGACGGCAAGGAGACCTTCCCCGCCACCACGAACCAGCCCATCAACACCACGCTGTCGCGCGGTGGTCCGGGCTGCACCCTCACCACCTGGGAGACCCTGACCGGCGCCTACATCGACCACTGGATGATGGTCGACTTCGCGGGCGTGGTGGCGATGGCCGACGAGGTCGGCGGCGTCCCGGTCTGCGTGAAGACCGGCGTCTGGGACAAGTCGAACGCGATCGTGAAGGGCGGCTCCGGACTCAAGCTGCCCAAGGGCACCACCGAGGTCCAGGGCGAGCAGGCCCTCCAGTGGCTGCGCACCCGCCACGCCTTCGGCAGCGACCAGAACCGCGCCAAGGCCCAGCACATGTACCTCAACGGCATGCTGAAGAAGCTCCAGCAGCAGAACGCCTGGACCGACACCGGCCGGCTGATGGGCCTGGCGGAGACCGGCACCGAGGTGATCAGCGTCTCCGACGAGATCAGCACCGTCGCCAAGCTCTTCGACCTCGGCATGCAGCTGAAGAACGTCAAGGTGGACCGGCTGTCGACGATCACCATCCCGACGAAGGAGTACCCGCCGCGGCCGAAGGAGTGGCTGGAGCCCCTGGCGTCGAGCGAGAGGATCTGGAGCATGCTCCGGGACGACGTCGCCATGGACAAGAACGGCGACAAGGCCCCCGCCAAGGGCAAGCCGGCGTCCCCGAAGCCGAAGAAGACGGCCGCCGCCCCCGCCTCGCTCTCCGTCACGGTCGTCAACGGCACCGACGGCAACGGCGAACCGGCCGTCGAGGGCCGGGCCAAGACCATCGCCACCGCCCTCCAGGAGAAGGGCTTCACGCAGGCCGACTCCGCCCAGGAGGGCAAGCCCGGCAAGGGCACGGTCATCGTCTATCCGAAGGCCTCGGGCGACCAGGGCCGGGCCGACGCCGAGTCCGTGGCGACGGCGCTCGGGCTGCCGCTCTCCACCGTCCGCGCGGGCGCCGCCGAGGGCATCGTGCTGACCGTGGGCGCGGACTGGCGCGAGGGCACCACGTACGAGAAGAGCCAGGACAAGGCCGGCGACCTGCCGGAGGGCGCCAGCGACAAGGCGGAGTGCATGGACGTCTACTCGGTCTACAAGTGGGACGGGAAGAGCTGACCCGCTCCCCCGCGTCGACGGCGACGGCCGGACCCCTCCCGGGAGGGGTCCGGCCGTCGCCGTTCGCGGTGCGCGAGGGGCGGGGCGGGGCGTTCATCGACGCGGCGCGTTAACGCGAATGGGGGACAACGGCGCGCGCCGTCCGGGCCGGTGACCCTACCGGCTCATCGTATGGGCCTACGGTGCTCACGGTCCCCTGTCACACCCGCGGAGGTGTCCGTCCGTGCCCACACCGCCCCGCACGCCCCGTCCGCCCCGCACTCCGGGTGCCCCGGGCCGCCCGCCCGTCCCCCGGCGGGGCGGCCCCGCCCCGGTGCGGCGGCCCCGGCGGCCCCGGTGGGGGATGCGGATGGCGACCGCGCTGTCCGTGGTGGTGCTGGCGGCCGGCGGGATCGGGCACGCGGTGGTCACCGGCCTGGACACCGGGATCACGCGGGTGGACCCCTTCAAGGACATGAAGAACCGGCCGCAGGCGGGCACCGGCATGAACGTGCTCGTCGTCGGCACCGACGGGCGCGACCGGATCACGGCCGAGGAGAAGGAGAAGTACCGGCTGGGCGGGGCGCCCTGCCACTGCACGGACACCGTGCTGCTGGTGCACATCTCGGAGGACCGGGAACGGGCGAGCGTCGTCTCGCTGCCCCGGGACTCGTACGCCGAACTGCCCGAGCACACCGACCAGAACAGCGGCGAGAAGCACCGGGCGCATCCGGTGAAACTGAACGCCGCCTACGCCGAGGGCGGGCCCGCGCTGACCGTGCGGACGGTGGAGGCGATGACCCGGGTCAAGATCGACCACTACCTGGAGGTCGACTTCACCAGCTTCATGCGGACGGTGGACGCGGTCGGCGGGGTGCAGATCTGCACGGCGAAGCCGGTGAAGGACTCCTACACGGGGCTCGCGCTGGCGGCCGGCACCCATGAGCTGGACGGCGGGCAGGCGCTCCAGTACGTGCGCTCCCGGCACATCGACGGGGCCGCGGACATCGGGCGGATGCAGCGGCAGCAGAAGTTCCTGGCGGCGCTGGTGGACCGGCTGACCAGTGGCGGCGTGCTGTTCAACCCGGTGCGGTTCCGGGAGGTGGCGACGACCCTGCTCGGGTCGGTGCGGGCCGACGAGGGGTTCGGCACCGACCAGCTGCTGTCGCTGGCCAGGGCGATGCGGGGCTTCACCCCGGCGTCGTCGGAGTTCGTGTCCGTCCCGATCGACGACATGGACTTCCCCGTGAAGGGGATCGGGTCGACGGTGAAGTGGGACGCGGAGAAGGCGCAGAAGCTGTTCGCCGCGCTGCGGGAGGACCGGCCGCTGGCCTCGCGGCCGGAGCCGGCCGCCGAGCGGAGGAAGAAGGACGTCGTCGTGGAGGTGGCGCCGAGGACGATCCGGGTGCAGGTCTACAACGGGACGCGGATCGACGGGCTGGGGCGCAAGGTCGACGACGCGCTGCGCGGGACGGGCTTCGACACGACGCGGACGCCGGTGACCGGGGCGGGGGGCGAGCGGGAGCGGACGGTCGTGGAGTACGACCCCGGGTGGGACCGGTCCGCGAAGTCCCTGGCCGCCGCCCTGCCGGGGGCCGAGCTGAAGGCGGTGCCGGGGCGGGGCGGGACGCTGCGGGTGACGGTGGGGACCGACTACCGGGGCGTCACGGCGGTGCGGGCGGAGACGGCGGCGGCGCGCGGACCCTTCGAGGCGGTGACCGGGGACCAGGTGGTGTGCCCGTAGCGCGGGGCGCCCGCCGCCGCCCGCGCCCGCGTCGCGGTCAGTCGGTGTAGCCCTCGGCGGCCCTGCGCTCGCGCAGCTCCTTGATGGCCTGGCGGCGGGCCAGCCGGTGGGTGCGGCGGATCTGGGCCTCCTGGTAGCGGCGCTTGTCCCGCTCGGTCTCCGGGAGGACCGGCGGGACCGTACGGGGCTTGCCGTCGGCGTCCACGGCGGCGAAGACGAGGTACGCGGAGCCGACCTGGGTGGCGGGGGTGGTGTCGTTCCAGCGCTCGGCCATGACGCGCACGCCGACCTCCATGGAGGAGCGGCCGGTCCAGTTCACCTGGGCCTTCACGTGGAGGAGGTCGCCGACGCGGACGGGCTCCAGGAAGACCATCTCGTCCATGGAGGCGGTGACGGCCGGGCCGCCGGAGTGGCGGCCGGCGACGGCGCCCGCCGCGTCGTCCACCAGCTTCATGATCACGCCGCCGTGCACGGTGCCGAGGAGGTTGGTGTCGTGGCTGGTCATGATGTGGCTGAGGGTGGTGCGGGAGGCCGAGGTGGGCTTGCCCGGGATGTGGCCCTGATCTGTCATGTCCTCCACCTTATGCCGGGTTTCGGCGTGGTCCGTTTTGCATCAGCTTCGCAACAGCACCGGTCCTATTTTCCACCCGCCCTGTCGCCCGGAAAGCGGAGACCGGCACACTGGTCCGCATGAATGAGTGGCCTGAGCAGCCCGAGGGCGCCCGCCCGATGCGGCACGTGCAGAGACGACCCCAGGGACAGCGGTCTCCGCAGTACCGGCAGGGGTACGAGCAGGGGCAGGCGTACGACCAGGGTCAGGGTCAGGGATACGACCAGGGCCAGGGCCAGGGGTACGACCAGGGCCAGGGGTACAACCCGAACTTCACTCAGGCCCGGGCCACGGGGTACGACTCCGGGTACAGCAGCGGGCAGGTCTACGGCGGCCCCCAGGGCGGCGGCCACGGTTCCGGGGGTCCGGGGGGACCCTCCGGCCCGGGCGCCCGCCCCACCGGTCCCGCGCCGGACTGGCGCAAGCGGATCAAGATCGGCTCGATCGTGCTGGTCGTCGGCGTCCTCGCGTGGGGCGTCGGCACGTACGCGTGGGCCAGCTCACAGATGCGCAACGAGGTCGACCTCTCCAAGGTGATCGAGCGGCCGGCCGAGGGCGACTGCACGACGTACCTGATCGTCGGTTCCGACAGCCGCGAGGGCATGACGGCCGAGGACAAGAAGAAGCTGCACACCGGTTCCGCGGAGGGCAAGCGGACCGACTCGATGATGATCCTCGCGGCCTGCTCCAGCGGGAACACGATGGTCTCGCTGCCCCGCGACTCCTGGGTGACGATCCCGAGCTTCGTCGGCTCCGAGTCCGGCAAGCAGTACCCGGCCCGCGGCGGCTCCAAGCTGAACGCGGCCTACGCGATGGACGGCCCCGAACTCCTGGTCCGTACGGTCGAGTTCAACACCGGGCTGCGGATCGACCACTACGCGGAGATCGGCTTCGCCGGCTTCGCGAACATCGTGGACGCGCTCGGCGGCGTCGAGCTGAACATCGAGAAGGGCTTCAAGGACAAGAAGTCGGGCGCCGACTTCCAGGCCGGCGAGCAGACCCTCAACGGCGAGCAGGCCCTCGCCTTCGTCCGCACCCGGTACGCCTTCGCCGAGTCGGACCTCGCGCGGACCAAGAACCAGCAGAAGTTCCTGTCCGCGCTCGCGAACCAGGCCGCGACCCCGGGCACGATCCTCAACCCCTTCGCGCTGTACCCGACCCTCGGCGCCGGACTCGACACGCTGGTCGTCGACAAGGACATGTCGCTGTGGGACCTGGGCCAGATGTTCTTCGCCATGAAGGGCATCAGCGGCGGCGACGGCAGGTCCATGAACATGCCGATCGCGGGCAGCGCCCCGCAGGGCTCCCTGAAGTGGGACATGCCCAAGGTGAAGCAGCTCGTGGAGCAGATCAAGAACGACGAGAAGGTCACCGTCGAGTCGAACCGGTGACCTTCCCCGACCTGCCTCCCGTAGGGGATCCCTACGGGAGGTTGCGGGCCATGACGATGCGCTGGACCTGGTTGGTGCCTTCGTAGATCTGGGTGATCTTGGCGTCGCGCATCATGCGCTCGACGGGG
>NZ_JBIBZN010000032.1:0-28307 GCF_043084305.1 Streptomyces sp. NPDC014656
GAGAACTGCCGGCGTCCGGTGCTGTTCGAGCCGGCGGTGCGCCGGCTGGTGGAGGACGGGCACCGCGTCTTCGTGGAGACCAGTGCCCATCCGGTCCTGACCCTGGCCGTCGACCAGACCGCCGAGGAGATCCAGACCCCCCTCGTCACTCTGGGCACCCTGCGGCGCAAGGAGGGCGGTACCGAACGCTTCACCACCTCCCTCGCCGAGGCCTGGACCCAGGGCGTCCCCGTCGACTGGACCCGCTCCTTCGCCGACCGGCCCGCCCGTCTCGTCGACCTCCCCACCTACCCCTTCCAGCACGCCCGGTACTGGGTCACCGCCGCCGAGAGCCCGGCCGCCCCGGCGGACGTGACGGCGGACTCCCCGTTCTGGCGGGCGGTGCGGGACCAGGACCTGGAAGCCCTCGCCACCACGCTCGGCACCGACGCCCGAGCGGCCCTGGAGCAGGTGCTGCCCGCCCTGGGACGCTGGTACCGGGCCCGCGCCGGCCGCCCGGCGGCGGACACCTGGCGGTACGAGGTCGCCTGGCGGCCCGTCGCGCCCCCGGCGGCGGGCGCGCTGTCGGGCACCTGGGTGGTCGCCGTGCCCTCCGGCGCGGAGCCGGACGCCGGATCCGCCGCGGCGATGCTGTCCGCGCACGGCGCGCACGCCGTCACGCTGAGCGTGCCCCCGGCCCTCGACGCCTTCCCGGGCCAGGAGCTCCTCGACGCCCGGCCGGCCGGAGTGATCTCGCTGCTTCCCGCGGCCGGGACCGTGGCGCTCCTCCAGGCCCTGGCGCGCGCCGAGGTCGCCGCACCGGTGTGGAGCGTGACGCGGGGCGCCGTCTCGACGGGGCCCGCGGACCTGCTGGAGAACCCCGGGGACGCCCCCGTATGGGGTCTCGGGCAGGTCGTGCCCCTGGAACTGTCCGCCCAGTGGGGCGGCCTGATCGACCTGCCGGCGGAGCTCGACGCCCGGTCCCGCTCCTGGTGGGCGGGGGTGCTCGCCGGTGGCCTGCGCGACGAGGACCAGCTGGCCATCCGCCCGTCGGGCCTGCTCGCCCGGAGACTGGCTCCGGCCTCTCCCGCCTCCCCGCCGGCGGCCGGCGCGGGCTGGACGGCCTCCGGAACCGTGCTCGTCACGGGCGGCACCGAACCGGTCGGCGCCCACGTCGCGCGGGCCCTGGCGGACTGGGGGGCCCGGCACCTCCTCCTGACCTCCGCGCGGGAGACCCCCGCCCGCGTCAGGGAGGAACTGGAGGCGGACCTCGCCGCACGCGGAGCACGCTGCACCGTGGTCGTGTGCGACCCGGCCGACCGGGAGGCCCTGGCCGGGGTGCTGGACTCCGTGCCCGACGGCGAACCGCTGACGGCCGTCGTGCACACCGAACGGCACCGCGAGGAGTACGCCCTGGACGGCGTCGCGCCCGAGCGCTTCGCCACGCTGGTCCGCACGCGGCAGGAGGGGTCGCGGAACCTCCACGAACTGACGCTGGGCCGCGGCCTGTCGGCGTTCGTCCTGTTCTCCTCCATCGCCTCGGCGTTCGGTGCCGGACCCGGCCTGGGCGCGTACGCCGCCGCGCACGCCTACGACGACGCGCTGGCCGCGCACCGGGCCGGCCTCGGCGAGCCGGCCGCGGCGATCGCCTGGGGCCTGTGGGAGGACGAGGTCGTCTCCACGCCCGCCGACGCCGAGAAGCTCGGCCGGCTGCGGCGGCGCGGCACCCCGGCCCTGCCGTCCGAGCACGCGGTGGCCGCGCTCCGGGCCGCCCTGACCGGCGGCGAGACGCTGTCCGTCGTCGCCGACCTGGACTGGGCGCGCTATGTGGAGACCACCGGTGACGTACGGCCCCTGCTCGGGGAGGTCCCCGACGCCGCACGGGCCCGCCGGGAGCGCTCCTCCGGCGGACCCGGGACGGGCGGCGCGACCGCGATCGCGGACCTGGCCGCCGCACCGCCCGAGGAGCGGCGCGTGCTGGTCGAGGCGCTGATCCGGGAGCAGACCGCGGCCGTCCTGCACCGCGACCCGGCCGGCACCGACGCCGGACGCGCCTTCCTGGAGCTGGGGATGGACTCGCTCACGGCGGTGGAGCTGCGGAACCGGCTGGCCGCGGCGAGCGGGGTGCGGATCCCCGCCCGCGCGATCCTGGAGCTGCGCACCCCGGACAAGGTCGCCGACCACCTCCTCGCCGCGCTCGCCTCCCCGGCGGAAGCGACCGGGCCGGCGGAAGCGGCCTCGCCGGCCGGAACGGCCGCGCCCGCCGGGCCGGGGACGCCGGAGTCGACGGTGGCGGACACCGTGCACGACCTGCTGCGCCAGGCCCGCGAGGGCACGGACATCACCGGGGTGCTCGACGAACTGACCGCCCTGCACGGGGCGTTCGTGGAGCCGTCCGCCCCGCACGCCCCGCCCGCCACCGGGTCGACGCTCCTGGCCCAGGGGGCCGACGAGACCGCCCTCATCTGCTTCCCCACCCTGCTCGCGACGTCCGGCTGTCACCAGTACGCGCGGTTCGCCGCCCCCTTCTCCGGGGTCCGGGACGTGGCGGGCATCACCCTGCCCGGTTTCCGGGCCGGTGAGGCCGTGCCCGACTGCCTGGACGACCTCGTCGGCGCGGCGGCGGACGCGGTCGTGGAGCGGGCGGCGGGAGCGCCGTTCGCGCTCGTCGGCTACTCGTCGGGCGGGATCCTCGCGCACGCCGTCACCCGGGAGCTGGAGGAGCGGGGCCACGTCCTGCCCCGGGCCCTGGTGCTGCTCGACACGTACGTCCCCGACGAGGGGCTGTCGCCGCGGCTGGTCCCCGCCTTCCTGGACGGCATGACCGAGCGCATGGCCGACTTCCCGGGCGAGGCCCCGGCGGCCGGTCCCGGTCCCTCCGACGCGCACCGCGTCACCGCGATGGGCGCCTATCTGCGGATGGTCGCGGACTGGAGCCCCGCCGACATCGAGACCCCGATCCTCCTGGTGCGCGCCGACCGGCCGGTGCCGGGGCTGCCCGGCGGCGACTGGCGCGCCTCCTGGCCCCAGCCCCACTGGACCGTGGACGTCCCGGCGGACCACTTCGGGCTGATCGAGCGCGGAGCGGCCGACGCCGCCCGCTCGGTCGCCACCTGGCTGCGCGGCGCGCTGCACCAGGCGTGACCCGGCCGGCCGGGGCCGTCCGCCCCCCTCCCCGGCACCCCACCCACCACCACGACCACCGACGTCCCCGAGGGACGACCGACGCAAAGGACCGTGACGATGACGATCCCCGTGCTGATAGCCGGAGCCGGCCCAGCCGGCATGGCCGCCGGATGTGAACTGCTACGCCTGGGCGTTCCGGTGCGGATCCTCGATTCCGCGCCCGGACGCAGCCGGGGCACCCGTGCCCTCCAGCTCTGGCCGCCCGCCCTGGAGGTCCTGCGCGGCCTGGGCCTCCTGGACGACGCGGAGGACCGAGGCATGAAGGTCCGCGCGATGAACTACCACCTGACGGGCGGCCGCAGGCTGCGGATCGTGCTCGGCGGGCACAACGAGCCGCTGCTGCTTCCCCAGGAGCAGACGAACCTGCTCCTGGAGGAGGAGCTGACGCGGCTCGGCGGCAAGATCGAGCGGCACACCAAGGTCACCGGGGTGGCCGTGCGCGGCGACCGGGTCGACGTGACCGCCGAAGGGCCCGCCGGCACGGAGCGGATCACCGCGGAGTGGCTGATCGCCGCCGACGGAGTGCGCAGCACGGTCCGCGACCGGCTGGGCATCGACTTCACCGGCGACCGGGTCCCCCTGACCTTCATCCTCGCCGAGGGCCGGATCGAGGGCACGTACGAAAGGGGGGCCGTCCACTACTTCCTCGGCAGGACCGGCTCCCTGGTCTTCGCGCCGATGGCCGGAGGGAACGTCCGCGTCTCCGCCGCGGTCCCGGCCGACACGCCGCTGACGCCGGAGTCGGTCCAGGCCCTGCTGGACGAGCGGGGGCCCGGGGGGATGACCCTCACCCGCGTCGACAGCCTGCGCACGTTCACGAGTTCGGAGCGGATCGCCGCCCCGATGCGGATGGGCCGCGCGTTCCTCGTCGGGGACGCCGCGCACACCCACTCGCCGATCGGCGGCCAGGGGCTCAACCTGGGGCTCCAGGACGTGCACAACCTCGCCTGGAAGCTGGCCGGCGTCGTCGGCGGCACCCTGGACGCGTCGGTCCTCGACAGCTACGAGGCGGAGCGCCGGGCCGCCGCCGAGCAGGTGCTGCGCACCACCCACCAGCTCATCCGGATGTTCACGCTGAGCCCCGCCGCCTCCCGGGCGCGGGACCTCGCCTGGCACGGTCTCGACACCACCGGCGTGCTGCGCCGCTGGTTCGTCCCGCTCCTGGCCGGCTGGCGGGTGCGCTACCCGGAGACGTTCGGGGACGAAGCCGCGCACCGCGCGCCGGCTTCGAAGGCCACCCTCCTGTCCTGGGGGACCGGCCGGCTGCCGAGGCCCGGCGCCCGCACCCCGCACTGGGTCCCGAAGAGCCCGCCCGGCCACGTCGGCACGCGCCTGAGGCTCGTCACCTCCGGCGGCGCGGGCGGCGAACTGACCCGGCGGGCCGGGCGCCTGGCCGCCCGGCACGAAACCCTCCTGCGGCACGACCACCTGTCCCGCAAGGGCGCCGGATTCATGCTGCTGCGCCCCGACGGCTACGTGGTGGCCAGCGGCACCGGCCTCAGGGAACTCGACCGGATCGGCCCGCTGGTCGACCGGCTGACCACGACGGGGAGCGAGAAGCAGTGAGTACGACGACGATCGCCGCGCGCGTCACGGAGCTGGCCGCGCTGAAGGAGCTCGCCCGGCGGGGCCCCGACCCCGAGGCCACCGGACGCCAGCACGCCAAGGGCAAGCTGACCGCGCACGAGCGCATCGAACTCCTCCTGGACGAGGGCTCGTTCCAGGAGATCGAGCCGCTGCGCCGGCACCGGGCGACGGGCTTCGGCCTGGAGGACCGGAAGCCCTACACGGACGGGGTGATCACCGGGTGGGGCACCGTGCACGGCCGCACCGTCTTCGTCTACGCCCACGACTTCCGCATCTTCGGCGGCGCCCTCGGCGAGGCGCACGCGGCCAAGATCCACAAGCTGATGGACCTGGCCGCCGCGGCCGGCGCGCCCCTGGTCAGTCTCAACGACGGCGCGGGGGCCCGGATCCAGGAGGGGGTGACGGCGCTCGCCGGCTACGGCGGCATCTTCCAGCGCAACACCCGCGGTTCGGGGGTGATCCCGCAGATCAGCGTGATGCTGGGGCCCTGCGCGGGCGGCGCGGCCTACTCCCCGGCCCTGACCGACTTCGTCTTCATGGTCCGCGGGACCTCGCAGATGTTCATCACGGGACCGGACGTGGTGCAGGCCGTGACGGGCGAGGAGGTCTCGCAGAACGGCCTCGGCGGCGCCGACGTCCACGCGGCCACGTCCGGCGTGGCGCACTTCGCCTACGACGACGAGGAGAGCTGCCTGGAGGACGTGCGGTACCTGCTGTCGCTCCTGCCGTCCAACAACCGGGAGCTGCCGCCGCGCGAGCCGGGCGGCGACCCGGCCGACCGGCCCACCCCCGCGCTCCTCGACCTCGTGCCGGCCGACGCGAACCGCGCCTACGACATGCGCGCGGTCATCGAGGAGATCGCCGACGACGGCGAGTTCTTCGAGGTGCACCCCGCCTGGGCGGGCAACATCCTGTGCGCGCTGACCAGGATGGACGGCGACGTCGTCGGGATCGTCGCCAACCAGCCGATGGCGATGGCGGGCGTGCTCGACATCGAGGCGTCGGAGAAGGCCGCCCGGTTCGTCCAGTTCTGCGACGCCTTCAACATCCCCCTCGTGACCCTGGTCGACGTGCCCGGCTTCCTGCCGGGGGTCGACCAGGAGCACGGCGGCATCATCCGGCACGGCGCGAAACTGCTGTACGCGTACTGCAACGCCACCGTGCCCCGGATCTCGCTCATCGTCCGGAAGGCGTACGGCGGGGCCTACATCGTCATGGACTCGCGCTCCATCGGCGCGGACATCGCGCTGGCGTGGCCCACCAACGAGATAGCCGTCATGGGGGCCGAGGGCGCGGCGAACGTCATCTTCCGCCGGGAGATCGCCGGCGCGGACGACCCGGAGGCCGTGCGCCGGCAGAAGATCAAGGAGTACCAGACCGAGCTGATGCACCCCTACTACGCGGCGGAGCGCGGTCTCGTCGACGACGTCATCGACCCGGCCGACACCCGGGCCGTCCTCATCCGCACGCTGGCGATGCTGCGCACCAAGCACGCCGACATCCCGGCCCGCAAGCACGGGAACGCGCCGACGTGAGCGGCATCCGCATCGAGCGGGGCCGCGCCGACGCCGAGGAGATCGCCGCCGTCACCGCCGTCCTCCTGGCCCTGGGGGCCGGCCGGACGGAGGAGGCCGCCCACCGGGCCCCGGACCCCGGCGGGCCCGCCGCCGCGGGCTGGCACCGGCCGCGCTCGGTCGCGCACCGGGGCGCCGGATCGTGGCGCGCCCCCCGGTAGGGGAGGGGCGCTCCGATCAGGGGTTGGCGGTAGGGGGCGGCCGTTCCTAGCGTGGCAGTGCACGGGGGAGGCGCCCGGTCGCCGGCCGCCCGTCGCCCCCTCTCGCCCTCCTCCCACCCACCCCAAGGAGTCGTACGCATGCCCGGATTCCTGGCCGGACTCGCGGCGGGCCGGACCCGCTGGGACCTGCTGGAGCGCTTCCCGCGGTCCACGCCGGACGAGCGCGCCGCCGGTGACGCGGCCGCCGCGGCCGCGGCGGCCCACATCGACGCGACGGTCGACCCGGAGGACCTGGACCGCGACCGCCGGCTGCCGGACGGCTTCCTGGCCGGCCTCCAGGAGCGCGGTCTGCTCCGGCTGTGCGTCGAGGCCGACCTCGGCGGCCTGGGCCTGACCTCGTACGAGGCCTTCCGCACCCTCACGCGGGCGGCCCGCGGGTCCGTGACGGCCGGCCAGGTCATGGCCATCCAGGCCGGAGTCGGCGCGACGGCGCTGCTGCCGGCCCTGCCCGAGGGGCCGCTGCGCGACCACGTGCGGAAGCGGATCGCCGAGGGCGTGGTCTCCGGATTCGGGGACACCGACCGCACCGGCCAGAACAACACCTGGCCGGCACTGACCGGAACGCCCACCGAGGACGGCGCGGCCTACGTGCTGCGGGGCGAGAAGCTGTTCATCGGCAACGGACCGGTGGCGGACCTGCTGCCGGTGTCGGTGACCCTGCTCGACCCCGACCGGCGACGGCTCGCGATCGCCTACCTGGACACCTCCGACCCGGCGTTCGAGGTGGACTCGCGCATCGAGTTCATGGGGAGCCGGGGACTGCCCAACGGCTCGCTCGCCTTCCACGGCCTGAGGGTGGAGCGCGAGCGGATCCTCGTGGAGGGGGACGGCGACCGGCTTCCGGCCGCGGTCGCCTTCCTCGCCCTGACGGGGCGCCTGCACTTCACCGGGGCGCCCGCCCTGGCCATCGCCGAGAACTGCGCCGAGTGGTCCCGCTCGTTCGTCCGCAGGCGGGAGGTGGACGGGCGGCCGCTGGGCACCTACGACCAGGTGCGGCGGATCGTCGCGCTGACGCTCGCGGAGGTCTTCGCGATGGACGCCGTGGCCAGGCTCTCCCTGATCGGCGCCGGCCTCGTCGACCGCTGGCCCGAACAGCTCCTCGCCAAGAACATCCTGGTCCGCGCCGCGGGCCGGGTGGTCGACCGCACGGTCGGCCTGCTGGGCGCCGAGGGCTTCGAGACGGTGGCGAGCAAGCGCGCCCGCGGCGCCGAGGAACTGCCCGTGGAGCGCGCCTACCGCGACGCCCGCGGGCTGCGGATCGCGGGCAACGTCGACTTCCGGCTCGACCACCAGGCGGCCAGGCTGCTCCTGGACGCCCTCGACGACGACGGCGCGGACCACACCGACGACCGCCCGGACGACACCGACGACCGCCCCGAGGACCACGGACGGGGCGCCGGGGCCCTCGCGCTCTCCCCCGCAAACCGGGACCACGCCGCGGAGGTGGACCGGCTGACCGCGGAACTGCGCGCCCTGTGCCGGGGACTGCTCCGCCGGCACCCGGACCGGGACGCCCTGTACGAGCGGCAGGAGACGACGGCCCTCGTCGCACGGGCCGCGTCCGAGCTGCTCTCGTGCACCGCCGCCCTGGCCTGGGCGAGCCACCTGACCGGGCAGGACGCCGACGAGGGACCCGCCGCGTGGGGCGGCGACCCGCAGGACCTGGCCGACATCCACTGCACCGAAGCGCTGCACCGCGCCGCCGGCCACTTCCGCCGCCTCGCGGCGGGCGACACCGCCGAACCCGACCACGCCAAGGTCAGCCACGCCTGGCTGACCGGCGCCACACGTGTCTGACGGCCCCGACGCCGCCGATACCAGAGAGGCACCGACACCCCGATGACCACCGAGACCACCGACCGGCTCCCGGCGATCCTGGACGGCTTCGACCTGACCGACCAGGCGGCCTTCGCCGACGGACTGCCGTACGAACTGTTCGCGCGGCTGCGCCGGGACGCCCCGCTGCTGCGCCATCCCGCGGGCCACAGCGCCGACGGCGAGGACTTCTGGGTCCTGACCCGGCACGCCGACATCGTCGGCGTCACCCGTTCCCCCGACTTCTCGGCCCAGGGCGGCGGCGGCCGGAAGGGCGGGGGGACGCACCTGGACGACATGCCCGTGGGCGTGCACGCCGGCGTCCTGCTGCCGATGATGGACAACCCCCGCCACGACGCGATCAAGCACCTGCTGTCCCCGGCGGTCACCGGCGCGGCGGCCGCCCGGCTCACCGACGCCCTGCGCGAGCGGGCCCGGGAGCTCGTCGAGGCGTTCGTCGCGCGCGGCGCGGCGAACTTCGTCGACGAGGTCTCCGAGCCCTTCGCCCTGGAGGCGATGGCCCTGCTCCTCGGCATTCCGCACACGGACCGGCCCCGGCTCCAGGAGTGGGTGCACCAGGTCCTCGGCTTCACGAACCGCGCCACCGGGGAGCCCGACGCCTTCTCCGTCGCCACCTTCACGGCGATGCAGGAGTACTTCACCGGCTTCGTCCGCGCCAAGCGCGAGATGCCCGCCGACGACCTCGGCTCCCTCATCGCAGCGGGCGAACTCCCCGAGGGCCTCGGCCTGGCGCCGCTGAGCGACCGCGAGCGGGAGGGCAACGCCGTCCTCTTCCTGGTCTCCGGCTTCGAGCAGCCGCGCAACACGATCGCCGCGGGCGTCCTCGCCTTCGCCCGGAACCCGGACCAGTGGGAGGCCCTGCGCGCCGACCGCTCCCTGATGCCGACGGCCGTCGAGGAGATCCTGCGCTGGGCGCCCGCCAACCCCTACAACCGCCGGACCGCCGTCCGCGACGTCGAGCTCCACGGCCAGGTGATCCGGGCCGGGGAGAAGGTGACGCTGTGGTGGCCGTCGGCCAACCGCGACGAGGCGGTGTACGACGCCCCCGAGCGCTTCGACGTCCGCCGGCCGGTCAACCCGCACGTCTCCTTCGGCCACGGGACGCACTCGTGCCTCGGGGACGAGGTCGGCCGGCTGCTCATCCAGCTGGTGCTGGAGACGCTCCTCGACCGCGTGACCACGATCCGGCAGACCGGCCCCGAGCGGTGGGGGGCCAACAACAAGCACACCGTTCTGCTCGACCTTCCCGTCGAGTTCACAGCAAACGGAAGTGGGTCATGACCGAAACCGCCATAGCCCCGGACGACGCCTACACGCCGCCGGAGGTCCTGCCGTACGACCCGTTCGACCCGGATTTCCACGCGGACCCGTACGCGGTGTACGAGAAGCTGCGCGCCGAGTCCGGACCGGTCATCCGCACCCCGGCGGGGGTCGCCCTCCTCGGCTACGACGCCATCCAGAACGCCCTGCGCGACCCGCGCTTCGGCCGGGGTGACGGCGCCGGCGTCCAGGAGGGGATGATGCCGACCCCGGAGGGCATGCGCCGGGCGTTCTTCTTCATGGACCCGCCGGACCACACCCGGGTCAGGGCGCTCGCCTCCAAGGCGTTCACCCCGCGCCTCGTGGAGCGTCTGCGCGGCCCCGCCGAGGAGTTCGTCGCCGAGCGGCTGGCCGCCGCCAGGGAGAGCGCCGGGGACGGCGTCATCGACCTGATGCCGACGGTGCTCCGTCCGCTCAGCGCCTTCATCATGAACCGGATGATGGGCGTTCCGGACGAGTACCTGGAGCGCTCGATCGAGGCGGCGACGGACGGCGGACGCGGCATCGACCCGGAGTACGCCATGCCCCCGGAGGCCGTCCGGGCGCGGACCGAACTGCGGCTGTGGATGGGGGAGCTGGCGACCCGGCTGATAGCCGAGCGGCGCCGCGAGCCGCGCGAGGACCTGATCAGCGCCCTGGTGGCCGCCGAGCACGAGGGCGACCGGCTCAGCGAGGTCGAGGTCCTCACCACCACCATGGCGATCTTCCTGCCCGGCTTCAGCGCGCCGCAGGCCATGATGAGCCTCTGCGTCTTCAACCTGCTGCGGCACCCGGACCAGCTGGAGTGGTTCCGCGCCCACCCGGAGAGCACGGCGGCCTCGGTGGAGGAACTGCTGCGCTACGACGCCGCCCTCCAGATCATCAACCGCACGGTCCTGGAGGAGGCCGAGCTGGACGGGCACGCGCTCGTCCCCGGCGACGAGGTCTTCATGCTGCTCGGCGCCGGCAACCGCGACCCGGAGGTCTTCGAGCACGCCGACCGCCTCGACCTGACCCGCAAGCCGATCCGCAACTTCGGCTTCGGGCACGGCATCCACTTCTGCGTGGCCGCGCCGGTGGCCCGCCTCGCGACCCAGGTCGTGCTGTCCGAGCTGGTGCGCCACGACATCACGCTCGCCACCGAGACCCCCGCCACCAACGGTGCTCTGGCCATCCGGAGCCTCGCCGAACTTCCGGTGATCATCCGCTGATTCCGGTTTTCCTCACACCCACACCAAGAAAGGCACGTTTCCCATGAGCGCCAACTACCAGGCCGTGATCGAGAAGTTCATCGACGTCGTGAACGAGCCGGACGACACCCGTCGCCGGGCCGGCATCGACGAGCTGTTCACGGAGACCCCCGAGTACTGCGACCCCGACATCCAGACCGTGGGCCGGGACGGGCTCGCCGCGCACCTGAACAAGCTGCGGGCCGGTTTCCCCCCGGGCGTCTCCTTCTACCTGACCGACAAGGTGAACGGCCACCACGACCAGGCCCAGTTCAAGTGGGCCTTCGGCACGCCCGGTTCCCCGTTCGCCGGCGGGATCGACGTCGTCGTCCTGGAGGGCGGCCGGATCAAGCGGCTGCACGCCTTCTTCAACTGACGACCGTCCGCGCCGACGCGGCCGCCCGGGTGCCTCCGCACCCGGGCGGCCGCGTCATGGGCGGCGCCGCCGCGGTCACTCCGGCGGGGTGAGCCCCAGCCAGGCGATCAGATCGACCAGTTCGGCCCGGTAGAGCGCCTCGGGGTTCGCGGACTGCGGCGTGAGGTGGCCGTAGACCTCCAGGGACACCAGGCCGTGCATGCGGCCCCACACGCGCAGGGCGACCCCGGCGGCGGCGGGCGGGAGGCCGGGATGCTCCGCGCGGAACGCCGCGGCGAACTCCTCCCCGAAGTCCGACCAGGCGAAGTCCTGGCCGCTCCGGGTGGCATCGGACCACGCGGCGGCGACGAGCTCGCCGAAGAACGCGCAGGCCCGGCGCTCCGCGTCGGCCACGCCGCCGCCCTCGGAGGGCTGATAACCGGGCACGGGCGCGCCGTAGACGAGCTGGAACTCCTCGGGGCGGGACACGGCCCAGTTCCGGTACTGCTCGCCGAAGACGAGGATGCGCTCGGCCACCGCGTCGGCCGGCAGGGCGGCGAGCGCGGCCTGCTGTCTGTCGGTGAAGGCGGAGTAGACGTCCGAGATCAGCTCGGTGATCAGCGCGTCCCTGGTGCCGAAGTAGCTGTAGATGGCCCCCGCGGTCATCCCCATCTCACGGGCGATGGCACGCAGCGAGATCGCGGCCGCTCCCTGCTCGGCGAGCTGCTTGCGCGCGATGGTCTTGATCTCTCTGGCCGTCTCGGCCCGGAGGCGCTCCCGTCGTCCCAGTGTGGCTCCCATGTCGGGATTCTACACCGTTCAATTTCCGAACGGCAGGGAGCGGAGGCGGCGGCCCCGGGCGCCGGCCCCGGCGAATAGGGGGTGGTCCGGCCCGGTGGGGGTTGCCGCTAGGGGGAGCCGCGGACCTAACTTGCTGGTGAGCGATCGACGCCACCTTCCGGCGTTCATCCCCCGCGCATCCCGCCCGCACCCAGACCCTCACCCCCCCAAACCCCCACGCGCATCGCGCACTTGACAGCAAGCGGCGTTCAGATACCGTTCGTTGTGCCATAACTGAACGGTGTGTAGGTAATGAACGCCGCATACCTCGTAGACCTTGGAAGGAAGCCCGATCGTGGTTTCTTCAGCGACCCGAACCCAGAAGGGGAGCGGCCTCACGCTGGCCTTGCTGGCGTTCGCCCAGTTCATCGTCGCTCTCGACTACAACATCGTGTACGTGGCGCTGCCCGACATCGGCAGGGAGCTCGGCTTCACGGCCCAGTCCCTCCAGTGGGTCGTCAGCGCCTATGTCGTCGCGTTCGGCGGTCTGCTGCTCCTCGGCGGCCGGGCCGTCGACCGCCTCGGGGCCCGCCGGCTGTTCATCACCGGCCTGGTCCTGTACGGAGCCGCCTCCCTCGTCGGCGGTCTCGCCGAGGGGCCGGGCGTCCTGATCGCCGCCCGCGCGATCCAGGGAGTCGGCGGCGCGCTGCTGACGCCCGCCACGCTCGCCCTCGTGGCCATCAACTTCGAGGAGGGCGCGGCCCGCACCAAGGCCATGGCGGTCTGGGGCGCGGCCGGCAGCGGCGGCCTCGCCGCCGGCGCCCTGCTGGGCGGCCTGCTGACCAACTACCTGGGCTGGACCTGGGTGTTCTACGTCAACGTGCCGCTCGCGCTGATCGCGGTCCTCGCCGCGCCGCGCCTGCTGGGCGCCGACGCGCGCTCCACCGGCCCGAAGACCTCCTTCGACCTGCCGGGCGCGATCATCGCCTCCATCGGCTCCACCCTGCTGGTCTTCGGCCTGGCGACCGGCCCGGAGAGCGGCTGGGGCTCCTCCCGCACGGTCGGCTCGCTGGCCGTCGGCGTGGTCCTGCTCCTGATCTTCCTGGTCGTCGAGAACAAGGCCAGCGACCCCCTCGTCCCGCTGCGGATGCTGACGGGCCGCGGTCTGGCCGTGACGATGCTGGTGTTCTTCCTCTTCCAGGGCACCCTCGCCACCGGCTACTACCTGTTCACGACCTACCTCCAGAACGTCCTCGGCTACAGCCCGCTCTCCGCCGGCCTGGCCTTCCTGCCCCTCACCCTCATCTCGATGGGCTCCTCCACGAAGTTCGTGGGCCCCCTGATGGGCAAGTGGGGCGTCGGCAAGACCCTCGCCTTCGGCTCCTTCTTCACCGGCCTCGGCATGGGCATCCTCGCCGTCGGCATGTCGGTGGGCGGCTCCTTCTGGGCCCTGGTCCCCGGCATCGTCGTCTGGGGCCTGGGCGGCGGCATCGCCTTCCCGTCCCTGTTCATCGCCGCCGCGGTGGGCGCCAGGCCCGGCGAGCAGGGCGTCTCCTCCGCGCTCGCCTCGACCTCGCAGCAGATCGGCGGCGCCGTGGGCCTCGCGGCCCTGGTCGCCGTCGCCAACGCCGGCCTCGACGTGAGCAAGGGCGCGACTCCCGAGATCGGCGCGGTGGTCGACGGACTCCAGCTCACCGGCTACCTCGCCGCCGTCATCACGATCGCGGCGGCCGCGCTCGCCCTCCTGTTCCAGCCCCCGGCCCCGGAGCCGGCGGCCGAGCCCGCCGAGGCGGCGCTCGACGAGAACCAGCCCGCCGGGCAGGTCACCGGCGCCGTCTGAGGCGCCCCCGGACAGGTCCGCGGCGGGGTACATCCCCCGGCCCCGCCGCGGACCTCCCCCTACTCCCGGGGCCCTGCCGGGGCCCGGCCCCGGGGCTTCCCCTACGGGCCCCGGCCCCAGGGCCTTCCTGGACCCTTCCCGGGCCCTACCCCCAGGACCCTTCCCGGGCCCTACCCCCAGGACCCTTCCCGGGCCCTACCCCCAGGACCTACCCCCAGGGCTCCTCCCGGGCTCTGCCCCAGGGCCTTCCCTCACGGGCCCCAGCCCCGGGGCCTTCCAGGGGCCCTCCCAGGGCCCCACCCGCAAAACCCTGCCCCCGGGCCTCACTTCGGCCCCCCGGGCCTCGTCCCCGCCCTCCCCGCCCCCTCGGGCCCGGGCCTTTCCACGGCCCGTCCCCACCCCACCCCACCCCGCCCCCACCCCCACCGTCCCGACCACCTCGACCGAGGAGACAACGCACATGAAGTGGGATGCCATCCACGTCAACGGCGCCGCGGCCCATCTGGGCCGTACGGAGGACGTGGCCACGGCCGTCGCCGAAGGCCGCTACGACGAGACCGAGGCGCGCGAGGACGCGTACCTCTCGATCCGCGTGGCCGACCCGGACGTCTCGCCGGTGGACATGGCGGTCACCGCCGGCCGCACCGCCCTCGACCGGGCCGGCCTGCCGGCCGACGTCTTCGCCCTCGTCCTGCACGCCAGCATCGCCCACCAGGGCCTCGACCACTTCACCGCGGCCTCCTACGTCCAGGGCAAGACCGTCGGCGGGCGCGCGCAGGCCCTGGAGATCAAGCAGTCCTCCAACGGCGGCATGGCGGCGTTCGAGCTGGCGGCCGCGCACCTCTCCGCGGCCTCCGGCGAGACCGCGGCCCTCATCACCACGAGCGACAAGTTCGCCGCCCCCGCCTACGACCGGTACCGCTCCGACGGCGGCATGGTCATGAGCGACGGGGCCACCGGCCTGGTGCTCTCCCGCCGCCCCGGCGTGGCCCGGCTGCTGTCCACCTCGGTCATCGGCGACGCCACCCACGAGAACGCGTACCGCGGCGAGGTGCCGTGGACCGCCGCGCCCGGCGACGAGGGCTGGCCGCTGGACATCCGGGCCCGCCGCGGCCGCCACCTGGAGAACGGCGGCAACATCTGGGAGATCGTCAAGGACCTGACCGCCCGCCAGCAGGAGAGCATCGACATCGCCCTGGCCGACGCGGACACCGGCGTCGAGGAGATCTCCCGCGTCGTCTTCCCCAACGTCGGCCGGTCCGTGCAGGACTGGGGCCACCGCAAGTCGCACGGCATCGACGAGTCGCAGGCCACCTGGGAGTGGGGCCGCCGGATCGGCCACATCGGCGCCGGCGACCAGCTCGCCGGCCTCACCCACCTGCTGGAGACCGGGGAGGTCCGCCCCGGAGACAAGGTGATGCTCTGCGGCATCGGCAGCGGCTGGTCGTTCAGCGCCGCCGTCCTGGAGATCACCGACCTGCCCGACTGGCCCGTGACGACCCTCTGAGGCCGACCCACCCCCTTCCCGGAGTTCTCATGTCCCACGACACCACCGCCGACCCCCGCCCGGAGATCCTGGGCTTCCTCACCCAGCGCTACCCGGGCAACGACTTCGCCTACGACCAGGACATCTTCAAGATCGGTTTCGTGAGCTCCCTGCTCGCCACCGAGCTGGTGGTCTTCATCGAGCAGACCTTCGGGGTCTCGATCCCGGGCAAGGAGCTCCGCATCGACAACTTCCGCACCATCGAGGCGATGGCGGCCCTGATCCGGCGCCAGAGTGGAGTGACCGCATGACCAGCACCGCCGCCGAACCCGTCGTCCAGGCCCCCGCCGTCCTGCGCAAGCCCAAGCGCGGCCGCGTCAAGTGCATCGTCTGGGACCTCGACCACACCCTGTGGGAGGGCGTCCTCCTGGAGGACGGCACCACCGCGCTCCGCGAGGACGTCGTCGCCGAGATACGACGCCTCGACGAGGCCGGCGTCCTGCACTCGATCGCCAGCCGCAACGACCACGAGGCCGCCATGGAGCGGCTCCGCGAGTACGGCGTCGACGACCTGTTCCTGCACCCGCAGATCAACTGGAACGCCAAGTCCCACTCGGTCCGCGAGATCGCCCGCGCCCTCAACATCGGCCTCGACGCCATCGCCTTCGTCGACGACCAGGAGTTCGAGCGCGCCGAGGTGGCGCGGGAGCTCCCCGACGTGATCACCGTCGACGCCCTGGAGGTCCACCGGGCCTTCGAGCGCGAGGAGTTCAGGCCCCGGTTCATCACCGACGAGTCGCGGCAGCGCCGCTCCATGTACCGCGGCCAGATCGAGCGGGAGCAGGCCGAGTCCGAGTTCGTCGGCCCCAGCGAGCAGTTCCTCTCCGACCTCGGGATGCGGCTGAGCATCACCCGCGCCCGCACGGAGGACCTCCAGCGCGCGGAGGAGCTGACGATCCGCACCAACCAGCTCAACTCCACGGGCCGCACGTACTCGTACGAGGAGCTCGACGCCCTGCGGACCTCTCCCGACCACCTGCTGCTGGTGGCCTCGCTGGAGGACCGCTTCGGCAGCTACGGGAAGATCGGCGTCACGCTGATCGAGAAGGGCGAGGAGCACTGGCACCTCAGGCTGCTGCTGATGTCCTGCCGGGTCATGTCCCGTGGCGTGGGCACCATCCTCCTCAACCACCTCATGAACCTCGCGAAGGAGGCGGGCGTCACCCTGCGCGCCGACTTCGTCGAGACCGGGCGCAACCGCATGATGCAGATCGCCTACGCCTTCGCCGGCTTCGAGGAGATCGGCCGCGAGGGGAACGAGGTGCTCATGGAGAACGACCTCTCCGCCATCCAGGCACCGGCCTCCTACGTCACGGTGATCACCGACGATGGCGCGTCCGCTGCCTAGCACCGCCCCGACGCCGAGGGGGGTCCCGGTCGTCTGGCGGATCCCCCTCGACCAGCCGGCCGCCGCCGTGGCCCGGATGTCAGCCCTGCTGGACGTCCGGGAGCGGCAGCGGGTGGCGCTCTTCGCGTCCGAGACGGACCGGCGCCGCTTCACGGTGGCGCACGGTGCCAAGAGGACGCTCCTCGGCCGTGTCTGCGGTCTGCCGCCGGACGACCTGGGTTTCGGCGAAGGGCCCGAGGGGCGCCCCTTCCTCTCCGCCGCTTCGCGGCCGGCGGCCTCCGGCGCCGGACCCGTCGACTTCAGCCTCTCGCACAGCGGCTCCTGGGCCCTCCTCGGGATCCTGCGCGGAGGCGGCCGGATCGGCGTGGACATCGAGCGGGTCCGCGAGGACCTGGAGTTCCGCGCCGTCGCCGGCCGGTTCTTCCAGCCCGCCGAGGCGCGCCGGCTCCGCCTCGGTCACCCCGGTGACCGGGCCCGCGAGTTCTTCCGGCTCTGGACCCGCAAGGAGGCGTTCCTCAAGGTCCACGGCCGCCGCCTGGGCGAGCTGTCCGGGGTGACGGGCACCCCTCCCGCCGTCGGGGGAGGCCCGGAGACCCTGTGGTTCGCCGGGGAACCCGCCTCCCTCGCGACCGGCTGGGAAGTCGCCGCACCACCCGGGTACACGGCGGCGGTGGCGGTCACCGGCCCCCGCGCGGCGCGGCCGCGGGTGGACGACTGGCCGACGGCGAGCCGCGCTTCCCTTCACGAACCCGACTGCGAGGTACGACCATGACCGCCCACGCCGGTGCCATCGACGAGCTGTGGATCCGCAGGTTCCACAGCGCCGCCCCGGACGCACTGCCCCTCGTGTTCTTCCCCCACGCCGGCGGCGGCGCGAGCTCCGCCCTGCGGCTGTCGCGGAAGCTCGCTCCCGCCGTCCAGGTGCTGGCGCTCCAGTACCCCGGCCGTCAGGACCGGCGCGGCGAGGACCAGATCGGCACGATCCACGAACTGGCCGACTCCCTGGCCGAGGTGCTCGGCGCGGCCCTGGGCCCGTCCGGCCGCCGCCCCTACGCCTTCTTCGGCCACAGCATGGGCGCCGTCCTCGCCTTCGAGGTGGCCCGCCGCTTCGCCGCGTCCGGCCGGAGCGGCCCGCGGCAGCTGATCGTGTCGGCCCGCCGGGCGCCCTCCGTCCCCCGGAGCGAGCGGCACCACCTGCTCGACGACCAGGGCCTGCTCTCCGTGGTCCGCTCCCTCAGCGGCACCGACCACCGGGTCTTCGAGGACCCCGAGCTGGTCGCCCTGGCGCTGCCGACCCTCCGCGCCGACTACCGGGCGATCGAGACGTACGCCTACCGGCCCGACGCCGGCGGGCCGGACCGGCTCGCCTCCCCCCTCACCCTGTTCACCGGCGCCGACGATCCGGAGACCCGGCCCGCGGCGACCCTCGCGGAGTGGGCCCGGCACACCACGGGGCCGACCGCCCACCACGTCTTTCCGGGCGGGCACTTCTACCTCGACGGGCAGCCGGCGGCCGTGGCGGCGGCGATCACCACCGCCCTGCGCCTCGGGGCCCTCCTCGACCCTGCCGGGTCCGACGCGGCATGAGCGGGCGGACGAGCGGAGCCGCGGGCCTGCGCGCGATCAGCGACCTGCACGTCACGCACGAGGAGAACCGGAGCGTGGTGCGGGACCTGCGCCCGGAACACCCCGACGACTGGCTGCTGGTCGCCGGCGACGTGGGGGAGCGGTTCACCGACATCGAGTGGGCGCTGCGCCTGCTGCGCGACCGGTTCGCCGAGGTGATCTGGGCGCCCGGAAACCACGAGCTGTGGACGATCCCCGACGACCCCTGCCGGGCGCGGGGGGAGGCCAAGTACCTGGCCCTGGTGGAGATGTGCCGGGCCCTGGGCGTGCATACCCCGGAGGACCCCTGGCCCGTGTGGCACGGCGAGGGGGGCCCGCTGGCCGTCGCCCCCCTGTTCGTGCTCTACGACTACTCCTTCCGCCGCCCGGCGGGGCTGTCCCGGGAAGCGGCGATGAAGCGGGCCCACGAGGCCGGAGTGGTGTGCACGGACGAGTTCCTGCTGCACCCCGATCCCCATCCGACGCGGGAGGACTGGTGCGCCGCGCGGGTGGCGGTGACCGAGGCGCGGCTGGAAGCGGCCGACCCTGGCCTCCCCCTGGTGCTCGTCAACCACTTCCCGCTGGTGCCCGACCCCACCGACATCCTGCGCCACCCGGAGTTCGCCCAGTGGTGCGGCACCCGCCGGACCGTCGACTGGCACCGCCGCCACCGCGTCGCCGCCGTCGTGTACGGGCATCTGCACGTGCCGCGCACCACCTGGTACGACGGGGTGCCCTTCCAGGAGGTCTCGCTGGGATATCCGCGGGAATGGCGCCGGCGTCCCGGGGGACCGGCCGCGCCGCACACCGTGCGGTTCGCGGCGGACGTCCGGGGGGCCCGGGCGTGATCGCCCCGATCCTGCCGCCGGCGGTCGAGTCCGCGGAGGCGTTCGGCGAGGAGGGCGAGCGGGCGGGGCTCTTCCCGGCCGAGGCCCGGTGCGTCGAGGACTCGGTACCGGGCCGCGTGCGGGAGTTCACCGCGGTACGGCACTGCGCCCGCACCGCCCTCGGCCGGCTGGGCCTCCCGCCCTCCCCGCTGGTGCCGGCGGACGGGGGCGCCCCGGTGTGGCCCGCCGGGGTCGTGGGCTCCATGACCCACTGCTCCGGCTACCGGGCCGCCGCCGTGGCGCGATCCGCCGTGTGGGCCGGGCTGGGGATAGACGCCGAACCGGACGAGCCCCTGCCCGGGGGCGTCCTGGAGGCCGTCTCGCTCCCCGCCGAGCGGGCCGGCCTCGCGGCGTTCGCCCGAGCGCGGCCGGGAGTCCACGCGGACCGGCTCCTGTGGAGCGCCAAGGAGTCGGTGTTCAAGGTCTGGTACCCGCTCGCCCGGCGGCGGCTCGACCCCACCGGGGCCCGGGTGCGCCTGGACCCCGGCGGAACCTTCCGGGCGCGCTTCCCCGCCCTCGGCCCCGGGCCGGCCGGCCGCCGGGCGACCGGTGTCGAGGGGACCTGGCGCGCTCACGGGGGGCTGCTGGTCACGGCCGCGTACGTGCCCGCGGCACCCGCGCCTCAGCGGACGGCGGACGCCGAGGGATACGCTCCGGCCAGCTGACTCCGGCGCGCCACCCCGAGCTTCCGGTACACCCGGGTCAGGTGCTGCTCCACCGTGCTGACGGTGACGAACAGCTTCTTGGCGATCTGCCGGTTGCTGTACCCGGCCGAGGCCAGGGCCGCGACCCGGTGCTCGGCCTCGCTGAGGGCTGGCATCGCGTGCCCCCCGCCGGCGGACGCCCCCGGCTCCCGCGGGCCCGTGGCGGGACCTCCGAAGCTCCTTTCGGCGTAGGGCTCGGCGACACCGCAGTCCTGGGCGAGCCGACGGGCGCGGTCACGCAGCTCGGCCGCCCGCGGCTGCTCGTCCACGCGCTCCAGGGCGTCGGCGAACTCGGCCAGGGCGTAGGCGAGTTCGAGCGGGGCGTCGCAGTTCCGCAGCAGTTCCACCGCGTGCTCGTAGATGCCGGCCTGCTTGCCGATGTCGGCGCCGGCGGCCAGGACGCGCAGGCACCTGGCCCGGGTGCGCGCGTCCTCCAGCGGAGTGCGTTCCATCTCCTCGTCGGCCAGTTCCCGCGCCTTCGCCGGACGTCCCATGGCCAGGTGGACCCTGGCCATGTCGATGCGCCACGTCATGAACGGCGCCGGCTCGATGTGCCACTGCTCCAGCAGTTCGCCGATCGTCCGGAACTCCTCGAGCGCCTCCGCGTACCGGCCGATCGCGGTGAGGTAGCACCCGCGCGCCTGGAGGTAGTACAGGCCGATCGGGCTCTGGAACATCGCGTCCGAGACGGGCAGGTGGAGCGAGGCGTCGGCCGCCTCGATGTCCCCCAGGGCGACCTGAGCCTGGACCAGGATGCCCAGCGGGACGGCGACGCGGATCCCCCAGGACCGCAGGGGGATGAGGTCCAGGGCGGCCCGGGCGTGTCCGACGGCCCCTGCCAGGTCGCCCCGCCGGAAGCAGATCTCGGCCGCGAGGGCGGTGAACAGCGCGTGCCAGGTGCGCGTGCCCGGGGTGGCGGCGCGGGACATGAGCCGCTCGCACCACCGCTGCGCGTCCTGGAGGCGGTCCCGGTACGTCAGCGTCAGCAGGGCGTTGGCGCACAGGAAGACCGTGCGCTCGTCGAGGTGCTGCCGCTGGAGCGCCCGCTCCGCGTCGGCGAGCCGCAGGGCGGCCTCCTCCTGCGAGACGAGTCCGCTCAGCATCCTCGCCGACTCCAGGGCGGGTTCGGGCCCGAGTCCGCCCCGCGCGCCCCCCGCCGACGGCCCGGCGTGCCCCTCGGCGGCGGGGTAGAGGCAGGAGAGCCACACCTCCGCCGCGTACAGGCGCTTGCGCTCCGCCGGGGTCAGCAGGTCGTGCATCTCCGTGAGCCGGCCGAGCGCGCCGATGGCCTCCTCGACGCGGCCGAACCAGAGCAGCTGGTCGACCACGGCGAGGGTGTGCCGGGCGCTGAGCGCATGGCTGCCCGCCGCTTCGACCAGGGACGTCAGGTGCCGCCCGGCGGCGGCCGGGTCGGCCTGCCACTCGGCCTGGATGAGCAGCACCGTGCTCGCGTGCCGCTGGCCGTCGTCGGTGGCGAGTTCGCGCGCGAGGGTGAGGCACCGCACGGCCTCCTCCGGTTCGCCGGCCGTGAGCGCCTGTTCGGCGGCCTCGTGCAGGAGGGGGATCGCCCACGGCTCCGTCACCGTGTTCCCGGCGAGCAGGGAGCGCGCCACCACGCGCGGCGGGGCCCCGTCGGCGTACAGCAGGGGGGCCGCCGTGGCGTACAGCGCGCTGAGTTCGTCCGCCGGCATGGCGCCCAGGACGGCGGCCGGCAGCGCCTCGTGGGCGAACCGGCCGTTCACCAGCAGCCCCGTCTCCTCCAGGGAGCGCAGCGCCCGCGCGCAGGTCTGGGTGTCCAGGCCGGTGAGCCTGGAGAGGGCCACGGGCCGTGCGGGGGCTCCCAGTACGGCGAGGGCGCGGGCGGCCCGGAGGGTGGCCGGCTCGCACCTGTGCAGGACGGAGACGAGGGCCCGGCCGAACGCCGGCGTCCGGGCGAGTCCGCCGGGATCCGACGGTCCGTCCGGAAGTTCGCGCAGCGCCCGGACGAGGCGCGGGTTGCCGCCGGTCAGGGCGTGGACGGCGGAGGGGTCGTGGGCCGCGCCGTCCAGGGCGGCGGCGACGCCCGTCCCGGAGAGCAGTCCGACCGGGACGCGGGTGAGGAGCGGTTCGGGCGGGAGGTCCGCGGCCAGGAGGGGATCCCCTTCGACGGCGGGCGGCACGTAGCCGAGCAGGACGAGCGCGCGACTGCCCCCGATCCGGCGCGTCAGGGCGGCCAGGCACGTCAGCGAGGGGGCGTCGGCGAGGTGCGCGTCGTCGACGCTGATGAGGACGGGCCTGTCGCTCCGCTCGATGAGGGCGAGGAGCTTCAGCGCCGTCTCGTGGGCGTCGTCGTCGCGGCCCACGGCCGGCAGCAGCTGCCGGACCACGCCCAGCGGCACCCCGCGCTCCGAGCGGGTGGCCGAGGCTAAGAGGTGCAGTGGCGCCTCGCCTCCGGGCTCCCGGGCGAAGGCGTGGAGCAGCTCGGTCTTCCCGCTGCCCACGGGCCCGCTCACCACACCGGCCCGCCCGCGTCCGCGGAGCGCCTCCCGGTACAGCGCGCGCAGCTGCTCCAGCTGGCCTTCCCTCTCGGCGAGTACCACCGGAATTCCCCCTCTGTACCGCGTCCATGAAGAGCCTCCCCAGTTTAAAACCTTCGCGAAGGTATGTCTATCGAGCCCCCCGCCCCACCGGAGCGAACCACCCCTTGAACTGGGCGAACGACCCCGCCGCATCCGCCGCCCCCGCCCAGGCCCGCCTCACGGGCCCGGACGGTCGCCTTCCGCGCGGCCGGCGGCGTACAGCTCGGCGGAGACGCGGTTCCGCACGGTCTCCGGGCTCGCCGTCAGCCGGCGGGCGAGCGCTCCGTCGCCGAGGCCCGGGCCCCCAGGTCCAGGACCGCGTGCTCCCGGGGCGTCAGCCCGCGCGGCGCCGCAGCCGCCCCCACGGAGGAGGTTTCCGGAGGAACCCGGGCCGTCTTGCCCCGGAAACCCGGGGCCGTACCCGGCCGGAGCCCTCCTCCGCCCGCCAGGCGCCCCGTACCAGGCGCAAGAGCGTTCGGGTTAACCTGGCCCTGCCGGGCGGGACCGGGCCGGATCCGGACCCGGACCCGGACCGTGGTGCCGCCACGGCGGAGACGCAGGGACGGAACGGCGGAGGCGGGCCGCAGGTGAGAGACGGAGACCGGGCTTGTGTCCGCCGCTGCCCCGTGGAGGCGGGACGCGCGGAGCGGACGACGCGGGACGCGGTGGCCGCCCCGCCACCCGGGGCGAGGCGCCGTGGATAAGGTCGCGCTCACCGCGGGCGCCCTCTACGTCATCGTGCTGCTCCGTGCCGGAGGCACCTTCGCCGTCGGCTGGCTCGCGGGCGCCGGCGCCCGCCGCAGCCGGTTCGCCGGGCGGATCTCCTCGGCCAGGTTCCAGCGCGCGGAGCGGGCGATCCAGCGGTGGGGCGCTCCCGTGGTGGCCGTCTCCTTCCTGACCGTCGGCTTCCAGACCGCCGCCAACTTCCTCGCGGGCAGCATGCGGATGCCCCTGTCGCGCTATCTCCCGGCCCTCCTCGTGGGGGGAGCCGCCTGGGCGCTGCTCTACGCGACCGTCGGCCTCGGCGCGCTCGAAGTGCTCGGCAGGCTGTTCGCCGACCGGCCGGTCCTCGGGGCGGCGGCGGTCGCCGCCCTCGTCCTCGGGACGTGCGGCGCGGTGGTGTACCGCAGGCGGCGCGCCGCCCGGGAACCCGGCGGGGCCACGGCCGAGGAGTCCTGAGCCCGTAGCCCCTCCCGCGGAACCGCCCTCCCGCGTGACCCTCCCCCTGCCGGGGAAGGGAGCGAATCGCCTGCGGGCGGTGATCTTGAGATGCGACAGTCACGTCATGCGCAGTGACGAGGCCGTCGAGCAGGGATCCGTCGCCGACCTGGCACGGGAGCGGTGGGACGTCACGCTGGGAGGAGACCTCCCGGCGCGGTTCGCGGAGCCCGGCTGGAGCCACGAGGGCACGGTCGCGCGCCGCTGCCCCGCGTGCGCCGGCGAACTCCACGCCCTGCGCAGACCGTACGAGTCCCAGGGCCGCACCTACCGGTACACGGCGCTCGTCTGCCCCGCCTGCCACGCCGCCCTCACCCTCGCGGACCTCGGGGCCAAGCGCTACGACGAGCTGACCGGCGCCGAGACCCGCGGGCCCGGGCGGCCCGCCGCGAGACCGGGACCGCGCGGGGCCCGCCCGCGGGGCGCCGCGCCGGCCGTGAGCGTGACCGTGAGGCTGCCGGCGCAGCCGCGCCCCGGCGCACGCGAGGGCCGCGGCCCGGCCTGGCCGGAGGACCTGCCCGTCCCCGACGGCACCGAGCGGCGCGCCCTGCTGTGGTGCAAGGCCGCCGATCCCGCGTGGCGTCCGGCCGAGGCCGCGCTCGCGGTGGCCGAGGACGTCCGGGTGATCCTCCCCGAGGGCCCGGTGTACGCGCCGCTGCGGGCCTGGCTGGAGGAGCGGGACGTCCCGTACCGCGCCGGCCGCTACTGGGAGGAGGCCGGACAGGTCGGCACGGTCACCGACACCGGAGGCCGTACGGAGCTGGTCGCGGCCGGACCGGACGGCGCGGCACCCGCCGCCGGGCCCTGGGCGGCGGCCGCCCGGGACGCCTTCGCTGCCCAGTGGGACGCGCTGGAGGAACTGCCGGACGCGGGCACGGGCGCGGACGTCGGCGCGGGTCTCGACGCCGGCGCGGGTGGCCGCGGTCCCGGCGCCTACGTTCCCGTCGGCGGACTGGTGCCGCCCGAGTGGGCCGCGCTGCTGCCGCACCCGTCGTTCAACCCGGTGCAGGCCGCCGCCGTCCCCGCCGTGCTGGGGGACACCGGGCACCTGGTCGTCGTCGCGCGGACGGGCGCGGGCAAGACCCCGATCGGCATGGTCGCCGCGCTGGAGGCCCACGCCCGCGGACGCAAGGCGGCCTGGCTGGTGCCGCAGCGCTCGCTCACCGACGAGCTCGACCGCGACCTCCAGCGGTGGCGGAGCCACGGCCTGCGCGTGGTCCGGCTGACCGGCGAGTCGGCGGTGGACGCGGAGCTGATCCGCTCCGCCGACGTCTGGGTGGCCACCACCGAGAAGTTCGAGGCGATCTGCCGCGCCGGCTCGCTGCGCGACGCCCTCGCGGAGGTCGGCTGCCTGGTCGTCGACGAGATCCACCTGCTCGGCGATCCGACCCGCGGAGCCGTACTGGAGGCGCTGCTCACCCGCGTGCGCGAGGACGCCACGGCGACCCGCATCGTCGGCCTGTCCGCGACCGTCGCCAACGCGGACGAGGTCGCCCGGTGGCTGGGCGCCCGGCTGGTCCGCACCACCTGGCGGCCCACCCGGCTCACCTGGCAGCTGCCCCTCCTGCCGCCGGTCGACGAGACGGACCGGGCGGGACGCGCCGCCGTCCGCACCGAGGCCGCCGTACGGATCGCCCGGCAGGTCACCGCGGACGGCGGCAGCGTCCTCGTCTTCTGCGGCAGCAAGCGCGGGGTGCGGACCACGGCGCTCGCGCTGGCCGCCGACCGGGGCGTGCCCACCGCCGGGGCGGACGCCGACGACGCCGAGGCCGTCGAGCGGCTCTGCACCAAGGCCGGGGTACGGCTCCACTACCGCGACTGGCCGTACAAGCGGGAGGCCGAACAGGCCTTCCGCGCCCGCGAGGCCGACGTCCTGGTCGCCACCTCCACGGTGGCCGCCGGCGTCAACCTCCCCGCCCGCGCGGTGATCGTCCGCGACACCACCCTCGGCCTCGACCGCGTCGAGGTGTCCATGGTCCAGCAGATGTTCGGACGCGCCGGACGCATCGGCGCCGGAGAGCGCGAGGGCTGGGCCTTCCTGCTCACCGACCCCTCCGAACGGGCGCACTGGCAGGCCCGGCTGGTCGGCGGGTACACCGTACGGTCGCGCCTGGACGAGCACGTGGCCGACCACCTCCTCGCCGAGGCCGTCCAGGAACGGGTGGCGAGCGTCGAGGAGGCGGAACGCTGGTGGGCCGGGACCTTCGCCGCGCACCAGGGACACGACAGCACCGAACCCCTCCTCGACGCGGCGCGGTTCCTCGCCGACGTGGGCTGCCTGCGCGCCGCCGCCGACGGCGACGACCGGTTGGAGCCGAGCCCCCTGGGCCGGCTGACCAGCCGCTTCATGGTCGACGCCACCCTCGCCGACGACATCTCGACGGCGCTGCGGCACACCCCGGTGCCCGAGGACCCGCTCACCGCCGAGCACGTGCTCACGCACCTGCTGAGCACCCGGCTCCCCGTCCTGGAACAGGCGCCGTTCACCGACCGGGCGCGCACGGCGCTGCGCCGCGTCCTGCGCGAGGCCGATGAGGAGGCCGGTCGCGGCACCGGGAGGGGCGCCGCACACGGGACCGGCTCCGCCGGCACCGGCGCCGACACCGACGACCCCTGGGGCCTGGGCCCGGCGCGGGACCCGGGCCGGGGCCACCAGGCCGAGGACGAGGAGCAGCGGCCGCGGCCCGGCGACCTCGCCCGCGCGGTCCTGCTGCTGGCGGCGACCCGCCCCCACCTCTTCCGCGGCCGTCCCGCGTACGTCCTCGGCATCCCGGTGGACTCGATGACCGGCATCCTGGAAGAGGCCCAGCGCTACCTCTCGTGGCTCGGCGCGCAGGGACCCCTCGGCACCGTCCACCCCTGGACGGCCGTCGTCGCCGGCGACCTCGCGCTGCGGATCCGCTGGCGCGCCCTGGGCCCCGGGCGGGGCTCCGGACGCCTGCTTTGGATCTGCGAGCGCATGGCCACGGCCCCCCTGGCGCCCGGTCTCGTGCCCCGGATGTGGCGCGCCGCCCGCGACCGGGGCGTCGACGCGCCCGACTGGCCCGGCACCACGCCCCCCGGCGACTGCGCGCTGCCCCCGGACCGCTACCGGGCGCTGCTCGCCGAACGGGCCACCGGCACCCGCCTCGCCGTCGAGGACGACACGGTCCGGGTCTGGGCCCCGCCCGGCGCGGACGTCCACCTGTGGAACGGCGCCACGACCACGCGCCACCCCGCCGACGGCGAGGAGACCGTGCTGCCCCTGCCGGCCGCCGACCCGGCCGACCCGTCGGCGGGCCGGTGCGGCGCGGCCGTCTTCACCCGCGGCGACCGGCTGGCGGCCGGATGGCTCGGAGCGTACGCGGCGGTCAGGCCCTGACGGGAGCGCCGGGCATCCGGAAGCGGACGGGGATCTCCCGCCGGGGCTGCCTTGTCAGGTCCCGGACCGCTACCGTGGTGCCCATGGCACGGGAAATCCGCATCGAGATCAGCGACGAGGCCTACGAGGCGCTGCAGCAGGCCGCCGCCGCGAGGCACGTCGCCGCCGAGGACTACGCCGGCGACGTCCTGCACGCCGATCTCACCCACACCCGCTTCATCGAGGGCGCCCGCTCCTTCGTCCACCAGCACGGCGACGCCTTCGCCGCCCGCTACGGCAGCCCCGCCGCCTGACCCGAGGGACCGGCACGTGACCGTGCACGTCGATCTGGCCTGGCTCCTCGGCATCGCCCAGAAGGTCATCCCCAGCGACCCGGAGATCACCGACTGGGGCTCGCTCGAAGCGGCGCGCGCCCGCCACGCCTTCCGCATCATGGACACGCCGGTCTACGACCTCCCGCACCACCGCGCCGCGGCCCTCCTCCACCAGCTCGTCCGCGTCCCCGCCCTGGAGCACTCGAACGAACTGTTCGCCGTGGCCGTGGCAGCCGCCTACCTCCACGCCTCCGGCCACCCGGTCGACGTCACCAGCCAGGACGCCATCACCCTCGTCGACCGCGTCCTGACCGGCGACGCCGACGCCCGCCAGGTGGCGGCCGCCCTGAAGACCTGGGAGACCCCGGGCTGACGGGCCGCCGGCAGACGCGACCGTCGACGTGCCGAGCCACGCGGCCCCTCCCGGAATGCCCCCAGAGCGAAGTTGACATGCGATTTACAGGTCCGTAGTGTCCTCCGAGTTGTCCGACGTGAGCACCGGCCCCGGTCGGCCCCGGACAGCCACTCCGCAAGAACCACTGAGCCTGACGGCCACGGTTCTTCGTGCCGTCCTGCTGCCTTTCTGTGCGCTCTTGCGGAATGAGGAATTCGCGTCCGGACTCCGGACGCCCTCCGATTCGCATCGGAGGGAAGGAATCCGCTAATGTCTCACTCGTCGGAACGGCCCGAAAGCCGGAAAGGCAACCCCCTCTGACTGGGAATCGGGCGCCGAAAGGGTCTGATAGAGTCGGAAACGCCGGAAGGGCCCGGAGTGAAAGCGAAACGGACCGGAAAGCACCGAGGAAATCGGGTCGGAAAGATCTGATAGAGTCGGAAACGAAGGAAGCGCCCGGAGGGCCCGGAAACGGGAACGAAGGAA
>NZ_JBIBZN010000033.1:0-22060 GCF_043084305.1 Streptomyces sp. NPDC014656
GTCGGGGGTGAACAGGATGCCCGCCAGGTTCAGGCCGGCGCTGGGGAAGGTCACGTTCGTCTTCATGAGCGGTGATACGTCCTTGCGTGGTTCAGATGGTGCTGTCGGTGCGGGGCCGCCCTGCGCACGACCTGGGTTCTCGATCGCCGGCCGGGCGGACACAGATCGAGACTCACACGCCACGACAGCAGCGAAAAGGGGCGGAAAACAGCCCCCGACCGTTCTGTCCTGGGACAGAACAGGCCCCCTCACAAAACGCCTTCCCCCTGCAAGACTGACAAGCATGGACCGAAATGCGCACGCCAGCGAACTCGGCGCTTTCCTCAAAGCCCGCCGCATGGAAATCACCCCCTCCGACGTCGGACTGCCGGCCACGGCAACCCGACGCCGTGTGCAGGGCCTCCGCCGCGAGGAGGTGGCCCTGCTGGCCTCTATCAGCACCGACTACTACACCCGGCTCGAGCAGGGCCGCCGGACGGCATCCCCTCAGGTCCTGGACAGGATCGCCCAGATCCTGAAGCTCGACGACGACGAACGGGAGTACCTGGTCGAACTGGCCGGGAAGGACGCTCTGCGGCCGCGTCGGCAGACAGCGCAGAAAGTCCACCCCCAGCTGCGGCGGCTCCTGGAGGCCCTGGTGACCGTGCCCGCCGTGGTCCTCGGACGGCGAATGGACATTCTCGCCTGGAATCCCCTGGCGGCCGCACTCGTCACGGACTTCTCGAAAATTCCGGAGAAGCAGCGCAATTACGTGCGTCTGATATTCGTGGATCCCGCCGTCCGGGCCTTGTACCCGGATTGGGAGACCGTCGCCCACACCGCCGTCTCGCAGCTCCGCATGGAGGCGGCGCGGACTCCTCAGGACCAGCGGCTCGCCGCGCTGGTCGGGGAGCTGTCAGTGCGGGACGAGCACTTCCGCCAGTGGTGGGGCGCGCATCACGTCGCGGTGCGCGGTATGGGCACGAAGGTCTTCCGGCACCCCGTCGCAGGTGACCTCACCCTCGACTGGGACACCCTCACCTGTGCCACCGACCCGGACCAGCAACTCGTCACCTGGACCGCGGAGCCCGGCAGCCCCTCGCACGACGGACTGCGTTTCCTCGCTTCCTGGTCCGTCGGCGGCACCGGCACCGCGGCGGATGCCGGGGCCGACGCCAGGACCGAGAGTCCGTCCTGACTCACGGAGCACTCGCGCCGGGCTCGGCGCGCCCCGCTGTTCACAGCAGAGTCATGAGGTCCAACTCCATCGGTACGAGCGGCTGCTCGGCCCAGATGGTCTTACCGTGGCGACCGTGCCGGCTTCCCCACCGGCTGGTGAGCTGGGCCACCAGGAACAGACCGCGGCCGCCCTCGTCGCTCCAACGCGCCCGACGCAGCCGCGGCTGGGTGGTGCTCGCGTCGCTGACCTCGCAGACGAGTGAGGTCTCGCGGATGAGCCGCAGCCCGACGGGGCCGCCTCCGTACCGCACCGCGTTGGTGACGAGTTCGCTGACGATCAGCTCGGTGGTGAAGACGAGATCCTCCAGCCCCCAGCCGGCGAGCCGCTCCGCGACGACGCGCCGGGCGGTGGACACGACGGACGGATCCGCCGGGAACTCCCAGTGCGCCGTGTGATCCTCCGGGACAGCGCGCGTCCGTGCGAGGAGCAGGGCGATGTCGTCGCGCGGCGGCTCACCGCCCAGCTCGCCGAGGAACACCCGCCCGGTCTCCTCCAGGGATCGCCCGGGGCCGCTCAGAGCCGACAGCCTCTCGCTCAGCCAGCGCGCTCCCCCGTCCTCGTCCGTCCCGTGGCGCTCGACGAGCCCGTCGGTGTACAGGGCGAGAACGCTGCCCGGCTCGACATCCACGAGGGCCGTCTCGAACGGGAAGCCGCCCACGCCGAGCGGCGGGCCGGGGGGGACGTCGATCGGTTCGGCCGTGCCTGAGGGCGTGACCAGGACCGGCTGCGGATGGCCCGCGCTGGCCACGGCGCACCGTCGGGCGACCGGGTTGTACACCAGGTACAGGCACGTGGCGACCGTGGGATTCTCGGGGTCCGTGCGCCTGCCGAACTGCTGGACCAGGTCATCCAGGTGGGTGAGGAGTTCGGTGGGGTCCAACTCCAGGTCGGCGAGGGTGCGGACGGCGGTGCGCAGGCGGCCCATCGTGGCCGTGGCGTACAGCCCGTGCCCCGTCACGTCCCCGACGACGAGGGCGACCCGGAACGAGGGCAGCGGAATGACGTCGTACCAGTCGGCGCCGATCCCCGCCCCGCTGCCGCTGGGCAGGTAGAGGCCCGCGGTCTCGGCCGCGGGCGCGTCGGTCACCGGCTCCGGCAGCAGACGCTGCTGGAGCGCGAGGACGGACCGGCGTTCCCGGGTGTAGCGACGGGCGTTGTCGATGCTCAGTGCGGCCCTGGAAGCGATCTCGCCGAGGACATCGGCGTCCTCCGCGTCGTATGGGTCGCTCTGGTCGGTGCGCCAGACGGCGACCGTGCCGAGCACGAGTCCGCGGGCGTAGAGCGGTACCCACAAGGCCGTGTGCATGCCTTCAGGAAGGTGTGGCTGCGGATCCTCGAAGAGGGACATCACCTTCTGCCGGTCGAAGATGGCGGCCCGGCCGTGCTGCACGTCTCGAAGTTCTCCCGTGGAGACCATGGGAGGAATCGGCTCACCGGGCTGGACGAGATATGCGGGCCACGTCCCGGCGGCGGACGCGACGGATGCCCGGCGCAGGTGGAGGTCCCCGCCTCCGCGGGTCTCCGCGGGGTCGTCGCCGTCGACCACGCCGTCCGCCAGTTCGACGCTGGCCAGGTCCCCTAGAGCGGGGACGAGGACGTCGGCCAGGTCCTGTGCGATGCGTAGGGGGTCGAGCGAGCCGCCGAGGTGGACGGCGGCCTCGTGCAGGAGCGCCCGCTCGCGGCGGGAACGGTCGGGGGTTGCGGGAGGCCCTGGCCTCGCGTCTGTCGCGCGCGTCGCGCCGTCCGTGGTGGGGGCGAGGAGGACGAGCCGCTCATCGGAGGGCTCCAGCGGCTCCGTCCGCAGAATCGCCGGCATCGTGACACCGGACCGGTGCAGCAGCAGC
Source organism: Streptomyces sp. NPDC014656 (assembly GCF_043084305.1). Lineage (NCBI taxonomy): Bacteria > Bacillati > Actinomycetota > Actinomycetes > Kitasatosporales > Streptomycetaceae > Streptomyces > Streptomyces sp. NPDC014656. The sequence goes on from NZ_JBIBZN010000033.1 coordinate 3,064, forward strand.
ACGGGGCCTTCGGCGGGGACGCCCACGGATCCGCCGGCCAACACGGTGCCGAACGGGGCGCCGCAGATTTCCTCCGCCCCACGTCCCAGCAGGTCCGCGGCCGCTCGGGACCATCGCACTACGGTGCCGCGACCGTCCAGGACAACGGCCGCGACGGGAGGCGCTTCTGCCGCGCCGGCGCTGGACCCGACCATGTCGCTCCTCAGTCTCGACACCCCGCCCGCTACTTCACCGTACGTCCTCTCCACCCGACACAACCATTGATACTTTTTATATTATGCGTGATCATTGGTCTCGGTGTTCCTCACACCGTCTCGTTCCCCACTCGCGAAGGCAGGCCTGAGCATGACCGAGAAGACCAAGCAGGAAATCGCCGAGAGCTGGCTGCTCGCCCTCTCCGACGTCGACCTCTTCTACGACTTCTGTGCGCCGGAGTGCCGCGTGTGGCACAGCTCCGACGACAAGTGGATGACCCTCAAGGAGGCCATCGACGCGGTCAAGAACAGGGGCGGGCTCCCGCCGTTCCGCAACTCCCGCTACACGCTCACGGACAAGGGCTTCGTCGTCCAGACCTCGACCACGCTGGACGGCACGAACGTGCACCTCATCCAGGTGGCCGGCGTGGAGGGCGGCAGGGTCGTCTCCGCCGAGGAGTACATAGGCCCCGAGATGGACATCGCCGTCTGACGAGCCACGCCGACGACGAAGCCCCGGGTCCCCGACGACATGCGTCGGGGACCCGGGGCTTCGTCGTCCGTCACCGCATCCGCGTGTAGCGATCGACTCCCTCGACGCGCGAGACCGCGACCTTGCCCCGCAAGGCGAGGACGTCGAGGTGCGCGACGGTCTCGTTGACCGCCAGCATCTGGTTGAGCGGGTTCAACTCCGTGAAGGCGAGCGCACGGCGCGTCCACGGCAGCGCGCACGCCACCGTGAAGGCGTCGCGCGTGTCGTCGCCCAGAACGGAGAACGTCCGCGCCAGCCGTTCCCCGTGATGCGCGACCAGCTCGGCGACCCTGGTATGCGTGCTAGGTCCGACGGGCCCGTGGGCGGGGAGCAGCCGGGTGTCGGCGTGGTCGGTCATCAGCCGCAGCGACTCCAGATAGGAGGCGAGTGGCCGGCCCCCGGGGTCGGACGCCTCGAAGCCGATGGACGGGGTGATCCTCGGCAACACGTGGTCACCGGAGAACAACAGCCCGCGCCGCGCGTCGAGGAAGACCACATGCCCCCGGGTGTGACCTGGCGTGGGGATCACCCGGAGGGCGTGCTCGCCGAAGCGGAGCGTCTCCGCGCCCAGCCAGCGATCCGGTTCCTCCCAGTGCCCGGGGTCGTACAGGTCGGGATAAGTGAGGCGGACGCACGCGGCCAGCTCCTGCGCGCCCGCCTGCCGCAGGGTCCGCAGTGCCGAGCCGATGCCCCCGCGCATGTCGTTGAGCAGCTGCAGGCCGCGCCGCTCACCCGCACCGAGGTGGACGCGTGCGCCGAACGCCCGCCGAAGCTCCACCGCCTGGGTGTAATGGTCGCGGTGGGCGTGCGTCACGAACACGTCACGGACGGCGGAAAGGTCGTACCCGAGTCCGGCGAGGGCCGTCTCCAGCGTCTTGCGCGCCTCGGGGACGGCCCAGCCCCCGTCGATCATGACGAGACCGCCGTCCTCGGCCATGCCTTCGAGCACATAGACGTTGACGGCGTGCAGTCCGTCCTGGGGCAGCGGCAGCGGCACTCGATGCACTCCGGGGTGGACAGTCTCCACGCCGGTCTCCGCCCACGCCCCGTGATCGAAGCGCGCTGTCATGTCGTTCCCCTTACTGATGGTGCGGAAGTGTGGTGACGGGGCCGGAGGCGCCGCGCTCAGCCACGCGGGCCGCCCGCCACGTACAGGACCTGTCCCGTGACGAAGCCCGCGCCCTCGCTCACGAAGAAGGAGACGGCGTGGGCGATGTCCTCGGGCTCGCCGACGCGCGGGACCGGGGTGACCGCGGCGCGCTGGGCCTTGAACTCCTCGAAGGGCACGCCGAGCCGCTCGGCGGTCGCCGCGGTCATCTCGGTGACGATGAAGCCGGGGGCGACCGCGTTCGCGGTGATCCCGAACTTGCCGAGCTCGATGGCGAGGGTCTTGGTGAAGCCCTGCAGCCCGGCTTTGGCTGCCGAGTAGTTGGCCTGGCCACGGTTGCCGAGCGCGGAGACGGACGACAGATTCACGACGCGCCCCCAGCCGGCCTTCGTCATGTGCGCCTGGGCGGCCCGCGTCATCAGGAAGGCGCCGCGCAGGTGCACGCCGATGACGGCGTCCCACTCGGCCTCCCCCATCTTGAAGAGGAGGTTGTCGCGGGTGACGCCGGCGTTGTTGACGAGCACGACGGGCGGCCCGAGTTCGGCGGCGACGCGGGCCACGGCCGTCTCGACCCGGGCTGCGTCGGAGACGTCGACGCCGACCGCGAGGGCTCGGCCACCCTCCTTCTCGACGGCGGCGACGGTGTCGGCACAGGCCGCCTCGTCGAGGTCGAGGACGGCGACGGCGAAACCGTCCCGGGCCAGGCGCACGGCGATGGCGGCACCGATGCCGCGGGCGGCGCCGGTGACGACGGCGACGCGCTGCTCTGAGGAGGGGGATGCGGACACGGTGGTGCTCCTTGAGAAGTGGTGGGATAAGGAGGATGCGGTGCTGCGGTCCGGCGCCTCCCGGCGTCCGGATCAGACGTGGAGGCGGGTGACCGTCTCCGCGACACAGGCAGGCTTGTCGACGCCGTCGATCTCGACGGTCACCCGGGAGACGACCTGATGGCCGGCGGCCACCTCCTCGACCGCGAGGAGGTGCACCGAAGCCCGGACCTTGGAGCCGACGCGCACCGGATGCATGAAACGAACCTTGTTCAGGCCGTAGTTGACGGCCATGGCGACGCCCTCGGTCCGGTAGACCTGCTTGACCAGGACGGGAAGCAGGGAGAGCGTCAGAAAGCCGTGGGCGATGGTGGCCTCGAACGGGCCGGTCGCGGCGCGTTCCGGATCGACGTGGATCCACTGCCGGTCACCGGTGGCCTCGGCGAAGAGGTCGATCCGGCGCTGGTCGACGGTGGTCCAGTCGCCCGTGCCGATGTGCGTGCCAACGGCCTGGGCGAGCGCCGCGGGGGAAGGGAAGACCTTGGTCATCGGATGTCCTGTCGAAAGTGAGGTCACGGAGCGGAGAAGAGGGCGGCCATGCCCTGACCACCCCCGATGCACATGGTCTCCAGGGCGTAGCGGCCGCCCCGGCGGCGCAGCTCGTGGAGCAGGGTGGTCAGGATCCGGACCCCGGTCGCGCCGATGGGGTGGCCGAGGGAGATGCCCGAGCCGTTCACGTTGAGCCGGTCGGTGTCGTGCCAACCCCATTCGGCGAGGATCGCGAGGACCTGGACGGCGAACGCCTCGTTGATCTCGACGAGGTCAAGGTCGTCGAAGTTCTTCCCCGTGCGGGCGAGGAGCTTGGCCACGGCGGGAACGGGGCCGATGCCCATGACGGCGGGGTCGCAGCCCGCGGCCGCCCATCCCTCCAGGTAGCCGAGCGGCTCCAGACCGAGCTCCTCCAACTTGTCCTCGGCGACCACCAGACACGCGGCGGCGGCGTCGTTCTGCTGGCTGGCGTTGCCGGCTGTCACGGTTCCCCCGGGCATGACCGTACGAAGCCGGGCGAGGACCTCGACGGAGGAGTCGGCGCGGACGCCCTCGTCCCGGTCGAAGAGGACGTCGGCGCCGCGCCGCTGGGGCACGAGAACGGGAACGACCTCGTCCTTGAACAGGCCCTTGTCCCACGCGGCGGCGGCCCGTCGGTGGCTTTCGACGGCGAACGCGTCGGCTGCCTCACGGGAGATGCCGTACCGCTCCGCGAGGTTCTCGGCTGTCTCGACCATGCCGGAGATCCTCCCGAAGCGGTGCTCGGGCTGGGAACGCTCGCGTCCTCGGTCGAGCCGGTCGTACATCTCGACGTTGCCCGACCTGCGCCCCCATCGCATCGAGGTGGTGTAGTGCTCGATGTTCGACATGCTCTCGACGCCGCCCGCGAGGACCACGTCGCACGCGCCGGTCTGGACCATCATCGCGGCTGTGACGACGGCCTGGAGTCCGCCGCCACAGCGGCGGTCGGTCTGGAAGCCGGGGACCGAGAGCGGGAGCCCGGCGTGGAGCGCGGCCCATCGTCCGATGCAGGGAGTCTCCGAGTTGGCGTACGACTGCGCCATGGCGACGTCGTCGATCCGCTCCGGGTCGACGCCGGACCGCTCGACGACCGCCTTGATGACGGTGGCAGCGAGGTCCTCGACCGCCACCGGCCTCAAGGCGCCTCCGAAGGCTCCGACGGGGGTCCGCACCGGGCTCACAATGGCTGCGCGTCGCATGACTGCACCCTTCCGCTAGAGAATACTTAAAATAAAATATCTGATCTCGGTTGGAGGGGACAAGGCTTGCCGGTGAAAACGGGCTGGTCCCCGCCGTCACGTGACGGCGGGGACCAGCTGATGAAGGGCTCTCCTGCCCTGCCGGGTGCGTTCAGGCGCCGCTGCGGCCCACCAGACGCATGACCTCGCCGAAGTCGGCCACGGACTCCAGGTGGAGGACGGTCTCGACGACCCGGTCGATGTCCGCGTCCGGGAGGACCCCTTCCGCATGGCCGCGGAACTTCGCCGCCAGCTCGTCGTTCGTCATCGTCGACTCGGGCTCCGGCGACCTGCTGCCCTTGGGATAGCGGCGCTCACCGACGAAGGTCGTGCCGCGTGCCGAGACCTCGATCCGCGCGGGCCGGCTCGCGGCGTTGCCGGCGATCAGCTCCACGTAGTTCGGATGGACCTCGTAGGAGACGCGGTCCATCAGGCCCATGACGGAGTCGCCGAAGACGAAGGCCGGGTCCTGCCAGGCCTTCGTGGGCGGCAGAGCGTGGGCGCCGACCGCGAGGCCGTGCGCGATGCTGAACTGGGCGTCGTGGACGCGCTCGATGCTGCGGTTGACCCAGAGCGGCTGCTCGACGAAGCCTTCGACCCAGGCCTTGATGCCGTCGATCTCGTCCGGCTTCAGGCCGTTCTCCGTGACGATCTCCGTGAGCGAGTCGAGCAGCGCGTGGAGGATGCGGCAGTGCGGGTAGGGCTTGTACGACTGCTCGGCGGGGAACCTCCAGTCCTCGCCGAGCCCTTCGGTGATGACCACGGGCTCCCAGCGGCTGGTGCCGATGAAGCGGGGGAAGCCGAACTCCGGGTCGTCGAGGACCCGCAGGTCGCCGCGGTGCCCCAGCTCCCCCATGTGAGCCGCAGTGAGCGCCGCCTGAGTCAGGGCGCCGGCCAGCAGGTACTTGATGGTGGACGTCGGGGCGTGTTCGCTCCAGGAACGGAAGGAGTTGACGGGGGCGATGCTGCCCGCGATACCGAGGCCGTGCGAGACGACGTCCCGGTCGACGCCCTTCAGCCTCATCACAGCGGCCGCGGCGCCGAACACGGTGCTGCTGTATCCGTAGACGGGCGGCGGCGACACCTTGCCGTCCTTGAAGTCCCTCAGATAGTCCATGGCCTTGCCGATGCGGTACGACATCTCGTGCGCCACGGCGACGGCGGTGATGACGTCCTTGCCGGACGCGCCGAGGCTCTCGCCGACGGCCATCGCGCCGGGGAGCACGTAGGGGGTGACGTGGCCGGGCGGCAGCACGGCGTCGGCGTCGAGGGTGTTGATCAGCTCGCCGTTCGCGAACGCGGCTCCGAAGACCGACACCCGGTCACCGGTCCCGATGATCGTGGCGTCGCCCCCGGCGCCGCCGGTCATCCGGCCGTACTCGATCCCGATGCGGCCCTTCGGCTCGCCGACGGCACCGAGGGCACAGCCGAGCGAGTCGAGGATGATGCGCTTGCTCTCCTCGACGACGTCGGCGGGCAGCCGGTCGAAGTCGCTGTCGGCGGTGAAGGCCGCCAGCCGCTCCACGAGGGTTTCTTTCATTGCCTGTTGCTCCTGTGTGTTCGGGAGGTGGCAGCGCGTCAGGACGCCGCGGGGGCTCCGAGGAGGTCCCCGTACGGGTGGCTCGCCGCACCATGGCTCCAGACGGTGGTCCTGGCGCGGGTGTAGGTCCTGAGGACTTCCGCGCCGTTCTCGCGCCCGTAGCCGCTGCGCTTGAAGCCGCCGTACGGCGCACTGGGGTGGACCGACCGGTAGGTGTTGACCCAGACGGTGCCGGCCTCCAGACCGCGGGTCAGGTGGTGGATCGCCCCGGTGTCGTCGCCCCAGACCTGGGCGGTGAGGCCGAAGTCGAGGCCGTTGGCGCGGGCGACCACCTCGTCGAGGCTGTCGTACGCGAGCACGCCGACGACCGGGCCGAAGATCTCCTCGCGTGCGCCGATGTTGTCGTCGTCCAGGTCGGCGAGAACGGTCGGCTCGAAGAAGTGCCCCTTGGCCGTGGCGGGTCCGGTGTGGGCCCGCCGACCGCCGGCGAGCATGGTGGCCCCGCCGTCGACGGCCCGGCGGACCAGGTCCTCGACGCGGGCGACCTGCTGCTCGCTGATGAGGGCGCCCATGTCCGAGGAGTGCTCGAAGGGATCCCCGGGCTTGATGCGCCGGGTCGCCGCCGCCATCCGTCCGGTCAGCTCGTCGGCGAGACGGCGCGGGACGAAGACCCGCGAGCCGGCGGCGCAGCTCTGCCCGCACTTCACGAAGTTCGAGTGCAGCAGGTGCGGGACGATCCGGTCGAGGTCGACGTCGTCGAGGAGGATGACGGCGTTCTTGCCGCCGAGCTCCAGGGTGAGCGGCTTGACGTGGGCGGCGGAGGTCTCGATGACGCCGCGGGCCCCGTTGAGCCCACCGGTGAACATGGTCATGCCCACCTCGGGATGGGCGACGAGCGCGGCGCCCGTGACGTGGCCACGGCCGGAGACGACGCTGACGACCCCGCGCGGAATGCCCGCCTCGACGGCGAGCTCGGCCGCGCGGAAGGAGGAGAGCGGGCCGAGTTCCGGCGCCTTCAGGACGAAGCAGTTGCCGGTGGCGAGGGCGGGCGCGGCCTTCATGCCGAACATCAGCAGGTTGCCGTTAAAGCTGTTGACGCCGGCGACGACCCCGTATGGCTCGCGGGTGACGAACGCCGAACGGTCGGGGTGGGCGGTGACGCTCTGTCCTTCGATCTTGTCGGCGACGCCTGCGAAGTAGCGGAGCCAGCGGGCGGCAGCGCCGACGTCGGCGGCGGACTCGCGGTGGAGGTGGCCCACGTCGGTGGACTCGATGTCGGCCAGCTCGCCCTGGTGGTCCATGAGCACGTCGGCCCAGCGGAGCATGAGGCGGGCGCGCTCGAGGGGCTCGACCTCGCTCCAGGTGTTCCGGTAGGTGTCGGCCGCGCCGGTCACGACCTGGTCGACGAGCTCCTCGTCGGCCTCCCGCACCTCCGCGTAGGTCGCTCCGGTGGCCGGATTCTCCAGGGGCAGGAGTTCGCCCCGCCCCGTGTACGACTCGGCCGCCCCGACGGCCTCAAAGCGCAGCAGGTGCTCAGACATTCCGGGGCCCTTCGGTGTCGGCGGCCGTCGCGATCCCGGTGAAGGCGGGTGCGCGGCCGGCCAGGGGGGTGACGTCCCACATGATCATCTTGGTGCGGGTGCAGGCGTCGACGGCGTCCGGGCCGCCCGCCGCGCCGTAGCCGCTGTCCCGCCAGGCGGTCATGGAGATCTCGGGCGAGAGGGCGTCGTGGGTGTTGATCCAGACGGTTCCGACATCGAGCCGGCCCGCAAGGGCCTTCACGGCGCCCGCGTCGCGGCCCCAGATCTGGGCGACGGCGCCGGAGCGGGTCGCGTTCGCCTCGGCTGCGACGGCCGCGTCGTCCGTGTAGGGGGAGACGCTGAGGACCGGGCCCGCGACCGGCTCCGCACGCAGCGGGTTCTCCGGACCGGCCCCGACCACGAGGGTGGGTTCGTGGTAGCCGCCGCCTGCGAGGCCGGACACACGCCCGCCGCCGGCCCGTACCTCCGCACCGGCGGCAACGCCCGCCGACACCGTCTCGACCAGCCGCGCACAGGCGGCCTCGGAGCGGAGCGGGCCCATCAGCACGTCGGGGTCGAGGGCGGCTCCGACGGTGATGCGCCGGGCCAGGGCGGCCGCGCGCGTCACGAACTGCTCATACAGCGAGACGTGGACGTACACGTGGGAGGCGCCGAACCAGTTCTGCCCCGCGCAGGAGAAACGGGAGTGCAGAACGGAGGGAACCGCCTTCGCGAGGTCGGCACTCGGGAGGACGAAGGCGTTGTTGCGGGAGGCGAGGTTCAGGGTGAGGGGCACGATCGGACCGGCGGACGCTCGGACCACCTCACGACCGGTCTCCACGGATCCGGTGTACGCGACCATGCCGACGGATTCGTGGCCCGCGAGGTGGGCGGCGAGGGACGCCGGCCCGGTGAAGACGGCCACGGCGTCGATCCCTGCCTCCCATGCGAGGTGGGCCATGACGATCGGGCCGAGCGGGGCCTCGGCGTGGGCGTGGAGGACGAAGCCGTTCCCGGCGGCCAGGGCAGGTGCCGCCTGCCAGGCGAAGGTGGAGAGCGCCGAGTTCGGCGCCGTGATGCCGCCGACGACGCCGAAGGGCTCTCGGACGGTGTGTCCGAAGTGACCGGGGACGCCACCGAGGACCCGGCCGTCGACCTTGCCCACGAGTCCGGCGTAGTGCCGAAGGCAGGCCACGGCCCGATCGACGTCGAGGCCGGCCTCCGCGCGCAGGGCTCCGGTCTCCCGGGCCGTGAGCTCGGCGAGCTCGTCCCGCCGGTCCTCGAGCCCGTCCGCCCAGTCGAGGAGGGCCCGGACGCGAGCGAAGACTTCGAGGGAGCGCCAGCGGTCCGCGGCACCTGTGGTCGAGACGATGAGGCCGTCGACCTCTTCGGCGCCGTGTTCCCGGACGCGGTGGACGGTCTCGCCCGTCGATGCGTCGATGACCTCGATGCAGGACCCGTCCTCCGGCCGTGCGAGGACGGACGAGAGTGCTGCGCGTAGGGGATCGGCCGGTGATGATGCGTGCACGTCAGTGGGCCTTCCGGTGACAGAGACCCGAGGGGAACCGCTTCGGGCTCCCCTCAGGGATACATGATGGATAATATTTACGTCCTGGTCACATGTCACCCCTTCAAGTGGGGAATATTTGCCGCATTCCGGACTCAGCAAGCCGCTCACTGGGTTTCGGCCCTCGCTTGATTCACCCTGCCGAAACCCTCGACATATCAAATTTCATGCATGATTCTCATGGCGCCCCCATCCCCTCTCCTGGAGAGGCACGCCATGACGGCATCCGACAACACCGTGTCCCCCCGAACCATGCGGCGCATCGCGCTCGCCAGCGGTACGGGCACGGTCATCGAGTACTACGACTTCTTCATCTTCGCGACCGCGGCCGCCCTGGTCTTCCCCAAGACCTTCTTTCCCGCCCTCGGCGACACGGCCGGCACGGTCGCGTCCTTCGCCACACTCGGCGTCGCCTTCGTCGCCAGACCGCTCGGCTCGATCCTCTTCGGTCACTTCGGAGACCGGCTCGGCCGCAAGACCACCCTGGTCACGACGCTGCTGGTCATGGGAGCCGCGACCTTCCTCGTCGGGCTCATGCCCACCGCCGAGCAGATCGGCGCGACCGCCCCGATCGCCCTCGTCGTCCTGCGGCTCCTTCAGGGACTCGCCGTCGGCGGCGAGTGGACCGGCGCCACGCTCATGGCCGCCGAGAACGCACCGAAGGCACGACGCGGCTTCTGGTCCATGTTCGGCTCGCTCGGCGGCTCGCTCGGGCTGGTCCTCGCCAACGCCACCTTCCTGCTCATCGACACGGCCTTCTCCGAGGCCGCCTTCATGTCGTACGGCTGGCGGATCCCCTTCCTCGCCAGCTTCCTCCTCGTCGCCGTCGGACTCTTCATCCGGCTGAAGATCGACGAGACGCCGGCCTTCAAGGACGAGATCGCCCGGCACGGCGCCGCCCGGGCGCCCTTCGTCGAGGCCCTCAGGAGCCAGCCCCGGGAGATCGCCTTCGCCTCCGGCGTCCTCGTCATGGTCTTCGCCTTCTACTACCTCGCCGTCGGCTATCTGATGAGCTACGGCGCGACGGAGCTGCACCTCTCCCGCACCACGGTCCTCTCCATCGGCATGCTGGCCGGCGCGATGACCGGAGTGGCGCTCGTCCTCGGCGCCATCTGCTCGGACCGGCTGGGCCGCCGTCGAGTGATCGTGGCGGCCAACGCCCTGGCGGTCGTGTGGGCCCTGACGCTCTTCCCGATCCTCGAGTCCGCGTCGGTCCTCGTCTTCGCCGTCGCATCGTGCGTCACCACCTTCCTCTGCGGCATCGCGTACGGCCCCGTCGGCGCGTTCATGCCCGAGCTGTTCCACACCCGGTACCGCTACTCGGCGACCGGCTTCGCGTACAACGTGGCCGGTGTCCTGGGCGGCGCGGTACCGCCGCTCGTCGCGGCCGCCATCGTGACGACGTACGGCGGGCTCGCCTTCGGCGTCTTCCTCGCCGCGCTGTGCCTGATCAGCCTGGTGTGCACCCTGGCGCTCCGCGAGACCCGGCACCGCTCGATGGAGTCGGACGACGAGGCACGACCCGACCGGTCCGCGCCCCTCCCCCCGGCCGGCGAGACCGCCACCGCCTGACCTCTCTTGGTGCCGCCCCCCGCGGGCCTGGTCACGAGAACCGCCGCCCCCGTCCCCGGGCCCGGTCCGCCTCCCCGCGGACCACGGTCGCGGGGACGCTCCCGAAAGGCCGGGGGCCGGTACCGGACGAATCCGGTACCGGCCCCCGGTGGTCGCTCCACCACGGCTCCCCCTCGCCCGGAACTACTCCGCCGCGATGGCCTCAGCGAGGTCGATCACGCCCTGCGCCGTCTTCGCGTGCGCCAGGTCGATGTGCTGGCCCTCGAAGTCGACCGCCGCGCTGCCCTTGGCCTCGGCCTCCCGGAAGGCCGCGATCATCCGCCGGTAGTGGTCGACGACCTCCGGGGAGGGCGTGAAGACCTCGTTCGCGGGGGCCACGTGCGAGGGATGGATGAGGACGATGCCGCGATAGCCAAGACGCCGATTGTCCTCGGCGAAGCGCCGGAAGCCGTCAAGATCGGCGATGTCCTGCCAGACGCCGGCCACGGGGTGGTGGAGCCCCGCGGCACGGGCGGCCAGGACGATCCTGCTGCGCAGGTAGAGCGTCTCCAGGCCCTCGGGGGTGAACTCGAAGCCGAGCTCGCGGCCGACGTCCGCGTTGGGGCCGGTGGCGCCGAGCAGACTGGAGACGCGCGGGCTGGCGGCGGCGATCTCCTCACAGTGCGCCATCGAGACGGCCGTCTCATAGCTGACGATCAGTCCGATCGAGCCCGCGTCCAGACCCTCGCGGGCCTCGATGTGCGAGACGATCGCGTCGATGCGGACGATCTCCTGCGCCGTGAAGACCTTGGGCAGGAAGAGGCCGGCGAGGCCCTCGGTCAGGACCTCCTCGACATCGGCGCCGAACAGGCCGCTGTCGACGCTGTTCGGGCGCACCCACACGTCGGCGCGGACGCCCTGCGCGCGCAGCCGGCCGATCGTCTCGCGCACGGTCTTGCGGGCGTCGGCCTTGTCGGCGGCCGGGACCGAGTCCTCCAGATCGAGGATGACGGCGTCGACACCGGTGGCGACGGCCTTCTCGGCCCAGGTGGACTTGTGCCCGGGGACGAAGAGCATGGAGCGGTACGGGTTCATCGGGGTCTCCTTGGTACGCGGTCCGCCGCGTCACACGAAGCGGATGGATCAGAACGAGGGCTTGCGGCGCTCGCGGTGCGAGGCGAGTCCTTCGAGCACCTCGGGGCCGCCGAAGCCGTAGAACTCCAGGGCGAGCGAGGAGTCGAAGATCGCGCCGGCGACCTGCCGGTACCAGTTGTTCAGGGACTGTTTGGTCCAGCGGATGGCGCTGGGCGCTCCCTGCGCGAGCTCCAGGGCCACCTCCCGGGCCGTGGTCAAGAGCTCGTCCTCGTCGACGCATAGGGAGACGAGGCCGATCCGCTCCGCCTCCTCTCCGGTCAGCGGGCGGCAGGTCATCAGGTAGTACTTGGCCTTGGCCATGCCGCACAGCAGCGGCCAACAGACGGCGGCGTGGTCGCCGGCGGCGACCCCGAGGCGGGTGTGCCCGTCGATGAGCTTCGCGGTGCGGCTGACGACGGAGACGTCCGCGAGCACTCCCGCGACGAGACCGGCACCGACGGCCGGCCCGTGCATCGCGGAGACGATCGGCTTGGAGCAGTCGATGACGTTGTAGACCAGGTCTCTGGCCTCGCGCATCGTTCGCGTGCGTGTGTCGTAGTCCTGGGTGAGCTTCTCCACCAGGTCGAAGGAGCCGCCCGCGGAGAAGCCCTTGCCCTCGCCCCGGAGCAGCACGGCCTTCACGGCGGGGTCCGCATCGAACTCGCGCCAGATCTCCGCGAGGTCCGCGTGCGCCTCCTCGCTCACCGCGTTCAGTTTCGGGGCGTCGAGCACGAGCTCGATCACTCCCGCCTTGTCCGGCCCGTCCACCCTCAGGTGGGCGAAGCGTGCGTAGCGGCTCATTCCTGTCGTGTCCTTTCCTTCGCGGTCTCTGCGGTATAGGGGCCCGGCGGCGTCAGGCACCGGCGGCGCGCTCGCGGCGCATGAGCTCACGCCCGATGATCAGCTTCTGGATCTCGCTGGTGCCTTCGTAGAGCCGCAGCAGGCGGGCGTCGCGGTAGACACGCTCGACGGCGACCTCGCGCATGTAGCCGCTGCCGCCGTGCACCTGGACGGCGAGGTCGGCGGCGCGGCCCGCGGATTCGGTGCAGAACAGCTTGGCCGCGGAGGGCGCGATGCGACGGTCGGTGCCGTCGAGGTAGTGGCGGGCCGCGTCGCGGGTGAGTGCCCGGCACGCCATGACGAGCGACTGCTGTTCGGCCAGCATGGCCTGCACGAGCTGGCGGTCGCCGGTGGGCACGCCGCCCTGGAGGTTCTGCGCGGAGTAGCGCACGGACTCGTCGAGGGCCCGCTCGGCAAGTCCGGTCGCCAGTGCGGAGATGTGGACGCGGCCACGGGCCAGGACGGTCATCGCGGCGCGGAAGCCTGTCTCCACCTCGCCGCTGATGAGCGCGTCGGCACCGACGCGTACGTCGTCGAAGTAGACGTCGGCCGTGGTCGCCCCCTCCTGGCCCATCTTGCGGTCCTTCGGGCCGACCGTCAGGCCAGCGGTTCCGGCCGGGACGAGGAAGACGGCGATCTTGCCCTCGGCCTCGTGGTTCCTGACCCGGGCGAAGGTCACGAAGAGGTCGGCGAGGGGCGCGTTGGTGATGAACCGCTTGCCGCCGCTGATCGACCAGCCGTCACCGGTCCAGGTGGCGGTGGTGCGCATGCCGGACGGGTCGGACCCGGCCTCGGGCTCCGTGAGGGCGAAGGAGGCGAGGCAGCGCCCCTCGGCCATCGGTTCCAGCCACTGCTTCTTCTGCTCGGGCGTGCCGTAGCCGACCAGCACCTGGCCGGCGATGCCGTTGTTGGTGCCGAAGAGCGAGCGGAAGGCGAGCGCCGTGTAGCCGAACTCGAAGGCGAGCTCGACGTCCTGGGTGATGACGAGACCCAGACCGCCGTACTCCTGGGGCAGGGCGTAGCCGAAGAGGCCCATCTCGGCGGCCTTGCGGCGCAGGTCCTCGGGGATGGCGTCGGTGTCGGCGATCTCCCGTTCCCGGGGAATGACCTCCTCGCGGATGAACCGGCGGACCTGCGCGCGGATCTGCGCGAAGTCCTCGACGCTTACCGTCTCCTCAACGGGTGCGGACATCGATCTTCCTCTCTGTGGCTTCGGTGGTGGTGCAGGGGGCCGAGACCGTGGTCCGGGCACGGCCGAGGAAGTACCCCTGCGGGTCGAAAGACCGCAGCTCCTCGACGTCGGCGGTCGTGACCTCGCGCAGTTCTTGGAGGAGCGGGCTCACGGACAGCTCCCAGCCGCAGTGCTCCCGGACGCGGGCCACCCGGTCGGCCAGGGGTTCGGGGCCGGGGGCTACGTGGGTGAGGACGAGCTCGCCGTTCTGCTTGGAGAGCATCCCGAGGTCGGTGACGACGGTGCTGACGCGGGCACCCGGGCTCGTCACATAGCCGCACCCCTCGACGAAACGGCGGCGGTCCATGGTCCCGACGACGAGGACCTCGTCGGCGTTGGTGATGACGTCGTTGCCGCCGCCGGAGCCGACGAGGTACGGACCGCCGTCGATCCTGGTGGTGTTGATGTTTCCGTGCCGATCGATCTGGGCCGTGCCGACACAGGCGATCGACCGGAGGAAGCGTCCGTTGACGAGATTCCCGAGGACCTGCTCGGTGTCGAGCAGCATGGTCGAGGTCGGGAAGTTGGAGAAGCTGAAGATGAAGGGGTCGCCGGGAGTGGGCGTGTAGTCCCAGAGGCCGAGTTCGGCGGCAAGGGCGACGTGATGACCGTTACGCCGGGCGCGTCCGACGCCGACCCAAGCGGCGAGGTTCGCGAGGCCGGCCCCGGCGAGGACGGTGTCGGCGGCGGTCTCGGCGGCGCGGCGGGCGACGAGGTCCGCGAGCCAGACCGCGGCCCGCTCGGTGCCGTTCGGCGGATCCTGCCGGGGTGCCTCGGCGGGTCGGGGGGCGGGATGCTCGGCCTCGGCAACGAGGGCCGCGAGCCGTTCCGGACCGACCTTCGCCAGGTACGCCTGGTGGTCGGCCGGCCGCAGGACCCACTCCTCGATCCAGTCGTCGAAGTCGGGACGTCTGCTCGCCTCGCGGACCGCGATCCAGTGGTCGACGTCCTCGACGTAACCGCGGACGGGGAGCCTCGCCCCGGAAGGACCGGGGAAGACGCCACCGGGATGAGCGCCGAAGGGAGCCTCGACGACCCCGAGCACCCGGTGTGCGGGGATCCGTACCATGGTGGACCAGGGACGCAGGTCGTCGACGACCTTCTCCACCGTGGCGATCACGCCCCGCCGTGAGGCGAGCGCGCCGACCACTCCCTCGAACATCGGCGGCGCGATCGCCAGGTTGCCGTGCCGGTCGGCCACGGCGGCGTGCACCAGGGTGACGTCCGGGACCAGCGGGGCGACGAGGCCGATCCGGCCGAAGGCGGTGTCCGTCTCCGTGTACGCGTCGTTCGCTGCCATGGAGGAGTCGCGCACCGACCCCGTGACGACCGCCGGGACGCCTGTGGCCGCGGCGCGCAGCCGCTGGATGTAGGTGAGGAAGGACCAGTTCTCGACCTCCACCTCGCCGGACGTGTAGGCCCGCTGGAAGACGGGATTGGGGGTGAAGACCGGGAAGGAGTCGCCGGAGTAGACGGTGACGACCTTCTTGAGGCTTCCCGACCGGAAGAGGACGGCACCGAGGGACGAGAGGCTGGCCATGATGAGGGTGAATCCGGAGGGCTTCCCCCAGTGCTGCCGGGCGAGCTCCCGGACCAGGGCACTCCAGCGACTGTGGCCCATCATCACGTGGACGGCGTCCCCGGGGCGCACGTACCGGGAGATCGCCTCGTCCAGACGACAGAAGTCGACGGGCTGCCGAACGGGTTCATCCATGGCGCGGGCTCCCTCTGTACCACTCACTCAAGTTGCACATAAAATATATTTATCATGCGCCGCGGGCAAGGAGGCCCTGGTCACGACCGCCTCCGACACCCCGAGGCCCTTGACAGAAGTCAGATCATATATTTTACATAGCTCTGACAGCTGGCGACCGTATAGAGGGAACGAGGTCACCGATGCAGCACAAGCCGCTCCACGGCATCCGCATCCTGGAACTGGGTGGCTACATCTCCGCCCCGTACGCCAGCTCGCTCCTGTGCGCGCTGGGCGCCGAGGTGGTGAAGGTCGAGAAACCCGGCACCGGAGAGGACTTCCGACGGCTCAAGAACGACCGCAGCCCGTACTTCATCCAGTACAACGCCGGCAAGCGCAGTCTGGCGGTCGACCTGAAGACGCCCGAAGGCATCGCGCTCGTGAAGGCGCTCGTGCCGCGCTTCGACGTGGTCCTGGAGAACCTGCGCGCCGGGAAGCTCACCGCGCTCGGTCTCGGGCCCGAGGAATGCCGCGCTCTCCGCCCTGACCTCGTGTACGCCTCGGTCACCGGCTTCGGCAACGGGGGCCCGCTCGCTCAGCGACCCGCCTACGACACCATCGGGCAGTCCTCCGCGGGTCTCTACTCCCTGTTGAGCGACGCCGAGGCACCACAGCTCTCCGGAACGATCCTCGCCGACCTGATCACCGGCGTCTCCACCGCTACCGGGGTGCTCGCCGCCCTCGTCGGACGGGCCGCCACCGGCGCGGGCCAGCACGTGGAGACCTCCGTCATGGAGGCGGTCACCACGCTCACCGCCGACGCGGTCAGCCAGTACTTCGACGACGGGTATCAGGACCCCAGCCGTCGCAGCAGGCACCCGCAGGCGCAGAACTTCTGCCTCAAGACCGCTGCGGGCGCGGACATCGCCATCCACCTGTCGTCCTCCCAGAAGTTCTGGAACTGCCTGGTGGCCGCCATGAGCCGTCCCGATCTGGCGGAGGACCCTCGGTTCGCGACCTACCCCGAGCGGGAGCGCCATTACTTCGAGCTCGTGGACGTCGTACAGGCCGAGTTCCTCCAGCGTCCGACGGCCGAGTGGGAGAAGCGCCTCAGCGACGCGGACGTGCCTTTCGCTCCCGTCCTCACCGTGTCCGGCGTGATGAACCACCCCCAGACCAAGTGGTTGGAACTCTTCGAGCCGGAGGACAACGGCGTCTCGCTGCTCCGCCCTCCGTGGCGCTTCGAGGGCACCCGCCCCGACCGCGGCGGCGTCGCCCCGCGTGTGGGACAGCACACCCGCGAGATCGCCGGCGAGGTGTACGAGGCGGCGCGCATCGAGGAGCTGCTCTCCGCGGGGATCCTGTTCGCCGATCCGGGGGCCGAGAGCTCCTGAGCCGATCAGGGGACAGCCCACGGCTTCGGCCCCACAGAGCCGCCGGTCGTCGGTGCGACGACGCATGGACGACCGGCGCAGGTCCGCCCCGGAATGGACGCCGGCCCGCACGTGTCGTGGACGTCGGCACGCCGGACCGGCCGTCCGCTCCGGGGCGGCGCTATTCTGGGTCTGGACCGGCCCGACAGCCCGTCGGAACACCGGTGACCAGCTGGACCGGCTTCCTGCGAGACCGCACATGAACACGGCAAGCAGTCCCCCCGCCCACGAGCTGGGCACATTTCTCAAAGCACGCCGCGCGGCCCTGGACCCCCGTACCGTCGGCCTGCCGGACGACGGCGCGCACCGACGCGTCGCGGGCCTCCGTCGCGAGGAGGTCGCGCTGCTCGCATCGATCAGCA
Source organism: Streptomyces sp. NPDC014656 (assembly GCF_043084305.1). Taxonomy (NCBI): domain Bacteria; kingdom Bacillati; phylum Actinomycetota; class Actinomycetes; order Kitasatosporales; family Streptomycetaceae; genus Streptomyces; species Streptomyces sp. NPDC014656. The sequence goes on from NZ_JBIBZN010000033.1 coordinate 20,344, forward strand.
CGGACTACTACACCCGCATCGAGCAGGGACGCCGACGGGCTTCCCCACCCGTGCTCGACATCCTGGCCGAGGTACTGCGGCTCGACGAGGACGAGCGCGCATACCTGCGCGAGCTGGCCGGCGAGGACACTGCCCGCGGCGAAACCCCTGACTCCCCGGCGCTCCAGCCCCAGCTCCAGCGGGTACTCGACGGTCTGAGCGACATCCCCGCCCTGGTCATCGGACGCCGCCTCGACATCCTCGCCTGGAATCCCCTCGCACTGGCCCTCCTCACCGACTTCGACGCCCTGCCGGAGGACCACCGCAACTACGCCTGGCTTCTCTTCCGCGACCCGGCGTTCCGCGCCCTCTACCCGGACTTCGAGCAGGTCGGCTCCGTCACCGTGGCGATGCTCCGTAGGGAAAGCGGTCGCGATCCCCACGACCGGCGCCTCAAGCGCCTCGTCGAGGAGCTGCGCGGCGCGGACGAGTCGTTCCGCACCTGGTGGGACGAGCACCACGTCGCCGTCGGCAGCGGCGGTACCAAACAGATGCGCCATCCCGTCGTCGGTGACCTGACCCTCGACTGGGACGCCCTCACCTGCGCCCACGACCCCACACAGCGCCTCGTGGTCTGGACGGCGGCCGAGGGAACGCCGACCCGCGAACGCCTGGGCCTGCTCGCCAAGCATCTCGAAGAAACCACGGAGTCCGTCCCCGGGCGTTGAACCGACCGCGCGGGGACGGACCTGGAATCAGCTGTCGACCACGACCACGACGTCCGCCACGTCCGCCCGCGCGGTGCGGAACGCGTTGACCGGATGCGCGGTGTCGGCGTACCCGAAGGCGACGGCGCAGACGACGAGCCGGTCCTCGGGGATCCGGAGGTGCTCGCGTACGCGGTCGGCGTACCGCGCGATGGCCGCCTGCGGGATCGTGGCCACACCGAGCGAGGTCGCGGCGTTGAGGAGGTTCGTGACGTAGGCCCCGCAGTCGACCGCCCCGTACACCCCCTGGTCACGGGCGGTCGTGACCACTGCGACGTGCGGTGCCTCGAAGAACGCGTAGTTCTTCGAGTACTGCTCCTCGCGTGCCTCCCGGTCCGTCCGGGCGATCCCCAGCGCGGCGTACAACGCGTGGCCGGCTCCGCGCCGGCGCTCCCGGTGGACGCCGCGATACTCCTCGGGCATCGGCAGGTCCGGGGCCGCCGGCGGACGCGTTCCGACGTACGCGGCCAGGCCCGCGGCGAACCGCCGGGTCCCCTCCCCCTTCGTGAGGTGCACCTGCCACGGCTGGACGTTGCACCAGGAGGCGGTCCGCTGCGCCATCGTGAACATCTCGGTGATCACACCGTCGGGCACCTGGTCCGGCAGGAAGGCCCGGCAGCTCCATCGGTCGTCGAGCAGCCTCCGGAACCCGCCGGACGCCGCCCCCTCCGCCCGGTTCACGGGGCCTTCACCGAGTCGAGCAGCAGCTGGGCCACGTCGACGACCTGGAGCGACTCCTTCGCCTTGCCGTCGTTCTTCTTGCCGTTCACGGAGTCCGTGAGCATGACGAGGCAGAACGGGCAGGCGGTGGAGACGATGTCCGGGTCGAGGGACAGGGCCTCGTCGACGCGCTCGGTGTTGATGCGCTTGCCGATGCGCTCCTCCATCCACATCCGCGCGCCGCCGGCGCCGCAGCAGAAGCCGCGCTCCTTGTGGCGGTGCATCTCCTGCTGGCGCAGGCCGGGGACGGC
>NZ_JBIBZN010000034.1:0-20314 GCF_043084305.1 Streptomyces sp. NPDC014656
GCGGGTCCTGCCCCCCCCCCCCCCCCCCCCCCCCCCGCTCCCGGTGGGGTTGGCGTTGGGGGTGGGGGGGGGGGGGGCGGCGGCCGGGGGGGGGGGCCCCGGGGGCCGCCGGGGCCCCCCGCGACGGGGTCCGGCGGCGGCCGCGCCTCCTATGCTGATCCGGTACGGAAACACCAGGCCAGGGATGGCACGCGACCAAAGGGGCACCCCGCTCGATGAGCCCGAAGCAGCAGCGCGGAGAAGTCACCGTCGAGCGCGTCCTCGACGCCGCGCTCGACCTCTACGCGCGCGAGGGGGAGGCGGGTCTCACCGTCGCCGCCCTGACCCGGGTGAGCGGGGTCAGCACCGGCAGCGTCTACCACCACTTCGGCAACCTCCACGGAGTGATCAGCGCCCTCGCCCTGCGCTGGCTGGGCCGCCTCCTCGGCGAGCTCGCCACCGCCCTGACCTCCCACCAGGACGCCCGCTCCGGCATCGAAGCGGTCATCCACGCCTACCTGGACTTCGTCCGCACCCAGCCGGCCGCCGCCCGCCTCCTGCACTCCCCCTTCGCGGACCAGGAGGGCACCGCGCGCGCCGCCGAGATCCGGGACAACCAGGAGGCCCGGCTCACCCCGATCGAGCACTGGCTCGACGGCCACCGCAAGGCGGGCGAGCTGGCCGACCTGCCGACCCCGGTCATCGAGACCCTCGTCCTCGGACCGGTCATCGGCCTGGCCCGCCGCTGGCTCACCCTCGGCGACGTCGACCTCGAAGAGGCCACCCGCCTGCTTCCCGACCGGATCTGGCGCTCCGTCAGCCCCTGACCGGCGGCGCGCCCGGCGGACTCAGCGGGGCTCCGGCGCCACCGGTCCGCCCGGCGGGGCCGGGGCGGCACCGTCGACGGGGCCGCCGGCCGTGCCGTCGGCGGTGCCCGGGCCGATCCGCAGCTCGAAGTCGCCGTCGTACCTCTCGTGTCCGGCGATCACCGCGACCCCGACGACCTCCTCGCCGACCTGGCCGCGCACGATCAGCGGATCCTCGCGCAGGTCCCGCATGAGCGCCACGCACATGCCGATCATCACGAGCACGAACGGGGCGGCGACCAGGATCGTCAGGTTCTGCAGGCCCGCCAGGGCGTCGCCCTGTCCGTCGCCGATGAGCAGCATGATCGCGGCGACCGCTCCCGTGACCACGCCCCAGAAGACCACCACCGGGCGGGTGGGCTCCATCGCGCCGCGCTGCGACAGGGTGCCCATGACGATGGAGGCCGCGTCCGCGCCGGAGACGAAGAAGATCCCGACGAGGACCATGACGAGCAGGCTCATCACCCCCGTCAGCGGGAACTCCTGGAGCAGCCCGAAGAGCTGCCCCTCCGGGGTCGTCTCGCCGCCGAGTTCGCCCTGCTCGCCCAGCCGCATCGCCGTCCCGCCGAAGATCGCGAACCAGACCAGGCTGACCGTGCTCGGCACCAGGATGACGCCGCCGATGAACTGGCGGATCGTCCGGCCCCGGCTGATGCGGGCGATGAACATGCCGACGAAGGGCGTCCACGAGATCCACCACGCCCAGTAGAAGACGGTCCAGCTGCCGAGCCAGCCGTGGATGTCGTCACCGCTGGTGGCCTCGGTGCGGCCGGCCAGCTGGGGCAGGTCTCCGATGTAGGCGGCGATGGAGGTCGGCAGCAGGTCGAGGACGATGATCGTGGGTCCCGCGACGAAGACGAAGACGGCCAGCAGCAGCGCCAGCACCATGTTGATGTTGGAGAGCCACTGGATGCCCTTCTCCACGCCGGAGACGGCCGACAGCACGAAGGCCACGGTGAGCACGGCGATGATGCCGACCAGCAGGCCGGTGCCGGTCCGCTCCATCCAGCCCAGCTCCTCCACGCCGCTGCCGATCTGGAGCGCGCCGAGGCCCAGCGAGGCCGCCGAGCCGAAGAGGGTGGCGAAGATGGCGAGGATGTCGATGACCCGGCCGGGCCCGCCAAAGGCCCGGCGCTCGCCCATCAGCGGCACGAAGACGGCGCTGATGGTCTGCCGGCGCCGACGGCGGAAGGTCGAGTAGGCGATCGCCAGGCCGACCACCGCGTAGATCGCCCACGGGTGGAGCGTCCAGTGGAACAGCGTGGTGGCCATCGCCGTCTCCATCCGCTCGGCCGAGTCCACCGGGGACGTGCCGGGCGGCGGGGTGCCGTAGTGGGCGAGCGGTTCGCTCACGCCGTAGAACATCAGGCCGATGCCCATGCCGGCGCTGAACATCATCGCGATCCAGGAGACCGTGCGGAACTCCGGGCCCTCGCCCTCCTGGCCGAGGGTGATCCGGCCGTACCGGCTGATCGCCAGCCACAGCGCGAAGACGACGAACCCGGAGGCGGCCAGCATGAACGCCCAGCCGCCGTCCCGGATCAGCCCGTCGAGCAGGCTGTTGGAGACCGACTCCAGACTGTCCGTGGCCGTCGCTCCCCAGACGACGAACGCCAGGGTGAGCACGGCGGTGACCCCGAAGACGACCGGGTCGGTGCGGGCGGGATGGCGGTGACCGTGATCGGGCAGGTCCGCCGTCACCCGCCGGGCGCCCCGCCCGGCCCCGTCTCCGCCGCCGCCGTCCTGCCGCCCTCCGCCCGGATCCTGTCCGTCTCGCGCCATCTAAAGCCCCTTTCCCCGCCAAACGGGACAAACTACATATGTCCTCCTAGGCAGTACCACAGGCGGGGGCCGACTCGGCGGACCAACAGGCCGCGGGGGCCGGGTCGGCCCGGTGCCGTCGGCCCGGCGAGGCCGGCTCGGTGCCGTCGGCCCGGTGCCGTCAGCCCGGTGCCGTCAGCTCCGTGAGGTCGGCGAGGAGTTCGGAGACGGTCACCGGGTCGAGGTCGGCGAAGCGCAGCGGATAGGTGCGGCTCGGCCAGTGGTCGCCGGGGTGGGCGTCGAGCCAGACGGTGTCGAGGGTCTGCTCGGGGGCCTCGTCGAGCACGCCGACGGCGATGCCGGGTTCGAGCTGGATGACGAGGTGGCGCTCGGGGGCGAGGCGCCGGTGGAACCAGCGCTCCACGCCGGCGTCCTGCGGGACGCCGCGCTCCCAGCCGCGCTTCTGGAGGCCGAGGAGCCGGCCGACGGGGACGGTGACGCCCTCGAAGCGGGCGAGGCGGGCGCCCGCCGCCTCCTCGTCGGTGGCGGAGTGGAGCCGCCGGCCCAGCTGCGGGAAGGGCTGGACGATCCCGTGGGCGGCGAGGACCTCGGACCAGAGGTCGGTCCGGCCGGTGAAGCGCAGCGGGTGCGGGAGGGTGACGGTGGCGTCGTCGGCGACGGTCACGGGGGCGCCGAGGGCGTCGGCGCAGACGCGGTCGCCGGTGATCCGGAAGGCGGTGGCGGTTCCGTCCCGTTCGGCGCTCCAGACGAGGCGGCGGGCGAGGTGCCGGACCAGGGGGTGCTCGACGAACAGCTGCCGGAACTCGGCGCCGGTCCAGGAGCGGCCGTCGACCATGGCGGCCTCCAGGCGGCGGACCTGGTCGGCGGCGATGGCACGCACCTCCTTCTTGAGGGCGAGGTACCGCTTGCGCTCGGCCGTGGCGAGCTCCGTCTCGTCCCGGGCGCCGGGCTTGGGGAGGTCCTTGAGGCGGCGGCCCTCGGCGTCGAGGACGTACGGCCTGAGGGCCTCGTCGAAGCCGACGGCGAAGAGACGGGTGCCGTAGTCGATCACGGTGCCGCCGTCGGCGTCGAGGCCGAGGTCGGGCACGAGCCGGTCGGCGAGCTGCTCGCCGGTGAGGCCCAGGCCCTCCGCCACCTCGGCGATCTTCTCCTGGGCGCGCTGCTTGAGCGCCTTGAACCTGACGCGCTGGGAGATGCCGTGGAGGTGGAGGAGGGCGCTGTCGGTGCCGATGGCGGCGAGCACGTCGAGCCCCTCGACGGCCCGGTGGTGGGCGCCCTCGCCGGGCCAGGCGCGGATGACGGGGGTGAGGGCGCGGACGGTGCCGTCGTCGCCGAACCAGCCGAGGGCGTGCAGCGTCCACGCCTCCTTGGGAGGCATGCCGACGACCCGCCACTCCTCGAAGAGGCCCCAGGCGAAGCCGGCGAGCGACTCCGGCGTGCACAGCTCCCGGACCTCGGCGAGGCCGGGGTAGGGGGCGCCCGGCTTGGAGACGGCCAGCATGGTGAGCAGGTGGGCGACGGCGGACACCGGCAGGGTGGCGCCGGTCCGCAGCCGGATCCGGGGCAGCACGCGGGGCTCGCACCACGCGGGGGCCTGCGGCATCCGGGCCGGCAGCGCGCTCAGCAGGGGGTCGGTGGCGAGCAGTTCCCCGACGGCCCGGGCCGTCTCCTCGCCGTACTCCGCGGCGGCGGCGCGGACGCCGTCGGGGCCCTGGGCGGCGGCGAGGGCCCGGAGGGCGCCCTCGGCGGCGGTCCGCTCCGGTCCCGCCTCGCCGACGGCGTCGGGGACGAGGAGCCGGGCCGCGTCGGTCCCGTGGCGGAGCAGCCAGGTGCGGGCGGTGCGCCCGGCGGTCTTGAGGCGGAGCAGCCAGCTCGCCATCAGGCGGGCGACCCGGACGTCGAGGTACGGCAGCAGCACCTCGGCCATGGCGGCGGGGTGCTGCGGGGCCATGCGGAGCACCGGCGGCAGGGCGGCCGCCTCGTGGGCGGCGGCGAGCGGCTTGAAGACCTCGGCGCCGTCGTAGCAGTGTTCCGTGCCGTCCCAGTCGGCGAGGAAGGGGCGGACGCGGTCGGCGGGGCCGTTCACGAGGACGCCGACGGTGTGCCAGCCGTGCAGGCTCCCGTCGAGGAGCTTGTCGACCAGCGCGTCCAGGGGCTCGTACGGCTGCCAGCCGGTCACCCAGGACTCGGCGGCGGCCCACGCCTGCCGCTCCCCCTCGCGCCAGACGACCCGGGTGCCGGACGGCGCGACGGGGCCGGTGACGACCCGGGGCGCGACGGCCGCGCGCCGGACGGTCCACGGGGGGCTGGTGAGGAGGGCGGGGAGGTCGGCCGGGGCGGCGTCGTCCGCGGTGTCCTGGGCTCGGGTCAGCGGCTCGACGGTCTCGGCCGCCTCGGCGGGCAGTTCGGGCAGCACGGCGAGGGCGAGCGCGCGGTGGGCGGCCACGTGCCCGGCGAGCATCCGGCGGACCAGCGGGCCGTCCGGCGTGTCCGCACGGGCGGCGAGGGCGAGCAGCCGGAGGGCGCGGACCGGGAAGCGGCGGGCGGCCGCGGCCAGTTCGACGCGGACGTGCTTGTCGCCGACCCGGTCGAGGAGGGCCTGGAACGCCTCGTCGGAGGGGAGTTCGGCGAGGGCTGCGGCGAGCGCCTTGAGGTCGTCGGTGCCGAGGTACTGGCGGTCGGTCTCGGCGATGAGGAAGGGTGCCATCGCGGCGCCGGCGCCGTCCGCGACGGTGGCGATGGCGGTCGGGGTCCAGCCGCGCCAGCCGAGGTCGGCGCGGCCGCCGTAGGCGGCGGTCTGCCCTGCGGTGACGGAGCAGACGAGCAGGGTGCGCACCTGGTTCTGGATGTGCTCGCGGGTCTCGGTGCGGGCCAGGCACTCGTCGGTCCAGGCGTGTTCGGTGGGCACCAGGTAGGAGACGGCGACGCGGCGGCGGGGCGTGGTCCGGTGGCGGGCGAGGGCGGCGACGGCGGCGGCGTAGGTGGCGTCGTCGGTGACGGCGAGGAGGTCGCGGACCCGGTCGAGGGCGGTGAGGGACGCGCCGCCCTCCCAGTTCCGGCTGGTCTCGACGGCACGGTCGATGCCGACGACCTCGCTGCCGTGCCCGCTCCGCACCCAGACGCGGCGGCATTCGACGAGTTCGACGGCGGCGACGGCGGCGAAGGGCAGTCCGTGCGCGAGGGCCCAGGCGTCGGCGACGGTGTGCCGCTCGGCCTCCGGGGGCAGCAGGGCGGCGAGGACGGCGGCGCCGACGGGGTCGGGGCTGCCGGCGTCGTGGGCGCGGGCGGCGGAGACGAGGTCGGCGTCGCTGCGCGGGGCGGCGAGGGGGCGGTCCACCTCGGCGGCGAAGCGGGAGCGCCACTCGGCGAGCCGGGCGGGCGCCGCGGGGTCGGGCCGGGGGACGGGGACGGGGGTGCCGCCGCGGCGCGGCCGGAGGTGCCGCTTCCACGCCTCGGGCAGGACGAAGGCGGACTCGTCGGGACGGGCGGCGGGGGCCTCGGTCACCTGTTCCAGGGGGACTTCGGCGGCGGGCGCGCCCGCGGGGCCGGGGGACGCGGCGGCGGGCGAGGTGGCCGCGGAGCCGGGTGCCGGGGCGGCGGCGGTGCCGCCGGTGGCGACGTACCCCTTGCGCTCCTTCTCGCCGACCGCCCTCAGCAGGTACGCCTCGGCCTGTCCGGGGGTGTCGAACTCCTTGACGCGGGTCTGGCCGGCGGTGCCGGTCCGCCCGAACCGGACGGTCACCGAGGTGCCTTCGGCTCCGGCCTCCCAGAACTTCCCCGTGCCGTCCCCGGCGTGCTCCCAGCGGCGCACGGCCCCTCCCGCGTGTACTCGTCCGATTCGGTGCTCCGCACAGTAGCGGGGGCCTCCGACAATGCCCGAAATCCCTCCGTTTCCGGGGGTCCTGGACACCACCCGCAGCAGATGGTTAGGTTAGCCTTACCTAAAATCTGACCGAGGAGAGTCCTGTGAGCGCCGCCCCCTCCCCCGCCCTGCCCCAGCAGACCGCCGCGGAACAGGTCCGCTCCGTCCTGGCCCGGGCCATCTCCCTCTCCCTCACCCTCGACGGACAGACCTACGACCTCCTCGGCGCGCACACCGTCGGCGCCCGCGGCCGGATCACCCTCCACCCGCCCGCCGACACCCCGCTCTCCGCCCACCTCGCCCTCGGCCCCGGCGGCGCGCCCGACGCCCGGATCGACCTCACCGACATCGCCCCCACCGCGCTGCGCGACCGGGTCCGCGCCCGCGTCACCCTCACCGGCCGGCTCGTCCCCGCCACGCCCGGCGACCCCGGCTCGCTCCGCCTCGACCTCGCCCGCGTCGTCCTGCGCACCGGCACCGGGACGGAGGAGGTCGCCCCCGGCGCGTACGCCCTCGCCGCCCCCGACCCGCTCGCCCTCGAGGAGGCCGCGCTCCTCACCCACCTCGCCGACGCCCACGCCGACCTCGTCTCCGAGCTCGTCGTCCGCGCCGGCTCCCGCCTCCCCCACGGCGCCGTCCGCGCCCTGCCGCTCGCCATCGACCGGCACGCCGTGTCGCTGCGCTGCGAGTACGGCGAGGGCCACTGCGACCTCCGCCTCCTCTTCCCCGGCGAGGCCCGCGACGCCGCGGAGGCCGGCGACATGGTCCGCCGCCTGCTCACCGCCCCGCGCTGCGCCCACCACCACTGACCGCCCCACCACCGACCGCTCCACCACCGACCGCTCCGCCGAGGACCGCGATCCGCCCACCGGAAACCGCACACACGCGCGGGGCGTCCCCTCCCCCATGGACCGGATCACCCACGCACTCCGCCAGCTCTGGCGCTTCGCGCTCCTGGAGGCGCGCTGCTGCGCCTTCGCCGTCGCGCTCATCGGCGGCATCGCGGTCTCGACGCTCCTGCCCGACCTGCCCGTCGCCCGCTACGACCTGCTCCTCGGCTACGGCATCGCGCTCACCGTCCTGGCCTGGTGGCTCGGCTGGGACACCGGGCGCGACGTGGCGGTCATCGCCGTCTGCCATCTGATCGGCCTGTTCTTCGAACTGGTCAAGGTCCGCATGGGCTCCTGGAGCTACCCGGAGGACGCGGTCACCAAGTTCGGCGGCGTCCCCCTCTACGGCGGCTTCCTGTACGCGGCCGTCGGCAGCTACGTCTGCCGCGCCTGGCGCCTGCTCGACCTGCGCCTGACCGGCTACCGGCCCCGGGTCATGGCGGTCCTCGCCGGGGCGGTCTACCTCAACTTCTTCAGCCACCACTGGCTGCCCGACGCCCGCTGGGTCCTCGCCGCGCTGCTGCTCCTCGCCACCGCCGGCACCTGGGTCCGCTTCCGCGTCGGGACGCGGGACCACCGGATGCCGCTGGCCCTGTCCTTCGTCCTCATCGGCTTCTTCCTCTGGATCGCCGAGAACGCCGCCACCTACGTCGGCGCCTGGAGCTACCCCGACCAGCTGGACGGCTGGCGGCCCGTCTCGGTCGCCAAGTTCGGCGCCTGGGCCCTCCTCATCACCGTCACCTTCGTCCTGGCCTACGGCAGGGGCTCCTCGCCGCGGCGGATCCCGAGGGTGGCGAGGAGGTCCTCGTGGAGCTCCATCCAGACGGTGTGGCAGGAGTCGGCGCGCGGCCGGTCGACCCAGGAGAGCTCGCCGCGGCGGACGCGCGCGAGGGCGGTGGTGAAGCGGTCGCCGTAACCGGCGAAGCGGGGCAGCCGGGCGCCCAGCTCGGCGGAGAGGGTGTCGATGACGCCGCCGAGGACGGTCAGCTCGTCGAGGACCCGGCCGTCCCAGGCCGCGTCGCCGTGGGTGTTCACGGCGAGCCTGCCGGTCCCGTCGGGCCGCAGCTGCCAGTCGGTGCAGGCGGTCAGACAGCGCGCGTTGTACGCGAGGAAGGTCTCGTACCGCTCGCGGACGAACGGCCCGAGCCCGGCCGCGGCCAGCTCCTCGGCGAGCAGCCGCTCGCCCTCCGCCCGCCCCCGGTCGGTCAGGCTCCAGCCGGAGGTGCCGGCGAAGGCGCTCCGCGTCACCCGGCCGTACGCCTGGAGGTCGAGCAGCAGCTCGTCGACGGCCTCCGCGTCGAGCCCGAAGCGCTCCGCGGCCTCCGTCCCGGTGGTCATGCCCCGCAGCCGTACGGCGTGCAGGACGAGCAGCTCGGGGGCGGAGGACATCGAGGGCTTCACCATGGGCCAGAGCTTAGGCAACCCGGAGGGCGTCCGGGGCGTCCTCCCCCGCAGGAAGCCGCTCCTACCCGAGGACACGTCATGAGCGACAAGGCCCGCGCCCTCTTCGACGCGCTCGACCTCGACCGCGACGGCACGCTGACGCGCGTCGAGGTCATCGTCGCCCTCCGGGAGAAGGGGCCCACCCTGGCGGCCCGCGGGGTGATCCCCTTCTGGGGCGTGGGCGGCGACGAGGAGTCCGCCGCCCTCTTCGACGCCGCCGACCAGAACGGCGACCGCGTCCTCAGCTTCGAGGAGTTCGCCGCCGTCGTGGACCGGCGCTTCGGGTGGTGACTCCTCCGCCCCGGGGCCCGATCGCCGCCCGCAGGCCGTGGTGGAGGGGTGGCTCAGGGGGTTCATAGGGGTCCCTCCAGGACCCCGGGCACGACTCGCACCGTTCCTGAGCGACGCGGTCGGTTCTTCGCCGTGGTCGCGGGCAGAGGTCCCTCCCGGACGACGGCGCGGTCGTCGCGCGGACAGGGCGGCCCGCGGAGCGCGGGAGAAGACCCCCAGGGACACGGATGGGTAACGGACGGACCGGGCGGGACCCCGCGCCTTGCCAGTGCAATTTCACATTACTATGTTACGGGTCACATTCCGGCCGCTCTGGCCGTCCGACCGTTCTCCCGCTCTTCCGCTCTCCTCGGAGTGACCCATGAACAAGCGCACCCGCACCCCGGCCATCGCCCTGGTGTCGACCCTGTCCCTCGGCCTCGCGGCCTGCTCCACCGGCCCGTCCGGCGGCGGGAACGGCGGCCCGGAGCGGAGGAACCCCGCCGCCCGCACCGGCGCGGTCATCGGCGGCACCCCCCAGAAGGGCGGCACCCTCACCGTCCTGTCCAACCAGGACTTCACCCACCTCGACCCGGCCCGCAACTGGGTCATGCCCGACATGGACTTCGGCACCCGGCTGCTCTACCGCACCCTCGTCACCTACCGGGCGGCGCCCGGCGCCGGCGGCAGCGAGCTCGTCCCCGACCTCGCCGAGGACCTCGGCACCCCCTCCGACGGCGCCAGGACCTGGACCTTCCGCCTCAAGCCCGGCCTGAAGTACGAGGACGGCACCCCGATCACCGCCCAGGACATCAAGCACAACGTCGAGCGGTCCTTCTCCCCCGACCTCCCCGGCGGCCCCGACTACGCGGCCCGCTACCTCGCCGGCGCCGAGGGCTACCAGGGACCGGCCCGGGGCAGGCACCTCGACTCGGTGAAGACCCCGGACGCCCGCACGATCGTCTTCGAACTCCGCAAGCCCTTCGCCGAGTTCCCCTTCGCCGCCACCCTGCCGACCTTCGCCCCGGTGCCGCCGAAGCGGGACGAGGGCGCCCGGTACGACAACCGCCCGTTCTCCTCGGGGCCGTACAAGATCGAGAGCTACGCCCGGGACAAGCGGATGGTCCTGGTCCGCAACACCCACTGGGACCCGGCGAGCGACTCCGTCCGCAAGGCCTACCCGGACCGGATCGTCGTCACCATGGGCCTCAAGGGCAACCAGATCGACGACCGCCTCATCGCCTCCTCCGGCGGCGACGCCTCCGCCGTCTCCTGGGCCCAGGTCCGCCCCGAGTCCCTCTCCAAGGTGCTCACCAAGGCCGACGTCAGGGCCCGGATGCTCGCCGAGTCCAGCAGCTGCACCGAGATGCTCCAGATGCACACCGGCCGCGCCCCCTTCGACGACCTGAAGGTCCGCCAGGCCGTGCAGTGGGCCCTCGACCGGGAGGCGATCGTCACCGCCGCCGGCGGCCCGGCCGTCACCGACGCCTCCAGCGCCGCCATGCCGGGCTCCCTCTTCACCGGCGGCAAGCAGCCCGACACCCTGAAGATCCCCCTCGCCGGCGACCCCGAGAAGGCGAAGCGGCTGCTCGGGGAGGCCGGGAAGGCCGACGGCCTCTCCACCCGGCTCACCGTCTCCAGCGGCGACAAGGCCATCGGAGAGGCCATCCAGCAGGCGCTCGGCAAGGCCGGCATCAAGGTGACCGTCGAGACCGTCGACCCGTCCGCCTTCTACGACACCATCGGCGACACCGAGAACCGCACCGACCTCGTCTACACCGGCTGGTGCCCCGACTTCCCCTCCGGCGCCACCTTCCTCCCCTTCGTCTTCGACGGCCGCTTCATCAAGGAGAAGGGCAACTCCGGCAACCACTCCCTCTTCAAGGACGACGCCACCATGAAGCGGATGGACGAGATCGCCGCCATGACCGACGGCGCCGCCGCCCACAAGGCGTGGCAGGAGCTCGACGCGCGGATCCTCGCCCAGGCCCCCGTCGCCCCCGGCGCCATGAAGCGCCGCTCGCTCCTCGTCGGCACCAACGTCGCCGGAGCCTACGGCCACGCCTCCTGGAGCGGTCAGATCGACTACGCCACCGTCGGCCTCAAGGACCCCTCCCAGAGCGCGAACTGAAGGACGCCCCTCCCATGACCACGACCACCACCCCGCCTCCGGTGCACGGGGGCGGCGGGGCCTGGCGGGCGGTCCGCGCGGAACTGCGCCGACGCGCCTCCCTCAAGGTCTCCCTCGCCGTCGTCGCCCTCTTCGTCCTGATGACCGCGGCCGCCCCGCTGATCAGCTCACTGGGCGGCTGGGGCCCCGAGGAGTTCGACAAGTCCGCCGTCGACCCCTACCTCGGCGGACTGCCGATCGGCCCGCTCGGCGGGGTCTCCGCCGAGCACTGGCTCGGCGTCGAACCCGTCACCGGCCGGGACCTGTTCGCCCGGGTCGTGCACGGCGCCCAGGTGTCACTGCTCATCGCCTTCGCCGCCACCGCGATCGTCGTGGTGGCCGGGGTGACCGCCGGCGTCGCCGCCGGCTACTTCGGCGGCCGCACCGACACCGCGCTGTCCCGGCTGATGGACCTCACGATGTCCTTCCCCTCCCTCATCTTCATGATCGCGATGATGTCGGTCGCCCGGGACGTCGACCGGACGCTCCTGATGATCCTCGTCATCGGCCTCTTCGGCTGGCCCGGCGTCGCCCGGGTCGTCCGCGGCCAGACCCTCTCCCTCAAACACCGCGAGTACGTCGACGCGGCCCGCGTCGGCGGCTCCGGCCCCTGGCGGATCCTCGCGCGCGACATCCTCCCGGGCGTCGCGGGGCCGGTCATCGCGTACACCACGCTGATGGTCCCCGGCATGATCGCCACCGAGGCGGCGCTGAGCTACCTCGGCGTCGGGGTCCGGCCGCCGACCCCGTCCTGGGGCCAGATGATCGCCGAGAGCGTCGCGTACTACGACACGGACCCCATGTACTTCCTCGTCCCGAGCCTCTGCCTCTTCCTCACCGTCCTCGCCTTCACCCTCCTCGGCGACGCGCTGCGCGACGTCCTCGACCCCCGGGGGAGCCGTACGTGATCCTCTACCTCGGCCGCCGGCTCCTCGGGGTGCTCGGCGTCCTCCTCGCCATCGCCGCCGTCACCTTCACCATCTTCTACGTCCTGCCCTCCGACCCGGCCGCCGCCGCCTGCGGCAAGGCGTGCAGCGACGAACGCCTGGAGGCGATCCGCGCCAACATGGGCCTGGACGCCCCCGTCTGGCGCCAGTTCGCCGACTTCGTCACCGGCGTCTTCACCGGCCGCACCATGGGCACCGGACAGTACGCCCTGCACTGCGACTTCCCCTGCCTCGGCTACTCGTACGAGAACAGCGAGGGCGTCTGGGACCTGCTCGTCGACCGGCTGCCCGTCTCCGCCTCGCTCGCCGCCGGCGCCGCCGCGCTGTGGCTGGTCCTCGGCCTGACCGCGGGCGTGACGGCCGCCCTCCGCAAGGACACCCTGACCGACCGGGCCCTCATGGTCGGCGCGGTCGCCGCCGCCTCCCTGCCGGTCTACTTCACCTCCGTCCTGCTCATCTACGGACTGATCCGGCTCACCGGGCTGCTGCCCTACCCGAGTTACGTCCCCCTCACCACCGACCCGCTGTCCTGGGCCTCCAACCTGCTGCTGCCCTGGCTGGCACTGGCGCTCCTCTACGCCGCCATGTACGCCCGGCAGAGCCGCGGCGCGATGATCGAGTCCATGGCGGAGCCGTACATCCGCACCGCCCGCGCCAAGGGCCTGCCGCGCCGCACGGTCGTCGTCAAGCACGGGCTGCGGGCCGGCGCGACCCCGATCCTCACCATCTTCGGCATGGACCTCGGCGGACTCCTCGCGGGCGCCGTCATCACCGAGTCCCTCTTCGGACTGCCCGGCATCGGACGCCTCTTCTACGGCGCCCTCACCACCGGCGACCAGCCCGTCATCCTCGGCGTGACGCTCCTCGCCGCCGGCTTCATCGTCGTCGCCAACCTGGCCGTGGACCTGCTGTACGCCGTCGTCGACCCGCGAGTGAGGTACTGATGACCGACCCCGCCCCGCTCCTGACGGTCCGGGACCTCAGCGTCACCTTCCCGACCCCGCGCGGCCCCGTCCGCGCCGTGGACTCCCTCTCCTTCGACGTGCCGCACGGCCGCACCCTCGGCATCGTCGGCGAGTCCGGCTCCGGCAAGTCCGTGACCTCGCTCGCCGTCATGGGCCTGCACACCGGCGCCGAGGTCACCGGCTCCGTCGCCCTCGACGGACGCGAACTCGTCGGCCTGCCCGACCGGGAGCTGAACCGGCTGCGCGGCCGGCGGATGGCGATGGTCTTCCAGGACCCGCTCTCCAGCCTCCACCCGTACTACACGGTCGGCGAACAGATCGCCGAGCACCACCGCGTCCACTTCGGCACCCGCAGGGCAGCCGCCCGCGCCCGCGCCGTCGAGGCGCTCGCCGAGGTCGGCATCCCGGAGCCGGGACGCCGGGCGGGCGAGTACCCCCACCGGTTCTCCGGCGGCATGCGCCAGCGGGTCATGATCGCGATGGCGCTGGTCTGCGAACCCGACCTGCTCATCGCCGACGAGCCGACCACCGCCCTCGACGTCACCGTGCAGGCCCAGATCCTCGACCTGCTCGCCCGGATCCAGCAGGAACGCCGGCTCTCCATCGTCATGATCACCCACGATCTGGGCGTGGTGGCCCGGGTCGCCCACGAGGTGCTCGTCATGTACGGCGGACGGGCCGCCGAACGGGCCCCGGTCGACGCCCTGTTCGCCGCCCCCGCGCACCCGTACACCCGCGGGCTGCTCGACTCGCTGCCCCGGCTCGACGACCCCGACGACGCACCGCTGCGCGCCATCCCCGGCGGTCCGCCGTCCCTCCTCGACCCGGCGCCCGGCTGCGCCTTCGCGCCGCGCTGCGCCCGCGCGGCGGCCGGCACGCCCGGGGAGCGGGACCGCTGCGCCGGCGAACGGCCGGAGCCCGGCGGCCCCGAAGGGCACACCGCCGCCTGCCACTTCGCGGCCTTCCCGGCCTTTCCCACGTACGAAGGGGTCGCCCCGTGACCACGTCCACCCCGCCCGGTACGACCCCGGCGCCGCCGCTGCTGCGGGTGCGGGACCTCGCCATGACCTTCCCGGGCCGCCGCCGCTCCTCGCCCGTGCGGGCCGTCGACGGCGTCGGCTTCGACCTGGCGGCCGGCGAGACCCTCGGCCTGGTCGGCGAGTCCGGCTGCGGCAAGTCGACCACCGGCCGGATGATCGTCCGGCTCCTGGAACCGACCGCCGGCTCCGTCGAGTACGACGGCCGGTCCCTCGCGCACCTCTCGCAGCGGGCCCTGAAGCCGCTCCGCCGCGAGATCCAGATGGTCTTCCAGGACCCGCACTCCTCCCTCAACCCCCGCCGGTCCGTGGCGCGGATCATCGCCGACCCGCTGCTGGTGCAGGGCGCTCCGGCCGAGGAGGCTCGGAAGCGGGCGCTGGAACTGATGGAGCTGGTCGGGCTCGTCCCCGAGCACGCCGACCGCCGCCCGCACGAGTTCTCCGGCGGCCAGGCACAGCGCGTCGGCATCGCCCGCGCGCTCGCCACCGGCCCCCGGCTCGTCGTCGCCGACGAACCCGTCTCGGCGCTCGACGTCTCCGTCCAGGCGCAGATCGTCAACCTGATGGAACGGCTCCAGGACGAACTCGGCCTCGCCTACCTGTTCATCGCCCACGACCTGTCGGTGGTGAAGCGGGTCTGCGACCGCGTCGCCGTCATGTACCTGGGCCGGATCGTCGAGATCGGCGCCAAGGACCGGGTGTACGAGGCCCCCGCCCACCCCTACACCCGGGCGCTGCTCTCCGCCGTGCCGCTGCCGGACCCGGCCGCCGAACGGGCCCGGGAGCGCATCACCCTCCTCGGCGACCCGCCGAGCCCCGCCGCTCCCCCGCCGGGCTGCGCCTTCCACCCGCGCTGCCCGAAGGCCCGGGCGGTCTGCCGTGCCGAGGCGCCGGTCCTCCGGCCGCTCGCGGCGGGCGAACCCCGGGAGGTGGCCTGCCACTTCCCGGAGCAGCCCTGACCCGCCCGTCTCCCGCGCGGGGGCGTCAGACGTCCTGGACGCGCCGGAAGGGCCGCTCGGCCTCCAGGGCGAACGCGGCCTCCAGGAGGGTGCGTTCGCTGCCGGGACGGCCGGAGAGGAGGACGCCGACCGGCAGGCCGTCGGCCGTGGCGCGCGCGCTGGGCAGGGAGATCGACGGGGTGCCCACGACGTTGTCGACCGGGGTGTAGGCCACGTATCCGAGGATCCGCCCGACCAGCACGTCGTACGGGACGGCGGGGCTGAGGTACCCGATCGGGGGCGTGGTGTGGGCGAGGACCGGGGTGAGGACGAGGTCGAGGCCGCGCAGGGCCGCCGCGTACGCCTCCCTGGTCCGCCGCAGCCGGCGCACCACGCCTGGCGTGTCCCGCCACCGCTTCACGTACTCCTCGCGCAGTCCGCGGCTCAGCCCGTCCATGCGGTGCCGGTCGAAGTCCGGGCCGAAGCCGCGGCCGGTGACGCCGAGGAGGAAGGAGAGCATGCCCCAGTAGGTGAGGAAGTCGCCGGTGAAGCGGGGGTCGAGGTCCATGCCCACCGGTTCGACGGTGTGGCCGAGGGAGCGGAGGGTGGCGGCGGTCTCGGTGACGGCGGCGCGGGTGTCGTCGTCGCAGGTGACGCCGTTGGGCGAGTCGAGCAGGAAGCCGATGCGCAGCCGCCGGTCCGAGGGTCCCTCGACGAGGCCGACCGGCGGCAGCTTGGGATGGCGCCGGTAGCGTTCGGCGGCGGCGAGGAAGGCGGCGGAGTCGCGGACGGTCCGGGTGACGACGCCGTCGGCGACGATGTCGAGCGGCAGCCGCCGGCTCTGGTCGTTGGCGACGACCCGGCCCCGGGTGGGCTTGAGGCCGACGAGTCCGCAGCAGGCGGCGGGGATCCGGATGGAGCCGCCGCCGTCGTTGGCGTGGGCGAGCGGTACGGCTCCGGCGGCGACGAGCGCGGCGGCGCCCCCGGAGGAGCCGCCCGCGGAGTGGCCGGTGTGCCACGGGTTGCGGACCGGCTCCCCGGTCTCGTACTCGGTGGCCGGGCTGAAGCCGAACTCGGGCAGCCGGGTCTTGCCGAGGACGGTGACGCCGGTGCTGAGGAACTGCCGCACGAAGGGCGCGTGCCGGCGGGCCGGGCGGGGGGTGAAGGCGGCGCTGCCGTGGCCGGTGGGCAGGCCCGCGTAGTCGGTGTTGTCCTTGATCAGGGTGGGGACGCCCGCGAAGACCCCGCCGGTGCCGCCGCGGAGCTCCGGCGGGTCCAGCGGGGTCTGCACCGCGTTCAGTTCCGCGACCGCCCGCAGCCGGGCGGCCGCGTCCCTGGCGGCCTCGGCGGGGCTCACCTCGCGCCGCCGGATCGCCTCCGCGAGTCCGACGGCGTCGTGCTCCCCGAGGGAGTCGTCCCCGAAGGCGTGCACCGTTTTCCGCTTCTCGTCGCTCACCGCTGCCTCAGCCCCCGGGGTCGTGGATGGTTGCCGCCATCATGACGTACCCACGGGTAACAGGCGAGGGCCGGGCGGGCTCGGAGGAGATGCGGAGGGGGGCGGGGAGGGCGCGGGAAGGGGGCGGGGAGGGGACGGGGGGTGCTAACGGCCCTGGAGCCGCTTGACGTTGTCGCCGAAGGTCCAGTTCTTCGAGCCGTCCCAGTTCGCCGACCAGGTCATCAGGCCCTTGAGCCTGCCCCCGTAGTGGTTCCACGCCTGGGCCACGAGGGAGGGTGCCATGTATCCGCCGCCGGCGCCCGGCTGGGCGGGCAGGCCGGGGACCTGCTTGTCGTAGGGGACGCGGATCGTGGTGCCCTGGACGACCAGGCCGCGGTCGAGGCAGTCGGTCTGGGCGGTGAAGCCGGCGACGGTGCCGGCGGAGTAGGAGTCGCCGGCGCAGCCGTACATGCTGCCGTTGTAGTACTGCATGTTCAGCCACCACAGGCGCCCGTTGTCGGCGTACTTCTTGACGATCGGGAGGTACGCGCCCCAGATCGAGCCGTACGCGACGCTGCCGCCGGTGACGTAGGCGGTCTCGGGGGCCATCGTCAGGCCGAAGCCGGCGGGCATCCGGGCGAGGACGCCGTCGATGATGCGGACGAGGTTGGCCTGGGACGCGGAGAGGGTGGTGATGCTGCCGCTGCCGACGAGACCGGTCTCGATGTCGATGTCGATGCCGTCGAAGTTGTACCGCTGGAGGATCGGCACGATCGTCTCGACGAAGCGGTCGGCGACCGCCCGCGAGCTGAGGTCGATCCCGGCGGCGGCCCCGCCGATGGACATCAGGATCGTGGCGCCCGCCGCCTTGGCCCGGCACATCTCGGCCGGGGTGGCGACCTTGACGGTGCTGTCCATGCCGTCCTCCCACAGCACCGTGCCGTCCGAACGGATCACGGGGAAGGCGGCGTTGAGGACGTTGTACCCGTGCGCGGCGAACCGGGGGTCGTCGATCGGCGCCCAGCCGAAGGGCGGGTGGACGCCGTTGGCGGCGCCGTCCCAGTTCTCCCAGTAGCCCTGGAGGACCTTCCCGGCGGGACGGGGCTTGAGGGCGCAGGTGTCGGCGGTCGCCGACGCGGTGCCGGCCGGGCCGGCGGCGGCCTGCGCGGGAGCGGCGGCGACGGTGGCGGCAGTGGCGAGCAGGGCGGTGAGGCCCGCTCCGAGGGCGCGGACGATCCGTGAGCCTGGCATGCGGTGCTCCTTGGGACGTGGGGGGTCGGTCCGGGGCGTGGCGCGCGCTCCAGCAGACCGTAGATTGGTCCAGACCTACCGTCAACCACCCTCACACGGAGGGAAGTTGAAGCCGGGAGGGGAAGGGCGGAGACGCCGGCCCGCGAGGCCGGGCGCGGCTCCGGCACCCCCGAGCCCCTCCCCCGCCCCCTGGCCCGGCGCGACACGTGGCGCGGCACCCGGCGGCAGCCGGTGGCCCCGAATGGCACACCATGGCGCCAAGCGGCACCGCCGGGCGCCGTCCGGCGCCACATCAACACCATGAGCGGCACCACTTGGCACCACGTGGCATCACCCGGCGCCACGTGGTGCCACTAGGGGTTGCACATGGCGCCACCATGGTGCCATGATGGCGTCATGGACCTCACCCCGTATGTCGACAGCCTCCGCCGCGAACTCGCGGTGGCCGCCGAAGCCGGTGGCGACGCGGCACGCGAGCTGGCCGAGCGGCTCACGGCTCCACTGGAGTCGGCGGCCCGCCTCACCATGCTCAACGTGCTCTCCGCCGCCACGGACGAGATCACCCGAGAACTCGCCCCCGGCTCGGTCGACGTACGGCTCCGGGGCCTCGACCCCGACTTCGTGGTCACGCGACCGCCCGCCGACGGCGGCGCGTCCCCCTCGGAGCCGGCGGCGCCCGCCGAACCGCCGACGGCCCCCGCCGTCCCCGAGGGGGACGAGGGGGCGGTCGCCCGGGTGAACCTGCGGCTGCCGGCCCACCTCAAGGCGCGGGCCGAGGAGGCCGCGGCCCGCGAGGGCCTGTCGGTCAACGCCTGGCTGGTCCGGGCCGTGTCGTCGGCGGTCGACGGCGGCGGCGCCCGGCCGCGCACGGCGGAGAAGCCCCGGACCGTCGGACAGAGCATCACGGGCTGGGTGCGGTAACCCGCCGCCCCCGCCCGGCGCGCGACCCCCGCGCAGCACCCCGCACCACTTCACCCCCACCACGTCCCACCAGCGGGGACGTTCACGAGACCCAAGAGGACGGGACAGCCATGCCTTCTTTCGACACTCCCGCAGCGATCTCGGTCACGGCCCGCGTGGAGGCCGGCTCCATCCAGTTCGTCGCCGGCGAGCGCACGGACACGGTCGTCCAGGTCACGCCGCGCAACCCGAAGAAGGACCTGGACGTGCGGACGGGCGAGCAGACCGAGGTCTCCTACGCGAACGGCACGCTGACCGTGCGGACGCCCAAGTCGAACCTCTTCGGCCGCACCGGCGTCGTCGACGTGACGGTGGAGCTGCCGACGGGCTCGCGGATCGAGCTCGACGGCGCCTGGACCCAGGTCCTCGGCGAGGGCCGCCTCGGCGAGGTCCGCGTGAAGACCTCGTCCGGCGACGCCCGGCTCGACACCACCGGCCCGCTGCACCTCACGGCCTCGCACGGTTCCGTCTCCGTGGACCGCGTCGAGGGCCCGGCCGAGATCACCACCAGCTCCGGCAGCGTGCGGGTCGGCCTGATCGACGGCCCGGCCGTCCTGAAGAACTCGCACGGCACCACGACGGTCGCCGCCGTGACCGGCGAGCTCCGCGTCAGCGGGGCGCACGGCGACATCACGGTCGACCGCGCCGGGGACTCGGTCACCGCCACCACCGCCCACGGCACCATCCGCATCGGGGAGGCCGCCCGCGGCACCCTCCAGGTGGAGACGAACTACGGCGCCATCGACGTCGGCGTCCGCGAGGGCACCGCCGCCTGGCTCGACGCCGTCTCGGGCTCCGGCCAGGTGCGCAACGGGCTGACCGCCTCCGACGCCCCGAAGGAGTCCGAGGAGACCCTCACGGTCCGCGCCCGCACCCGCCACGGCAACATCGACATCCGCCGCGCCCGCGTCTGACCCCCCGGGGGCCCGCCCGCCGGGCCCCCGCCCTCCCCACGACAAACGCCTCCCTCCCGCGACAAACACCTCCCCTCCCCACGACGAGCGCTCCCCCTCCCACGCCGAGCGCTTCTCCTCCCCCACGACGAGCGCCTCCCCTCCCCCACGGCAAGCGCCTCACCCTTCCCGCCACACCCCTCCCGCCTCAGCCTTCGATCGGAGGCCCCCATGCCTTCTTCTGTCATGCCCATGCCCATGCCCACCCCGATGCCCGGTCGGGGCGACGGCCCGCCCGCCCCCGCCGCCATCACCGCCACCGGTCTGCGCAAGTCGTACGGCGACAAGGTCGTCCTCGACGGCGTCGACCTCCACATCCCGGCCGGTTCCGTCTTCGCGCTGCTCGGTCCGAACGGCGCCGGCAAGACGACCGCCGTGAAGATCCTCTCCACCCTCGTCACCCCCGACGCCGGACGGGCGAGCATCGCCGGCCACGACCTCGCCACCGACGCCCACGCCGTCCGCGCCGCCATCGGCGTCACCGGACAGTTCTCCGCCGTCGACGGCCTGATCACCGGCGAGGAGAACATGCTCCTCATGGCCGACCTCCACCACCTGCCCAAGCG
>NZ_JBIBZN010000035.1:0-14535 GCF_043084305.1 Streptomyces sp. NPDC014656
TTGACGTCGTTGGCGCGTGCGTCGTGGCGGGGTGTTGAGCCGTCGTTGTGGTTGTCGACGTTGCGGCGTGGGCGGGTGGATCAGGCGGAGGTGTACGCGGCTGTGGCGGCGTATGCGGGTTCGGGTGCGGGTTCGGTGGACTGGGCTGGTGTGCATGCCGGCAAGGGCCACCGCACGATGACCCTCCCCACCTACCCCTTCCGCCGGCACGACCTGGTGGCGCCCCCGGCCCGCGGCGAACGCGCCGCGCCCACCGCGCCGGCCGCGGGACACCCGCTGTTCGACCGTCACTACGAGCACCGGAGCGAGGGACAGTGACGCACACCCCAGAGACGTACGAGAAGACGTTCACGGGCCAGGAGCCCCTCATCGCCCAGCACCGCTCCGCGGGGACCGGACTGCTCCCCGCGGCCGTGCAGCTGGAGATGGCCCTCGTCGGCGTCGCACGCCGCCGGCCGTTCGCCCCCCTGGAGCTCACCGGGGTGTCGTTCCTCCGCCCCCTCACGGTCGCCGACCGGGGCAGCGCGCCGGTCCGCCTCGACGTGACCCCCGGCCCCGACCGCACCCGCTTCGAGCTGACCACCCTCGTGGCCGGCACCCGCAAGCAGCTGTCCACCGGCGCCGGACGGTTCCTCCCGGCGGACGCGGCGCGGCCCGGCCGCACCGCGACGGACCACGAGCCCGCCGGTGCACGTGACGTCGCCCCGGAGCGCCTCTACACCGGATGGGAGCGCGAGGGACTCCAGTACGGCCCCGACTTCCGCACCGTCCGCGCGCTCTCCGTCGCCGAGGCCGGAACGGCCCGTGCCACCCTGCGGTCCGACACCGAGCCGATGCCCTGGTACGCCCACCCGCTGCTGGTGGACGGCGTCTTCCAGGTCGTCAGCTGCGCCCTGCAGGACCTGACGGGTGCGGACGGCCCGTACCCCATGCTGCCGATCGGCGTCGAGCGGCTCGCCCTCTTCGCCGACCTGTCGACGGCGACGGACGGGGTCGCCGTCCACGTCCGCCGCACCAGCGACGACGGTGCCCACGCCACCGCCGACGCCCTGCTGCTGGGACCCTCCGGCGACGTCCTCGCCGAGTTCCGGGGCGTACGGATGCGGCGCACCACCACCGTGACCCGCCCGCCCGCAGCGGCGACCGGCTCCACGGCCTCGGCACGGACGACCGACAGCGCCGCGGGACGGCGGGACCCGCTGCCCGTCTCCCGCATCGACTGGCACCCCCAGGAGGGCGACCCCGCCCGCCGCGAACCGGCGTCCGGCACCTGGGTGGTCCTCCACCACGGCCCAGCCGACCGGCTCGGCACGGGCGCTGCCGAGGCGCTGCGCGCCGACGGCGCCCGCGTCGTGGAGGTCGCGGCCGGCCCGGCCGCGCCCGCGAACGGCGCCGCCGACCCCGACCGGCTGACGCTGGGCCGGCCCGACCAGGAGGCGTTCCGGCGGCTCTGGGAGGAGATCGGCGACCCCGTCGCGGGCGTGGTCCACCTGTGGAACGCCGACCGCCCGACCGCCGGCCGCAGGAACGAGGAGGAGGAACTGCGGCTCGGCCTGTATGCCTGCCTAGCCGCCCTGCGCACCCTCGGCGAGCGGCAGCGCAGGTCCCGCTTCCTCGTCGTGACCCGCGACGGCCAGCCCGTCGCCCGTGGCGACCGGCCGGTGCCCGCCCGCGCCGCCCTGTGGGGCCTCCTGCGCACCGCCGCCATCGAGTACCCGGGTCTGCGCCCGCGCATCGTCGACCTCGGCGGCGACCCCGGCACGCTGCTTCCCGCCCTCGTGGCGGAACTCGGTGACGCACGGGGGCCCGTCGAGACCGGCTACCGGGGCGACGTCAGGCACGTGCCCCTCCGGGTGCGCGACCGCGCGGCGCACACCCCGCCGCGCCCCGCCGGGCAGGGCCGCATCCGGCCCGGCGGACGCTACCTCGTCCTCGGCGGCCACGGCGGCCTGGGCCTCGAGGTGGCCGAGCGGTTCGCCCGCGAGGGCGCCGGCGTCGTCGCGCTGGTCTCCCGGTCCGGCGCGAACCCCGCCTCCGACGAGCGGGCCGCCGCCCTCACCGCCCACGGCTGCCTGGCCGTCTCGTACAGCGCGGACATCACCGCCCCCGGCGCCCTGACGGCCCTGGTCGAGAAGATGCGGCGGGAGCACGGCGACGTGCACGGCGTCGTCCACGCTGCGGGCACTCTCAAGGACGGGCTGATCCGCAGCGCCACCGCCGAGGACGTCATGGCCGTGATGCGGCCCAAGGCCGACGGGGTCCGCGAGCTGGCCGCCGCCATCGCCGGGAGCGACCTCGACTTCGCGGTGCTGTTCGCCTCCGTCTCCGGCACGTTCGGCAACCTCGGGCAGGGCGGCTACGCCGCCGCCAACGCCTACCTCGACGGCTACGCCCACGCGCACGGAGCGCCGTGGCTCAGCGTCGACTGGGGCCTGTGGGGCGAGGTCGGCATGGGCACCGCCGTGGCGGCCCAGCTCAGGGCGCGCGGCGTCCGACCGCTGACCACGGAGGAGGGCCTGGACGCCCTCATCGCCGTCCTGGGGGCGGAGCAGCCCGCCCGGCAGCTTGTCATCGCCCACCCGGACGCGGGCACCGAGATCGCCGAGCCGGAGGATCAGGAGGACCGCGCCGGCTCGGCCGCCTCCGCCGGGACCGCCGGCGTCGGACCTCTTCCTCCCGGTCAGGCTGAGCGCCCTGACGACTCCGGTGGGGCAGCAGGGGACGCCGTCGGGCGAGTCGCCGACGCGCTGGCGGAGTTCCTCGTGGAACGGCTGGGCATCGCGTCCCTCGACCGCGAGGCGCTCCTCTCGGACTACGGCATGAGCTCGATCATGAGCGTCGAGCTGTCCGAGGAGTTGTCACGCCGCTGGGGCGTCAGCCTCCCGGCCACGCTCTTCCTGGAGTACGGGGCCTTCGACGAACTGGCGGAGGCGCTCACCGAGCGCTACGGCGCGGCGGCGGCGCTGCCCGAGCCGGCCGAGGGCGAAGCCGCCGGTGCCACCGACGCCGAGGCAGCCCCCGCAGAGCCCGCCGCCGCAGAGTCCGCCCGGCCTGTCGAGCCGGCCCTCTCCCAGGGCGCGGCAGATACCGCGACCCCCCTCGCTCCCACCGCCTCGACCGTCTCCGTCCCCGCCGCCGCTCCGCAGCGCCCCCGCCGTTCGGCGGCGCGCGGACGCGACCTGGACGTCGCCGTCGTCGCCGTGTCCGGCGACCTCCCCGGTGCACCGGGTGGTGTGGCAGACCTGTGGCCGCTGGTGCGCGCGGGCGGCCACGCCTTCACCGACGTGCCCGCCGAACGCTGGCACGTCGACGCCCACTTCGAGGAGCGCGGGCCCCGCATGACGGGCACGTACTGCCGCAAGGGCGCCTTCCTCACCGGCACCGACCGGTTCGACCCGGCCTTCTTCGGCATCTCGGTGCGCGAGGCCGAGGAGATGGACGTCCAGCAGAAGCTGCTCCTGGAGCACGCCTGGGCGGTCCGGGACGACGCCGGCCTCGTCGGCCGCCGTGACATCGGCGTCTTCGTCGGCGCGACCTACACCCACCACCGTGACACGCAGGGGCTGGAGACCGTGGGCCCGCACACCGCGCTCGGCTCCATGAACGCGGTGCTCGCCAACCGGATCTCGTACGCCCTCGACCTCACCGGTCCCTCGCAGACCGTCGACACCCTCTGCTCGTCCTCGCTCGTCGCGCTCCAGCAGGCGGTCGCCGCGCTCCGCGCCGGCCACTGCGGCGCCGCGATCGTGGCGGCCTGCCAGGTCGGCCTGACGCCCTGGTACTACCGCAGCCTCAGCCAGCTCGGCGCCCTGTCGGAGGGCCTGCCGAAGCCCTTCGACGAGCATGCGGACGGCTTCCTCCCCGGCGAGGGAGCCCTCGCCGTCCTGCTGAAGCCGCTCGCGGACGCGGAGCGCGACGGCGACCTCATCTGGGGCGTCGTCCGGGGTACGGCCGTCAACCACGGCGGGCGCGGCAGCGCCCTGCCCGTGCCCCGCAGCGAGGCCCAGGCAGCCGTCGTCCGTGCGGCGTTGGACGACGCCGGGCTCGCCCCGGCCGACATCTCCCTCATCGAGACCCACGGCACCGCGACCCGGCTCGGCGACCCCATCGAACTCGCCGCCCTCACCGAGGTGTTCGGCGGCGATCCCGACCGGGAAGGGCCGGTCCGCCTCGGCGCCGTCAAGGGCAACATCGGACACCTGGAGCCGGCCGCCGGACTCGCCGGACTCGTCAAGGCCCTGCTGAGCCTGCGGCACGGGGAGATCCCCCCGGTCGCCGGCTTCGAGAAGCCCAGCAGCCACCTCGACCTGTCCTCCGGGCCGTTCGAGATCCCGACCGAGCCCCGCCCGTGGACCTCCGCGGGGCCGCGGCGCTTCGGCGTCAGCTCCTTCGGCATGGGCGGCACCAACGCCCACGTCGTCGTCGAGGAGTACGTCGGGGACCACCGCGCCGGCGAGTCCGGCGACGGGCCGGCCGACGAGGCCGCCCACGCGGACGGCTCCACCGGTGAACACCTGCTGGTCCTCTCCGGCCACACCCCGGAGGCCCTGCTGCGGCGCATCGCGGCCACGCGGGCGGTGCTGCGCGGGGAGTCCGCCGCCGGCTTGCGGGAACTGTGCCGTTCCAGTGCCGTCGGACGCGACCACCGGGCGCACCGGATCGCCGTGCTCGGCGGCTCCGCCTGGGAGATCGGCGCCGGGCTGGACCACGCGCTGCGGCTCGCGGACCGGGCGCCCGGCACCGTCGTGCGCGGCTCCGTCGTGGTGGAGACCGCCTCGGCAGGGCTCGGCGTCCACGCCCTGCGCCACGTCGGAGGGGCGGCCGTCGACTGGGCGTCCGTATACCCGGATCCGGCGGTACGCCGCCGGCCGCTGCCGCCGTATCCGTTCGGCGCGGCAAGCGCACCGACGGGAACCGTGACCCCGGTGGCTGCCAAGGCACCAGCGCCCCCCGCGTCACCGGCGGCAGCCGCGCACCCCGCCCCCGCCGTCGCCCCCACCGCCGCCCCCACTCCCGCCGTCGCCTCGGACGCGTCGACCGGAGCCCCGGCCGCTGCCCGGAGCGAGGACGTGGCCGGGGCCGTCCGCAGGCTCTCGCGCGCCCACCGCGTACTCGGCGAGGAGACCGTGCCCGGCGCCGTGCCCCTCGCCCTGGGGCTGCGGGCGGCCGCTGAACTGCGTGCCGTCGCCTTCACGGGCCGGGGGAGCGGTCCGCACGCGTTGACCACCGACCTGGACGAGCCGGGCCGCACGGGTCCGGTCGCCTTCCGGTACGCCGGCCGCACGATCGCCCGGCTCACCACCGGCGCCGCCCAGGCCGGACCCGCGCCCGCCGCACGGGACCTGGACGCCCTGCGCGCGGACCTCGGCCGCGACCTGGAACCCGCGGGTCTCTACGCCTGGTTCGCCGCCAAGGGCATGGAACTGACCGCCCCGCTCCGGTCGATCACCGAGGTCCACTACGGGGCCCGCCGGGTCCTGGCCCGTGTCGACCTCCCGGCCGACGGCCCCCTGGAGGCCGAGGCGGCGGCACTCGACGCCGCCCTCCAGGCCATGGCCGTGCTCACGCTCGCCGACCCCGAAGCGCCGACCGGCACCTTCCTGCCGGTCGCCGTCGAAGGCGCCGCGCGCTGGGGCGACCCGGCGCGCACAGCGTTCGTGCTCCTCGACGGTGCCGAGGCGGTTGCCGACGGCGTCCGGCACGGCGACGTCGACCTGCTGGCGGACGACGGCAGGGTCCTGGTCCGCCTCGAAGGCATCGAGTACCGCACCGTGGCCGGGAACGGCACGAGTACGGGTAGCGCCGCGGGTACCACCGGCAGCGAGGCCACGACAGGAGGCGCAGCCACGACCGGCGGCGCGGACGCGTCCGCCCCGGCACCCCGCTCGGCACGGCTGGCGGCGGCCGAGGCGGCCGTCGTCGACGTGGTGCGGGCGGCCCTGCACGACCCCCGGATCACCGCGACCACCTCGCTGTCGGCCGTCGGCATCGACTCGATGCTCGCGACGGCCGTCGCCGCCGACCTGGACGAGGGGTACGGGGCGCAGCTCAGCCCGACGGACGTCCTGGACGCCGCCGACTGCCGCACCCTCGCCGTCCATGTCGCCGAACTGGCCCCGGAGGACGCCTTCGCGCTGCCCGGGGCCGAGGCGGCACCTGCCGCCGGAACGGCGCCGCGGGTCACCGACGAGACCACCGGTCCGGCCACCGGCCAGGTCCTTCACCGGGCCGCCGGCCGGGCCCCGGACCGGGCCCCCGGCCCGGCCGCGCTCTACGGAGCGGACCCCGGCGAGGCGGTCTCCGCCGACGACGTGGCCGTGATCGGAATGGCCGTGGCCCTGCCCGGCGCCACGGACCCGGAGGGACTGTGGGACGTGCTGGCCGGGTCCGGCGACCGGGTCGGCCCCGCGCCCGCGAGCCGCTGGGGCCGGTACGCCGACCGGCGGGAGCCGGACGTGGGCGGGTTCCTCGACGGCGTCGAGGAGTTCGACGCCCGATTCTTCGACTTCTTCCCCAAGCAGGCCGAGGCGCTCGACCCGCAGGCCCGCTGGCTGCTCCGCACCACCTGGGAGGCGCTGGAGTCGGCCGGCCTGCCGCCGCGCGGACTGTCGCCCGACACCGGCGTGTTCGTCGGGGCCAGCTACCAGCACTACAAGGACTACAACCTCTCCCCGGAGCTGGACGCCCCCGCCGGCCTGGGCAACCACAACGCCTTCCTGGCGAACCGGGTGAGCTTCTTCCTGGATCTGCACGGGCCGAGCATGACGATCGACACGTTGTGCTCGTCGTCGCTGGTGGCGTTGCACACGGCGGTGCGGAGCATCCGGGCGGGGGAGTGCGAGCAGGCCGTCGTCGCCGGCGTCCGCGTCGCCATGTCGCCCCTGCACTACGTCGCCATGCGGAACCTGCGCGCCCTGTCACCCTCCGGCCGCTCGCGGCCGTTCGATGCGGGTGCGGATGGGTTCGTGCCGGGTGAGGGGGTGGTGACGGTGGTGTTGAAGCCGTTGGGTGCGGCGTTGCGTGAGGGGGATCGGATCCGGGGTGTGGTGAAGGGTTCGGCGGTGAATCACGGGGGTCGTACGAGTGGGTTGACGGTGCCGAGCAGTGCTGCGCAGCAGGCGGTGATCTCGGCCGCGTTGGTGGATGCGGGTGTGTCGGTGGAGTCGATCGGTCTGGTGGAGGCGCATGGGACGGGGACGGGTCTGGGTGATCCGATCGAGGTGGAGGGTTTGACGCGTGCGTGGCGGTCGGTGACGGGTCGTTCGCAGTTCTGTGCGTTGGGTTCGTTGAAGGGGAATGTGGGGCATCTGGAGCCGGCTGCGGGTCTTGCGGGGTTGGTGAAGGTGTTGTTGTCGATGGAGCGGGGTGTGGTTCCTCCGTCGTTGCATGTGGTGCGGCCGAATGATCACATTCGTTTCGAGGGGACGCCGTTCTTCCTGGCGGATCGGGTGTCGGCGTGGCCTCGTCCGGTTGATGGGCCGCGTCGTGGTGCGGTGAGCGCGTTCGGGATGGGTGGGGTGAACGCCCACGTGATCCTGGAGGAGGCCCCCGAGGCCCCGGTCAGGGACGTACCCGCCCCGGAGTCGTTCGTGGTCCGTGTCACCGGCGCGGACGAGACGGCCGTACGGAAGCTGGCCGCCGTCTACGCCGCTCGCCTCGACACGGCGCGCGACGCCGCAGAGACAGCCGACCTGTGTCACACGGCCAACACCGGCCGCTCCCCGCTGGAGTACCAGACCGCCGTGCACGGACGCTCGGCGGCGGACCTCGCGGCGGCGCTCCGCTCGGTCGCGGACGGGACGCACCCCGTCGCCCGCGTCGACATCGACCTCACCGCCGACGCGGCGGCGGCCCTGAGCGGGACGACCGCCGCCCCCGGCCACCCGGCCCACGCGGCGGAGCTGGCCACCGTCGGATACGCGCACGTCGACTGGTCCGGGCTGTCCCCCGCGGGAGCCCGTGTCACGGATCTCCCCACCTACCCGTTCGCCGGATCCCCGTTCTGGCGAGGCCCCGGCGAGGCCGACCAGGCCGACCACACCGAGCCCCCGGCGCGGGACGGACAGACGGGCACACCGGCCGTACGCGTCCAGTGGCGCGCCCGCGACCTGGCACGAGCAGCCTCGGCCGGACCGGCGACGGTGAGCCTTCACGCCGCCGACCCCGCCCTCGGACAGACCCTGACCGGGCTGCTGCGGGACCGGGGCGTGGCCGTCGTCGCGCCCGGCGCGCCGGCCGACGCCGCCGTGGTGGTCGGAGCCCGGGACGTCCGGCACGCGGATCCCGCCGAACTCGGTTCCCTCTGGGCCGAGGTCGGCGACCTGATGAGGACGCTGCCGCAGCGGGCCGGAGTCCTCTGGGCCTCGTTCGGCGGGGCGGACCCGCGGTCCGCCGCCCAGACCCGCCACGGCACGCAGGGCGGTGGCCCGGACCCGGTCCGGGCCGCGGCCGCCATGGCCGTCCGGGCCGCGGGAGCAGAAGGCCGCCGACCCACCTCCGTCGTCCACCTGGACCCCGCCGACCCCGCCGCCGACCAGGCCGCTCACCTGGCCGCCGAGCTCGCCGCACTGGTGTCCGGCGCCCAGGAGCCCGAGGACGCCGACGCGGGGACCACCGTCGCCGCCTACCGGCAGGGTGCCCGGTACGTGCCGGAGACCGTGCCCGCCCGGCCCGGCCCTCCGTACTTCCTCCCGGCCGAGGGGTACTGCCTGGTCACCGGAGGGCTCGGAGCCGTCGGACCGCGACTGACCGAACGACTCGTCGCGCGGGGCGCCCGGCGCGTCGCCGTCGTCGGCCGGTCGGCCCTCGACGCCACCCGCGCGCAGGCTCTGCGAGAGCTGGCGGGCAGCGGTGCCGAGGTCGAGTACGTGCCCTGCGACGTCTCCGACCCGACGGCCCTCGCCGCCGTCGCGGACCGGCTCGGCCGGCGCTGGGGCAGGCTGGTCGGCATCGTGCACGCTTCCGGCGCGGTCAACCCCTTCGGGGCGATGCACCGCCGCCCCTGGAGCGACGCCGAGAAGGTCCTCGCGCCCAAGGTGGCCGGCTCGCTGAACGTCGTCCGCCTGGCCAAGGAACGGTGCGCCGACTTCGCCGTCCTCGTCTCCTCGATCGCCGGCACCCAGGCCCTGGCCGGCCGCGGACTGGTCGACTACAGCCTCGCCAACGCCTTCCAACTGGCGCTCGCCGAACGGGAGGACGACGAGGTCACCGCAGTCACCGCGCACGCGTGGCCGAACTGGACGGGCATCGGGATGAAGGCCGACGACGCCTTCTCCGCCGGCCACTCGGTCGGCGCCGAGGAGGCCCTCGACGCCTTCTTCGACCACCTGAGGTCGGGCGGAGCCGTCGTCTTCCCCGGCACCGCGTCCACCCCGGCGGGGACGGTGGCCACGGCCACCGCCGCACCCGCCCCCGCCTTCCCGGCCGACGCCGCGCTACCGGCCACGCGGCGCGACACCACCGCGATGCGCGCCCAAGTCCGGGAAGCCTTCCTCCACGTCCTGGGGGAGGACCCCGGCGACCGGCCACTCCACGGGCTCGGGCTGGACTCTCTGGTGATCGCGGAACTGGCCACCGCCCTCGAACGGGGCGGCCTGACCGTCGACCCGTCGCTCCTCATGCGGGCCCGTACCGCCGACGACATCGCGGCCGAACTCGCCGACCTGGCATCGCCCGCCGCCGACCTGACCGCACCCGCAGCCGTCCCGGCGCCCCCGGCCGCCACCGCGCCCGACCGCACCGGGGCCGCCGACGCCACCCTGAGCGCGCTGCTGCGCCCCCTGCTCGACCGCGACGGCGGGCGGGGGGCGGTCCAGGTATGACCGGCGAGCCGAACGAAAGGACAACTGTGAGCGAGCTCGACACCCGCATCGCCGTCATCGGCCTCGCGACGAGGCTCCCGGGCGCCGAGGACGTGGCCGACCTGACGGCCATGCTGGGTGGCGACGGGGTCGAGGTCGGCGAGGTCCCGCCGAGCCGGTGGGCCCGCCACCTGTACCTCGGCGAGGCGCCGCACCGCGGCACCCACCACCGGGGCGCGTTCCTGGTCGACCCGTTCTCCTTCGACCACGAGGCCTTCGGAATGACCGCCGAGGACGCCGTCCTCCTCGACCCGCAGCAGCGGGTGATGCTGGAGGTCGGCGCCCGGGCCCTGGAGGACTCCGGTTACCTGGGCGCGCGCCGCAGGCTCGACGCGGGCGTGTTCATCGGCGCCCGGATGAACGCCTACGGCTTCGACCATGGCCGCGGCACAGCCGCACCCTGCCTTCCGGACCCCGCGGTGTCCACCCCGGCCGGCGCCGCCGGGCCCGGCCCGGCCGCCCTGTGGGGGCGGTCGCAGAACTTCATGGCGGCCTGGCTGTCCGACCGCTTCGACCTCGCGGGCCCCAGCCTGGTCGTCGACACGGCCTGCTCCTCGTCGCTCTCGGCGGTCTGGCTCGCCTGCCAGAGCCTCGCCTCGGGAAGCTGCGAACTCGCCCTCGTCGGTGCGGTCGACCTCCTGATCGACCCGCTGACCTTCGTCCTGCTCTCCCGTACGGGAGCACTGTCACCGGACGGGCTCTGCCACACCTTCGACCGCCGGGCCAACGGCTACGTCCCCGGCGAAGGAGCCGCGGCCCTCGTGCTCAAGCCGATGGCCGCGGCGCTGCGCGACGGCGACCTGGTCCTCGGCGCGATCAGCGGGGTCGCAGTCAACAACGACGGCCGCACCATGGGCGTCACCACGCCCAACCTGGAAGCCCAGATCGAGCTGCTCGACAAGGTCTACCGGACCGTCGACCCGACGACCGTCCAGTACGTCGAGGCGCACGGCACCGGAACCGCCATCGGCGACCCCATCGAGGTCCGGGCGCTCACCGAGGTGTTCGGACGCCACGGCGTCCCGCGCAACTCCGTCGCGCTCGGTTCGGTCAAGCGCCGGATCGGCCACCTCCACTCGGCCTCCGGGCTCGCCGGCCTCGCGAAGGTCATCGTCTCGCTGCGGGAGGGCACCGTGCCGGCCGTGGCCACCGAGTCCCCCAACCCCCGCCTCAACCTGGACGACAGCCCCTTCCACCTGCCCGACGCCCCCCGGCCCTGGCCCGACGTGCCGGTCCGCCGGGCCGCCGTGAGCGGCTTCGGCTTCGGCGGCACCAACGCGCACGTCGTGGCCGAGGCGGTCCCCGCCCCGGCCCGCCGGAACGGAACGGCTCCGGCCGGGGCCCGGCAGCCCGTCCACCTCCTGACGCTCTCCGCCGACACCGCTTACGGTCTGCGCGAACTGTGCGCCCAGTGGGTGGAGTTCCTGCCCGCCCTGCGGGGCCGCCCCGAGGAACTGGCCGACGTGTGCGCCACCGCCCGGCTCGCCCGGCCGCACCGCGCCGCGCGGCTGGCCGTCGTCGGCAAGGACGCGGACGAGCTGACAGCCGCCCTGCGCGCCAAGCTCCTCGCCCCCGGTGCGCCCGGAGCCCCGGGAGCCACCGGTGCCCATGCGTCCCTCGCGACCGTCTCCGTACGCCCCGAAGCCGCCGCGGCGCCGCCCGCGTGGCTCACCGCCCTCGACGGCTCCACCCCCGCCGTGCACGACGTCGTGCGCCAGTTCGAGATGGCCACCGGCGCCCCGCTGGCCGCGTTCTCCGGCGAACTGCTCCGCATCCTCTCCGGGATCGCGCTCGCCATCGCGCTGCGCGACCTGGGGCTGCCCCGCGGCGCCGTCGACCTCCCGCCCGGCTGGGAGCCGGTCGCCGACTTCGTACGGGGGAGCCTGCCGCTGGAGCAGGCGCTCGGCGACGTCCTGCGGCGCGACGGCGACCCGGCCCGCGAGGCCGAGCAGCAGGGCGCCGCAGGCCGCGACGTCGGCGCGCGCCTGGCCGGGGCCCCCGACGAGCGGACCGCAGCGGCCGTACTGGCGGCCGTCGTCGCCGAACTGTTCGAGGCCGGACGCGACATCGACTGGGCCGCGTTCCAGAAGACCACCGGTGCCGCGT
Source organism: Streptomyces sp. NPDC014656 (assembly GCF_043084305.1). Taxonomy (NCBI): domain Bacteria; kingdom Bacillati; phylum Actinomycetota; class Actinomycetes; order Kitasatosporales; family Streptomycetaceae; genus Streptomyces; species Streptomyces sp. NPDC014656. The sequence goes on from NZ_JBIBZN010000035.1 coordinate 11,967, forward strand.
GGAGCAAGCGCCTGCTGCCGGTCGCCCAGCCGCGCGGACGCGCCCTCGACCTGGCCGAGCCGCTCCGGTCCGCCGAACCCGGCTCGCCCGCCGAGCTGGTGTCCGACGAGGGGGCCGCCGGATACACGTACGCCCGGGTGTTCAGCCCGGGCGAGGTGCCCATCGCGCAGCACTCCGTGTACCGCACGCTGATGCTCCCGGGCGTGGCCTGGTTCGACCTCCTGCGCGAGGGGGCCGCCCTGCGCGGCGAACCGTTCCACGGCGCGCTGGACGTCCTCTTCCACCGCCCCCTCATCCCCGCCGGGGCCCGGCGGGTAGTCGGCCGGGTCGACGGGGACGGGCGGTTCCGGGTCGAGGACGGGGAGACCGGCGACCTCTTCGTCACCGGGCGGCTCGCCGCCCGTGCCGAGCCGGCGCCCCGGCTCCCGGTCGGCACCCTGCTGGCCGACTGCGCCGGGTCCGCCGTTCACGCGGGCTCCGGCCTGTACCGGTGGCTGCGGCGCATCGGCTACCACCACGGGCGCTACTACCGGAACATCTCCTGGGTGGCGAGCCTGCCGGACGGCGGCACCCTCGCCCGGATCGAGGGCACCCGCCAGCGGGAGCTGAACCCGCCCGGTGTCCAGCTCTTCCCCGGCCTCCTGGACAGCGTGACCGTGGCGGCCATCGACCCGGCCAACCCGGTCTTCGGCACCGCGGACGCCTCCGCGTTCATCCCGCTGTCGGTGGGGCGGCTCGACGTCCTGGGCCCGCTGGACGACGCCGCGTACGTCCGTACCGAGATCGCCTTCTGGAACGACGAGGCGTGCCGGGTCACCCAGACCGTCACCGACGAGTCGGGCACGCCGCTGCTGGTCTTCGGCGACATGTCGTCCAAGCGCGTCCCGGCGCTGGCGTTCCGCGAGGACACCACGACCGGGCCCGCCCCGGAGGCGGCCGTCCCCCCGGCCCCCTCCACCGTGCGGGCGACGGTCCCGGCCACCCCGGCCGCCGATCCCGTACCCGCTGACACCGCACCGCCACCGGCAGCGCCCCTTCGTGCGGCCGTTCCCTCCGTGGATGTGGCTGCGGATGCGGATGCCGTTGCCGAGGGCGCTCCTGCCGCCGAGCGTGTCCCCGCCGCCGTCAGTACGCCGTCGGCACGGGCACTGGCGTGGTTCCTCGCGCTGACGGGCACGTCCGAGGAGCACGCCGACACCGAGTTCCTCTCGGCCGGTTTCGACTCCGTCGGCCTGGTGGCACTCAGCGAGCGGATCTCCCAGGAACACGACCTGTCCCTGTACCCGACGGTCTTCTTCGAGTACGCGACGCCCCGGCAGTTCGCGGACTTCCTGACGGAGGAGGCACCCGAACTCGTCGACCGGCTCCCGAGCCCCCCGGCCCCGGCTGCCCCGTCGACGACGGCTGCCGCGGGTGCAGCGGCTGTCGCGGCGGCTCCCGAGGCCCCGGCGGCCCCAGCCCTCCCGACGCCCCCCGCGGCCCCCGTCGCTCCGACGGCCCTGGTGCCCCCGACCGCCGAGGCACCTCCGGCCGCCCCGCCGGCGCCCCGGCCGCCGGAGCCGGCGCGGCCTCCCGCCCCGCCGGCGCGCGTCACCGCCGTCGCCAGGCCCCGTACAGCCACCGAGGCCGTGCCCGACGACGACACCCACGCGACCAGGACGCGCGACATCGCGGTCGTGGGCGCCGCGGTGAGGCTGCCCACGGCCAGTACGCTGACGGCCTTCGCCGAGCTGCTCGCCGAGGGCCGCGACACGGTCGGCCCGCTGCCCGAAAGCCGTCGAGGCGACGCCGGCGGGCCCCTTCCGCACGCCTCCTTCCTCGACCGGGTCGACGAGTTCGACCCGGCACCCTTCCGGATCTCCGCCCGCGAGGCGCCGTTGATCGACCCGCAGGCCCGCATCGTCTACGAGACGATCTGGGAGGCCCTGGAGGACGGCGGACGTGGCGGCGCCCGAGCGGGCGAGGACCGTACCGGGCTGTGGATCGCCTACAGCCACGACCACTACCACGAGGAGCGGTTCCGCCACGGCGTGCCCGAAGGGCGGGGCCTGGGCCTGGAGGCGATGATCGCCAACCGGCTCTCCTACCTGATGGACTGGCGCGGTCCCAGCACGGTCGTCAACACCCTCTGCTCGTCCTCGCTGGTCGCCCTGCACTCCGCGCTTCAGCACCTGCGCTCGGGCGACATCGACACGGCGGTCATCGGAGCCGTGCACGCCGGCATCAGCCCGGAGTACTTCCGGTCGATGGGCGACATGATGGCCCTCTCCCCGCGCCACCGCAGCCGTGCCTTCGACAGCACCGCCGACGGCTTCGTTCCCGGAGAGGGCGCCGTGGCCGTGGTGCTGCGGCGCTGCGGCGACGCGCTGCGCGACGGCGACCGGATCCGGGGCGTCGTCAAGGGCGCCGCCGTGAACCACGGCGGCCGTACCACCCGTTACTCGGCGCCGAGCCCGCGCGCCCAGGCCGAGGTCATCTCGGCCGCGTTGGTGGATGCGGGTGTGTCGGTGGAGTCGATCGGTTTGGTGGAGGCGCATGGGACGGGGACGGGTCTGGGTGATCCGATCGA
>NZ_JBIBZN010000036.1:0-7140 GCF_043084305.1 Streptomyces sp. NPDC014656
AGGAGCAGAAACAGCACACCGCAGCGGCAGGAACACCCACCGACAACCACACACCCGTATGCGATTTCCACATGTGACATACAGAACCCAGCCCCGCAGACGCGAGGAGCAGGGCTGGTCAGTGCACCGGAACTCGGCCGCGCCGGGTCCATCCCCGCGGGCGCGGGGAGCAGTCGATCGGCCCCTCCTGCACGTTGCTCCGGCCGGGTCCATCCCCGCGGGCGCGGGGAGCAGCCTTCCTGACCTGCAGTTCTACCCGACGATGGCCCGCTCCCTAGCAACTTTCACCGAAACAGACAAAACACTCCCAGGGGCCACCCATGGTGAGCCCAGTGGTGAGCAACCCCGGGCATGGTGAGTTCGGTGGTGAGCATGGTAGTGAGTACCCATGAGCATGGTGAACTCAGTGGCGAACGACCACAATGACCGCTCCCCCCACTCACCACGACCACCGACAGCAGCGACCCAAGCGACCGAAGAACCGACACAGCACCACCACCAAACCCTGCTTCAGCACCCACACCCGAAGGTGAGTCCCGTAGGCGCGGGGAGCAGCGGACTGGGACCGCGGCACGGCCGACTCGTCTGAGGGTCCACCCCGCAGACGCGGAGCAGTTCAGCGTGTCGGTGGGTCCATCCCGCGCGAGCGGAGAGCAGCAGTGGTGTGGGTGTGGTTCAGGCGGCGTCGTGGGTCCATCCCCGCGCGTGCGGGAGCAGGTCCCGCGCCTTGCCCCCTGCCAGTCCTCGAAGGGGCCATCCCCGCGGACGCGGGGAGCAGCAGCCGCACCGCATGGATGAGTTCGGCCGCGGGGGGCCACCCCCGCGTGCGCGGGGAGCAGCTTCCTGATCTGCAGTTCTCCCCGAAGCCGGCCCGCGCCCAAGCAGCTTTCACCGAAACAGACAAACCACCCCGCCCCTCCCCCTCCGACACAGAACAGCGACCCAAGCGACCAAGCCCCGAACATCCCCGCAGGTACGGAAAGCGCATCTTGGCGCCGTCCTGGGCGTACCCGGTGAAGGAGCCATCCCGCGCAGGCGGGGAGCAGATGCAGCAGCTCCTGGCCTCCGTCCGCACAGAGGGACCATCCCCGCAGGCGCAGGGAGCAGCCGGAGTCCATCCCGGCCACGCAGATCTGCGTGGGGCCATCCCCGCGGGGGGGCAGTCGTCCCACCTCGTCACCTTGCCGTTCGGCGTGGGGCCATCCCCATGACCGCCCAGCGCTCCACCAGTGCCGTCAGTCGGCTTCGCGTGCCTCGTCCAGCGAGACTCCCAGGACTGCGGTGGCGCGGGTGAGCCAGTCCGAGAGAACCGCGATCTCTGAGGGAGAGTAGTCGGCGAAGAGGTCGGCCATGCGGCGGTAGTTGCCTCCGTACGCTTCGAAGAGGCGTCCGGCGGCTGAGGCGTTGGAGACGACGTACACCCGTCTGCGGTCGTTCGGATCGTTCTCGCGCCGGGCGTATCCGGCGCGTTCGAGGCGGTTGATGACACCGGTGATCGCGCCGGTGGTCAGGTTCGCCCGCTGTGCCAGATCGCCCGCGCTGACGGATTCCCCGGCTGTCTCCGCTTCCAGGACGAAGCCGAGGCAGGTGAGGTCGGTGACGTTCAGGCCCAGGCGCTGTGCCATGTGGTGTTGCGCCACGATGCCCAGCGCGATGAGCCGGTCCATCTGGGCGTGGGCCTGCTCCCGGGTGGCAGGGGGGCGCGCCTTGTCGACCAATGCAAGAATCCCTTACAGTCTAAGTAACTTAGCTCATGAGATAAATCTTCTCTTGGGCCAGCCTATCCCTGCCATCAGGAAGGACCTTTCATGAGCGCGCACGGCGACGTGGACCTCGGGCACACACTGGCCGGCTGGACGGGCACGGGACTCGCGGTCGCCGGCCTCAGCGTCCTCGGCCTCGCGGTTGTCGCCGTCTCTCCGCCGCTTTTCCTGCTCGGCACCGGCCTCGGCCTCCTGGCCGGCGTCACGACCTGGATGCTCCACCTCGCCGGATGGGGCAAGCCCAGCGGGCCCCGCCCCCGGGAAGACTGGCCCTGGCGGGTACGGGACCTCGGGGCGCGCCGGGGCCACCCCGACTGCCCGGGATGCCGCATCGCCGGCCGACGACCCGCGACCGCCGCGGTCGGCACGACCGCCACGGCCGGCCGGGTGGCGCCGGATCAGACGGAATCAACAGTTCCGGGTCCCGCCCAGCAGCACCGAGAAAACTCCCCCGTTCCGGGGTGAAACCAAGCTTTCACAGGACGAGGAAGCACTGATCGAGACTGCTGCGGACCCGAACCCTTTCCCACGCCGGCGGTACACAATCGCTTCCACCGCGACCAGCGCGACACAGGAACAGACCGACCGGCCCCTCCCCCACCACCCCAGACAGCAACACAAACGACCAAACCCCGAACAACCCCACAGACACAAGGAACAGCCCGCCGAACGACACGAGGAATCGGCCACAGGACCATCCCCGTACGTACGGGAGCAGGGACGGTGGTTGCTCGGTGGCACGCACGATGGCGGGCCCGTCCCCGCGAGTGGGGGCCGTCGCGGCACCCCATCGACTGGAGTCCGCCCCGGTTCCGCCGTACCCAGCGCACCGCCACCCACCTAGAACCGTGGCGTGCCTGGTACGAACGGGACCGCCTGTCGCTCCAAGACATCGCCGACCGTGAAGGAACCAGCCTCGCCACCGTGCGTCTTGCCTTCCTCAAGAACGGGGCCCCGCTGCGCCCCGCCGGGTCCTATCCGGGCCGCCCTCGGCGGAGGTGATCTTTCTTGTCCGGGGAGGCCACGGGGGCCTCCTCCCGACTACAGGGGCAGGGCCGGTCGTCGATGACGTTCTTCATGACGAGGGTTGACGTCGGGCGCTGGACCCCGGGCAGCTGGGCAAGCTGCTGGTCGTAGAGCTGCTGGAAGGCGGCCAGGTCGGCGGTGGCGACGCGCAGGAGGTAGTCAGGTTCGCCGTCCGACATCGGCCCCAGGGGCAACGCAGTTGGCCGGCGGGGCTTGTGGTGGCCCGGCATCGGTTTGCCGGGCCGCCTTCGGTCAGTGGGCGTGGGTGCGCTGTTCGAGGCGGGTGCCGTGGCGCAGGGTGATCGACATCAGGTCGCTGGGGGCGTCCAGTTCCAGGCGGTGCCAGCGGCCCCGGGGGACGACCACGGCGGTGCCTGCCTGCAACCGCACCATGTCCTCGGTGCCGCCGGGCGCGTCGGGACGGAAGTAGAGGCGCACACCGCCGGTCAGGCAGCACACCGCTTCCTCCGCCTCCGGGTGCATCTCCCAGTGGTCGGCGTGCACATCGGCATCGGTCTCCACGTGGAACGTGGCGATCTGCCAGGTCCTGGAGGTGCTGCTGGTCATCTGGCGCTCGACGGCTCGGACGTCGCCGTCGGGGTGGAAGTGCAGCGCCGAGGCGAACAGGTCGACGACGGTGGTCTTCATGACGGTGTTCCTTCCAGTTGGTTGTCTGCGGTGGCGGTGGACTGTGGTGACCGTGTGGCGGTCCGGCGACGTGGCAGTACGGTGATCGCCACGACCGCCGCGAGCACGAAGACGGCGGCGGCGATGGCAAGGCCCAGGGCGTAGCCGGCATTGAGCGCGGCTGGGTCGGTGGCCGTGCCGGTGTGATGTGCGGCGGCGGTGGCGAGGACGGCCAGGCCGATGGAGCCGCCGAGTTGGCGGGAGCTGTTCATCAGGCCGGAGGCCATGCCGGCCTCGCTGGGAGGGACCCCCGTGGTTGCAGCGGCGGCGACCGGGGCCAGGACCAGTCCGGCGCCGAGACTGGTGACGAGGGACGGGCCGAGTACGTCGGTGAGGAAGCTGCCGTCGGGGCTGATGAGCGCGAACCATGCCAGGCCCCCGGCGGCCAGCAGGGCGCCGGGCACCAGGGACACCCGGGGCGTGCGGGAGGCGGTGAGACGGGTGGCCGCGATGGTTCCCGCGACCAGGCCCAGGGAGAAGGGCAGGAAGGCGATGCCGGTCGCCGCGGCCCCCATGCCCAGGACCTGTTGCATGTACAGGGACACGAAGTAGAACGCGGTGAACTGCCCGGCCGCGGCCAGGAACACGAGCACGTTCGCGCCGCCGATCCAGCGGCTGCGCAGCAGGCCGAGGCGGAGCAGAGGTGTGGTGGCCCTTGACTCGACGACGACGAAGGCGGTCAGTAGCACGGCCGCGGCGCCGAGGGTCGCCCACGTGGTACGGGAGCTCCAGCCGAGGGTGTCGGTGCGGACGACACCGAGTACGAGCAGTCCGACTCCGCCGGTCGCCAGGGCGGCGCCCGGCGCGTCCAGCCTCTCGCGCCGGGCGGGTGACCCTCCGGCAGGCACTCCCGCGGGGACGAGGGCGAGCGCCACCGCCACGATGGGGAGATTGATCAGCATGATCCAGCGCCAGCCCGCGTACTGGGTGAGCAGTCCACCCGCCAGTACGCCCAGGGCTCCACCCGCGGCGTTCACCGCGCTCCACACCCCCAGCGCGCGGACACGCCGGGGGCCTTCGGCGAAGGTGGTGGTGAGCATCGCCAGCGCGGCGGGCGCCGCCACGGCGGCGCCCAGGCCCTGTCCGGCGCGGGCGGCAACCAGGTGCCAGGGGGTCTGGGCCAGCCCGCCCGCCAGAGAGCACAGCCCGAAGACTGTCAGCCCCAGGACGAACATCCGACGCCGGCCGTACAGGTCGCAGGCGCGGCCGCCCAGCAGCAGGAACCCGCCGAACGCGAGCGCGTAGACGTGCACGACCCACGACAGGTCGAGCGGCGTGAATCCCAGCGCCGTGCGGATCGCGGGTAAGGCGACGTTGACCACGGACATGTCCAGGGCGCACACGAACTGGGCGACGGCGGCTGCCGCCAGCACCACTCCGGGCTTCCCTCCAGAGTTTCTATACATGTAAGAAAAGTAAGCGGCGGGGTACACCGCTGTCCACACCTGAGGAATGATGGGGGGCATGCCGCGACCGTCCGCACCTCGCAAAACCCTGGGCCGACCTCCCCGTATCTCTCGCGAGGAGATCATCGAGGCAGCTCGTCGGATCATGGATGAGGGAGGCGCGGACCGGCTGACCATGCGGCGACTGGCCACGGAGGTCGGCAGTACGCCGATGGCGCTCTACCACCACGTCCGCGACAAGGAGGAGCTGCTCGTCCTCCTGCTCGACGACTATGCCACCCGAACCCTGCGCCGGCCCGAACTGCCCGGCCGTCCTCGCGAGCGGACCATCGCCGCCGCCACCGCGGTCCACGAGGCGCTCTCCGCCTGCCCTTGGATCACGGAGGTGCTGACCGCCGACGACTTGATGTCCACGTCCGCGCTGTGGTTCGTCGAGCAGATCGTCGATGGCCTGGTCGCGTGCGGACTGACCCCCGAACAGGCCGTCCGCGGATACCGCGCGATCTGGTACTACACCGCCGGAGAGATCATGGTCCGCGCGGCCGCGGCCCGGCGCCGCGCGGACGACGACCGTACGACCTACCGGGAGCGAGTCTTCGCCGATCTCGACCCGGGCGAGCTTCCCCGCTTGGCCAAGGTCGCGGACCGCTGGGCGTCGCTGACCGCCGAAGACACCTACCTGGACGGACTCCGAGCGCTGGTGGACGGCCTCCTCGCCACCCGCTGACGGAGCGCCGCCCGTGAACGCTTCAGGACCCGCGACGCTGACATGCCGTAAGCGTGCCAGCCCCCTTCTCCCCTACCGAGGATGGTCGCCTCGAGCCGGGGCGGGCAGCCGCCCTTCCCCGCGGATCGGGATTCCGCCGCCCGGGGCGCGGGGCATGGGGCTCCGATGGCGCGGACGGTGAGCAGGTGCGCCTCCTTCGCCTCCCGCGTCTACTGGGCGATGACCCACGTCATGATCCGCCGCCGCACCGGCATGAACACCGTCACCCGACGCGAGCCGCAGGCGGTGGCAGCGTGAGCCTCCAGCCCCTGCTCAATGTTTTGGACCTCCAGGAAGATGCCGCCTGGGCCCTAGCCGACGGCCTCCGCGCACTGATCGGGGGCTTTCAGGCCCAGTTACGGGAGGTCGCGATGTACCTGGAGCACTTCGCGATCATCCGCATGACCGTCGCCGGCCGGCTCCCGGCCGTCGCGCCGGCCCTGCCCGAGCTCCCGGACCCCCGCATCCTCACCGCCTTCAACCATGCGACCGGACCGCCACGGGCCAAGAAAATTTGCGAAGCCCTCGGCCACGAACTGCTGCCGAAGAGTATCGAAGGGACCCGCGCCAAGCTGAATCGCCTGGTCAGACTCGGGATCCTCACCGAAGCCGACACCGGCCACTTCGCCAGGAAGCAGTAGCCAGCGCCCCTGCCCCAGACATCACCCAGCAACGGATACCAGCTCACGGACCACCATGTCAGGAGTTCTTGACGGTGATGTCCCCGTTGCTGCTCTTCAGGTCGAGTCGGAACTTACCCGACGGATCGTCGGAGACGCCGATGGTCTTGTCGCCGTTGTTCGTGTCGGCCATCACCTGATATTCGGCCTTCGGCAGGGTCAGGGTGATGGCCCCGTTGGACGTACTGGCCTGCACGTCCAGCGGTGTTGCCGGGGTCAGGTTGATCTCGCCGTTGGTGGTCTGTGCCTGGATCCGCGTGCCCTTGATGTCCTGCCCTGTGATCCTGCCGTTGGAGGTCTTCACTTCCACCGCGCCGGATACGCCGTTCATTTCAATGCGTCCGGAACCGGTGGTCACCTTCACGGCCCCCACCTTGGTCAGGTGGATGCTGCCGCTGGACACCTCCCCGCTCACCGGGACACCGACGGGCACGTCGACGGTGTAGTTGACCGAGCAACGGCTGCCACAGCCGCCGAGGATCAGCACGCCGTTCTCGATCCGGTGGGTGGCACCCTGGGGCTTGTCGCCGCGGTACTCGACCTCACGGCGCAAAGACAGTTTCCCTCTGCCTTCCCTTCCATTGACGGTGACGCCGCCCGACCCGTTCTCCAGCCGCACGGAGGTGATCTTCCCGGACAGCGTGCTGTCGTCCCCGAAGGTCTCACCCTTCACCAGACCGCACGCGGCGAGCCCGCCGGCTGCGATCCCGGCCGCCACTAACTGATCGTTTCAGAATGAGTTCGGTGTGAGGGCTTGGCGGTCGGGTCTGGTGGCGGCAGAGTGGTGCGGGTGTCGGATGATCTTGTGCCTG
>NZ_JBIBZN010000037.1:0-6063 GCF_043084305.1 Streptomyces sp. NPDC014656
TCCACACCCCGCAGGACATCCTCCACCCGCCACTCCACACACCGCTCCACCGCCGACGCCACCTCACGGAAATGACCCGCGAAACCGGCGTCCGCATCCAGCAGCTCCACCGCCATACCCGCCCACTGCGAACCCTGACCCGGGAAGACGAACACCCGACGACCCAGCGGCCGGGTGTGTCCCGCCACCGCGTTCGGCGCGGCCTGGCCCGCCGCGAGCGCTTCGAGACCCGAGCGGACCTCGACGGGGTTCCGCCCGACGACCACCGCGCGGTGGTCGAAGACCGCCCGCGAGACGGCCAGGGAGCGGCCGAGGTCCGCCGGCTCGGCCTCCGCGTCGAGCAGCGGAAGCAGGCGCGCCGCCTGCTCGCGCAGGGCGGGTCCGGTCTTCGCGGACAGCACCAGGGGAAGCGCGGACGCCTCCCGCCCGGCGGCCTCCTCGTCCTCGGCGGACTCCTCCGCCTCCGGGGCCTGTTCGAGGATCACATGGGCGTTGGTGCCGCTCATGCCGAAGGCCGACACGCCGGCCCGGCGCGGCCGGCCGGTCTCCGGCCACGGCCGCTGCTCCGTCAGCAGCTCCACCGCGCCCGCCGACCAGTCCACGAACGACGACGGCTCGTCCACGTGCAGGGTGCGCGGCAGTACGCCGTGCCGCATCGCCTGGACCATCTTGATGACGCCCGCGAGACCGGCCGCCGCGAGGGTGTGGCCGATGTTCGACTTGGCCGAGCCGAGCCAGAGCGGCCGGTCGGCGGGGCGGTCCTGCCCGTACGTGTCGAGCAGCGCCTGCGCCTCGATCGGGTCGCCGAGCCGCGTGCCGGTGCCGTGCGCCTCGACGGCGTCCACGTCCCCGGGAGCGAGTCCGGCCGCCTCCAGCGCCCGGGTGATCACCCGCTGCTGGGCGGGGCCGTTGGGCGCGGTCAGGCCGTTGCTGGCGCCGTCCTGGTTGAGGGCGGAGCCGCGGACGACCGCGAGCACCCGGTGGCCGTTCCGCAGGGCGTCGGACAGCCGCTCCACCACCAGGACGCCGACGCCCTCGGCGAAGCCCGTACCGTCGGCGCCCTCCGCGAACGCCTTGCAGCGGCCGTCGGGCGCCAGGCCGCGCTGCCGGCTGAAGTCGACGAACCCGGACGGGGTGACCATCACCGTCACGGCGCCGACCAGGGCGAGCGAGCACTCGTCCTGGCGCAGTGCCTGGGACGCCAGGTGCAGGGCGGTGAGCGAGGAGGAGCAGGCCGTGTCCACGGTGACCGCGGGCCCTTCGAGACCGAAAGTGTACGCGACCCGGCCGGAGATCACGCTGCTCGCGGTGCCGGTCAGCCGGTACGCCTCGATCTCCTCCGGCGGCCGGGTGAGCAGGAGCTGGTAGTCGTCGCTGACGCAGCCCGCGTACACGCCGGTCCGTGAGCCCCGCAGGGTGGCGGGGTCGATGCCGGCCCGCTCCAGCGCCTCCCACGACGCCTCCAGGAGCAGGCGCTGCTGCGGGTCCATCGCCAGTGCCTCGCGCGGCGACACCCCGAAGAACTCGGCGTCGAACTCGCCCGCGTCGTACAGGAATCCGCCTTCGCGGGCGTACGCGGTCCCCGGGTTCTCCGGGTCGGCGTCGTACAGGCCCTTCAGGTCCCAGCCGCGGTCCGCCGGGAAGCCGGAGATCGCGTCCCGGCCCTCGGTCACCAGGTCCCACAGGTCCTCGGGGGAGCGGACGCCGCCCGGGAAGCGGCAGCTCATCCCGACGATGGCGATCGGCTCGGCGGCACGGTCCCGCAGCGCCTTCAACTCGCGCCGCGAGGACTGGAGTTCCGCCGTCGTCCGTTTGAGATAGTCCCGAAGCTTCGTTTCGTCAGACATTTTTTTTCCTCGGCTTCCTCGCTGTCAGGTCTGGGGAGGGGCGACGGCTTCACGCGCTGGCGTCCAGCTCGCGGTCGAGCAGGGCGAACAGGTCGTCGTCGGACGTGTCGTCGAGCGCCGCGAGCGCGGCGGCGGTGTCGTCGAAGCCGCCCCGGTCGTCCGTGCCGGCCCCGTCCGTCCCCCCGGCCCCGTCGGCCCCGCCGCTCGTCCGCGACCCGGCGGCCGGGAGGCCCGCCCCCGCGATCCGGTCGAGGCGGACTCGTACGTACGTGGCGATGGCCGCCGGAGTGGGGTGGTCGAAGACCAGGGTCGCGGGCAGGGCGAATCCGACGACCTCCGCGAGCCTGTTCCGCAGCGCCACCGCGGCCATCGAGTCGAAGCCCATGTCCTTCAGCGAGCGTTCGCCGTCGACCTCGTCCCGCCCCGCGTACCCCTGGAGGGCGGCGATCTCGTCCCTGACCAGGTCGAGCAGGCGCGTCGCGCGCTCGCCGTCCGGCAGGCCGGCCAGCGCCTCGGCGAGCGTCGGCGCGTCGTCCTCGTGCTCCGCCGCACCGGTGGAACCACCGGCGGCCTGGGCGGTGGACCGTGCCGCGCGCCTCCACGAGGCGAGCAGCGGAAGGGCTCCGCCGAACGCCTCGGCGGTGTCGATGCCCAGCGCCGCCGCCAGCGCGCCGAGGTCCTCCGATTCCACGGCCTCCCAGAACCGCGCCTCGGGGGAGCCGGGCCGCGCCTCCGGCTCGACGGCCTCCAGCCAGAAACGCTTGCGCTGGAAGGCGTACGTCGGCAGGTCGAGCACCCGGCCGGAGCCGGCTGCTCCCCTCAGCGCCTCCCAGTCGAGGGGGGCGCCGTGCGTCCACGCCTCGGCGGCGGCGGTCACGGCGGTGCGCGTCTCGGGCCGGCCGCGCCGCAGAGCGGCGAGGGTGACCGCGTTCCCCTCGGCGGGGAGACTGTCGCGGGTCATCGGGGTGAGGATCGCGTCGGGCCCGATCTCCAGGAACGTCGTCACACCCTCGGTGTGGAGGGTGGTGACGCCGTCGGAGAAACGGACCGCCTCACGGATGTGACGCACCCAGTACTCGGCCGTGGTGATCCGCTCCGGGTCTGCCAGAGCCCCCGTCAGGTTCGAAACCAGCGGAATCCGGGGCGGGTTGAGGACCAGCCCGTCCACCACGGCACGGAAGTCGTCGAGGATCGCGTCCATGCGGGGCGAGTGGAACGCGTGACTTACCTGCAGCCGCTTCGCCTTACGGCCCCGCGCCTTCCAGTACTCCCCCACCGCAAGCACCGCGTCCGTGTCACCGGCGACCACCGTGGAAAGCGGCCCGTTGACCGCCGCGACAGCGACACCGGCACTGAGCGTCGGAAGAACCTCCTCCTCCGACGCCTGCACCGACAGCATGGCCCCGCCCTCGGGCAGAGCCTGCATCAGCCGGCCCCGAGCCGTGATCAACCGCGCCGCATCCGCAAGCGACAGCACACCCGCCGTATGAGCCGCCGTGATCTCGCCCACCGAGTGACCGGTCACATAGTCCGGGGTGATACCCCAGGACGCGTACAGACGCGTCAGCGCCGTCTCCACCGCGAACAACGCCGGCTGCGTATAAGCCGTCGTGTGCAGCAGACCCGCCTCCTCGGAATCCGGATCCGCCCACATCACCTCCCGCAGCGGACGATCCAGATGAACGTCCAGCGCCTCACACACCTCGTCCAAAGCCGCCGCGAACACCGGATAGACGCCATACAGCTCACGCCCCATCCCCAGCCGCTGACTGCCCTGCCCCGTGTAGAGGAACGCCAGGGCACCCTCGTCCACGACACCACGCACCAGACCCGCCCAAGGCCGGCCCTCCGCCAGCGCCGCGAGCGACTCCCGCACCGCACCCGCGTCCTCGGCCACCACCACCGCACGATGCTCAAGCGCCGCACGCGCTGTCGCCGCCGTGAACGCCACATCCCCCAACGACACCCCCGACCCACCCTCCAGATAGGCGGCCAGTCGTTCGCCCTGGGCGCGTACCGCCGTCTCCGAGCGGGCCGACAGCGGAACCGTCACCGGAAGCCCCTCCGGCCCGGTCCCGTCGGTCGGGGTCTCCGGCTCCGGCTCCGGTTCGGGGGCCTGCTCGACGATGACGTGGGCGTTGGTGCCGCTGATCCCGAAGGACGACACGCCGGCCCGGCGCGGCCGGCCCGTCTCCGGCCACGGCCGCTGCTCGGTCAGCAGCTCCACACCGCCCGCCGACCAGTCCACGAACGACGACGGCTCGTCCACGTGCAGCGTGCGCGGCAGCACACCGTGCCGCATCGCGAGGACCATCTTGAACAGGCCCGCCATTCCGGCCGCCGCCTGCGTGTGACCGATGTTGGACTTCACCGAGCCGAGCCAGAGCGGCCGGTCGGCGGGACGGTCCTGCCCGTAGGTGGCCAGCAGCGCCTGCGCCTCGATCGGGTCGCCGAGCCGGGTGCCGGTGCCGTGCGCCTCGACGGCGTCCACGTCCGCCGGGGAGAGGCCCGCGGCCTCCAGCGCCTGGGTGATCACCCGCTGCTGGGCGGGGCCGTTGGGCGCGGTCAGGCCGTTGCTGGCGCCGTCCTGGTTGATCGCGGTGCCGCGGATCACGGCCAGCACCCGGTGGTTGTTGCGTATCGCGTCGGACAGCCGCTCGACCAGCACCACACCGACGCCCTCGGACCAGCCGGTCCCGTCCGCCGCCTCCGCGAAGGACTTGCAGCGGCCGTCGGGGGACAGGCCGCGCTGGCGGCTGAAGTCCACGAAGGTGTCCGGCGAGGACATCACCGTCACTCCTCCGGCGAGCGCCATCGTGCACTCTCCCTGGCGCAGTGCCTGGGCGGCCATGTGCAGGGCCACGAGGGAGGAGGAGCAGGCGGTGTCGACGGTGACCGCCGGGCCTTCGAGACCGAGGGCGTAGGAGATCCGGCCCGTGCTGACGCTGCCGGTGTTGCCGGTGCCGATGTACCCCTCCAGGTCGGCGGGGACGGCGGGCAGCCGGCTCACGTAGTCGTGGTACATGACGCCCGCGTACACACCGATCCTGCTGCCCCGGACGGAGGCCGGGTCGATCCCGGCGCGCTCGAAGACCTCCCAGGAGGTCTCCAGGAGCAGGCGCTGCTGCGGGTCCATCGCCAGCGCCTCGCGCGGCGAGATCCCGAAGAACGCCGCGTCGAACTCACCGGCGTCGTAGAGGAAGCCGCCGTCGCGGGCGTACGTCGTCCCCGGGTTCTCGGGGTCCGGGTGGTAGAGCCGTTCCAGGTCCCAGCCGCGGTCGACCGGGAAGCCGGAGACCGCGTCCCGGCCCTCGGCCACGAGCTGCCAGAGGTCTTCCGGTGAGGTGACCCCGCCGGGGTAGCGGGCGGCCATGCCGACGATCGCGATCGGCTCGTCGTCCGTCCCGCCGGCCCGCCGGGCGGACGGCGCCGGGGCGGTGGCCGGGAGGGCGCCGACCAGCTCGGTGCGCAGGTGGCGGGCGAGCGCCTGCGGCGTCGGGTGGTCGAAGACGAGGGTGGCGGGCAGCCGGAGGCCGGTTGCCTGGTTCAGGCGGTTGCGCAGCTCGACCGCGGTGAGCGAGTCGAAGCCCAGTTCCTTGAACCCCCGGCGGCTGTCCACCGCGTCGGGGCTGCTGTGGTCGAGCGCCGCCGCCACCTCGCCGCGGACCAGTTCCAGGAGCAGCTTGTCCTGGTCCGGCTCGGGGAGTCGGGCGAGCCGGCCGGCCAGTGACGTGGCTCCGCCCGCCGCCGCAGCGGCCGCGGCACGCCGTACCGGCCTGCGGACGAGTCCGCGCAGCACGGCCGGCAGCGCGGACGCGTCGCGCCTGCCGAGCGCGGACGTGTCGAGACGGCCGATCGGGACGAGCTGTGCCGTGTCCTGCGCGACCGCCAGGTCGAACAGGCGGAGCCCCTGCTCGGGGGTGAAGGCGGCCAGGCCGGTACGGGCGAGCCGGGCACGGTCCACCTCTCCCAGGCCGGATTCCATGCCGCCTTCGGCCCAGAGGCCCCAGGCGAGGGAGGTGGCGGGCAGGCCCTGGGCGCGGCGCTGTTCGGCGAGCGCGTCCAGGAAGGTGTTGGCCGCCGCGTACCCGCTCTGACCCGCCGTACCGAAGGTGCCGGCCACGGAGGAGAAGAGGACGAAGGCGGTGAGGTCCAGGCCGAGTTCCCCGCTGACGCGATGGAGGTTGTGCGCACCGATCGCCTTCGGAGCCAGCAC
>NZ_JBIBZN010000038.1:0-4663 GCF_043084305.1 Streptomyces sp. NPDC014656
AACACCTTCCTGGACGCGCTCGCCGAACAGCGCCGCGCCCAGGGCCTGCCCGCCACCTCCCTCGCCTGGGGCCTCTGGGCCGAAGGCGGCATGGAGGCGGAGCTCGACGAGGCCGACCGGGAGCGGATGATCCGTACGACCGGCATGACGGCGCTCTCCCCGGAGCAGGGCATCGCCCTCTTCGACCGCGCCACCTCCCTCGACCGGGCCCTGCTCGTGCCGGCCCGGATCGACGTCACGGGACTGCGCTCCCGGCGCGCGGACAGCGTCCCTGCCGTGCTGCGCGGCTTCGTCCGCAAGGTCGTACGGCGCGCCGCGGCCCCCGCGGCGGCGGGCGCGGCGGGTGCCGCGTCGCTCGCCGACCGGCTCGCGTCGCTCAGCACCGTCGAGCAGGACAAGACGCTCCTCGACCTGGTGCGGGGCGAGGTGTCGGCGGTGCTCGGCGCGGCGGTCAAGGTCGAAGCACGGCGAGGATTCAAGCAGTTGGGCTTCGACTCGCTCACCGCGGTCGAACTGCGCAACCGCCTCAACAAGGCCACCGGCCTCCGGCTGCCCGCCACCCTCGTCTTCGACCACCCCACCCCGGTCGAGGTGGCCGCGCTGCTGCGCGCCGAACTCGTGCCCGGCACCGGACCCGAAGCGCCCGCCGGCACTCCCACGGACGGCGCGACCGGCGTGACCGGCGCGGACTCCGCGGACCCGGCGGCCGACGCCCCGGACAGCGCGCCCGGCACAGACATGGACCTGAACGTGGACGTGGACCTGATCGACGACATGGACGTCGACGCCCTGGTCCGCCTGGCACAGGAAAGCCTCTGATTGCGATGAGTTCCGAGAACGGCAAGAACATGACGGACACCCCCTCGTCGAAGGTCGTCGACGCTCTCCGCGAGTCGCTGAAGGAGACGGCCCGGCTGCGGCAGAAGAACCGCGAACTCGTGGACGCGGCGCACGAGCCGATCGCGATCGTCGGCATGGCCGCCCGCTACCCCGGCGGGGTCACCTCACCGGAAGACCTCTGGCAGCTCGTGGCCGAGGGCCGGGACGCGGTCTCCGGCTTCCCGGACGACCGCGGCTGGGACCTGGAGCGTCTCCACGACCCCGACCCGGCGCGCACCGGCACCTCCTACACCGACCAGGGCGGCTTCCTCTACGACGCCGCCGGCTTCGACGCCGACTTCTTCGGGATCTCGCCGCGCGAGGCGCTGGCGATGGACCCGCAGCAGCGGCTCTTCCTGGAGACCTCCTGGGAGGTCTTCGAGCGCGCCGGCATCGACCCGTCCACCCTGCGCGGCACCAAGGCGGGCGTCTTCGCCGGCCTGATGTACCACGACTACGGCCCGGCCCTGCACGAGGCCACCAAGGGCGTCGAGGGCCACCGGCTCACGGGCAGCCAGGCGAGCGTGCTCTCCGGCCGGGTCGCCTACACCCTCGGCCTCGAAGGCCCCGCGGTCACCGTCGACACCGCCTGCTCCTCCTCCCTCACCGCCCTGCACCTGGCCGTGGAGTCGCTGCGCCGCGGCGAGTCCACGATGGCGCTCGCCGGAGGCGTGGCCATCATGGCGACGCCGGGGACCTTCGTGGAGTTCAGCCGCCAGCAGGGCCTCGCCCGTGACGGCCGCTGCAAGTCCTTCGCGGAGGCGGCGGACGGGACCGGCTGGTCCGAGGGCGTCGGTGTGGTGCTGGTCGAGCGGCTGTCCGACGCGATACGCAACGGGCATCGGGTGCTGGCCGTGATCCGCGGCACCGCGATCAACCAGGACGGCGCCAGCAACGGCCTGACCGCACCGAGCGGTCCCGCCCAGCAGCGCGTCATCCGCGCCGCGCTGGCCGACGCCCGGCTCTCCCCGGCGGACGTGGACGCCGTCGAGGCGCACGGCACCGGCACCCGGCTCGGCGACCCGATCGAGGCGCAGGCGCTGCTGGCCACGTACGGCCGGAACCGCCCCGCCGACCAGCCCCTCTGGCTCGGCTCCGCCAAGTCCAACATCGGCCACGCCCAAGCCGCTTCGGGCATCGCCGGCGTCATCAAGATGGTCATGGCCCTGCGGCACGGTGTGCTGCCGCGCACGCTGCACGTGGACGAGCCGTCGTCGTTCGTGGACTGGTCGGCGGGCGGTGTGGAGCTGCTGACCGAGCAGCGGCCGTGGCCGGAGACGGGCCGCCCGCGCCGGGCAGGCGTGTCGTCCTTCGGGATCAGCGGCACCAACGCCCACGTCATCGTCGAGCAGGCACCCGAGACGGAGCCGGAGCCGGAGACCCAGGGGGAGGAACGGCCTCTCCCCGGCCAGGTCACACCGCTCGTCGTCACGGGCCACAACGACCAGGCACTGCGCGAGCGGTCCCGGCAGCTCCTCGACCACCTGGAGGGTGGGTCGGGGGTGTCGTTGGGGGATGTGGCGTTCACGGCGGCGACGGGGCGTGCGGCGCTTGAGCATCGTGCGGTGGTGGTGGCCGAGGACGCGGGTGCGGTGCGGGAGTCGCTCGTGGCGCTGGCGGAGGGCCGGCCTTCGGCGGGTCTGGTGCGTGGTGTCGTGGACGAGGGCGCCCTGGCGTTCCTCTACACCGGGCAGGGCAGTCAGCGGCTGGGGATGGGACGTGAGCTGTATGACGCCTATCCGGTGTTCGCGGCGGCTTTGGACGAGGTGTGCGAGGCGCTGGACGTTCATCTGGATCGTCCGCTGCGGGAGGTGATGTGGGCGGATCCGGATTCCGAGGAGGCGGGTCTGCTGCACACGACGGCTTATACGCAGCCGGCGTTGTTCGCGGTGGAGACGGCGCTGACGCGTCTGTACGCGTCCTGGGGCATCACCCCGGACTATGTGACCGGTCACTCGGTCGGTGAGATCACGGCGGCCCACACCGCCGGTGTCCTGTCTTTGTCCGATGCGGCGCGGTTGATCACGGCTCGGGGCCGGCTGATGCAGGCTCTGCCCGAGGGCGGGGCCATGCTGTCGGTGCAGGCGTCGGAGGAGGAGGTTCTTCCGACGCTCAGTGCCGGTGTCGCTGTCGCGGCGGTCAACGGGCCGCTTTCCACGGTGGTCGCCGGTGACACGGATGCGGTCCTGGCGGTGGGGGAGTACTGGAAGGCGCGGGGCCGCAAGGCGAAGCGGCTTCAGGTCAGTCACGCGTTCCATTCGCCCCGCATGGACGCGATCCTCGACGACTTCCGTGCCGTGGTGGACGGGCTGGTCCTCAACCCGCCCCGGATTCCGCTGGTTTCGAACCTGACGGGGGCTCTGGCAGACCCGGAGCGGATCACCACGGCCGAGTACTGGGTGCGTCACATCCGTGAGGCGGTCCGTTTCTCCGACGGCGTCACCACCCTCCACACCGAGGGTGTGACGACCTTCCTGGAGATCGGGCCCGACGCGGTCCTCACCCCGATGACCCGCGACAGTCTCCCCACCCAGGAGGAGGGGCCGGGCATCGAGGTCGCGCCGGCGCTGCGCCGCGACCGCGGCGAGGCGCTCACCGCGACCGGCGCGCTCGCCCGGCTCTTCACGCGCGGTGTGCCCGTGGACTGGCGGGCGGTGTTCGAGGGGCAGGGCGTACGGGTCGTGGACCTGCCGACGTACCCCTTCCAGCACACCTCGTACTGGCTGTCCGCCGACTCCGGCCCCCGTGGCGAGGAGGCCGCGGCCGCCCTCGGGCTGGGCGCCGCGCAGCATCCGCTGCTCGGTGCGGCGGTGTCGCTGGCCGATGGTGCGGGGACGGTGTTCACCGGGCGGCTGTCGTTGCGTTCGCATCCCTGGCTGGTGGATCACGCGGCTCTCGGGACGGTTCTGCTTCCGGGGACGGGGTTGGTCGAGCTGGCTCTGCGGGCCGGTGAGCAGGCGGGGCTGGACGTTCTGGAGGAGCTGACGCTCCAGGCGCCGCTGGTCCTGCCGGCCGACGGCGCGGTCCAGATCCAGGTCACCGTCGGACTCCCGGACGGCTCCGGTCGTGCCGCGCTCGGCATCTACTCCCGCGCCGAGGCCCCGGACGCCGACGAGGCGTGGACCGCCCACGCGTCCGGTTCGCTGGCCGCCGGCGCCGGTACGCCGCAGGACACCGTGGATCTTTCGGTGTGGCCGCCGGCGGGTGCGGAGGCGGTGGATCTGGAGGGCTGGTACGAGTCGCTGGCTTCGGCCGGGTACGAGTACGGTCCCGCGTTCCAGGGCCTGACCGCCGCCTGGCGGCACGGCGGGGACGTCTACGCGGAGGTCTCCCTCGCCTCCGAACAGGCGGAGGACGCGGGCCGGTTCGCTCTGCACCCCGCCCTCCTCGACGCCTCCTTCCACGCCATGGGGCTCGGGGTCCTGCCGCAGTCCGGTGACACCCGGCTGCCCTTCGCCTGGAGTGGTGTGCGTCTGTACGCCACCGGGGCGACGGCCGCCCGGGTCCGGCTCACCAGGGCCGGGCAGGACGCGGTGGCCCTGTACCTCGCCGACACCACCGGCGCCCCCGTCGCCACGGTCGAGGAGCTGAGCCTGCGCTCGGTCACCGCCGACCAGCTGATGGCTCCGGGAGCTGATGACGGCCTGTTCCGGCTCGACTGGGTGCCGGCGGGTGTGGTGGATGGCTTTTCCGGTACGTGGGCGGTGCTGGACGGGGACGGTGTCGGGGGTCTGGCTGGGCTCGGTGTCGTGCCGGATGTGGTGTTGGCGCCGGTGGTTGGCGG
>NZ_JBIBZN010000039.1:0-4319 GCF_043084305.1 Streptomyces sp. NPDC014656
ACCTGGCAGCCTGACCGTCACCACCGAGCGCTTCTAGATCGTCTCCGAGGATGGCTACGTCGATGTGCTCGTAGAAGGCCGCGATATCAAGGTAGGCAACTCTGAGTGAGACGTCGGAACGGATGATATCCAGTGACTTTTCCCGATAGGACTTCCAGTTCGGCCACCATCCCTTGGGTTCACCCTTGAAGCGGTCCCATCGGTAGCTAGAGACGCCAGGGTGAAGATGGCGGTCGATCTGATCGGCGACGTCGAAGACAAGAGCATCGTAGATAAGCCGGTCTCGGGTAGAGAAACGGGCTACCGGCCGCACAGTCAGATCCGTCTTGGGGAAATCAATGATGCTGGTACTGTCCGGGCCGCAAGCGCCGTCTTCAACGGCCTGCTCCAGCGTCTCACGGTAGCCGCGTTCCCACTGGTGCCGAACGTCCTGGTACCCGATGACATCGGGTACCTCTGACTCGGCTTCTCCCGCTATCAACAGGTCCTTGGCTTTGGTAAGCCTGCCGGAGAGGTCCACCGTCCCCCTTTGTCGAATGATGGCGCCCCACCAGGATGGTACGCGGGCGAGCTGTGAACTGGCGTGCGGTTTGAGCACCCTTGTGACTGGTCTCCCCCCAGCCGGTGATGGTGTGTAGGTGCGGGCGATGTAGCGCACGGCCTCGCTTGCCTCCCCTGTGAGCAGGTCGCCGATTCGGCCCCCGGCCGAGGACAGCCCGTGGATCACGGCCTGACCACCACCGACCACACCTCGGATCATGCGGGACGCGGGAAACGTGGGTCTGCGTAGCCGAGCCCACTCCGACCCTTTGGACCCCTACCTACTCCGCCCGCTCCGAGAAACAGCGACGCTCCACCTGTGCCCGTAACAGCTACCAAGCCCGCATGCGAAGTTACGACGTCCTCGACGCCACCGCCGCCCAGGTGGATCCACTCGACATATACGAGCGCGACCATTGGGCCTGCCAACTGTGTCGCAGGGCGATCGACTCGGCCGCCGAATGGCCCGATCCGTGGTCGGCGACCCTCGATCACATCAAGCCAGTCTCGCTGGCCAGCGAACACACGGCAGGGAACCTTCAGGCCTCCCACTGGATCTGCAACATCCTCAGGGGAGACACCTGGGGGCCAGGGGAGGCCCAGCCCTCCGCCGGGGAGGGCCAGGCCTGATGCTTCCTGGCAGGGCAGCTCCGTCAGGACCTGACCAACAGCAACCAGTCACGCACCCGGGCGACGTGGCGGGAGGAGATGCCCGGCCTCCCGATATGAGAGCTCTTCCGGGTGCCGACGGACGCGGACCTCCCTCCAGGCGACGTCGAAGGAGATGGTGTCGCGGCTGGTCCTGGAGAGCCTCCATGCGAGGAAACTGGTCCGTGGCGAGAGGGTCCAGCGCCAAAACATGCTGGTTGCCCTCATCGCCACTCCTCGGGGGCGCCGATATAGATGCTGCCGCGCATCAGGCGCTCCCAGAAGGCGCCCGTGTTCCTTCGGCGGCCCCGGCGATCTCCTCTACACGTGCCGCGTGCGCGGGTCGCTCGGCCCTCTTCATTCCGGCGCCCAGGAGTCCGTAGAGCATCTGTTTCTGCGCCGGCTCGGGGAAGGAGGCCAAGAACTCCCGCACCGCTTCTACCAAGGCGTACTCGACACCATGCCGCCCGGGCGGCCGGTAGGTGGCGAACAGCTCGGCGAGAGACTTGGCCTCGCCCGAGCGCTTGCCCCAGTCGGCTGTGTCAGTCGTGGTCCATCGCGCCATGACTGCGGCGGGTTCGGACAACTCTTCGGCGACAGCCTCGATCTCCTTTCGGCGGATGGCAATAGCGATGGACTGCTCGCGCTGGGCGGCCAACAGCGCCTCCACAGCAGCCTGGTCCCCTGGCAGCAGCGTCACGTCCACGCGCGCGTCGTATCGAACTTCAGGAGCGACCAGCGTGTGGGTGTTCGCCATCTCCCGTGCCAGCAGGTCCTGTACGGAGTGGAGGTCGGTCGCGGCCTGGTGGCGTAGGAAATCCGCCGCCTCGTGCCGCAAGGCGATTCGGACAGCGCGGGCCGCCTCGTCCACATCGGCCACCGAGGCGGGCACGCTCCTCACCTGCGCGTGGAAAACCACGTGGAAGGCGATGCCCTCGTGCACGCTGTCCAATCGGGCCTCGAAGCGCTCCACCCGAGTCTGGACTTCCTGCGGCAGGTCGGGCACGGCCTGCTTTCTCCAGCCCACGCCTTACGGCTCCATCTCACCGTCGACCGCCGACCACGGACCGGCCTGCGACACCTGCCGCAGGTCGGCGCGCAGCTCGATCACTGCGGCGTCGTAGGCGACGCCCGGCTCGCCGATCAGCAGCGCGGAGACCGGCGCGGCCGTCAGGTAGCGGGAGATGACACGTCCGAGGATCTCCGTGACGTGCTCACGCGGCACTACGCCGTCGGCCCGCGCGTGGGCCCACCGGTCGATGAGTGCCCGGCACTCCGGATCGACGGTCCGGTTCTCCAGGGCCGTGCTCCACCCGGTGACCAGGGCGTCTGCGACAACCGGGTCGGCCGCAGCCGAGGCGAGGGTGACCTGCAGAGCGTACGGGTGGGTCTGCGGATCGATGACGGCCAGGAAGGCTCGGCTTCCGGCCGTACTGCCTCGCTTGGCGGCCCGGGCATTGACCATGCGCCAGACGGTCGGCAGCAGCTTCTCGGTGGCTGCCATGGCACGTAGCGCCGCCTCGGCCTCCCTAACGGCAGCGTCCCGCTCCGCCCTCGCCAGGATGTGCTGAATTCGTACGATCGCCTGTCGCGGGTAGTGGTGGGCGAAGTCGCTCTGGCAGACCATGGCCACCACCCGGGCCACTGCTTCCTGTCCGTCCTTCGCCCAGTCGAGGAGTTTCGCACGGACAGCCGGGCCCAGCCGATCGGCCTGTGCCGTTCGGCTCAGAACACTGGCGATCAACCGCAGGTGCGCTTCGTCGTTGCTGACGTCGATCCAGTTCTTGATCGTCTCCACCACGCGGATGTCGTTCTCGGCGATGGCCAGTTCCACCAGCAGATCGCTGATCTGCTTCAGGCGCTTGGTACCCGCCCGGTCCACCAGACCGTCCAGCCAACGCAGTAGCGGGGTGTGGATGTCCGGACGCTGGTGCCACAGGTGCAGGAGCACCGCCCTGGTGTACCCCGGCCGGTGGTCGAAGGAGGCCTGTCGGCCTGACACCTTCGCCTTGACCGACGTGAGCCTGTCGCTCAGGTCCGGCCCAGTGAGGATCTCGCGCACACTGTCAAGCTCATGGTCTCCCAGCAGTGCCCGGGCCCCATCCTGGATCGTGAGGGCGTCCTCACCATTGAGGAACACGGCAGCGATGAGCAGCGCGCGGTCTTCGGGCATCCGCGTCGTAGCCGCGAACACCGTGCCGACGTCGGCGGACCACTCCTGGAACCTGCTCACCGCCGTTTCAATGCTCTCGGGTGAGCCGTCCGCAGCTGCCAGCAGCGCGGCGAGCCGGGCTCCGTCCGCCGGTGTGGACTCGTCGGTCAGCAACCGGGCAGCTGTCCCCGCCACGGGGTCGGTACGATCGGCCGTGACAAGGTCAGCGCGGCCCGGCAAGTCGTACACGTACTCCAAGTGCGTACGGGCCACCAGTTGGGCCGACGGCCTGGTCTTCACGGGGACAAGGGCCGCGGTATGCACGGCTGCCTGCGGCCAGACCCGTTCATCAGCGATCACGACCAGACACGACCCGATCTTCGCCAGCTTCTCCGCATGGACGGCCAGGGCGCCAGCCACGCGGTCCGGGTTCACCCAGCCGGCCATCTCGCTTTCAACATCCAGCAAGTAGCCGACGTTGGGGGCATCGGGCAGCACGGAGCAGTCCGGCTCTGCGGGGTCTTCCCAGTCGGGCTCGATCTCTTTCAATTCCATCGAGCCGCCCCTGGCCAGCCGAGAGCGCGATGTCCGCCACAAGGCCCGGATACCAGCGGTCCGCTTACCATGGCCGGGAAGTCCGGCGAGCACCGCCAGCGCGCTGTTCGGTACGGAGAGAACCTTGGCAGCCTCGTCGGCCGCCGTCACGGGCAGGTCGTCGGCGTTCTTGGACACCCACCCTTGACTGGCTGCCCTCAGCTCGAACTCGGACAGGTCGATGACGGTCAGCGGCTGCTTGCCCGTCGACAGGAACACCGAGCCGAGAGCAGCCACAATGAGCGCATTGTGGTTGCCGGACACGTTCAGCCCAGGCGCCGGGGTTTCCGCATCGCTCTCTGGTGGTGTCTGGCCTGCGTCCTCTGCTTCGGCCGTGGACGTCTGCCCGGCCGCATCGGCAGCGTTCGAGGGGGCGACGTGCTCC
>NZ_JBIBZN010000040.1:0-4228 GCF_043084305.1 Streptomyces sp. NPDC014656
AAGGAGGAACAACAGACGAAGGCTTGAAAGACGCCGCATCAGGATCTCACCAACGAAGCCGTCGAACCCACAGAACTAACGAAAAGATCAGTAGTCCTTGCAATCGGCGGTCCGCCACTCCTCCTCGGCTGGCCGGCCCTGGCGATGCCGGCCGACCAGCCGGTCGCCCTGTTCACCCTCGTGTTCGTGCAGGGCGCGCTGTCGTTCGCGCTGGGCAGCACCCTGATCGCCCGGGTCCTCTACGAGGCCGCCGGAGCCCCCACCATGGCCGGCTCCTATGCGACCGCGGCACTCAACGTCGGCGCCGCCATCGGCCCCCTCATCGCCGCGGTCACCCTCGGCACCGCGGCCGGGAACCTCGGGCCGCTGTGGGCCAGCGGCCTCCTCGTCGCTGTCGCGCTGCTCATCGCGTTCCCCCTGCGCACGGTGGTCGAGGCCGGCCGACGTGTCGAGGTGCTCCGATGACGCATGCGAACGCTCCGTCGACCAGCGAGGGAGGCGGACCGGCGGGCGGGGCGGCCCGATGTCCTCGTCAGACGGATAGCGGTTCGGGTGCCGTCGACGGGTCGCGGAGCGGCTTGAGTGCCTGGGACCAGGCGATGATCTCGTCGAGCATGGTGACGAGGGTCGATTCCTGGCGGGCGCTCGGTGTGCAGGTGCCCGGGTCGGTGGGATCGGTGGGGTCGGTGAACGTGAAGTCGGTGAACATCGCCAGGGCCACCTGAGTCCGCACGTCGGCGATCTTCGCCTCTGCCATCACGTGCCGCAGGTGCTCCACCGCGCGGAGGCCCCCGTGCACGCCGTAGCCGACGAACCCGGCGGCCTTGTGGTGCCATTCCGCGTAGAGGAAATCGATCGCGTTCTTCAGTGAGGCGGGGACGGAGCGGTTGTACTCCGGGGTGACGAACACGAACCCGTCGAAGGCGCCGATGGTCTGTGCCCATCGGCGGGTGTGAGCGTGAGCGTAGCGGCCGAAGGCCGCGGGCACGGGCTCGTCCAGCAGGGGGAGTCCGTATGCGGCTATGTCGACCACCTCGACGGTCGCCTCGCCCGCGGCGACGCCGGGATGGCGGACGGAGGTGTCGGCGACCCACCGGGCCACGGCCTCGGCCCGGCGTCCGGGACGGGTGCTGCCGATGATGACGGCAATCCGGATCATGCGCTCTGTCTCCTTGCTGTGGGGTGCGTTGGTGGTCGAGTCGGCCGTGGTCACTCGGATCGGTAGGAGCCGACTTCGTCCAGGTAGGCCACGGTGGGCGGCTCCGTGCAGATCTCACTCAGGGCGGCGCGGTAGCGCTGGAACGAGGCCAGCCGGTGGTGCGGGGCCGCCACCGGATCGCCGTCGGACTCGATCAGGGCCAGAAAGCCGCCGCCGGCGTCGACCCGGAAGGTGTCGTAACGCAGGCCACGTGGACGGGCCCGTTCGAGGTCCGCGTAGACGGCCCGCAGCAACGCAACGCTCCGCTCCACGTGTTCCGGTCTGACCGTGTACCGGATCATCACGCGCATGCCGCTCCCTTCGCTCTGCGGTGCAGGGGCCGCAGATTTCGTCGGACAGCCTGTCTTTCAAAAGACATGCTGTCAAGCGAATGCTAGGGTGCTGAGCCATGCCCCCCACTCGTAAGTACGACCAGCGCCTGCGCGCCCGGGCCGCGGAGGAGACGAGACGCCGCATCCTCGACGCCGTCTACCAGCGGCTGTGCGAGGCGCCGGCCGAACCGGTCAGCGTCGACAAGGTCGCCAGGCTCGCGGAGGTGTCGCGCTCCACCGTCTACACCGTCTTCGGCTCACGCGCGGGCTTGTTCGACGCGCTCGGCATGGACCTGCTCCAGCGCGGCGGATTCACCGACATGGTGCGCGCAGTGCTCCACCCGGATGCCCGGGAGGGCCTGCGCGGCGGCATCCGCGGCAACGTGCTGATGTACGCGGCGCACCGGGACGTGTTGCGCGCGTTGTTCTCGATGGCCCAGCTCGACGCCGAAGCGGTCGGCGGCGCGGTCCAGCGCCTGGAACGCGGACGGGCCGAAGGTATGAACGACCTCGCCGGCAGGCTTGCCGAGCAAGGCGTGCTCCGCAACGGCCTCACCGCTGCCCAGGCCGCCGACGTGCTGTGGCTGCTGACCGGCTTCGACAGCTTCGACCTGCTCTATACGGGCCGAGCGCTGCAGCCCGACCACGTCACCGCGACCTTGGTCAGCACCGCCGAGCACGCCTTGTGCTCCTGAGGTGCACACCGGCAAGACGATGACCCGCTGTCGAACCGTGTTGCCGGACAGCGAGTGCGTCCCGGTAGTCATCCGGTACCAGTCGCTCAGCGATTCCTGTCACGGCCTGCGGACTACCCGGCCGCTGACAGCCCGAATGGCCGGATGAATGATCCTCTCGGCGCTATCGTCTGCCGGACTAGAACCGTACGTACGGGGGAATTGTCTTGAAGCAGCGGATTTTCATGGGTGCCGCATTCATGGTGTTGGCGACATTGGCTGCTGGTTGTGCGTCGGGGGCGGAACAGCCGCGGGATGCCTCGAAGCCAGCGGCGGCGAAGTCCTCGGCCAGTACCCGGCCGGCAGTCACGCAGCGGCCGTACGACAGGATGCCGGCGCGGCCCCTGAGCGAGGGGGCGGTCGGCGATCGTGACCACGCCTTCCTGCGGACTGCGTTCGAGATCCCGATACCCGGAGGACACAAGATTCCACCGGCCGACGAAGTGATCGTGATCCATCGTCTGGACACAAGGTACGGCGACCTGGCCTGGATGCCCGACGGACGCACCTTCTGCTACGGAAAGATCCGGGAAGGCTACAGCTCGCTCAACTGCGGCCGACTCCCTGACGAGCCACCCGCGCCCGGCCTGCTCTTCACGGCTGCGGGTGAGCCTGACCGGGTGAGCAGCGAGGAGAATCGCGATGAGGTCCGCATCGTGAGCTTCGTGATCGCCGAGGGCGGTCCGGCACGCTTCGACCACGTCAAGCGCAGCAAGGAGATGGGGCCGGTGCACCAGGCGGTCGCGAGGTTCCCATCCGGTCGCATGGTCACCTTCCTGACGTTCGAGCGTCCCTACGGGCTCCTCGACCCGGAGGTGAAGATCTGCAGGAGCGACCGGCAGATCTGCTTCCCGTCCGAGCACCTGCCGCTCTGACCAGGCGGAGGCGTGCCGCCGTCAACCGCGCACCGCCCGCGACAACGCCTTCCTGCGTGTCCTACTGTGGCGCCGGGATCTTCGGGCGTCCCTGCCAGCGGCACCACGGAGCCTTCGTGGTCAGCGCTGGCTCCCCGACTGGACAGATTGAGGAGGGGCGTCCCGTGGGCTGGGACATGACGATCGAGCAGCCGGACGGAGCGGGTGATCCCGGCTACCGCTTCAATGCGTCGAGCATGGGCCCCGCGAAGGCGGCCATGGATCGTCTGGGAATGCTGTCGCACGACCATGCAGCGCCGTGGCCACGCCTGGAGGATTTCGGGTTGACCATTGCTGAGGTCTACGCAGCGCAGAGCCCCGGGGCGCCTGAGCGGCCGGAGTCCGTGCGCGCCTACCTGGCCGCCCAGGCGGCCGCATTCGAGTGGCAGGCCGAGCAGCCGACCGGCATTCCCGAGTGCAAGATCGGCCAAAGCAACGACGGCTGGTTGGTGACGCCTGCGGAAATCGGTGCGGCCCTGACCGCTCTCGAAGGTCAGCCCGAATCCGCCAAGGCCGGGACGATGGCCGAGGACTCGCGCTGGGATGAGTGGATCGACTACCTGCGGCGCGCCGAGGCTTACGGCGGGTTCCGCGTCGAGTAGCACAGCCACTCACGCGGCAGCACGAGATCTGTCTCGCAATCTGTTTTTACTGCCTTTGGGGTGTCTGCCCCGCCTATCTGCGCGAGTTCTTGTCGACGGCTCTGCCCCGGCTCGCCGGCTGCTGACGTGCGGCTGACTCCCGTCAGGGCGCTGCGGGCCGGAGCGTCCGAGGTGAGGACTGTCCGTGGCTGAGCCGGGGGTTTGCCCCATGGTCACGTGATGGCGACCGCTATAGCGTCGAGGAATGTCGGGACCGAAACGGGTCCTGGATCAGCGTTTTCTTAGGGCCTGCTCGGGTGGCTCTCCAGAACTGGGGGATATTCATGCGTCAGCAACTCCGCTGCCTCGGGGCTTTACTGATCGTTTCAGAATGAGGTTCGCAGGCGTCTCAAGCAGATGATGCTGCAGGCGAGTTGGAGCAGGCCGAGGTGGAGGTCGGCGCGTATCT
>NZ_JBIBZN010000041.1:0-3773 GCF_043084305.1 Streptomyces sp. NPDC014656
CGGTTGATGCCGTCGATCAGGGAGTGACGGCAGCCGTACTTGTTGTCGAACTTCGACTTCGTCACGGCGTCGTTCACGTTGATCGCCGGGAAGAGGAGCTGCCCTTCGCGGTGCATCTCGTAGAGGCGGTGGACGCCCGTCGTCGTCTCCTCCGTGACGCCCCGGATCGAGGCGGCGAGCGCCGGCCAGTCCAGCGGGCTGTTCTCCAGCAGGGCGCGGACGACGGCCAGTTCCTCGTTCTCCGCCTCCGGCAGCACGCCGGTCTTCCGGTATTCCACACCCTTGTGGACGAGGAGCGTGGCGTCACCGCCGTCGTCCAGGATCATGTTCGGGCCCTCGCCGCCGGGCCAGGTGAGGGCCTGCTCGGTGCACCACCAGTACTCCTCCAGGGTCTCGCCCTTCCAGGCGAAGACCGGGATGCCGGCGGCGGCGATCGCGGCGGCGGCGTGGTCCTGGGTGGAGTAGATGTTGCAGGACACCCAGCGGACCTCGGCGCCGAGGGCGACCAGCGTCTCGATGAGGACGGCCGTCTGGACCGTCATGTGGAGGGAGCCGGTGATGCGGGCGCCGGCGAGCGGCCGCGCCTCGGCGTACTCGCGGCGGATCGCCATCAGGCCGGGCATCTCGTGCTCGGCGAGGGTGATCTCCTTGCGGCCGAAACCGGCCAGGGACGGGTCCGCGACCTTGAAGTCGGTGAACGGGGCGGCGGTGACATCAGACATGGGCTGCGACTCTCCTGGCGCTGAGGACGGCCCGGTGGATCTCCAGGGCCGCCGTCGACTTGTTGAGGGTGATGTAATGCAGGCCCGGGGCGCCCTCGTCGAGGAGGCGCAGGCCCATGCCCGTCGCGTGCTCGACGCCGATGCGGTGGGCGCGTGCCGGGTCGTCCTTCGCGGCCTCCAGGCGGTGCGCCAGTTCCTCGGGGAAGGCGGCGTCGGAGAGCTCGGCGAAGCGGCGGATCTGGCGGACGTCGGTGGCGGGCATGATCTCCGGGATGATCGGGACGTCGCAGCCTGCGGCGGCGACCCGGTCGCGCAGCCGCAGGTAGTCCTCGGGGTCGAAGAACATCTGCGTGAGGGCGTAGTCGGCGCCGGCCCGGCACTTGGCGACGAAGTGCGCGAGGTCGCTCTCCGGGTCGGACGAGCGCGGGTGGCCCTCGGGGAAGGCGGCCACCCCGATCCGGAAGTCGCCCAGGGACCGCACCAGTTCGACGAGTTCGTACGCGTACCGGTAGCCGTCCGGGTGCGGGGTCCAGGGGCCGCGCGGGTCGCCGGGAGGGTCGCCGCGCAGCACGAGCACGTCCTTCACGCCCGCGTCGGCGTAGGCGCCGATGATCGCCCGCAGTTCGGCGACGGAGTGGCCGACGGCGGTGAGGTGGGCGACCGGCCGGAGGGTGGTCTCGGTGACGATCCGCTGGGTCACCCCGACGGTCCGGTCCCGGGAGGAGCCGCCGGCGCCGTAGGTGACCGAGACGAAGTCCGGTCTCAGCGCCTCCACGCGGCGGATCGCGTCCCACAGCGCCCGTTCGCCCCGGTCGGTCTTCGGCGGGAAGAACTCGAAGGAGTACGTGGGTGTCACCTGCGGCCTCCCGCGTTGAAGTAGCCCGCCTCCGGGTGGTGGACGACGATCGCGTCGGTGGACTGCTCGGGGTGGAGCTGGAACTCCTCGGAGAGGTGCACCCCGATCCGTTCCGGCCGGAGCAGTTCGGCGATCTTGGCGCGGTCCTCCAGGTCGGGGCAGGCGGGGTAGCCCAGCGAGTAGCGGCAGCCCCGGTACTCGGTGCGGAGCATGCCGGCCAGGCCGTCCGGGTCCGCTCCGGCGATGCCCCACTCGGCGCGGACGCGCGCGTGCCAGTACTCGGCCAGCGCCTCGGCCAGCTGCACGGACAGGCCGTGGAGTTCGAGGTAGTCGCGGTAGGCGTCGGCGGCGAAGAGGCGGGCGGTCTCCTCGCCGATCCGGGAGCCGACGGTGACGACCTGGAGGGCGACGGTGTCGACCTCCCCCGAGTCCTCGGCGCGGTGGAAGTCGGCGAGGCAGAGGCGGCGGCCCCGCCGCTGGCGGGGGAAGGTGAAGCGGGTCCGCTCGCCTCCGTCCTCGTCGAGGACGATCAGGTCGTCGCCCTTGGACACGCACGGGAACCAGCCGTACACCACGGCCGCCTCCGCCAGGCCCTCGCGCTCGACCCGGTCCAGCAGGGCGCGCAGCCGGGGCCGGCCCTCCGTCCCGGCGGTCGCGGGGTCCTTGAGCCCCCACTGGCCCTTGAGGAGCGCCGCCTCGTCCAGCCAGGGGGCGTACTCGGCCAGCGGGATGCCGGTGACGACCCGCGTGCCCAGGAAGGGGGGCTCGGGCACGGGGTGGTCGGTGGCGACGTCGGAGCGGCCGCCGGGCTCGGGCTCCCGCACCTGGAGCGGCACCTCCCGCTTCGGCACCCGCCGCTGCTTGAGCGGGGGCAGTACGGCTCCGGGGACGCCCCGCTTCACGGCCATCAGCGCGTCCATGAGGCGCAGGCCCTCGAAGGCGTCCCGGGCGTAGCGGACCTCGCCCCGGTAGATCCCGTGGAGGTCCTGCTCGACGTAGGCCCTGGTCAGGGCGGCGCCGCCGAGGATCACCGGGTACTTGGCGGCGAGGTCGCGCTGGTTCAGCTCCTCCAGGTTCTCCTTCATGATCACCGTGGACTTCACCAGGAGGCCGGACATGCCGATGACGTCGGCCCGGTGTTCCTCGGTGGCCTCCAGGATCGCGGAGACGGGCTGCTTGATGCCGATGTTGACGACGTCGTAGCCGTTGTTGGAGAGGATGATGTCGACGAGGTTCTTGCCGATGTCGTGGACGTCGCCGCGGACGGTGGCGAGCACGATCGTGCCCTTGCCGTCGGCGTCGGACCTCTCCATGTGCGGTTCGAGGTGGGCGACCGCGGTCTTCATGACCTCGGCGGACTGGAGCACGAACGGCAGCTGCATCTTTCCCGAGCCGAAGAGCTCGCCGACCGTCTTCATGCCGTCGAGCAGCACGTCGTTGACGATCTCCAGGGCCGGCCGCCCGGCGAGGGCCTCGTCGAGGTCGGCCTCCAGGCCGTTCTTCTCGCCGTCGACGATCCGGCGCCTGAGGCGCTCCTCCAGCGGCAGCGCGGCCAGCTCCTCGGCCTTGCCGGCCTTGAGGGACTGGGCGGTGGCGCCCTCGAACAGCTCCAGGAGCCGCTGGAGCGGGTCGTAGCCGTCCCGCCGCCGGTCGTGGATGAGGTCGAGCGCCACCTCGACCTGTTCGGGGGCGATCCGGGCGATCGGGAGGATCTTCGAGGCGTGGACGATGGCCGAGTCCAGGCCGGCCTTCACGCACTCGTCCAGGAAGACCGAGTTGAGGACGAGCCGGGCGGCCGGATTGAGGCCGAAGGAGATGTTCGACAGGCCCAGGGTCGTCTGGACGTCCGGGTGGCGGCGCTTGAGCTCGCGGATCGCCTCGATCGTGGCGACGCCGTCCTTGCGGGACTCCTCCTGACCGGTGCAGAGGGTGAAGGTCAGGGTGTCGATGAGGATGTCCGACTCGCGGATGCCCCAGTTGCCGGTGAGGTCCTCGATCAGGCGCTCCGCGATCGCGACCTTCTTCTCCGCCGTCCGGGCCTGGCCCTCCTCGTCGATGGTCAGCGCCATCAGCGCGGCGCCGTGCTCCCGCGCCAGCGCCGTGACCTTGGCGAAGCGGGACTCGGGGCCGTCGCCGTCCTCGTAGTTGACCGAGTTGATGACCGCGCGTCCGCCGAGCTTCTCCAGGCCCGCCCG
>NZ_JBIBZN010000042.1:0-1652 GCF_043084305.1 Streptomyces sp. NPDC014656
CGCACCCGCACCTGGTGGGCCCCGACCGCCGTCGCCTCCCTGCTGGTCGCCGCCCTGATCGGCTGGTGGGTGGCCACCCACCCCGAGGTCCGGTCCGCCATCGCCGCCCCCGCCGAACTCCGCGAACTCACCCGTCCCGGCGGCGACTACGAGGCGTACTACTCCAGCCATCCGGCGACCTCCTTCGCCGCCCAGGTCTGGACGAACAACGCCCAGGCCGCCGCCCTCTGCCTGGTCCTCGGCGCGTTCCTCTGCCTCCCGGTGTTCGCGGTCCTGCTCCTCAACATGGTGAACATCGGCGTGGGCATCGGCCTGATGGCCTCGGCCGGCCGCCTGGACACCTTCCTCGGCCTGCTCGTCCCGCACGGCCTGCTCGAACTGACCGCGGTCTTCGTCGCCGCCGGCACCGGCCTGCGCCTCGGCTGGACCGTCATCGACCCCGGCCCACGCCGCCGCCGCGACGCCCTCGCTCAGGAAGGCCGCGCAGCCCTCGGCATGGCCCTCGGCCTCGCCCTGGTCCTCCTGGTCTCCGGCGTCATCGAAGCCTTCGTCACCCCCTCCGGCCTGCCCACCTGGGCCCGCATCACCATCGGCGCGGCCGCCGAGGCAGCCTTCCTCGTCTACGTCTACGCGGTCGGCGGCCGAGCAGCCCGCGCCAGCCGTACCGGCGACCTCGCAGCCGACGAGACCGGGAGCGGTGTCCCTGTGGCCACCTGATGTGCATCGGACGGCCGTGAGCTGGTACTGTCCTCGACGCCCCGGAAAAACCGTTGACGCGGTCGGACCGGGGAGGTAGATTCGAACAGTTGCCCGGGAGCTGGTACAGTCCTGGAGGCGAAGGTTGAACATCTTCCTGCTTCTCGCTCCGGATCAAACATCCGCACGGAGAAGCCACCGATTCACCAGAACGGACCGCCGGTCAAGCCGGCGAAATTCCTCTGATAGAGTCGGAACCGCCGGAAAGGGAAAAGCGAAGCGGAAACGCGGAGCTGGAACCGGAAAGGCACCGAGGAAATCGGACGCGAAAGAGTCTGATAGAGTCGGGAACACGAAATACCGAAGGGAAGCGCCCGGAGGAAAGCCCGAGAGGGTGAGTACGAAGGAAGCGTCCGTTCCTTGAGAACTCAACAGCGTGCTAAAAGTCAACGCCAGATATGTTGATACCCCGACCGGCCAGGTTCCTGGCTGGTTGAGGTTCCTTTGAAATACAACAGCGAGGACGCTGTGTGCGACAGGGACTATTCCTTCTTGTCGCACCGCTCTCATGTCTGTTGCACCGGATTACCGGTACACATTCACGGAGAGTTTGATCCTGGCTCAGGACGAACGCTGGCGGCGTGCTTAACACATGCAAGTCGAACGATGAACCGCTTTCGGGCGGGGATTAGTGGCGAACGGGTGAGTAACACGTGGGCAATCTGCCCTGCACTCTGGGACAAGCCCTGGAAACGGGGTCTAATACCGGATATGACTGTCCATCGCATGGTGGATGGTGTAAAGCTCCGGCGGTGCAGGATGAGCCCGCGGCCTATCAGCTTGTTGGTGAGGTAGTGGCTCACCAAGGCGACGACGGGTAGCCGGCCTGAGAGGGCGACCGGCCACACTGGGACTGAGACACGGCCCAGACTCCTACGGGAGGCAGCAGTGGGGAA
>NZ_JBIBZN010000044.1:0-1276 GCF_043084305.1 Streptomyces sp. NPDC014656
ACTCTATCAGATCTTTCCGATCCGATTTCCTCGGTGCTTTCCGGTCCCGAATTTGTTTTCCTCGGGGCCTTCCGGCGCTTTCCGACTTTATCAGAATCATTTCCGGCCGCCTAATCGGTGGCTTTTCTTGATTCGAGATAAAGAATCGGGAGTGAGTCAGACTCTAGTTGATTGCTGCCGAGCTGTCCAGCTCCAGGCAACCATCTGAATCTACCTCCCCGCGTCCACCGTGTCAACGGTTTTTTCGGGCACCGGAGGACAGTACCAGCTCCGCGGGGCCCGTCGCACATCGGCGGGGTCGGCGGGGGCGCGGTGTCAGGCCGGGAAGGCCGAGGGGGGTGTGTCGAGGTCTTCCAGTTCCAGGCCGGGGGCCGCGAGGACCACGTCGCCGGCGATGTGGACGGTGTGCCGCTCCCCCGTGTCCAGGGCACTGACCTGGTACGCGTCGACGGTCAGGGGGCCGTGGTCGGTGGGGTGCTGTTCGCTTCCCAGGAGGGCCCAGGACTGGTCGACGGTGAGGGGGGCGAGGACGGGGTCCGTGAAGGCGACGAGGCGGACGCGGGTCTCGGGGGCGCCGGGGGTGAGGCGCAGGAGGCGGGTGAGGGCGATCAGGAAGGCCGGCGACGTGCCGGTGAAGGCGTGGGCGCGGACGTTGCCTTCGGTGGCGTCGGTTCCGGTGGGGTCCGTGCGGACCCAGGTGACGCCGTCGAGGGCCGCGCCGCGGACCTGCCAGCTCGACGCGTGGAGTTCGAGGCGAATGGGTCGGCCCAGTTCGTCGACGGCGAGGTCGACCGAGCCCCGGTGGTCGCCGTCGGGGGTGGTGGTCTGGGAGACGTAGCGCCAGCCGGAGGGGCCGGGGGCGCAGTGGAAGTGCTCTTCGCCGAGGGGGGTGTGGTCGTGCGGGTCGTGGAGCGAGTAGCGGCCGCGGGGCATCGCGTGGTCCTCGGGGGTGGGGAACGGGGCAGGCCCCCGGCACGGGTGCCGGGGGCCTGCTGGGTCGTCGCGTCGGCCGGCGGGGTGCCGGGGACGGATCAGTAGCGGTAGTGGTCCGGCTTGTACGGGCCCTCGACCTTGACGCCGATGTAGGCGGCCTGCTCCGGGCGGAGGGTCGTGAGCTTCACGCCGAGGGCGTCGAGGTGGAGGCGGGCGACCTTCTCGTCGAGGTGCTTGGGGAGCGTGTAGACGTCGGTCGGGTACTGCTCCGGCTTCGTGAACAGCTCGATCTGGGCCAGCGTCTGGTCCGCGAAGGAGTTCGACATCACGAAGGACGGGTGGC
>NZ_JBIBZN010000045.1:0-1003 GCF_043084305.1 Streptomyces sp. NPDC014656
AAAGCATCTAAGCGGGAAGCCTGCTTCGAGATGAGTATTCCCACCTCCTTGAGAGGGTAAGGCTCCCAGTAGACGACTGGGTTGATAGGCCGGATATGGAAGCCCTGTAAGGGGTGGAGTTGACCGGTACTAATAGGCCGAGGGCTTGTCCTCAGTTGCTCGCGTCCACTGTGTTGGTTCTGAAACCACGAACACCAACCACATACCCATCTTGAGTGGGTTGTGGTTGCTGGTGTGTTTCGTAGTGTTTCGGTGGTCATAGCGTGAGGGAAACGCCCGGTTACATTCCGAACCCGGAAGCTAAGCCTTACAGCGCCGATGGTACTGCAGGGGGGACCCTGTGGGAGAGTAGGACGCCGCCGAACTTTCTTTGGCCTCGGGCCCCGGAAACCTTGTGTAAACAGGTTTCCGGGGCCCGAGGCATTTCTGCGTTCAGGAGAATTAAGGTCGGTGCCATGCGCTACGACCTGGT
Organism: Streptomyces sp. NPDC014656; assembly: GCF_043084305.1. Taxonomy (NCBI): domain Bacteria; kingdom Bacillati; phylum Actinomycetota; class Actinomycetes; order Kitasatosporales; family Streptomycetaceae; genus Streptomyces; species Streptomyces sp. NPDC014656. The sequence continues at coordinate 473 of NZ_JBIBZN010000045.1, forward strand.
CGTCTTCGACAACGACGGGGTGCTCGTGGACAGCGAGCCCCTCTCCAACACCATCCTCGCCGGCTACCTGACGGAGCTGGGCCATCCCACCAGCTACGAGGACTCGCTGCGGGACTACATGGGCGGGGCGGTGCACCGTATCCACGACCTGGTGCTGGAGCGGTCGGGTCGGCGGCTTCCCGCGGAGTTCGACGAGGAGTTCCACGGGCGGGTCTTCGAGGCGTTCCGGCGGGAGCTGGAGCCCGTGCGGGGTGTCGTGGAGGTGCTGGCGCAGCTGCGGGCCGCAGCTCTGCCGTACTGCGTGGCCTCGTCCGGGAGTCACGAGCGCATCCGGGTCGGGCACCGGAAGACCGGTCTTGACGCGTGGTTCCCCGAGGAGCACGTCTTCAGCGCGGACGACGTCGGCCGGGGCAAGCCCGCGCCGGACCTCTTCCTGCGGGCGGCCGAGCGGATGGGGGTGGCGCCGGAGCGGTGTGCCGTGGTCGAGGACAGTCCGCTCGGGATCGAGGCGGCGCGGGCGGCGGGGATGGA